>NZ_AUEV01000012.1:925-324843 GCF_000426165.1 Streptomyces sp. TAA486 | reverse complement strand
GGCGTTCTCCCGTTCGCCCTGGAGCACCACGACGTCCACGGCCGGCTGGTTGTCCTCGGCCGTCGAGAAGGTCTCGGAGCGCCGCACGGGAATCGTGGTGTTCCGCTCGATGATCTTCGTCATCACGCCGCCGCGTGTCTCCACCCCGAGCGAGAGCGGAGTGACGTCCAGCAACAGGACGTCCTTGACCTCGCCCTTCAGCACCCCTGCCTGGATGCCGGCGCCCACCGCGACGACCTCGTCGGGGTTGACGCTCATGTTCGGGTCCATGCCGCCGGTGAGCCGGCGGACCAGCGACTGCACCGCGGGCATCCGCGTGGAACCGCCCACGAGAATGACCTCGTCGATGTCGCTGTCGGTGATCTTCGCATCGGCCATGGCCTGCTTCACGGGATCCAGGCAGCGCTCGACGAGGTCGGCGGTGATCTGCTCGAACGTGGAGCGCATCACCGTCTCCGTCAAATGCTTCGGCCCGGCGGCGTCCGCGGTGATGAACGGCAGGCTGACCTGCGTCTGCGTGACCGAGCTCAGCTCCGTCTTGGCCTTCTCCGCCGCCTCGAAGAGCCGCTGCAGCGCCTGCGGATCGCTGCGCAGGTCGATGCCGTTCTCCCGCTGGAAGCTGTCCGCGAGGTGATCGACAAGACGGCGGTCGAAGTCGTCGCCGCCGAGGTGGCCGTCGCCGGCCGTCGACCTCACCTCCACCACGCCGTCGCCGACGTCCAGGATGCTGACGTCGAACGTTCCGCCGCCGAGGTCGAAGACGAGCACACTCTCGTGCTCCTTCTTGTCCATGCCGTAGGCGAGGGCGGCGGCGGTGGGTTCGTTGATGATCCGCAGGACTTCCAGCCCCGCGATGCGGCCCGCGTCCTTCGTCGCCGTGCGCTGCGAGTCGTTGAAGTACGCCGGCACGGTGATCACCGCTTCGGTCACCTTCTCGCCGAACGCCTTCCCCGCGTCGTCCGCGAGCTTGCGCAGGACCTGCGCGCTGATCTCCTCCGGCGCGTACTGCTTCCCCCGGACCTCGAACCGCGCGACACCGCCCTCACCCTCGACGACGTCGAACGCCACGGCCTTCGCCTCATCCGAGATCTCGTCGTAGTTGCGGCCGATGAAGCGCTTGGCCGAGTAGATCGTGCCCTTGGGATTGAGAATCGCCTGGCGCCGCGCCAGCTGCCCGACCAGCCGCTCACCGGTGTCGGTGTAGGCCACCACGGACGGCGTCGTACGAGTCCCCTCCGCGTTCGGGACCACCGACGCCTCCCCGCCCTCCCAGAAGGCGATCACCGAATTCGTCGTCCCGAGGTCTATCCCCACTGCCCTGCCCATGAGATGCCTCCTCCTCCAGCGGTCACTTACCGGCCGGAAGCGGTCATCTCACGGAGCCGGACCACAAACGCCACTAGACGGAAGCCCCCGGGTCCCGCCGTCACCGCTTCCACTTCACGCGGTGCTCGCGCGTCGGTTCCAACGGTCCTGGACGTGGAGGAGGGGCGCATGCGCCCCGGAGGTCCAAGTGAGCCCACTGAGCTCGTACCGGCGGGGCACACAGGTCGAGGCCGGTCCGCGAACAGGCGGGCAACCTCGTTCGTGACTAGCCTGGGAGAGGGAGTGCCGTACCGAGCACGGGATCACCACATGGGTGTCAATCCGAGAGCACGGCAGCAGGAGCCCTCCGCCCTCGACGTATGGAACGGGGAAGACCCGACCGGCCTGCGGAACCTCTTCCTTCTGTCGGTCGAGATGTTCGACGGGCAGGACGAGGACGACGTGCTGCGCATGGCCATGGCAGCCGTGGCCACGCTCGGCCCGTGCAGGACGGAGGCCGGCTACCTACGCATCGACGAGGCGTGGGTGCGCGCGCCTGACAACAGGGACGGGGCCCCCGGCCCGGATCTCGACGATCAGGTCGAAGCGCTCGGCGCTGAGGACGGGGCCGTCCAGATTCATGGACGCCACTGGTGCCAGGCGATCGCACTGCGCTCACCGCCGGGCATCATCGGATGCCTCGTGGTCAGCGCAGCCAAGCGGATATCCGACGATGAGCAGTTCCGGCTCAACGCCCTCGCCCACCAGACCTCGGCCGCATTGAGCAACGCCGCAGGGCGGAGGGCGGAGCGGGACCACGCCTCGGCGCTGCGCCGCGCCCACCACGACCGCGGCAAGGCGATCGCCCAGCTGCGCGAGTCGGTGGCCGAACTCGAATTCCAGAGATCCGTGCATGAAGCTCTCAGCCATGCCTCGGCCGAGAGCGAGGAAGGCATCGCGGACAGGGTCCGCGCCTTCACCGGCCTCCCCGTCGCCATTGAGGACCCCTTCGGGAATCTCCGGGTCTGGTCAGGTTCCGGCCGCCCGGAACCGTACCCGGAACCCGGGCCCGGTCGCGAGCAGGAGGTGCACAGGGGCATGCGGCGCGCCGGTCCCGTCCGTGCGGGGAGCCGCCTCACCTGCATCGCCCAGCACCGCGGCAAGGTGTTCGGCACGATCTCGCTCATCGACCCCGGCAGGACCGCCGGAGCTCACGAGGAGTTCGTGCTCGACCACGCCTGCGTCGCACTCGCTCTTGAGATGTCCCACCAGCGGCGCCTGGCGGAGACCGAGCTCCGGCTGCGCCGCGAACTCGTCGACGACTTGATCACCGGCACGGACGACGCAGGCGCCTACCCCCGGGCGGAAGCCGTCGGCCACGACCTGCACGGAGACCACCGCCTCGTGGTGGTGCAGTGGAGGGACAAGCCCGCGGACACCGTCGCCGAGACGGTCAGTCGCGCAGCCACTGGTCTCGGCCTGCGGTTCCTGCTCGGCCGCCGCTCGGGGATCACCGTCCTCGCCGTGCAGGGCGCCGCTGCGCCCCATGCCCTGCATGCAGCCGTGGCGGAGGCGCTGGGCTCCACGGAGGGAAGTGTCGGCATCGGCGGGCGGGCCGAATCTCTCGACGACTTTCCCCGTTCCTACGAGGAAGCGGTGCGCGCGTCGGAGTTCCGGCGTCACTCCAGCACCCCCGCGGGCGCCACCGCATACGACGAGCTGGGCTTCTACCGCATCCTCACCTCCGGTGAAGATCAGGGAAAGGCCGAGGAGTTCGTACGTGAATGGCTCGGTCCGCTGCAGGACTACGACGCCGAGCACCACTGCGACCTGGTTCGGACCCTTTCCCTCTTCTTCGACTGCGGCGGCAAGTACGAAGACGCCGCCGCCGCACTCACCATCCACCGCAGCACCCTGCGCTACCGGCTCGGTCGCATACGGGAGATCAGCGGCCACGACCTGTCGCAGCCCGACACACGCCTCAACCTGCACGTCGCGACCAGGATCTGGCAGGTCCTGGACGGATCACTCTGAGCAACCCGTCCGCCGCCGTGGTGCAGGCCACTGCGCCTGAAAGGCCCCCTCCCTTCCGGGAGGGGGACGGGGGGCCGGACGGCTCTAGCCGTTGCCGTCGCCGTCCTTACTCGACTTGACCTCGATGTGACGAGGCTTCATGGCCTCCGCCTTGTGCGCCGTGATGCTGAGCACGCCATCGGACATGGTGGCCTCGACGTTCTCCGTGTCGACTTCGCCTGTCAGCAGCATGCGGTACTCGAACTGGCCGGTGCGCCGTGTGTTGCTACGCACGATGCCTTCGCGTTCCTTCTCCTTGATCTCACCCGTGACGAGCAGTTCTTGACCGTTCACCTCGACGTCGACGTCCTCCGGCTTCACACCCGGAAGCTCGACCTCGATCTTGAACGCATCGTCGGTCTCGGTCACGTCCGCGAGCGGTGCCCACGCTGTGGGCCCGGTCATGGGCGCCGCCCCGCCGACACTGGACTCCAGGAGCCCCTCCATCCGACCGACCAGGTCGTCGAATTCCATCAGCGGGCTGCGCACCCAGCCCCGCGCACGCTCCATAGGTACATTTGGCCGTATCCGTCGGGCGGGTACCGTCATTCCCACTTCACCTCCATCCCCGGGGGAGGCCCCCGGGGGGCGTAACTCCGTTCCACACCGCGAGAGCGTTCTCTCGCCAGTCAGTTCCGGCCGGTACCGAGACGATCCGTCGGTGTGGGACCTTTCGGTCCACAAGCGATCGGCACTTGTCTCCCATACGGTCAGGTTCGCGCGCGGGAGCCTCGCGCGGGTGCCCCCGGAAGGCCCAATCGTCCGGAGAGATTCATCCCTCCGGTATGAGAGCCCGCCGCTCAGGGCGTATCCGCGTGCGCGGCGGGTCTTCGTCAGCTTCGGTGCAGGGCCGGAGAGGCGGGCCGGTCCCGCCTCATCACCTTCCGTCCCCGTCACGCCGGTCCTCTGGAGGACCGCCGTCCTGTCGGTCCCGGCTCTCGCGCCGACCGGCCGGGGCGTAGACGTCGTCTGGCCGCGCTTCGGCACGGGATTCCCGAACCGCTTCACGAAGCGCCTTCCGGAATCTGCCAGGCCCCCACGAGCGGCCGTGGACGGCCTTTTCGAGGTCGGCGCCCCGCGTCGTCCCCTGTTCGCGGAGTGTCTCCGTCACCTGCTCGATCTCGTCGTCGAGCGCCCGGTCGGCAATGGCCTTGGACCGGCTGGTAGGCCCGGTGGTGCCGGACATGCCCGGTGAGTAGAACGAGTCGCCGGGTCCCGGCATGTACTTCCGCAGTCCGGACCGCTCACGGATGCGTCTGCGCGCCGTACGGTCCGCGACCCTCTGGTCTCGTTCACGGGCCCGGCGCCGGACGTCCTCCGGCATCGCCCGTTCACGCTCGGCCTGCGGCGAGGGCTCTTCGCGCCAGTCGGCCTCCGCCTCTTGCGCCGTGAGCGGTGCGGCGATGTTCTCAAGGGACTGCTGCTCGGCGCGCACGCCGAAGAACAACTCCGCCAGGCCGCCGATGGCCATGGCGCCCGCGCCGATGATGAAACCGGCGGCCAGCAGGTCTTCCTCGCCACTGTGGATGAACTGGCCGAACAGCAACGGCCCGGTGATGCCGCCCACGGCCGTGCCCACCGCGAAGAACAGCGAGATGGACAGTGCCCGGGTCTCCAGGGGAAACACCTCACTGACCGTCAGGTAGGCCGAACTGGCCCCCGCGGAGGCCACGAAGAACGTGACCGAGATGAGGAGGAAGAACCACCAGGCCGTGAGGGATCCGTTCATCAGCAGCAACGCGATCGCGACCGCGATGCCGGCGGTGCCGAAATAGGTGGCGGTGATCATCGGCTTCCGGCCGACCGTGTCGAAGAGACGGCCGAGGAGGAGCGGCCCGAGGAAGTTGGCGATCGCGAAAATGACCATGTAGTAGGGCACCGCACCTGAGGAGACGTCGAAGAACCCGCTGAGGATCGAACCGAGATCGAAGACGACGGCGTTGTACATGAACGCCTGGCCGACGAAGAGTGAGAGGCCGAGAATCGCTCGTCGCGGATACCTCTGCATCGCTGTACGGGCGATCTCGGTGAACGGAATGACCTCGCGCTGCCGGATGGTGATCGCCTGTCCGGGCTCCGGCAGCTCCCTGCCGGCCTCCTGCCGCACCTCGGCCTCGATCCGGTCGACGATCTCCTCGGCCTCCTGTTCCCGGCCGTGGATGAACAGCCACCGGGGGCTCTCCGGGACGTTGCGCCGTACGAGGAGGATGCCCAACCCGAGGATGCCGCCGAGGCCGAAAGCCAGCCGCCAGCCCAGATTCCCCGGGAACGCGGAGCTGAGGAGACCCAGCGCGGCAAGGCTGCCCAGCGCCGAACCGATCCAGTAGCTGCCGTTGATTGCGAGATCCGTCCGCCCTCGGTTGCGTGCCGGAATCAGTTCGTCGACGGCGGAGTTGATCGCGGCGTACTCACCGCCGATACCCATCCCGGTGATGAACCTGACGAGGAAGAAGTACCAGGCCTCGTGGGAGAACGCGGTGGCGACCGTGGCGAGAACGTAGAGCCCGAGCGTGGCCATGAAGAGCTTCTTGCGGCCGAAGCGGTCCGTGAGCCGGCCGAAGAGCAAGGCACCGAAACAGGCACCCGCCACATAGATCCCGGCCGCAGTTCCGATGTCCGCGCTGCTGAGGGAGATCCCGCTGCCCGGCTGGGACATCCGGGCAGCCACGGCCCCCACGATCGTCACCTCGAGCCCGTCCAGGACCCAGACCGCACCGAGGCCGAACACGACACGCCAGTGGAATCGTGACCACGGCAAACGGTCCAGCCTGCTCGGAATGCGCGTGGTGATGGTGCCCGTATTTACAGAAGTGCCCATGCTGCTCCTTCACGTGTTTCTTCGGGAATTGAATGAACGTGTCTCAACGCTCAATTCGCATAAGGTGCTTCGATGCTTCTCTGCCGCGTTCTCGGTCACCGCTTCCGCTTCTTCAGCGAAGGCAGCACGATGTACTGGTCTTGCAGCCGCGGCTGCGGAGCGCAGGGCGCCAAGCGATATGCCACGGCCGAGGACGCCCAGCGCTACGCGCGAGCACTCGACCATGAAGACGCGAGCGATCTCGGCCGCCGCGCCCCCCTCGTCGGCCTGCTTCCGTTGCGCATGTGGCGCGCTCTGTCCGGCCACAGCCAACGACAGGAACCCGGTACGACCCCGGAGTCTCGTGGGCGCTGAAGCCCGGACGGTGTCACCCCGCGGACGTCCGGGCGCGCTCGATGGGCGGAGGCGACACTCCCGAATCACCCTAGAGCCATAGACGACAAATAGACTTGTATGCCTGTTCGGTCACTTTTCGCCTAATTGCAACCGCACAGGAGGTGTCATGCAGTGCGGAAACGAGTACGCAGTCAGCCACTCGATGGCTCGTAGAGCTGTGCAGAGCCGCCAATGACGGGGCACGGCAGTGCCGCGCCTTCGGTCCGGCTGCGGATCGCGCTGGTGACGGACCCGGGCCTACCCGCCGAGCTGGCCGATCACCTGGCCGAGGAATTGCCCCCATTCCTGAGGGAGGACGTTGCCTCCCACGTCGACTGGCAGGTACGGACGATCACCATGCCGCTGAACGCGGACGAATAGGTCGACATCTCCGGCCCGGTTGAGGATGTCCTGCCCCACTTGACTGACCGCGACTGGGACGCAGGCGTCTTCCTCACCGACCTGCCACACCGCACCCGGCAAGACCCAGTCAGCGCAGAAGTCAGCCATGAACACCACGTCGGTCTGGTCTCACTGCCCACGCTGGGCTCGGTGCGGCTGCGCCGACGGGCGGCCAAGGCAGTGGCGGAAGTAATCGCTCAACTCCTCGCCCCCGATGCTGTCAGCGAAACCAATCCAGTCATCGGGCAACGACTCCCACTTCCGATGGAACGAAGACTTGAGCAGCGCTGGGCCGAGGAGTCCTACTCCGCAGCAACCGGTCATCCACGGGGCGGAATCGACCGTGCGCACACCTCCTGGCACGGAGGTCATGCGAGACGAGCGATGGGCGCGACGGTGTCCCGACGTCCGACAAACAGTGGGATCTCGGGTGGTACTGCACGCCCGTGCAGCTGAAACACCAGCTTCACGCGGCTGCTGACAGTGGTCTTCCGAGGCCGACGGTAACTGGCCTTATCAGGATCGACCTGACAGGTGGAACATGTGCACCTTCTTTGAACTCGCCTGCGCAAGCCTCTCCCTCCGCTGTTTGGGAGCCTGCAAGTAGATGTGCAGGCGTAACCGCTCCGGGCTCAGGTGCGGTCACGAGACTGGTGAGGAGGTGTGCGGCATGGCCGTCATGGGTGTGTCCAGGTTCGAAAGATTCTTCCGTGCCGCGGCGAATCTCGACGTGGACAAGAATGACCTGAAGCGCTACAGCGACTTCGTCGATCAAAAACTCTACGACCTGCTGATCGTCGGCCAGGCCAAGGCCGATGCGAACGGTCGGGACACTGTCGAACCTTGGGATCTGCCGATCACCAAGGGGCTTCAGGAGAGCATCCACCGGTTCCGGAAACTGGACCAGGACGTCGAACTCAAGCCGATCCTCGCGCAGTTGGCGATACATCCACCGCTTGATCGGGCCGCCACGGAGGATACCGAGGCGAGATATCCCGAGATCATCGGTGGGCTGAGCGTGGCTCTGGCTGAAACCTTCAAGATCATGTACCCCGGGATCAAAAATCCCCAGACCAAGCATTGGGACGGTGTGATCGAAATCTTCACCCTGCTCCTCTGACTCAGCCACTCTGGTTTCGAGCAGGCCGTTTCAGCGGGGCTTCGGCCGTCCACTGGATGAACACCGGAGACGACTCAGCCTTCGGATCTCAGGTACGGCGCGGATGCGAAGAGGTTGAGGCCCAGCGCGCCGGACAGGTAGTGGGTCGCTCGTTGTCCGCGGACGCTGTTGCCTGCCGGATCCAGACGTGGAGAGAACACGGCCAGCCCGCCCTTGCCGGGAGCGACGGTCAGGATGCCGCCGGAAACCCCGCTCTTGCCCGGCATGCCGATCTCGTAGAGCCAGTCGCCGCTGCGCTCATACAGACCGGAGGTGGCCAGTGCGGCCAGAGTGTCGCGGCATACCGCACCGTCGACGACCTGGTCGCCAGTATCCGGATTCACCCCGCCGTCGGCGAGGGTGGCCCCCATGACGGCCAGGTCGCGGGTGGTCACCGAAAGGGAGCACTGCTTGGTGTAGACGTCCGTGGCCTCGATCGGATCCCAGCCGAGGCGCCCGTAGCTGTCGAGCAGCCGGGCGATCGACTCGTTTCGCTGGTTGGAGGCAGCCTCCGACTCGTACACCCGCATGTCCAGGGCGAGTTCACGGCCGGCGAACCGGGACAGTCCCTGCTGGACGAAATCCCAACGCTGGGCGGCGTCCGCTCCGGGGACCAGGCTCGCGGTGGCGAGTGCGCCGGCATTGACCATCGGATTCATCGGGCTGCCGTGATTGAGTTCAATGGCCAGGATGGAGTTGAACGGCAGGCCGGTGTTGTTGACACCCACCCGCCGCCGGACCGTGTCGTGCCCGAGAGCCTGGTCCACCAAGGCGAACACGAACGCCTTCGAGATGGACTGGACGGAGAACGGATGGCCGGCGTCACCGGCCTGGCGAACGCTTCCACGCACGTCGGCGACGCTGAGCCCGAAGAGGCGCGGATCGGCTTCGGCCAGAGCAGGAATGTAGTCCGCGACGTGTCCCGAGGTGTCGCTCTGAGACAGTGCGTAGGCCGCGGACAGCGCGTCATCCACCGCTTCCGCACTGGGCAGGCTGCCGGTGGAGACAGCCGCCGCCTCATGGACCGGCCCGACCGCATCGCCGGGATCGTGGATTGCGCCGCCCATCAACTGTGGCTTCCTCTCACGGATCACCCGCAGGCCTGCCCCTACATGAGTCGCATCCGGACCTCAAGAAACCCGTAGAGCCAGCACTGGACCAGGTCCGGGCAGCCTTCGATCTGCTGCTCAGAGGTCTTGCGGCCTGCTCTGATTCCTACGGCAGGACGGCAGCCAGCGACCTTGGCACACTGGCCCTGACGTCCTCCCACTCGCCTTCGCTGACGTGGTTCTTGAGTGCCTGCAGAACCGTGTGCACCAGCTGCTCGGTGCCGCCCTCGATCGCGTACGGAAAGTCTCGTCGGACGCGCCCGAGGAATTCCTCGCTGTCCATCTTCACCGGTGTCTCCGAGGGCTTCCACCCGTCGTAGTAGACGCCGCGCACCAGCGTCGGGAGCTGTGCGGCGAACTGCGCGGCCTCGTCGACCGACAGGCGGTCCCGCAGCGGGTGCAGCACTGCTCGCAGGGCCGCGTACGACTGGTTCCGGCGCTCTTTGGGCCATCCATACGCCTCCTCGATGTCCTTGAGGAGGCGATTGGCCTTGTCCACCATCGTGCTGAATGAAGGGAATCCTGTCTCAACCATCTCTTGCTCCTTCCTCCGCCCGTGGTGGCCACCGGCCCCGGCAGGGGGCCTGGGCCACCATGGGAGAGAGCCCGGCCGAGCATGTCAGCCGCCGCTGTACTCGGTGATCTCGACGGGACGAGGCTTCGCGACCTCCGCCTCGGGAACGGTGATCGTGAGCACTCCCGCGGACATATGTCGGGTACGAGGCGACGGGCCGAATGGCCTGATCGTTCATCGCCCTGTCCTTTCTTGCCGGCCCCGCCGGGAGGAACGAGTCGCCCCCTTCCATCAGCATCCAGGGTGACAAGCCGAGCACCCTCGCGCCTGCACCTGCGAGATCAAGAATCCGCACCCGTTGTCCGCCCGGGAGCACAAGATCCGCATCCGATATCCCAACAAGGCGACGACGGAGGACGGGCAGCCGGGAGCGACGTCGGGACGACGGGACTCCGTCGCCCGGCGCGTGGCGTGGCGTGGATACGGCGTGGCCCGGACTACCGCACGACGGCAAGGACCCCGATCCCGGCCGAGTGTGAGTTCTCGGCGCCTTCATGTGAGCTCGACGAGCAGGTCGCCACCTTCCACCTGCTGGATGGTGTTGCTGGCCAGGCGTGAGACGGTCCCGCTTTTCGGGGCCGTGATGGCGGCTTCCATCTTCATCGCTTCGATGGTGGCGACGGTGGCCCCGGCCTCCACCGTGTCGCCCTCGGCGACTGCGAGCGTGACCACGCCGGCGAAGGGGGCGGCGACGTGGCCCGGGTTGGACTTGTCGGCCTTCTCCGTCGGCGGGACGTCGGATGCCGCGGAAGTGTCCCGCACCTGGATCGGCCGCAGCTGACCGTTCAGGGTCGACATCACGGTGCGCATGCCCCGTTCGTCTGCCTCGCCCACCGCTTCCAGCTCGATGAGCAGCCGGACCCCGGGCTCAAGGTCCACCGCGTACTCCTTCCCCGGGCGCAGGCCGTAGAAAAAGTCCCGGCTCTCCAGCACGCTCGTGTCGCCGTACGCCTCACGGTGCGCTTCGAAGTTCTTCGTCGGGCCGGGGAACAGCAGCCGGTTCAGCGCCGCTCGCGGGTCCTCCTTCAATTCCTTGCGGTCCTCCGCGGACAGTTGCTGTACCGGCTTGGGATCGGCGCGGCCTTGCAGCGCCTTGGTGCGAAAAGGCTCCGGCCACCCGCCCGGCGGGTCGCCCAGTTCGCCGCGCAAGAAGCTGATGACCGAGTCCGGAATGTCGAATGTGTGCGGCTCGGCTTCGAATTCCTGCGGCGAAACCCCCGCTCCGACCAGGTGCAGCGCGAGATCGCCCACTACCTTCGATGAGGGCGTGACCTTCACGAGTCGTCCGAGGATCCTGTCCGCGGCTTCGTACATCGCCTCGATGTCCTCGAAACGCTCGCCCAGACCGAGTGCGATCGCCTGTGTACGCAGGTTGGACAACTGCCCCCCGGGGATCTCGTGGTGGTAGACCCGTCCGGTCGGTGACGTCAGGCCGGCCTCGAAGGGCGCGTAGATCTTCCGGACACTCTCCCAGTACGGCTCCAGATCACCGACCGCCCGCAAGTCCAGCCCTGTCGGCCGGTCGGAATGATCAGTTGCCGCGACGATCGACGACAACGACGGCTGGGACGTGTTGCCCGACATGGAGGCCACCGCCCCGTCCACCGCGTCGGCACCCGCCTGGACCGCCGCGAGATATGTGGCGAGCTGGCCGCCCGCGGTGTCGTGGGTGTGGATGTGGACCGGTAGGTCGAATTCCCTGCGCAGCGCGGAAACCAGACGCGTGGCGGCCGGGGCGCGCAGCAGGCCCGCCATGTCCTTGACCGCCAGCACCTGTGCCCCTGCGTCCACGGCCTTTGCCGCCAGCCTGAGGTAGTAGTCCAGGGTGTACAGCTTCTCCGCGGGATCATTGAGGTCCGAGGTGTAGCACAGCGCTACCTCAGCGATCGCGGAACCGGTCTCGCGGACGGCCTCGATGGCAGGCCGCATCTGCCCGATGTCGTTGAGCGCGTCGAAGATCCGGAAGATGTCGATGCCGGTGGCTGCGGCCTCCTTCACGAATGCGCTGGTCACTTCGGTCGGATACGGCGTGTAGCCGACGGTGTTGCGGCCGCGCAGCAGCATCTGCAGGCAGACGTTGGGCACGGCGTCGCGCAACTGGGCCAGGCGCTCCCACGGGTCCTCAGCGAGAAAGCGCAGCGCGACGTCGTACGTGGCGCCGCCCCAGCATTCCAGGGACAGCAACTGCGGCATGGTTCGTGCCAACACCGGGGCCACGGCGAGCATGTCCTTGGTGCGTACGCGGGTGGCGAGCAACGACTGGTGTGCGTCCCGGAAGGTGGTGTCGGTGACACCGATGGTGGTCGACTCGCGCAGCCATCGCGCGAATCCCTCCGGGC
Organism: Streptomyces sp. TAA486; assembly: GCF_000426165.1. Taxonomy (NCBI): domain Bacteria; kingdom Bacillati; phylum Actinomycetota; class Actinomycetes; order Kitasatosporales; family Streptomycetaceae; genus Streptomyces; species Streptomyces sp. TAA486. The sequence continues at coordinate 312,689 of NZ_AUEV01000012.1, read as the reverse complement.
CGAGTTCCGTGAGCTTCTGCTTGGTGCCGGCCGGCGGCTCGGTCTCGGGCAGTTGCGGCAGTTTGGCGGCCGGGTCGCTCAACCGCGGCCGTTCGCCGTTGGGCTTGTTGACCGTGGTGTCGGCGAGGTAGGTGAGCAGTTTCGAGCCCCGGTCGGCGGAGGGGCGCGCGGTGAGCAGGTACGGGCGTTGCTCGATGAAGGATGTGGTGATCTGCCCGGCTCGGAAGTCCGGATCGTCGAGCAGCGCCTGCAGGAACGGGATGTTGGTGGCCACCCCGCGGATGCGGAACTCGGCCGCGGCACGCCGGGCGCGGCCGATCGCGGTGGTGAGGTCCCGGCCCCGGCAGGTGAGTTTGACCAGCATCGAGTCGAAGTGCGCACTGATCGCCGTACCGGCGTGGGTGGTACCGCCGTCGAGGCGGATGCCGGAGCCGCCGGGCGAGCGGTAGGCGCTGATCGTGCCGGTGTCGGGGCGGAAGTCGTTGGCCGGGTCCTCGGTGGTGATGCGGCACTGCAGCGCGGCACCGCGCAGGTAGACGGTCTCCTGCGACAGTCCGAGGTCGGCCAGTGTCTCGCCGGCGGCGATCCGCAACTGGGCCTGTACGAGATCGATATCGGTGACTTCTTCGGTCACGGTGTGCTCGACCTGGATGCGCGGGTTCATCTCGATGAACATGTGCCGACCGTTGCGGTCGAGCAGGAATTCCACGGTCCCCGCGTTGCGGTAACCGATCTGCCGTGCGAAGGCCACCGCGTCCTTGCAGATCTGTTCGCGCACCTGGGGGTCGAGGTGCGGGGCGGGTGCCAGCTCGACCACCTTCTGGTGGCGGCGCTGCACCGAGCAGTCACGCTCGAACAGATGGATGACGTCGCCCTCACCGTCGGCGAGGATCTGCACCTCAATGTGCCGGGGTTGGACCACGGCCTTCTCCAGGAACACGGTTGGGTCCCCGAACGCGGACTCGGCCTCGCGAGCTGCCGTCTCGATGGACTCGCGCAGCATTCCGGGGTCTTCGACCCGTCGCATGCCGCGCCCTCCGCCTCCGGCGACAGCTTTGACGAAGAGGGGGAAGCCGAGACCCTCCGCCGCACGCACCAGTTCGTCCACGTCGTTGGAAGGCTCGGAGGAATCGAGCACCGGCACTCCCGCTGCGCGGGCGGCGGCCACTGCGCGAGCCTTGTTGCCGGTCAGTTCCAGGATCTCGGCACTGGGGCCGACGAACGTGACACCAGCCTCCTCGCACGCACGGGCGAGGTCGGGGTTCTCGGACAGGAACCCGTAGCCCGGGTAGATCGCATCCGCGTCCGCCGTGCGCGCCGCCTGGACGATCGCCTCGATGGAGAGATAGGCCCGCACCGGATGTCCCGGCTCGCCGATCTCATAGGCTTCGTCGGCTTTCAGCCGGTGCAGCGAATTGCGGTCCTCGTGCGGGAAGACCGCGACGGTACGCATGCCCAGTTCGTAGCCGGCACGGAACGCGCGAATGGCAATCTCACCACGGTTGGCGACCAGCACCTTGCGGAACATTGCACATCCTCTTCTGTCTGCCCGTCACGAACACAGTCCTGTCGGCGACGCTACTGCTGTACGCCGCGAAGGCAAGGCGCGCCGCCGTTCAACTGGACGCCGATGCGGGGCACGAAGGGCGGAGTGACACCCGGGACTCCGTCGTCGCCCCGGGATCAGGCCCGGTATCGGCGAAGCGCCGGCATCGTGACCGCCAGGGCCAGCATGGTGACGACGACCAGAAGACCGCCGACGGTGACGGCCGTACGCGTGCCGAGGGCGGCGCCGGCCATGCCGTGCACCAGGTCTGCCACTCGCGGGCCGCCCGCCACCACGACCGTGAACACCCCCTGCATGCGGCCCCGCATGTCGTCAGTGGCCACGGACTGGAGGATGGCGCCGCGGAAAACCATGGAGACCATGTCGGCGACGCCGCCCGCCACGAGGAAGCCGACCGCCCACCAGAGACTCGAACTCAGGCCGCTGCCGGCGACGGCGACCCCCCAGGCGACCACGGCGGCGATGACCATGACGCCGTGGTTGCGTGCCCGGGAGAACGTCCCGGAGAACAGCCCGCCCGCGACCGCTCCGATCGGGATCGCCGCGAACAGCAGGCCCAGGGCGAGCCCTTCGCCCCACGGCGAGTAGGTCGTGGCGGCGAGTTGCGGGAAGAGGGCGCGAGGCATGCCGAAGACCATGGCGACGATGTCGGCCACGAAGGAGAGCAGCAGCACCCGGCTGGCGGTGATGTACCGGAAACCGGCCGCCACTTCACGCCAGCCCGCGCGGCGCGGAGCCGCGGCCACGGTCTCCGCCCCGTTCCGGGTCAGCGGCGGCAGAGCGGGCAGCCGCCACACCGCCCACACCGCCGCGCACAATCCGACCGCGTCGATCAGGTACAGCTCCGGCAGCCCGATGACCGGGATGAGTGCGCCGGCCATCAGAGGGCCGAAGACCATGCCGATGGACCCCACGGTGGACATCAGCGCGTTCGCGGCGGGCAGCTGCTCCAGAGGCACGAGCCGGGCGACGGAGGCACTGCGGGTGGTCTGGTTGATGCCGAAGAACGCCTGCTGTGACGCCAGCAGCAGCATCAGCACCAGGACCGACTCGGCGCCGGTGGCAGCCTGCAGCCAGAACAGCAGCGAGGTGACGGCGATGCCTGTGTTGGTGACGAGCAGCAGCTTGCGCCGGTCCACGGTGTCCGCGATCGCGCCGCCCCAGAGCGCGAAGACCACGAGCGGGATCAGTCCGGCGAAGCTGGCGTAGCCGACCCAGGCCGAGGAGCCGGTGATGTCGTACACCTGCTTCGGTACGGCAACGGCGGTCAGCTGGCTGCCGACGGCGGTTATGGCCGTGGAGGACCACAGTCGGCGGAAGGGCAGGTGGCGCAGCGGGCGGGTGTCCATCATCAGCCGCCGCCAACCGGTGGGCGGCAGCGGGTCCTTGACCGGCGCGTCCCGGGCTGCCGGCAGATCCGGCCCGGCCCGCCTGCTCTCCGCCTGCGCGGTGTCCTCGCCTGTGGTCTCCGCGCCGTCCACGGCAACTCCGGTTCCTGGTACATCTACTCGGTCGCGGACCAGTATCGCCCGCCCCTGTCGACGCTCTGGCGGGGGCGGCGGAGTTCGTACGGGCCAAGAGCCGGCCGTGGTTCGAGAGCGGCCCATGCCACGGCTGCTGAGGACCCCTTGCTCCTCCCGCGCGCTTCGGAGAACTCCCTCCAGCTACGCGCCGCGGAAGCTCTTCCCGACGCCGCAGTGGAAACAGGCAGCGCCCCGAGTTCCACGGCAGATCGCCGAACAGGCGGTGATGATCTGCACGTTCATGCCCTGCTTCTTGTGTTTCCCGGAGTGGCAGGGCCGGTGGGTGGCGATTCAGGGGGCCGGCGCGCCATGGCCCAGCGGATCAGGGACGTGATCCCTGAACCTGCCCAGCGCACACCCGTCTTCTCCACCAGCGGGAGGTGCGGAAGCCCCAGCGGTCCTCGGGCCCACACAGGCAGCAGCGAGACCGCGCCCGCGGCGATCGCGGCGTAGGGAAGCCGGGCGGCCAGAGGGATCGGGGGATGCCGGAGCAGGAAGCGGGCTGCCTCCTCGGCCTCCGGCGTGGCCCGCAGTTCGGAGCGGTACGCCTTGATCCGCTCGGCCAACTCCCTGCGATCGCGCGGTGGATCAACGACGCCGAGGGCACTTCCGACGCGTGCCATGTCGGCCACGTAGCCGTCGTAATCGGCCGACGTCAGCCGATTCGCTCCGTAGAGACGGTGGGCCCGCCAGAAGCTGTCGACCTCCGCGACATGCACCCAGGCAAGCAGGTGCGGATTCGCTGCGTGGTATTCGGCTCCCGTGACGGTCCGTCCCCGCACACGCTGGTGAACGCCTTTCACCCGGTCCACGGCACGCTGCGCGTCGTCCGCCGCTCCGTACGTCGTCGTGGCGAGGAAGAAGCTGGTCCGCTGGAGGCGTCCCCACGGGTCGCCCTTGTATCCGGAGTGCGCCGCGACAGCGGCCATGGCCAGCGGGTGCAGCGACTGCAGCAGCAGCGCGCTCAGCCCGCCGATGAACATCGAGGCGTCACCGTGCACGATGCGGACGGGCCTGTCCTCGCCGAACCATCTCGGCCCGGGGGTCCCGTGGATACGTGCCCGGTTCTCGCCCCCCGACGGGCCGGCCACACGCTCGAAGAGGCTGTTGCCCAGCCGCTCCCGCACCGCAGACATGCCAGGTATCCACCGATCCATCTCGTCATTGTCCGCGCTGCGGGGACGGCGCCAAGGCACCGGGCCGAATCGGGCCGGTCTGCCGACCGGAGATGTGGGCGGGACCCGACCGCCCTACGCCTGCTCGACGGATGCCCTGTCCGTCATCGCGGATTCGGCCTTGTCCTGCGCGCCTTTGTCCCACGGTTCGCCCATGATCCCGTCGTGGCTGCAGTGGAGTGCCGTGAGCGCGGCGAGCATCCGCGGGTCCCAGTCCGCCGTCTTCGCGGTCAGGTGGAAGTGGTCCTGCATACCGCTCCCGTAGTCCAGCACCCGGGTTCCGACGGTGCGGTAGCCGATTCGCCGGGGCATCCGGAACAGGTCACCGTCGAGGGCCAGGATGGCGGCCACCCCGATCACGCACTGCACGGGGAAGATCAGCCACCAAACACACCACCAGAACCACCGGCCCTTGTACCCCACGGCGGTGGGCCCGCCCGCCTGCTCCACGGTCCAGCGGGTGCGGAGGTGCCCGCGGGTGAAGCCCGGCTCGCGGGTGGCGCTCCCGACGAACTCCCCCGTGGCGCCGTACACCTCGTAGCGCAGGGGCTCCCCGTCACCCGTCGGGGCGGTGACGACGCGGGCCCACAGGTGCCGCCGGTGCGCATCGGTCCACATCGCGAAGGAGCGCACGCCCTTCTTGCGCGTCGCGTTGTACTCCTCGGCTCCACCGCGCGGCAGTTCACGGTCGAGATGGATCAGGTGCCCCGCAGCCCCCAGGGCCGCCCCGAGGAGCTCGTACCGGGCCCGGCCCTCCTCGGCCGGCGCGGCATTGCCCCCTTGCGGCCCTTCTTCCCCGCCGGCCCGTCCTTGGAAGGAATTGCCGCGCGTCGCAGTGCGACGGTCGAGTCCATGCTCCGGTCCCCCTGTTGCCGTGCGTACGGTCCACGGACCGGCAACGTAACAGCACACGCCGCCACGTGAGCCGGAGACCCGGGTGCGCTCTCACCCTGCGCGCGAGGCCGGATCCTCGGCGAATCCCGTCTGCCGAACCGCTCAGTTACACCCACGCCGCGAGTCGTCACAGGGACAGGAATTCCGTTCCGGCACCGAGGAGAAGCCATGCGAGAACCGGTCCCCCATGACGCTTTGCGGCAGCTCGAAGTCCTCGTGGGCGAATGGGACATGTGGGCCCGCGGCCGACAAGTCGGCCCCATCCGGGGCTCCTTCACCTGGGCGGAAGGCGGCGCGTTCCTCGTCCAGCGCACCGACGTGGTCCCGGAGACCGTTGTCCCGGCCGACTGGGAGGGGCATCTCCCGTTCCCGACCGTCACGATGACCGGTTACGACGACTCGGCGGGCGAGTTCACGACCCTCTACGCCGACGGGCGAGGCGTAGCCCGGGTCTACGGGACGGCCGTGAAGGACGGCGTGTGGACGATGTGGCGCGCCGCTCCGGGTTTCCATCAGCGCTTCACGGCCACCGTGGACAAGGACGGCGGCATGATCACCGGCGGCTGGGAGCACTCGGCCGACGGCACGGACTGGGCACCGGACTTCGACGTGACGTACATCCGCGCGGAATGACCCCACGTGCCGTCCCGGCGCCGCGTCACGCTCCCCCGGGAGCGGAGCCCGCGGCTCGGGCCAGCAGCAGCTCCTTCTCCCGTGCGTTGCCGGCCAGGGACGCGGCGCGCTCGAACTCGGCGCGCGCCTCGTCCGTCCGCCCCAGGCGCTCCAGGAGGTCACCGCGGACGCTCGGCAGCAAGTGGTAGTTCTTCAGGGCCGGTTCGTCCGCGATGCCGTCCACGATCGCGAGGCCCTCGGTGGGGCCGTGCGCCATGGAGACGGCGACCGCGCGGTTCAGCTCCACCACCGGCGACCGCGTCAGCTCGACGAGGCGCCCGTACAGCGCTGCGATCGTCGTCCAGTCCGTCTCCTCGTAACGGACGGCCTGCGCATGGCAGGCGGCGATCGCGGCCTGGAGCGAGTAGGGCCCGCGGCCCGCGCGATGCAGGGCATCGACGCCGCGTCGCATCAGCATCCGATTCCACCTGGCGCGGTTCTGATCGGCGAGCAGCACCGCCTCGCCGGATGGCCCGGTGCGGGCAGGGACGCGGGAGGCTTGGAACTCCAGGAGCGCGGCGAGGCCGTGCACCTCGCCCTCGCCGGGCATCAGGCTTTCGAGGACGCGGGCCAGCCTCAGCGCGTCCTCGCACAGTCCGGGGCGCACCCAGTCGTCGCCGGAGGTCGCCGAGTAACCCTCGTTGAAGATCAGGTAGATCACTTCGAGCACGGAGGAGAGCCGCGCGTCGCGCTCGGGGCCGCGGGGCACCTCGAAGGGCACACCCGCCGTGGCGAGAGACCGCTTCGCCCGTACGATCCGCTGGGCGACGGCCGGTTCGGAGGTCAGGAAGGCGCGGGCGATCTCGGGGGTCGTCAGGCCTCCCAGCAGCCGCAGCGTGAGAGCGATCCGCGCCTGCGTCGGCAGCACGGGATGGCACGCGGTGAAGATCAGCCGCAGCAGGTCGTCATCGATGCCGCCTCCGGCGTCGGCGGCGTCGAGGACCTCGGCCGGATCTTCGGCACCGGCGGGCCGCACGTCCTCCATCGCCCGCCCGACCTCCGCGAGTTTGCGCGCGTAGGTCTCCTTGCGGCGTACGAGATCCACCGCGCGGTGCCTGGCAGTGGCCGTGAGCCAGGCGCCCGGCCTGTCCGGGACGCCCGACTCCGGCCACTGCTCGAGCGCGGCGACCAGAGCGTCCTGCGCGATCTCCTCGGCGATGCCGACGTCCCGCACGACGCGGGTGACGGCGGCGATGATTCGCGGGGATTCGATCCTGAATGCCGCTTCGACCGTCTCTGTCACACTTCCTGCCGTCACGGCCACCCATCACAGCAGCCGCGGCACCGCAGGACAAGCGCGGCCGGGATCAGCCCTCTTCGATCTCCCGGACCTCGGCCGTGACCTCCCAGTGGGCCGGGTGGATCTCGAGGAACCGCCTCGCCCACTCCATGGCTTCGGCCTTGTCCTTGGCCTGAATGAGGGAGTAGCCGCCGACGACCTCCTTGCTCTCCGTGAAGGGACCGTCCGTGTAGCTGACCCGTCCGCCGGACCAGCTGAGCCGAGTCGCCTCGGAGGTCGGGGTGAGCCCAGCGGTGTCCAGCATGACTCCGGCCTTGGTGATCTCCTCCAGCAGCGCGTTCATGCGCTCCTGGAACTCGGGGCCGGGGTCGTCGGTGGGTGCGTTCTGCTCGTCGATGCGGATCATCGTCAGATAGCGCGGCATGGTGACTCCTCGGTCTGCGGCGGGGCCGTCCCCCGCCTCTCGCCCTCACGTCGATCGGGAGACGCCGGGATCGACATCCTCGCCGGAGATTTCCGGAGATTCTTTCCCGGGCGGTCGCGACACCGCGTCTGGCGGCGCGGCTACGGTGGGCCGACCGGAACACCGGGCGAAGCGGGGGGCGATGGAACGCATGACTGCGGGGCCGCCGGACTCGGGTACCACCGGGCGCGCCTTCTCCTGCGAATGCGGCGGGACGGGCTGCACAGAGGACGTGGAGCTGCTCATCGCCGATTTCCCGCCCCCGCCGGACCCGCTCTCGCCGCCCGTCCTCGCCCCCGGCCACGAAGCCCCGGCGTGGCCGGTCAGTTCTCCAGGCTCAGACTCCAGTCCCCCACCCGCCCGGAGAAGGTGACGACGGAGAGCGGCTGTGCGTCGATCTGCCAGTACGCCTTCGGCGGAGCCTTCAGCACGTAGCACACCGCGGCCCTCATCACTCCGGGCTCCGTGACCGCGACGATCCAGCTGCCGTCGTTGACCGGCCGGGTGTCGAGCCAGCCTCCGATCCGCTGGATGAAAGTCACCAGGGACTCGCCGCCGTGCGGTGCGGAGCGCGGATCAGCGAGCCATGCCTGCACGGCCTGCGGCTCGCGGGCCGCGATCTCGCGGAGGGTGTAGCCGCTCCAGCGGCCCATGTCGCAGTCGCGCAGCGCCGGCTGTGCCACCGGGGTGAGGCTCAGGGCATGAGCGGTCTCCCGGCAGCGCACCGAAGGCGAGCAGTAGCGCAGCTCGGCGGCGGCAAGGTGGGAGAGGGACGGCCCCGCCCTCTTGACCTCGTCCCAGCCCGCGGCGTCGAGCGATCGGCTGTCCGCAAACCGAACGTCGAGTACGGACGAGCTGCGGCTTGATGCGAGCAGGGTGAGGCGAAGGGCCATTCGGCGATCGTAAAGCGATCGGTGCCGGTCTTGGATAGGACTTTCGTCATCCCGTCCCTGCACAGGGCCCCTTTCGGATGGACACCTCTGCCCTAGAGCGGTGGAATGAAAGCGCACGTCACCAACCGGTCATTGCGGTCACAGCGGATGGAACCGCACAGCGAACAGCGGGCACGGGAGAGTGCGGGTCGTGGAACTGGACGACGTGGCGGACGAGTTGTACGGGCTGCGGCCGCAGGAGTTCACCGCAGCCCGCGACGACCGTGCCCGGCGCGCCCGCGCCGGCGGACAGCGCGAACTGGCGGCACGCATCCGCGCCCTGCACCGGCCCACACTGGCCGCCTGGGCGAGCAATCTCCTGGTCCGGGAGCAGGGCCAACAGGTCGCCCCGCTGCTGCACCTCGGTGAGGAGCTGCGCGGCGCACACCGGAACCTGGACGGGGCTCAGCTGCGCGCCCTCTCGCACCAGCAGCACCAGTTGGTGAACGCCCTCACCGAAGTGGCCGGGCGGCTCGCCGCGGACGCGGGGCAGCCGCTGGGTCCGCAGGCGCAGCACGAAGTGGCGCAGACGCTGCATGCGGTACTGGCCGATCCGGATGCCGCGCAGGAGTGGGCGGCCGGACGGCTGGCGAAGCCGCTGACCGCCACCCCGGGGTTCGAGGCGGCGGCCCGCGAAGCGGCCGCGGCGCCGGCAGCACGCAGAGAAACCAAGTCCGCGGCGGGAGCCCGACCGGGTACGGCCCGGAAGGGTACGGACGCGCAACCTCGGAAGCAGGCCGAGAAGAGCGGAAGGACCCAGAAAGACCAGAAAGCGGACAAGGCGGCAAAGGCGAGGCAGGCCGAGGACGCCCGGAAGGCGGCGCGGGCCGCACGGGAGGCCGCCGATCAGGCGCGGCGCCGGCAGCGGGAAGCGGACCAGGCGTCCAAGGAGAAGGCTGCGGCTCGGGCCGCACGGGAGGAGGCCGAGGAGCGGCTCGGCCGTCTGCGCGCGGAGGTACGGGAGGCCGAGGAGGCTCGCAAGCAGTCACGCAGCCGCGAGAAGGAAGCCGAGCGGAGCGAGAGGGAGGCACGGCGGCGTGCCGACGATGCCGAGGCGGCTGAGGAGCGCGCCCGCCGGGAGGCCGGTACGACGGGGACCAGGCGCTGAGCCTGGGTCGCTGCCGCCCGGCGCGCGGCCGGGGCACGGCGCCAGTGCGGTCCACCCTGCCGGTCACACCGTTTCACGGCCGTTCGCGGACCACCTCTCGCGGCTTCTCGTCCTCCCGCAGACCGAGGAAGCGCGGATGACGCAGCTTCCCCTCCCGCGTCCACTCCGTGAAGCCGATCTCCGCGACGAGTTCGGGCGAGACCCAGCGGGCGCCCTTCTCCCGCACGGGCTCGGCGAACGGGGAACGCTGCGTTGCCAGTTCGTCCAACCTGCGCCGCAGGTCGAGCAGCGTGGCCTGGTCGTAGCCGGTGCCGACCTTTCCCGCGTACCGCAGACATCCGTCCTCGTAGTAGCCCAGGAGCAGCGCTCCGAACCCCGCCCGGCTGCCGGACGGTTCGGTGAACCCGCCGACCACGAACTCCTGTCCCTTGGCGCACTTCAGCTTCAGCCAGTCCGTGGACCGGCGGGGCGCATACCGCCCGTCGGCCACCTTGGCGATCAGCCCTTCCCACCCGCGTCGGCATGCCTCGTCCAGCAGCGGCTGCCCGCCCTCGTTGCGGTGGGTGGTGAAGCGCAGAGGTCCGTGGAATTTCAGGGCGCGGCGCAGCAGTGACTTGCGGGTGCGCAGCGGCAGCGGACGCACGTCCTTGCCGTCCAGCCGCAGCACGTCGAAGACGTAGTAGAAGACGGCGACGCCGCTGGCGCGCGCCTTGTCCGGGTCGGTCAGCTGGAGGCGCTGCTGGAGCCGTGAGAAGTCCGTACGGCCGGCGCTGAACGCGACGATCTCGCCGTCGACCGTGAAGTCGGAGCACTCCTGCGCGGCGAGGGAGTCGGCGACCTCGGGATAGGTGCCGTTGAGAGGCTGGCCGGTGCGGGAGAGGAGCCGGACCCGGTCTCCTTCACGGACGGCGAGGAGGCGGACGCCGTCGAGCTTGCGCTCGAAGATCCAGCTGCCTGCGGGGAAGTCGCGCCGGTCGCTGAGCGTGGCGAGCATGGGGCCGGCGGCCAGGTCGGCGCCGGAGGGCGCGTCCCGGAGACCGCAGCGGTACTCGGCAGGCAGCCCTTCCAGCAGTGTGCTCATCGCTCCGCTCCTCCCGGCTCGGGCGTGGCAGGTACCCCGGTGTGTGCGGGCCATGCTGCTGCGGCGGGCCGTGCGCCCGCACCTCGCTCACCCCGCCTCCCGGCGCCCCGATCCCGCATGGGCCGAACCGGGTGGACTCAGGCGAGCACCTCGTCGCAGGCGGTCCGCAGGCGCCGTACTCCTTCCGCGATCTCGCTGTCCCCCGCCGCCGGGGCGAAGCTCAGACGCAGATGACGGGCGGCGGGTTCAGCGGCGAAGTACGGCCTCCCGGGGGCGACGGAGACCCCGGCGCGCAGTGCCGCTCCCGCGAGCGCGTCCTCGTCCGTTCCGTCCGGAAGGCGGAGCCACAGGTTGTGGCCGCCGCGCGGTGCGTGCGTTACGCACAATGCGGGCACCTCCCGGGCGAGGGCGGTGAGCATCACTTCGCGACGCTCTCTCAACCGGGCGGCCACGGCGCGCAGATGACGCGGCCAGGCCGGTGCTCCGACGAGTTCCAGCGCCGCCTCCTGCAGCGGGCGGGAGACGAAGAAGCTGTCCACCGTCTGCACGGCGCGCAGGCGCTCCAGGACCGGTCCGTGCGCCGCGAGAGCCCCCACGCGCAGGCTGGGCGAGGTGACCTTCGTAAGGGAGCGCAGGTGGACCACCCTGCCGTCCGGGTCCGCCGAGCGGAGCGTCTCCGGCAGTGGTCCCGCGTCCTCGTGCACGAGCTGACGCGCGAAGTCGTCCTCGACGACGAACGCGCCTGCCTGCCGTGCCGCGTCCAGCACCGCCGTTCGGCGCTCGGCGCCGAGCACCGCGCCCGACGGGTTCTGGAAGAGGGGCTGGCAGATGAAGACGCGTGCGCCGCTGGCGCGGAACGCGCCCTCCAGGAGGGCCGGGCGCACCCCTTCGGTGTCGACGGGCACGGGCACGGGACGCAGGCCCGATGCGCGGGCGGCGGCGAGCAGACCGGGATAGGTCGGCGACTCCACGAGGACGGCCGCACCGGGTGCGGCGAGCGCGCGCAGCGCGGTGGTGATGGCGCTCTGGCCGCCGGCGGTGATCAGTACATCCGCGGCGGAGACCCTTCCCCCATGGCCTCCGATCTCGCGGGCGAACCAGCCGCGCAGCTCCTCCACCCCTTCCGTCGGGGGACGCTCCCAGGCGCCGGGACGGCGTCCCGCCCGAGCCAACGCAGCAGCGAGGGCCCTTTCGGGGCGCAGGTTCGGCGGCAGGTACCCGCCGCTGAGTTCGATGACACCCGGCGGCGGCGCGGTCAGCGTGGCGAGTACACCGCCGGCGTCGACGCTGCGGGGCACCTGGTCCGCGGAGGCGTCGGCGCTCAGCGCGACCTCCTGCCAGGAGGTGTCGCCGGGCGCGGCCGGGGCGGTTCGCGGGCCCGCCCGGTAGGCGCCGGCACCGGGCCTGGTGACGACCAGCCCCTCCACGGCGAGCTGAGCGAGCGCCCGGGAGACGGTGACGGGGCTGACGCGGTGCGTCTCGACCAGGTCCCGACTCGACGGCAGCTTCTCACCTGGAGAGTAGCGGTCTACTTCCTGGCGAAGTCTTCCTGCCAGTTCAGCCACACTGCTACGCTCGTACATGGAAGCTAACAATAGCGCTATCGACGGTGAATCGATAGCGGTTCCCGACGGGACTCCCGTCCGTGCGGGCGCCGGACCGGCCTCGTCATCCGCCCGGCACGGACCCCCCGGCGGCCGCGGTCTCGTCCTCGCCGCCCTCGGCGTCACCTGCTTCTCGCTCACGTTTCCCGCGACGGCATGGTCGCTCGAGGGCTTCGGCCCCTGGTCGGCCACGTCACTGCGGGTCGTCCTGGCCGGACTCTGCGCGTGCCTGCTGATCGCCGCGCTCCGGATCCCCCCTCCGCCGCGGCGGCACTGGCCGGCTCTGGCCCTCTCCGCCTCCGGGGTCATGATCGGCTTTCCGCTGCTGACGACCCTCGCGCTGCAGACGTCCACCACCGCGCACGCAGCGGTGATCGTCGGACTCCTGCCGCTGACGACGGCGCTCTACTCCTCGCTGCGCACCGGCTCCCGGCCCTCCCCCGTCTTCTGGGGCGCGGCGCTCACGGGCGCCGCCGCCGTCGTGGCCTTCACCCTGCATGAGAGCGGCGGGGCCCCCGCCGCGGGCGACCTCTTCCTCGCCGCGGCTCTGGTCCTCTGCGCGGCGGGGTACGGCGAGGGCGGCCGGCTGGCCCGCGAGCTTTCCGGGCTCCAGGTGGTCTGCTGGGCGATGGCGGGCTGTCTGCCGCTCGGCGTGACCGGCGCCGTGGCGGCCCTGCTGACGGAGCCCGCACACCTCACCGTCCACGCGGTGACCGGTCTGGTGTGGGTGGCGACGGGCTCCCAGCTGCTGGGACTGCTTCTGTGGTACCGGGGCATGGCCGTCGCGGGAGTGGCGAGGGCCAGTCAGACGCAACTCGCCCAGCCGCTGCTCACCCTCGTCTGGTCGGTGCTGCTGCTCGGGGAACATCTGCCGCCCGCGGCTCCGGCGACTGCCCTCGCCGTTCTGGCGTGCATCGTGGTCGTACAGAGAGCCCGCACGTAGATCTCGCCCCTGAATTCCGCACGCTGAGCCGTACCGGGACGGAGGCACGGATGGGCCATCCGACTTAGACTTATGGGCACGGACAGGACAGTACGGACTGTACGGACTTTCCACGGCATCCCTGCGAACAGGAGGGTTCTCCTGATGCGAGCGAACACGGGCGACCGTCTGCTGGTGCACGGCCGGGTTGTGGGTGAACACGACCGCGAAGCGGAGATCGTCGAGGTGCTCGGCCACAACGGCGAACCGCCGTTCCGGGTGCGCTTCGACGACGGGCACGAGGCAGTTGTCTCACCGGGCCCCGACTCCGTCGTGCAGGAACGCAACAAGAGCAAGCGCCCAGCCTGACAGGGCCGGGCCCGACCGGTCGGCGCGGCCTGCGCCGGCCCATGATCACGGTTGGTCCAGGTCGCCGACCGCTACCGCCGCGGCGGATAGTGGTCGGCGACGACGCGGTCCATGGCGCCGATGAGGTCCTCCGAGACCTCCTTGGCCGAGAAGAACGCATGCCCTTGCACCTCCGGCAGCGCCTGGCAGTACGTCAGGTGGCGGGAGAGTTCCGCGGGGTCCTGCCACGGAGCGGGCTGAGCGGGGTCGCCGGCCTTGTAGAGGGCCTCTCCGATGTAGAGGCGTGTGCGAGTGCCGCGTACCGTCTCGGCCCACCACGGCGCCAGCTTCGCGTAGTCCGCGACCTCGAAGCCCATGTGCCAGTAGATCTGCGGGATGACGTAGTCGAGCCGGCCCTCGCGCACCCACTTACGGCTGTCCGCGTACAGGTCGTCGTAGGTCTCGACCCCCGCGGCACTGTCCGAACCCGCCGGGTCGCTCGACTTGTTGCGCCACACGCCGAAGGGACTGATCCCGAAGGACAGTCCGGGCTTGATCCGGCGGATGCGCTGCCCGGCCTCCGCGACCAGCAGGTCGATGTTGTTGCGGCGCCAGTCGGCACGGTCGGGGAATCCCTTGCCGTACTCCTCGTACGCGGCGTCGTCGTCGAACGTCTCGCCCTCGACCGGGTAGGGGTAGAAGTAGTCGTCCCAGTGGACTCCGTCGATGTCGTAGCGGCGGACCGCGTCGAGCATGGCGTCCTGCACGAAGCGCCGCACCTGCGGCAGCCCCGGGTTGTAGTAGAGCTTGCCCCCGTAGGTGACGACCCAGTCGGGGTGACGCCGCGCCGGATGGGAGGGCACAAGACGGCCCGGGTCGTCGTGCAGCGCGATGCGGTACGGGTTGAACCACGCCTCGACGGCCAGGCCGCGCCGGTGCGCCTCGCGGACCACGAAGCCCAGAGGGTCCCAGCCAGGGTCCTTGCCCTGAACGCCTGTGAGCCACTCCGACCAGGGCTCGTACGGGGACGGCCACAGCGCGTCCGCGGTCGGCCTCGCCTGGAACCAGACCGTGTTGAGCCGTCGGCGGCGAGCGGCGTCGAGGTGCGCGAGCAACTCGGTCTGCTGCTGCTGCGGGCTCAGGTCGGGAGCGCTGGGCCAGTCGCGGTTGTCGACCGTGGCCAGCCACATGCCGCGCATCTCCCGGTGGGCGCCGCTTCGGCCCGGGCCGTTGCGGTCCCGGGCGAGCTGCCTCTCCTGCGCTGCGGCGGTCTGATTAGAGGAACCGGCAACACCGGTCAGTGCTCCCACCGAACCTGCCGCGAAGCTTCTGCGTGTGACCCGCCGCATCGTCTCCCCTTCCCCCTTCGTGGTCGCCGGTTCGTGGCGGCCCATCCGTGACCGCCCTCTCCCGGTCTCCCCTTCATGGTCCCCCCGTCCGAGCCGATCGCGGTCTTCGCGGCCCGTGGAGTGAGGGTGGTGGAGAC
The DNA here is from genome assembly GCF_000426165.1 of Streptomyces sp. TAA486. Classification (NCBI taxonomy): domain Bacteria; kingdom Bacillati; phylum Actinomycetota; class Actinomycetes; order Kitasatosporales; family Streptomycetaceae; genus Streptomyces; species Streptomyces sp. TAA486. Next base: position 297,674 of record NZ_AUEV01000012.1, on the reverse strand, counting down.
CAATTCGCCGATGCTGCCGCGTCCGTGGCGCCGGTACAAGTCCCCGCGCGAGCTTTCGCCCCCGCCACGCGAGGTGTGCGCCCTCGGGGGTAACGTCGTGGGCGGCGTGGGAGCACCCCCGTACGCACTCCGGGGGAGGGAGGAACAGGGCAGTTCCTCCGGGGGCCGTTCCTCTGCGGGCCGTTCCTCCAGGGATCCACGCCCGTCACGCCTGAGACCACAGGATCAGCGAAAGGCACGAGGTGACGGACATCGAACGCGTCGGAGTGGTGGGCTGCGGCCAGATGGGCTCGGGCATCGCCGAGGTGTGTGCACGGGCCGGGCTGGAGGTCATGGTCGCCGAGACCACCGGTGAGGCGCTGGAGCTGGGCCGCACACGGCTGGCGAACTCCCTCGGAAAGGCCGCGGAACGCGGCAAGATCACCGAGGAGGAACGGGACGCCACGCTCGGCCGACTCTCCTTCACCACGGATCTGGGCGACTTCGCGGACCGTGACCTCGTCGTCGAAGCGGTCATCGAGAACGAGCAGGTCAAGACGGAGATCTTCCAGGTCCTCGACCAGGTCGTCACCAGGACCGACGCCATCCTCGCGTCCAACACCTCATCGATCCCCCTGGTCAAGCTCGCGGTGGCGACGTCCCGCCCCGACCAGGTCATCGGCATCCACTTCTTCAACCCGGCGCCGGTGCAGAAGCTCGTCGAGCTCATCCCCGCGCTGACCACGAGCGAGGAGACCATCAAGCGTGCGGAGACCGCCGTCTCCGGCCTCCTCGACAAGCACACGATCCGGGCCCAGGACCGTTCGGGATTCGTCGTCAACGCGCTGCTGATTCCGTATCTGCTCTCCGCGGTCAGGATGTTCGAGTCGGGCATCGCGAGCCGTGAGGACATCGACAACGGCATGGAGCTGGGCTGCGCGCACCCGATGGGGCCGCTCAAGCTCACTGATCTCATCGGGCTCGACACGGTCGCCTCGGTCGCCGACTCGATGTACTCGGAGTTCAAGGAGCCCCTGTACGCCGCTCCCCCGCTGCTGCAGCGGATGGTGGACGCGGGACGCCTCGGGCGCAAGGCGGGCGCGGGCTTCTACGCCTACTGACGGCTGCCGGCCGCCTCAGAGGAAGCGAGGAAGCAGCGCGCAGCCGTCCGGATCCGGAGCACGGGAACCATGTCGCTACGGGCATGAGCACAGCAACGGCGCATCCGGCGCCGCCTGTTGCGACGGCGGCTCCTGCGTCTGCCCGTGCAGGCGGCAGCGGTCGTTGCGCAGGGCGAGCAGCGCGACGTCGTCGGGCGGCCGGCCGCCCGCGTGACGCAGCAAGGACCGGCGCACCGAGTCCACGATGTCTGCCGGCTCCACCACGCCCGGCGTATCCGCCTCGCCGTGTCCCTTTCTCCGCCGGGTGAAGAGGGCTGCCGTGAGCACATCGGGCAGCGGGAAGTAGCGGCCGTCGGCGTCGCGTGCGTCCTCCGCACCGTCGGTGTACAGAAACAGCCCTTCCCCCGGCGGCAGTTGCAGGCGCCGGGGTGACGGGCCGTCGGGTGGCAGCGGCAACAGGCCGAGGGGAGGCAGCGGTTCGGCGGTCGTGACCGGTTCGCTGCGGCACAGGCCGTCCTGACCGGTGATCAGGCGGTAGGGCCAGGGGTGGCCGCAGTTGACGGCAGTGACCTCGCCGCCCGCACGCACCTCCAGCAGCAGCACCGTCACGAAGTCCTCGTCCGCCTCGACGGATTCCACCGCGCGGTCGTCCAGGTGGCGCTCCAGTGCCCGCTCCAGGCGGTGCGGCACCCGCTCCAGCAGCGGTTCGTCGTGCGCGGCCTCGCGGAAGCTGCCGAGCACGGCGGCCACTGTGCCGACGGCGCTGAGCCCGTGCCCGCGTACGTCGCCGATCACGATGCGCACGCCGTGCGCGGTGGCGACCGCGTCGTACAGGTCACCGCCCACCGCGGCACCTCGGGCCGACGAAAGATAGCCGGCCGCGACGGTGAGGCCCTCGATGTGCGGCGGCAGCGGCCGTATCAGCGCCTGCTGCGCGGCGGTTGCGACCTCCCGTGTACGTGCGAGCTCGTCGGTCAGGCGCGCGCGCCGCCGCATCGTGAAGCAGCTGACCATCGCGACGGAGATGATCGCCGCGCACGTTCCGGCTCTGCTGCCGATCTCCTCGTAGACGGGCACGGTCCCCAGCGGGTACAGGGCGAGGAGCGCACAGCCGCCGCCGAACCACACACCGCTGCGTGCCCCCGTGCCGGCGCAGGCCAGCGCGGGCGTGGCGGCCAGCAGCGCGACACAGTGTGTGCTCATGGGCAGCAGCAGCTCCCACACGACCACGCCCGCCGCCCACAGGGCGGGCACGGCGTAGCCCACCGCTCTTCGCATCCCCCAGTTCCGCGAACCTCGGGAGATCTTCGTTCCGCTGTCGGCGGCGTCCGCTCCTGCCGGGCCGGGGCTTCTCACGCCGACGCGCGTTCGCTGGTCTGCCGTCATGCGGATCGGTCCCTCCGGCCTCCGGGCGGTTCCCCGCCCCTCACGTGCTGCTGTCCTGCCCCCTCGCTCCGGCTCCGCTGGAACCCGTGCACCCCGTGCCAACCCCCTGCGACCAGCACGATGGTGTCCGAAGCGGCGGCCGGAACGACCCAGGTCCGGCATTACTCACACGATTGAGTGAGTCGGCGTGTGGCTGTGCGGCTCCGCTCCGGCGCAGCCGGCGACAGGGTGGCCGGAACGTTCCCGGACGCACGAAGGCCCGGCCCCGGGCGATTCCGGGGCCGGGCTTTCGTGTGTGTCAGGCCCCTGCCGGGGACTCCGCCCCACGCAGGGTCGCACCGGTGCGTTCGACGGCGGAGGCGACCGCGGCGTCGCGTGCCGCCGAGGCCTCCTCGGCGGTCAGCGTGCGGTCGCGCGCACGGAAGCGCAGCGCGTACGCCAGGGACTTCTTGCCGCTGCCGAGCTGTTCGCCGGTGAAGACGTCGAACAGGCGCACCGATTCGAGGAGTTCACCGGCGCCCTCACGCAGCGCCTTCTCGACCTGAGCCGCCGGCACGGACTCCTCGACGACCAGCGCGACATCCCGCGTCGCCACCGGGAAGCCCGAGATCCGCGGGGCGGGCACGACCGATCCGCCCGCCTTCTCGACTGCGTCGAGGTCGAGTTCCATCGCGCAGGACCGCGACGGCAGCCCGAGCGCCTTGACGACCCGCGGGTGCAGTTCGCCCGCGTGCCCCACGAGCGTCTCGCCACCCTCACCGTCGCCGACGAACAGCGCCGCGCACCGGCCGGGGTGCCACGGCTCGAACTGGGCGCTGCGGACGGTGAGTTCGACTCGCGCGGCGCCCGCCACGGAGCGGGCGGCCTCGACGGCGTCGGCCCAGACCGCGGGGTGGCCCTCGCCCCACCAGCCGGGCTGTTCACGGGGACCAGCCAGAACAGCCGCCGCATACCGCGGCTGGCGCGGCAGCGCCGAGTCCAGCGAGGCGATCTCCTCGTCCCCGGGCCGGGCGTCCACGCGCAGCCGCTCCGCACGGGACTCCTCCCCTGTCGGCAGGAAGACCAGACCCGTCTCGAAGAGGGCCAGACCGCCGTGGCTGCCCTGGCTGCCGCGGCCGTCGTTGCGGCGCAGCGCCGCGAGAAGGCCCGGCAGCAGCGTCGTGCGCAGCGACGGCTCCTCGTCGGAGAGCGGGTTGACGAGCGTCACCGTACGGCGGCGTACGTCGTCCTCCGCGAGGCCGAGCTGGTCGAAGGATTCCGGCCCGACGAAGGGGTAGTTGAGCGCTTCGACGTAGCCGGCGCCCGCCAGCGCCCGTCCGACCCTGCGATGCAGTCGCTGCCGTTCGGTCAGGCCCCGGCCGGCGGGCGGCCTGGGGAGCGTGGAGGGCAGGTTCTCGTAGCCCTCCAGCCGGATGACCTCTTCCGCCAGGTCGTTGGGATCGGTCAGATCGGAACGCCAGGACGGCACGGTGACGGTGAGTTCGTCCTGCCCGTACACGTCGCACCCCACCTGCAGCAGGCGGTGCACGACGGTCTCGCGGTCGTAGTCGACGCCGGCGACGCGGCCCGGGTGCGTCACGGGGATCTTGATGGTGTGAGGCCCGTGCGGTGTGACGAACTGGGTGACTCCGGCCTCCGCGCTGCCTCCCGCGAGCAGCACCAGCAGGTCCACGGTGCGCTGGGCCGCGGCCGCGGCGGCCTCGGGGTCGACGCCTCGTTCGAAGCGCCGGGACGCCTCCGAGGAGATCCTGTGCCGCCTGCTGGAACGAGCCACGGTGACCGGGTCGAAGTGGGCTGCTTCCACGACGACTTCGGTCGTCCCGCGCCACTCGCCGCTCTCCGGGTCCTGCTCGGGGTCGGCGATCTCGCTGTTGATGCCGCCCATGACACCGGCGAGGCCGATGGGCCCGGCGTCGTCGGCAATGACGAGGTCTTCGGCGTCCAGCTTCCGCTTCGTGCCGTCGAGGGTGGTCAGCAGCTCGCCCGGAGTGGCACGGCGGACCGTGATGGGGCCCTCCAGCCGGGAGCGGTCGTAGGCGTGCAGCGGCGAACCCAGCTCCAGCATCACGTAGTTGGTGATGTCGACGGGCAGCGAGACGGGCCGCATGCCCGACTTCTGCAGCCGCCGCTGGAGCCACAGCGGCGACGTGGCCTCCGGCCGCAGCCCCGTGACCGTGCGGGCGGCGAAGCGGTCGCAGCCCTTCGGGTCGGAGACGTTGACCTGGAAGCCGTCCGGGTTGGGTGTCGGCACGTCCAGCAGGGCGGGGTCACGCAGCTGCTGCCCGTAGGCCGTCGCCGTCTCGCGGGCGATGCCCCGCATGGACAGGCAGTAGCCGCGGTCGGGTGTGACCGCGATGTCCAGCACCTCGTCGACGAGTTCGAGCAGTTCGATGGCGTCGGTGCCCGGCTCGTACTCGTTCGGCAGGACGATGATCCCCGAGTGGTCGTCGCCCATGTCCAGCTCGGCGGCCGAGCAGATCATGCCCTCGGAGACCTTGCCGTAGGTCTTGCGGGCGCTGATGGCGAAGTCGCCGGGCAGCACCGCGCCAGGCAGCACGACGACGACCTTGTCGCCGACGACGAAGTTGCTCGCGCCGCAGACGATGTTCTGCGGCTCGCCGGTGCCGTTGGCCTGGCCGACGTCGACCTGGCAGTAGCGGATCGGCTTCTTGAACTCCGTCAACTCCTCGATGGCGAGCACCTTGCCGACGACGAGCGGACCCTTGAGGCCGGTGCCGAGACGGTCGACGGTCTCGACCTCCAGGCCGGCCGCGATCAGTTTCGCCGCGACGTCACGGCCGGTCTCGCCTGCCGGCAGATCGACGTACTCTCGCAGCCACGAAAGCGGGGCGCGCATCAGATCTCCATCCCGAACGGCCTGGTGAAGCGCACGTCACCCTCGACCATGTCTCGCATGTCCTCGACGTTGTGGCGGAACATCAGCATCCGCTCGATCCCGAACCCGAAGGCGAATCCGCTGTACCTCTCCGGGTCCACGCCGCAGGCGGTCAGCACACGCGGGTTGACCATGCCGCAGCCGCCCAGCTCGATCCAGCCCTCGCTGGAGCAGGTGCGGCACGGGCGGTCCGGGTCGCCGACGGACTCGCCGTGGCAGCGGTAGCAGACCATGTCCATCTCGGCGGACGGCTCGGTGAAGGGGAAGTAGTTGGGACGCAGGCGGGTGTGCACGCCCTCGCCGAACAGCTCGCGCACCATGTGGTCGAGCGTGCCCTTCAGGTCGGCCATGGTCAGGCCCTCGTCGACGGCCAGCAACTCGACCTGCGTGAAGACGGGCGTGTGCGTCGCGTCCAGCTCGTCGGTGCGGAAGACCCGGCCGGGACAGATGACGTAGACCGGGGGCTCGCGGTCGAGCAACGTACGGATCTGCACGGGCGAGGTGTGCGTGCGCAGGACGACGCCGCTGTCCTCGCCGTCCTTCCCTTCCGCCGAGCTGTCCTTGCCAGGGCGCACGAAGAAGGTGTCCTGCATCGTGCGCGCCGGGTGGTCGGGCGCGATGTTGAGAGCGTCGAAGTTGAACCACTCCGCCTCGGCCTCGGGGCCTTCCGCGACCTCGTAGCCCATGGCGACGAAGATGTCCTCGACGCGCTCGCTGAACGTCGTCAGCGGATGGCGGGCGCCCTCGGGAAGACGGTCGTAGGGCAGAGTGACGTCGACGGCCTCCTCGACGAGGACCCGCTCGTCGCGTTCGCGCTCCAGCTCCTCCTGCCGGCTCTTCAGCGCCTGGCCGACGGCGCCGCGTGCCTGGCCGACGCGCTTGCCGGCTTCGGCCTTGGAGTGCGGCGGGAGGGCGCCGATCTCGCGGTTGGCGAGAGCCAGCGGGGAGCGGTCGCCTGCGTGTGCGGCCTTCACCTCTCGCAGCGCTTCGAGATCACCGGCCGCGGCGATGGCGGCGAGCGCCTCGTCCTTCGCGCGGTCGACGACTTCCGGTTTGAGTGCCTCGACCTCGACGGGGTCGTAGGACTTATTGGGTGCGGACATCTTTTCCCGTACTTCCGATTGGATCCGGCTGCGCAAGGGTGCCAGCAGCCGAGTCTAGATGGAGGGGCGTACCGCCCCGCACACGGCCGTGATCGGCCGATCACGCGCAGGGGCCACGCTCCCGCGGGCCGCGGAGAAGCCCGTGCGCGCCGCTCAGGCCATGAAAGCCGGGGCGCCCACGGGCAGGGTAAATCGGAACCGGGCGCCGCCGGCGACCGCCCGGTCCACGGCGATCGTTCCGCCGTGCGCCTCAACGATGCCCTTGACGATGTACAGGCCCAGCCCGGTGCCACCGCGCTTGCTGCCCCGCCAGAAGCGGGTGAAGACGCGGCTCATCGACTCCTCGGGGATGCCGGGGCCTTCGTCGCTCACGGTGACTGCCGTTCCTTCTTCGTCGCTGCGGGAGGGTGCGGGTGCCACCTCAATGGTGACAGTGCCCTCGCCGTGCCGCACCGCGTTTTCCAGCAGGTTGCCCAGCACCTGGTCGATCTTGTCCGGGTCCGCCCACAGGCCGGGCAGCGGCTCGCTGATGTGTGTGACGAAGCGGTCGGCGGAGCGTCCGGCCGCGATGTGCGCCTCGACGTGACGGCGTACCGCCGCGGCCATGTCCACCGGCTGGCGCCGCACCTCGAGGCGTCCCGAGTCGATGCGCGATATGTCGAGCAGTTCGGCGATGAGCCTGGTGACGCGGTTGGCGTCGGAGTCGACGGTCTCCAGCATCAGCCGTTTCTGGTCGTCGGTGAAGCGCTCCCACTTCGCCAGAAGCGTCGCGGTGAAGCCCTTCACGGACGTGAGCGGCGAGCGCAGTTCGTGCGCGACCGTCGCTATCAGTTCGGCATGGCTGCGCTCGGCACGCCGCCGCGCCTCGGTCCCGCGGACGGTCACCACGAGCCGCTGCACCGGGCCCTTCGGGCGCGCCCGCACGTAGCGCGCGGCGACCATGACTTCGCGGCCGCCGGGCAGGAGCAGGTTCCGTTCGGGCTGGCCGGTGCGGGTGGCCAGGCCGCCATAGGGGTCGGTCAGCTGCCACCAGCGGCGGCCGTCCATGTCCTCGAGGGGCAGCGCCTGCTGAAGGGTGCCGCCTAGGGCCTCCGCGGAGCTGAGCCCCGTGATGCGGACCGCGGCGGCGTTGAAGCAGACGACCCGCCCGGCCGCGTCGGCGACGACGAGCCCGTCGGGCAGATCGTCGGGGTGTACGCCGGGTCCGGCGGCCGCTGCGGCGGGGGCCGGACCGGGGTGCGGGATGCCGCTTTCGGGGGCCTGGGCGTGCTGCTCGTCGGAGCTGCTTGCGGCCGGATCGGCGGGAGCACCGGATGACGGGGACGGGTCGCCGCGCGGCTGAGTGCGCTGCGTCCGCACCTCCATTTCCGCTGCACCCCCCTCGTCTGGCCTCACTGGCTCCACCGGCCCCAACTGCCTCGACTGGCTCCGCCCCGGGCCCGGCCACCCTACTAGTGCGGCGTCCACGATGTCCCTCCCCGCGACGCGGGGCGGAGCCGCACGCGCCGGCGGAGGACGTGCCGTGAACACGGGCCCGGCGGGCACATGTTCACCGGTCCGCTTCCGCGCGCACTCGCCCGGTGATTCCCTCGCCGCTCGCCGGGTGGCCCCCCGCTCGGGGGTGCGGCCCCGGGCGCGCCTTACCGGCCGTCGCCGTTCGCGGCGCTGCCGCGCGCCCCGGGACTGCGCTGTGCACGGGCCGAGGCGTACAGGCAGACCGCCGCCGCAGTCGCCAGGTTGAGGCTCTCGGCTCGGCCGTGGATCGGCACCCGCACCACCTCGTCCGCGAGGGCACGGGTCTCCTCGGGCAGGCCCCATGCCTCGTTCCCGAAGATCCAGCCGGTGGGACCGCTCATGGTGCCGGCATCGAGTTCCGCGTCCAGGTCCCGCTCGCCGGTCCCGTCGGCGGCGAGCAGGCGAACACCGGCGGCGCGCAGTCCCTCGGCGGCCTTCCCGACGGGAACGCCGACGGCGACGGGCAGATGAAAGAGCGAACCCGCGGACGCCCGTACGGTCTTGGGGTTGTAGAGGTCGACGGACGCGTCGGTCAGGACGACAGCGTCGGCCCCGGCAGCGTCTGCGCATCGCAGCACGGTGCCGGCGTTCCCGGGATCCCGTACGTGCGCGAGGACCGCGACGAGGCGCGGGCGGGCGGAGAGAACCGCCTCCAGCGGGGAGTCGACGAAACGGCAGACCCCGATCAGGCCCTGCGGGCTGACCGTCTGGGCGATGCCGTCGAGCGTCTGCGGCTCGGCGAGATGGACTCGGGCTCCCGAATCCCGCGCCTCACGCAGGATCCCGGGGTGGCGGTCAGCTGCCTCAGGCGTCGCGAACAGCTCGACCAGGGCGGGACCGGCTTCCTTCCCCGCGCCCGCGTCGGTGCGGGCGGGCCGGTGCGCCACGGCCTCCCGCACGGCCTGCGGTCCCTCGGCGAGGAAACGGCGGTCCTTGGCGCGGAAGTTGCGCCGCACCAGGCGCCGCGCTGCGGCGACGCGAGCGGAGCGCGGCGAGATCAGGTCGGGGGTGCCCATGGGCGGTGGCTCACTTCCCAATTCGAGACCGTGCGGCACGCGACAGCAGCGGACCCGCGGGCATAGTGCCCGCGGGTCCGCTGCAGTGCGTCAATGGCCTGCGTGCTTCAGGCTGCCTTCGGGGCGTTGACGTCGCTCGGCAGGGCCTTCTGCGCCGCCTCGACGAGAGCGGTGAACGCGCCCGCGTCGTTGACCGCCAGGTCGGCAAGGATCTTGCGGTCCACCTCGATGTTGGCGGCCTTCAGACCTTGGATGAAGCGGTTGTAGGTGATGCCGTTGGCCCGGGCAGCGGCATTGATGCGCTGGATCCACAGCTGGCGGAAGTCGCCCTTGCGCCGCTTGCGGTCGTTGTAGTTGTAGACGTAGGAGTGAGTGACCTGCTCCTTCGCCTTCCTGTACAGACGCGAGCGCTGGCCGCGGTAACCGCTGGCCTGCTCGAGGATCGCCCGGCGCTTCTTGTGTGCGTTGACTGACCGCTTGACGCGTGCCACTTGATAACTCCTTGGTACACGGGGCCGGTCTGGTGGGACGACCACCCAGCCCGAATCGATTGGGTCCCGGCCGGGCCGGACTTACTTGCCGAGAAGCTTCTTGGCCTTCTTGGCGTCGGCCGAGGCCGCCTCGGTGCTGCCTGCAAGGCGGCGCGTCAACGTGGACGGCTTGTGCTCGAGATAGTGGCGGCGGCCGGCACGCTGGCGCATCACCTTGCCCGAGCCGGTGATCTTGAAGCGCTTGCGGGCACCACTGTGCGTCTTGTTCTTCGGCATGTCGCCGTTCACTCCTCGTCGGTGACACCTCGCACTCGGCCGGGGGCCGGCGGCGGAGGCGCCGTCTGTCGCTTAACGGGTTGTCCGGGGGTCCCGAGGGAGGGGGCCCTGGAGGGCTCACGCCTCGGCGGGCTCCTCGGCGGGCTCCTCGGCGGGGCTGCTCTCCTGCTGGCGGCCGGCCTTGCGGGCGGCCTGAGCCTCGCGGGCTTCGGCCATGGCCTCGGTCTTCTTCTTGTGCGGACCGAGCACCATGATCATGTTACGGCCGTCCTGCTTCGGGTTGGATTCCACGAAGCCCAGGTCGGCGACGTCGTCCGCGAGCCGCTGGAGCAGCCGGAAGCCCAGCTCGGGGCGGGACTGCTCACGTCCGCGGAACATGATCGTGATCTTGACCTTGTCACCCTGCTTGAGGAACCGGACGACGTGACCCTTCTTGGTGTCGTAGTCGTGCGGATCGATCTTCGGCCGGAGCTTCATCTCCTTGATGACCGTGTGCGCCTGGTTCTTGCGTGCCTCACGGGCCTTCATGGCCGACTCGTACTTGAACTTTCCGTAGTCCATGAGCTTGCACACCGGCGGACGGGCTGTGGCCGCCACCTCGACGAGGTCGAGGTCGTATTCCTGTGCGAGCTCCAGGGCCTTGGCAAGCGGCACGATGCCGACCTGCTCGCCACTGGGACCGACGAGTCGCACCTCAGGGACTCGAATCCGGTCGTTGATGCGGGGCTCGGCGCTGATGGGGCCTCCTCGGGTACACGACGCGGCGGTCTGGCGGACGGCCGCGCAAGTGATGTCGTCTTGTGACCACCGCGCCGGGGACGCAAAAACGCCCCTGACGGACACAGGCGGTGGCTCCTCAAAGACCTGGAGCACCATCGCGCGATCCGCGGGGCGCAGCCTGACCGTTGACCCGCGGCCCGGCGGGGCCGTCAGGTGGGAGTTCGGAGCCTCCACTTGCGGGCTGAAGCACGTACTCTCCAGCCGGTCGATATCCCAGCATACCAGGGGTCACAGATGGTCCCCACCGGGGTCACCTGGGCGGGAGCCCTCACGGCGGAGGGGCCTAGGGTGGCACGCATGAGCGACACCGAATCGAATCGCCCCGCGGGGGCCGGCGGTCAGGGCCCTGGTGCTCCCGACTTCGACAGCTTGACCCGCGACATCGCGGACGTCCCGGCGGTCGAGGTCATCACCACGGTCGCTGTGCATCTGATGAGCTCGGCCGCGGTCAACCTCGGCCTCTCCGAGGACGGCGAGCAGCACCGCGACCTGGACGAGGCGCGCAAGCTCATCCACTCCCTGGCCGGCCTCGTCACCGCGAGCGCCACGGAGATCGGCACGTACCACGCGGCGCCGCTCCGCGACGGTCTGAAGTCGCTGCAGCTGGCCTTCCGCGAGGCGTCGGCGGTGCCGGACGAGCCCGGGCAGGGCCCCGGCGAGAAGTTCACGGGCCCCGTGTTCAGCTGACACACACGGGGCCGGACCGGAGGTGATCCGGCCCGGCCCGTGCCGTGCGTTCAGCGGGGGGACCCCGAAGGCTGAAGGTTCCTGTGCAGTTCCGCGCCGGCGGGAGGGTGCGTGACGCGGTGCACCGCCGCCGCCAGCAGGCCCCCCACGAGCGGGGCCACGAGGAAGAGCCAGAACTGGGTCAGTGCGGCACCGCCGGCGAAGATGGCCGGGCCCAGGCTGCGGGCCGGGTTGACCGAGGCGCCCGTCAGCGGGATGCCGATCAGATTGACCACGGCCAGCGTCAGGCCGATGGGGATGCCGCCGAAGCCCGCGATGGTCACCTTGTGGGTCATGCACAGGTAGACATAGACGAGCAGCGCGGTCAACATCAACTCCGCCAGGAACGCGCCGCCCAGGTTGATCTGCACGGCGGAGCGGTCACCGAAGCCGTTGCTGCCGAAGCTCTCGCTGGTCTGCAGTCCGGGGACCTGCTTGGCGAGCAGGAAGAGCAGTGCGGCACCCGCGATGGCGCCGGCGATCTGCGCGACCCAGTACCTGATCGCGGTCGGCAGGTCCATGCGCTTTGCCGCCACCATCCCGAGGGTGACCGCGGGGTTCACGTGGGCGCCGGAGACCGGTCCGAAGACGTAGGCCAGCGCGAGCAGCGTGAACCCGAACGCGAGGGCGATGCCGAGCGTCCCGATGTACTCACCCGACAGCACCGTGGCGCCCACGGCGAAGAACACGAGGACCAGGGTTCCCAGGAATTCCGCCGCAGTGGTCTGCAGCTCCGTCTCGGTCGACATGGCACTCCTGACACGTCGGGAATGGTCGTCCACCATCCTCCGCCGCCTGCGCCGGGCTCGCATGTCGAGCGGGAACAGGCCATTCACCAGCGACGATGCGCTCGGCCACGCTTTCCCGGGCGATCGGGCCGCCGCAAAGCGCCTTGCAGGTGAGGGCATCCCCGGGCCGCAGGGCCGAGGGGAAGACAGTCAGCGCCGGTGGAGAGCGTCCTCGGGCAGGGTGCTGCCGGGCGGGAGCAGCGCAAGCTCGAGGCCCCGGACGAGACGAGAGCGCAGCGTCTCGTCGGACGCGAGCGCACCGGCCAGCCGCCGCACGGTCGCTGTGGCCGTCGCGGAGTCGGCGGCGGCGTCCGGGGTGAGCGTCAGGGCGAGGGTGGCGTCGGCCACGGGACCGCCGGGCGCCAGAAATGCGCCCGCCACATCGGGCTCGGCCTCCAGCACGGCGCGCAGCGCGGCCGTGACCTGGGGGTCGGCGGCCGGGTCGGTGCTGGTGCGGCCCTCGGCGAGCGCACGGAGCGCGGCGCCGGTGAGCTGATACGTCACGGGCCCGGCGAGGTCCAGGACGAGGGTGTCGGCTCGCTCCTGGACGAGCGCCCGCAGCGCCTGGCCCAGGGGGACGGCCACGGGCCGCGCCTCCGCGTTCCAGCGGGCGAGGGTCTCGGTGCTCGTGAACGCGGGCAGTGCCCGGCGCCCTCCTGGAGAGGTGAGCGTCGGCACGGCCATGTCGCTCGTCTTGTCGCGGCGCAGCCCCGACTCGTCGGTTTCGGCCTCGCCCAGGACCGCGACGACGGGGACCAGCAACCGCCCCCCGGCGAGGGCTTCGAGCACGCGCTGTTCGGCGCCCGGTCCCCCGGGGGCGGCCTGCCAGGCGGCGAGCGCCTCGGCGAGGGCGGGGTCGGCCGAGCCGGTGTCGGCTGCGAAGCCGGGATCGGGGATGTTCTTGAGCGGCACCACGGACGGCAGCTTAGTTCCGAGCCGCGGCGGGTTCCGACGCCGGGGCGCAGCCGAACCTCCTGCACCCGCCGAACCCCGTCCGGCCCGTCGCGTCTCTCTCACTGCGGGAGCCGCAGGGCTCCGTTCTTCAGCGCTCCGGCGACCCCGTACGCAGGCCGCGCAGCGTCTCCAGAGTCACGCCCTTGTGCACGGCCACCGCACCGCCGACGAGCAGCAGCCCGAGCACGGCGGCGATGGTCGCCAGCCAGCCCGCGCTGGGTCCGTCGTCCGGGCCGGTTCCGAAGAATTCGCTCCGGTACGGCGGATGACTGGGCTCCTGCTTGCGGGGCTTGATGTTCGAGCCCATCTCGATGGCTGCCGCCGGGTCGACGACGCCCGTGCCCAGGGCGTCGCTGCGTCCGCCCTCCGGGGTGTGGCGTGCCGTGTCGGAGATCAGCTCCTTGACCTGAGCGGGGCTGAGGTCGGGGTGGGCGGCCCGTACGAGCACGACCGCACCGGAGGCGAACGCCGAGGCGGCGCTGGTGCCCCAGCCCTCGTAGTAGTGGCGGTCGGGGTCTGCGATCAGCACGCCCTTGCCGGGGGCGGCGACGGTCGCGTACCAGCGCCGGGTGGAGAAGGAGGCCCGTGCACCGCGGCGGTCGACGGCCGTGACCGCCATGACGCCGGGATAGGCGGCCGGGTAGGAGACGTGGTCGCCCTCCTCGCCGCCGTTGCCGGCGGAGGCCACGACCACGGAGCCCCGGCGCTGGGCGTAGCGGACGGCGGCGTCCTCGCCGGGCTCGGGATGAGCGGAGCTGCTGTCGTCGCCGAGGGAGAGGTTGATGACATCCGCGCCCTTGTCGGCGGCCCAGCGGATCCCGTCGGCGAGGGCGGTGGCGCGCGCGTTGCGGGCCTCCTTGCGCTTGGGGTCGCTGTCCTCGAGGAGGACCCTCACGGGAAGGATCTTCGCCTCGGGCGCGACGCCCATGACGCCGAGCTTGTCGCCCTTGCCGTGACCGTGGCCGGCGATGATCCCCGCCATGGCGGTGCCGTGCCGTGCCCACGCGCGGTCGCCCTTCTTGGCTCCCATGCGGATGAAGTCACGTCCCCCGTGGACGCTGCCCTTCAGGTCCGGATGGCCGGGGTCGACCCCGGTGTCCAGCACGGCGACGGTGATGCCCTTGCCCTTGGTGGTCTTCCAGGCGTCCTCCGCCTGGAGGGCCTTCAGGCCCCACTGCTGGCGCTGGACGCCCTCGCCCTCGGCCGCCTGAGCGATCCCGGCTGCCGGGAGCAGCCCGAGCGCCGCCGCGAGCGCCACGACGGCCAGCCGTCGCGGTCCGCTGTGCCGGGCCGGACCTCCCATGGGACGTGTCTGCCTCACTGGTCGCCCTCTTCTTCCCCTGCCGCATTGCGCAGCCGGCGCTCGATGCGGTCCGCGATGCCCTGTGCGTCGTGGCCGAGACCGGCCTGTGCGGCCGCCGAGGTCTCGCCCTTCTCGGTCGCCTCCGCTGCGGCCTGCGGGTCGCTGACGATCCGTCCGTCCGCGAAGCCGCTCACGGCGTAGACGACGACGGGTGCGTCGGAGAGCACCCGGATCGTCCAGCTGGCACGCTGCGCGTCGCCGAAGTCGGCCGAGACCGTGCCGCGTGACCCGTAGGGACGGGGCATCAGATCGGTGCGCTCGCTGAGGTTCTCGACCGCGAACCGCTTGCGGAGCGCGCGCATGCCCGCACCCTCGGAGCGGGTGAAGAGCAGACCGACGGTCGTCACGGAACTGGTCGTCTCGTCGGCGTACGTGGCGCGTACGAGGCGGCTGCAGCCGACGGGCAGGAGTGCCTTGGCGAGCAACGGGTCGAACCCCTCACGGCAGTTGCTGTCGGGCGCGACCGCGACGCGGAGCCAGCGGCGGTCGGCCCCGCCGGGGCCGGCGCCCTTCCCTTCGAGGACGCGCGGGAAGAGGGCGTCGACGGAGCTGTTGTGCCACGCGGCCCGCATGTCGTCGAACGACCCCTCGGTGGCGGCCTGTTGGCCCGGATCGTCGGTGAGGAACGTACCGGCCGCCGCCCCGCCCAGCAGACCCACGCCAAGGACGAGACAGACGGCGGCGGCGACGGTGCGGGGCGCGGGCCGGTGGTGCGCGGGCTTGTCGCTGATGGGCCTCAGCTGCCACGTGGGAGGTCCGGAGTCGGGATGGTCGGACGGCCACGGCGGAAGGGGATTCCCGGCCGGTGCCGGAGGTCCCACCACCGGACGCTGGGGCGGGACGGTGCTCGCAGGCGGAAGCGGTGCGGCGGAGCCGGTGCCCCGGATGTATCTGTCCCCCGCCGGGCCGTCATCACGGGTCCGCCCGGCGTCGTCGGAGTGGGGCAGGCTGCGGCGCGGCGGCCAGGACGTCAGCGGCTCGCCTGTGGGCGGCGGGGGCTGGGGAATCGCTGCGACCTGGGGAAGCTGCGGCCCGCCGGACGGGGACGACGCGCCGGGCCGGTCGCGATCGGCAGAAGAGTCTGACGGGGCGGACGAGGACTCCGGTTCGGGCCTGGATGCGTCCGATTCCGTGTCGTGCGGCATGTGTGCGGTGGGCTCGTCTCTCTGTGCATGCTCCACGGGCCCGCCCTGGCGCGGAGGCGCGGACGGGCGCGGGGGAAAGGCGGGGCGTGGCGGGACCTGGGGACGCCCGGGATATGAGCCCGGGGAAGGGTCCTGGGAGTGTGTGCGGTCGGCATCAGTGCTCATCTGCACCCCTCCCGCGCGCAGCGCCACCCCACACGACCCCTTTCGGGGCATGCCGGTTCTCATCGGACAGCACGCCGCTGGTCCAGACTCGCGGCAGCGTGCGGCCGTCACTCTACGGTGCGAACTGGTGGTCCCGGCAACCCGGTCGAGCAAGATGGGAGGGCTGTCCTGCACGCCTTCGCTCTGGCAAGCTGCCCGCGTGCCCGACGCCTCTTCAGACCTCGCAGCCGACCGCACCCGCTACGACCGTGCGACGGCACATCTGGACCCGCCGCTGGCCGTCGTCGACCTGGACGCGTTCGACGCCAACGCCTCCGACCTGGTGCGCCGCGCGGGCGGAAAGCCCATCCGCGTGGCCAGCAAGTCGGTGCGCTGCAGGGCGCTGTTGGAGCGGGTGCTCTCCCGTGACGGCTTCGCCGGGGTGCTCTCCTTCACGCTCGCCGAGTCGCTGTGGCTGGCGCGCTCCGGGATCGACGACGTGCTGCTGGCCTATCCCTCCGCGGACCGTTCCGGGTACACCGAACTCGCCTCGGACCCGAAGCTCGCCCGGAGCGTGACCGTGATGGTCGACGACACCGACCAGCTGGACCTCATCGACGCCGCGAGGGAAGGCGGCACGCAGGAGATCCGGGTCTGTCTCGAACTCGACACGTCCCTGCGGCTGTTGGGCGGTCGTGTCCGCATCGGCGCGCGCCGATCACCGGTCCACTCCCCCACGCGGCTCGCGGAGCTCGCCCGCTCGGTCACCCGCCGCGAGGGCTTCCGCCTGACGGGATTGATGGCATACGAGGGGCACATCGCCGGAGTCGGCGACGCGGCACCGGGCAACTGGGCACGCTCGCGCGGCGTACGGCTCATGCAGGCGGCGGCCAAGCGGGAGCTGGCCGCGCGCAGGGCGGCGGCCGTGCGGGCGGTGCGCAGCGTCGCCCCAGGCCTGGAGCTCGTCAACGGGGGCGGCACGGGGAGCGTGCAGCACACGGCGGCCGAGGAGGCGGTCACGGAGATCGCGGCGGGCTCCGGCCTGTTCGTGCCGCGCCTGTTCGACCACTACACGTCGTTCACCGGGCGTCCGGCCGCGCTGTTCGCCCTGCCGGTCGTACGCAGACCGGGCGTGGGCGTGGTGACGGTCCTGGGCGGCGGCTATCCGGCCTCCGGAGCGCCCGGCCCGGACCGTCTGCCGCAGCCCTACCTTCCCGAAGGGCTGCGCTACGACAAGCAGGAGGCGGCGGGCGAGGTGCAGACGCCGCTGCTCGGGCCGCCCGCCGACGATCTCCTCGTGGGAGACCGGGTCTGGTTCCGGCACGCCAAGGCCGGTGAGCTGTGCGAGCGGTTCGACACGCTGCACGCGATCGAGGGCGGCCGGGTCACCGGCACGTTCCCGACGTACCGGGGCGAGGGTCACACGTTCCTCTGAGAATCGTGCGGCGGCCCCCGGACAGGGCCCGCCTCACCGTTCGCGAAGGGCTCGCATAACCGGCGCGGCGGGGAGTGCGCACGCCCCCGAGCGGATCACCCCCGTCCGTTCTCATACGTCTTCGCTCGGGCTGTCCTGTTCGGCTTCGCGCTCGGTGACTCCTTCGGCCAGCTTGTCCATGTCGCTCAGCGGCGGCGCGGACTTCGCGATGTCGAAGCCGGTGCGCAGCAGCAGCATCTCCCCCGACCCGTCGGGGTGTGTGAAGGCCACGGACTCGACGTAGGCGTCCGGCTTGGTGCGGTTGACGATCTTCCAGCGCACCCGGTACGCGTCCTGGCCGGCCACCGAGGTCTTCTCGGAGGCGACCGCCTCGCGCGAGGTGATACCGCCGTAAGTGCCCTTGCTGTAGGCGAGCTTGGCGAACCGCCCGATGTCCTTCTTCGCGGTGTCCTCTGCGCTGCTCTTGCCCGCGGGAGCCACGACGATGACGGAGGAGCCGCGCAGGCAGCTCTCCTCCTTGCTTCCGGGGCACTTGTACTCCCCGGTGGTGACCATCGGCCCGAACGGGTCGTGGTCCCAGCCCTTCAGGACCGGTAGATCGACTCCCGCCGCGGGGACGTCGCCCTCGGGCCCGCCGGGGGCTTCCGGGTCCTCCTCGGGTGCTCCCCCGTCCTCGTCCTCGTCGGGGGTGTCGGGCTCGCCCGCTCCGGCCTCGTCGCGCGTGAGACCGGAGCCGGGGCCGGTGCCGAAGGCCAGGACGACGCTGACGACGAGGGCGGCGACAAGGACCACCGCACCGACGATGCCCGCCACGAGAGGGCCGCGCACGGCCGCCTTGGTGCGGGTCTGCCCGGTCCAGGACGTCCCGTCCCACCAGCGTTCCGCAGAGGGCGAGTTGGCTCTCTGCGCAGGGTCGGGATCGGGGTACCAGCCGGGCGGCGTCGTCATGCTCACGCATCGCACTGTAGGGCAACGTGTGTACGAATCACACAGTCACCGCCCGGCCGGAGGCGTCCCCGCAGGGACAGGGTCAGACGGGCGTCACGTACGCCCCGGAGATGCCGCCGTCCACCATGAAGTCCGTCGCGTTGACGAACGAGGCGTCGTCGCTGGCCAGGAAGGCCACGGCGGCAGCGATCTCCTCCGGCTCGGCGAAGCGGCCCGGCGGCACGTGCACGAGGCGGCGCTGCGCACGCTCCGGGTCCTTCGCGAACAGCTCCCTCAGCAGCGGGGTGTTGACGGGCCCGGGGCAGATCGCGTTGACCCTGATGCCCTCCCGTGCGAACTGCACGCCCAGCTCCCGCGACATCGCGAGCACACCGCCCTTGGACGCCGTGTAGCTGATCTGGGAGGTGGCCGCGCCCAGAATGGCGACGAAGGAGGCGGTGTTGATGATCGAGCCGCGTCCCTGCCGCTGCATGTACGGGATGGCGTGCTTGCAGCACAGGTAGACCGAGGTGAGGTTGACCTGCTGCACGCGCTGCCACGCGTCGATGCCGGTGGTGAGGATCGAGTCGTCGTCCGGAGGCGAGATGCCCGCGTTGTTGAAGGCGATGTCGACCGAGCCGTACGTCTCGTGAGCGGTGCGGAAGAGTGCCTCGACCTGGGCGGCGTCGGTGACGTCCGTCTCCACGTACAGTCCGCCGGTCTCCTCGGCCGCCTTCTTGCCGCGCTCGCCGTCGACGTCGGCACAGACCACCTTGGCGCCCTCCGAGGCGAGGCGGCGCGCGGACGCGAGGCCGATGCCGCTGCCCGCACCCGTCACCACGGCGGTGCGGCCGGTCAGGCGCCGGCACTGGGGCGTTGCCCCCTCGGGGCCGGTGAGCGATTCGGTCACGGCTGTTCCTCCGTACTGATGAAGACGTTCTTGGTCTCGGTGAAGGCGGCCAGCGCGTCGGGGCCGAGTTCACGGCCCAGCCCCGACTGCTTGTAGCCGCCGAAGGGAGTCGTGTAGCGCACGGCACTGTGGGAGTTGACCGACAGGTTGCCTGCCTGGACGCCGCACGAGACGCGCAGCGCACGGCCCACGTCACGGGTCCAGATCGAGCCCGACAGGCCGTAGTCGGAGTCGTTGGCGATGCGGACGGCCTCCGCCTCGTCCTCGAAGGGGATGGCCACGGCCACCGGTCCGAAGATCTCCTCTGCGCTGCGCCGGTCGCCGGGCCGCCCCTCCAGGACGGTGGCCGGGTACCAGAAGCCCTTTCCGCGGGGGACGTCCCCCCGGATCAGGGCGGGTTCGTCCTCGGGGACGTAGCCGCGCACGCGCTCGCGCTGGCGCTCCGAGATGAGCGGGCCCATCTGCGTCGCCGGGTCGGCCGGGTCGCCGGCCGTGAAGGTCTTCACCGCCGGCTCCAGCAACTCCAGGAAGCGGTCGTAGACCTCGCGCTGCACCAGGATGCGGCTGCGCGCGCAGCAGTCCTGGCCGGTGTTGTCCAGGAACGAGCCGGGGGCGGCGGTGGCGGCCAGTTCGAGATCGGCGTCGGCGAAGACGATGTTGGGGCTCTTGCCGCCGAGTTCGAGCGTCACCGGCTTCACGCTCGCCGCGCACCGGGCCATGATGTCCCTGCCGACGGCGGTCGAACCGGTGAAGACGACCTTGGCCACCCGCGGGTGCTCCACCAGCGCTGTACCCGCCACCGGGCCCTCGCCGGGCAGCACTTGGAAGAGGTGCTCGGGAAGTCCCGCCTCCAGGGCGAGTTCACTCAGGCGCAGCGCCGTCAGCGGCGTGGTCTCCGCGGGCTTGAGTACGACCGCGTTGCCCGCGGCCAGCGCGGGCGCCGTGCCCCAAGCGGCCACCGGCATGGGGAAGTTCCAGGGCGCGATGACGGCGACGACGCCGAGCGGTTCGGCGAAGGTGACGTCGATGCCTCCCTCGACCGGGATCTGACGGCCGCTGAGCCGCTCCACTCCCCCGGCTGCGTAGTCGAGCAGGTCGCGGACGTTGCCCGCCTCGAACCGCGCGTTGCCGACAGGGTGTCCGGCCTCCTGTACCTCCAACCCGGCCAGTTCCTCGAGGTGTTCGTCGACGACGACCGCGAACCGGCGCAGCAGCCGGGCCCGTTCGCCCGGAGCGAGCGCTGCCCAAGCGCTCTGCGCGCTCACCGCCCGCCGCACGGCCGCATCGACTTCCGCCGGGCCGGCGGCGGTCACGGTAGTGATCAGTTCCTCGGTCGAGGGGTTGATGACCGGGAGCTCGTTCACGTGGTGCTCGTCCTGCAAAGTTCGTTCCTCACATGCGCTCGAAGGAGCGGAAGCGCTCCCAGTCCGTGACGGCCGTGTCGTACGCCTTCTGCTCGACGTGCGCCATGTTCAAGTAGTGCGTCACGACTTCCTCGCCGAACGCCTCGCGCGCGATGGCGCTCTGCTCCCACAGCTCGGCAGCCTCGCGCAGCGTGGAGGGCACGTGCGGGGCGTCCCCCGAATAGGCGTTGCCGGTACAGGCCTCCTCGAGCTCCAGCTTCTGCTCCACGCCGTGGAGGCCCGCCGCGATCATCCCGGCGGTGGCCAGGTACGGGTTCACGTCGCCGCCGGGCACCCGGTTCTCCAGGCGGTGGCTGTGTCCGTGCCCGACGATGCGCAGCGCGCACGTGCGGTTGTCCGGCCCCCAGGCCACGGCCGTGGGTGCGAAGGAACCCGGCTGGAAACGCTTGTAGGAGTTGATGTTCGGGGCGTAGAGCAGCGTGAACTCCCGCATGGCCGCGAGCTGTCCGGCCAGGAAGTGCCGCATCGTGGCGGACATCCCGTACGGGCCGTCGTCGTCGGCGAGGACAGGGGCACCGTTCTCGTCGCGCAGCGAGAGATGGATGTGGCAGGAATTGCCCTCGCGCTCGTTGAACTTGGCCATGAAGGTGAGCGCCTGGCCCGACTGTGCGGCGATCTCCTTGGCGCCCGTCTTGTACACGACGTGCTGGTCGCAGGTCGTGAGCGCCTCGTCGTAGCGGAAGGCGATCTCGTGCTGGCCCAGGTTGCACTCGCCCTTCGCGGACTCCACCTTCATCCCCGCCGCGCCCATCTCGTTGCGGATGCGGCGCAGCAGCGGCTCGACGCGGCCGGTGCCGAGCATCGAGTAGTCGACGTTGTACTGGTTCGCCGGGGTCAGGTCCCGGTACGCGCTGTCCCAGGCCTGCTCGTAGGTGTTCTGAAAGACCATGAACTCCAGCT
Organism: Streptomyces sp. TAA486; assembly: GCF_000426165.1. Lineage (NCBI taxonomy): Bacteria > Bacillati > Actinomycetota > Actinomycetes > Kitasatosporales > Streptomycetaceae > Streptomyces > Streptomyces sp. TAA486. The sequence continues at coordinate 276,395 of NZ_AUEV01000012.1, read as the reverse complement.
CGGTGCCGGTGTACGCGCTCCAGCCACGCTCGGCGAGACGGTCGAGCTGGCGGCGGAGGATCTGCCGCGGGGAGGCGACGACGGGAGAGCCGTCGTGCCACGCCAGATCGGCGGTCACCATCGCCGTGCCCGGGTTCCAGGGGACGAGGCGCATGGTGCTGGTGTCGCCGTGCATGGCGAAGTCGCCGTAACCGCGCTCCCAGGAGGACATGCTGTAGCCGTCGACGGTGTTCAGGTCGACGTCCACGGCGAGCAGGTAGTTGCAGCCCTCGGTGCCGTTCTCCAGGACCTCGTCCAGGAAGTGGCGGGCCGCGAACCTCTTGCCCTGCAGCCGCCCTTGCATATCGGTGAAGGCCAGGGCGACGGTGTCGATCTCCTCCCGTTCGACGAGCACCCGCAGCTCGTCGACGGAGAGCAATGGTGTGCGTTCTGCCACGTCTGGCCTCCTGTCGGTCCACCGGAAGTCATAAGGTAGTCCCGGAGACCATTGGTTCGGAAGGGGTTCGATGAGGGAGGGGCAGTGAGAGCCGATCACAGAGCCGCGCCGGGGAGCACCGGCGGCCGGACCGGGAACGACCGGCTCGCCGCCGTGCTGCGCCCGGTGCGGGCCGGCAACGGCTTCGAGGAGGCTCTGGAGCAGATACTCCAGATCGTCCGGCTGGGCCTGGTCCCCGACGGCGAACGGCTCCCCGCCGAACGCGAACTCGCCGAACGCCTCGGCATCAGCCGCGTGATGCTCCGCGAAGTGCTCAAGGTACTCGCCGAACAGGGCCTGGTGGTCAGTCGGCGCGGCCGCTACGGCGGCACCTTCGTACAGCACCCGCAGCCTCCCGCACCCGACGCGGAGACATCGGAGAATCCGCCCGGCGTCGTCGAGCCCCCCGAGGACGTGGACGTGCGGGACACACTCCGCTTCCGCGAGGTGCTCGAGACGGGCGCGGCCGAACTGTGCGCCTCCCGCGGGCTGGAGAAGTCCGAGGCCGCACAGTTGCGCGCGGCCCTGGACGCCACCCGGAACGCGGCCCTCGCCGACTACCGCCGCAGCGACACCCTCTTCCACCTCACCCTCGTCGAACTGGCCGGCTCCCCCACGCTCACGGCCCAGTACGCGGCCGTGCGGGCCAAGGTCAACGACCTGCTGGGCCGCATCCCGCTGCTGGTGCGTAATCTGGAGCACGCACAGCGCCAGCACGCGGAACTGGTCGAGGCCGTCCTGGCCGGCGACCCGGAGCGGGCGCGCACCGTGAGCCGCGAGCACTGCGCGGGTACGGCCGCGCTGTTGCGGGGGTTCCTCGCATGACCGTCCGGCGTGACGGCGGCACACACACGTAATCCCTGCGTGACGCACCAGGGGTTGCGCTGCGCCCCACCTCGGCGCAAAGGTATGTAGCCACACCAATGCCGAGGGTAGGAGCGGTCATGGCCGATGGAACCAAGTCCTCGCACTCGTCCCCCGATACCGGCCCGGAAAGCGCGGAAGCGTATCTCCAGGCACGGTCGCTGCGGCGGGGCAGCGCGGGGTGGCTGCTGCTGACCGGTCTGGGAGTGGCATACGTCGTCTCGGGCGACTACGCGGGCTGGAACTTCGGCCTCGCCGAAGGCGGCTTCGGAGGACTGGCGATAGCCACCGTGCTCATGGGCACGATGTACGCCTGCCTGGTCTTCTCCCTCGCGGAACTCTCCTCGATCCTGCCGACCGCCGGCGGCGGCTACGGCTTCGCCCGCCGGGCGCTGGGGACTTGGGGCGGCTTCCTGACCGGTACGGCCATCCTCATCGAGTACATCCTCGCCCCGGCGGCCATCGCGGTCTTCATCGGCGGCTACGTCGAGTCTCTCGGCCTCTTCGGAATCGAGGCGGGCTGGCCCGTCTATCTGGTGTGCTTCGCGCTCTTCATCGGTATCCACCTGTGGGGCGTCGGTGAGGCGCTGCGCTTCAGCTTCATCGTCACCGGCATCGCGGTCGCGGCCCTGCTGGTCTTCTGCGTCGGCGCGTTCACGCACTTCGGCGGCGGCTCGCTCAACGACGTCGCGGTCGACGGCGCCGCCCTCGGTTCCAACTCGTGGCTGCCGCTCGGGCTGCTGGGCATCTGGGCGGCGTTCCCCTTCGGCATGTGGTTCTTCCTCGGCGTCGAGGGCGTGCCGCTCGCCGCCGAGGAGGCCCGTGACCCGGTCCGGGCCATGCCGAAGGCGCTCGCGTGGTCGATCGGCATCCTGGTCCTCCTGGCGCTCATCACGCTGATCCCCGCTGCCGGAGCGGCCGGTTCGGACGCCATCAAGGACGCCGACAACCCGCTCGTCGCGGCTCTGCAGGCGGCGACCGGCGGCGAGCCCACGCTGCTGAGCAGGATCGTCAACTACGCGGGCCTGGCAGGCCTGGTGGCCTCGTTCTTCTCCCTCATCTACGCCGGGTCCCGGCAGCTGTTCGCCCTGTCCCGCGCCGGATACCTGCCCCGGTTCCTCTCCCTGACGAGCCGGCGCAAGGCCCCCTACCTCGGCCTGCTGGTGCCCGGCGTGATCGGCTTCGGGCTGGCGGCGTACACGGGCGACGGTGCGCGGATGCTGAACATCGCCGTCTTCGGCGCCGCCATCAGCTACGTGCTGATGTCCCTCTCGCACATCGTGCTGCGCCGCCGCGAGCCGGAGCTGCCCCGTCCGTACCGCACACCCGGCGGGCTGCTCACTTCGTCGGTGGCCTTCGTGCTCGCCTGTTCGGCCGTCGTGGCCACGTTCCTGGTCGACCCGACCGCGGCGGGGATCGCCCTGGTCCTCTACGTCGTGGCCGTCGCCTACTTCGCCCTCTACAGCCGGCACCACCTTGTGGCCGCCGCCCCCGAGGAGGAGTTCGCGGCGCTCGCGGCCGCCGAGGCGGAGCTGGAGCGGGACTCCGACGGCGACGACCCCGCTCCCGCCCCGCACGCACGCTCCTAGACACCGTCCCGCCCGTCCTCATCGACCGTCGGGCCCGTTCTCGTCCGGCAGTGCCCGCCCGGCCGTTCCCTCGCGCGACGGGCGGGCACGCGGGCGTACGCGCGGCCCGGGGCACGCCACGTCCGTACGCTGGAGCACCGGACGGGACCGGGTCCCAGATCCTGAGGTGCGGGCACCGCGACCGACGGAACGCCCGGAGACGACGAGATCCGCAGCCGGAGGCCTTACGCCATGCAAAGCCCGCTGATCGGCGTCAGCACATACATGGAGACCGACGTCCGCTGGGGCGTGTGGCAGCACCAGGCCGCGGTGCTGCCCGCCGGGTACCACCGCCTCGTGCAACGGGCGGGCGGATGTGCACTGCTGCTGCCGCCGGACGTCGACGAGCACGCCGACCGGATCGTGAGCAGGCTCGACGGCCTGGTCGTCTCCGGCGGCCCGGACGTCGAACCCTCCAGGTACGGGGCGGAGCGAGGGCCCGACTGCGGCTCGTCCGACCCCGAGCGCGACGCCTGGGAACTCGCCCTGGCCCGCGCCGCCCTGGAGCAGCGCGTGCCTCTGCTGGGGATCTGCAGGGGGATGCAGATCCTCAACGTCCTGCTGGGCGGCACCCTCGTCCAGCACATGGAGGGCCACCGCGGGCGACCGGGCGTCTTCGCCGAGCACACGGTCCGGCCCGTCGCCGGTACGCGGCTCGCCGAGGTACTGCCAGAGCCGGTGTCCGTGCCGACGTACCACCACCAGGCGGTGGCGCGGCTGGGTGAGGGTCTCGTTCCCGGTGCTCACGCCGAAGACGGCACGGTCGAGGCGCTCGAACTGCCGGGCGCCGAGCACCCGTTCGTCCTGTCCGTCCAGTGGCACCCCGAGGAGGGCCAGGACGTGCGTGTGATGCGCGCCCTGGTGGCGGCGGCACAGGCGGCGCCGGCGGAACGGACGGCTCCCGCAGCAGGCTGAGGCGGGCGTCCCGGGACACTCTCCGGATCCGGGCGCCTTGCGGACGTCCCGTCAGCCGAGCGCGGTGCGCAGCGCCCCCGCCAGTGCCGCCGGGGCCTCGGTGAGCGAGGGCCCGTACCAGGTCAGGTAACGCCCGCTGACGAGCGCGGCGGGCAGGCCGGGAAACGCCTCCGGGCCGTCCTCCCCGGTGAAGAGATACGGCTCGTCCGGCAGCACGATCAGATCGGTGCCGCCGTGCCCGTTCAGCTCCTCGATCGGCACCCGTGGATAGCGCTCGCCGTGGTGCGCGTACACGTTGTGCACGCCGAGATGAGCCAGCAGCGCGCCCGCGAAGGTGTCGCGGCCGAGAACCATCCACGGTTTGCGCCACACCGGCACGACGGCCCGCGCGTCGAACTCCGCGCGCACCTCCCGCCAGGCATCCTCCGCCTCGTCGAGCCAGCCCGGACGGGCGAGCCCGCAGCCCGCGGTGAGTACCCGGTCCAGCTCGGCGAACGCCTGCGGCAGCGTGCGCACTTCGGTGACGAGGACGTCCAGACCGGCGGAGCGCAGCGCGGCGAGATCGGCCTCGCGGTTCTCCTCCTCGTTGGCGACGACGAGGTCGGGCGCGAGGGAGACGATCCGCTCGACGTCCGGGTTCTTCGTGCCTCGGATGCGGGCCACATCCAGCCCGGGCGGGTGGCTGCACCAGTCGGTGGCGCCGATGAGGAGTTCGGGTGCCGTCGCCGCCAGAGCCTCGGTCAGGGAGGGGACGAGGGAGACGACGCGTCGCACGGTGCCGGTACGTCTGTGCGCCATACCGGCACCGTACGCCCCCCGTGCGGCTCAAGGTGCCGCAGCCCCGTACTGCGGCCACGCCACCCGGTGGTCGTCCGCCGGGGGTCGCCGACGGGCCGGAGGCGCGTTCCTCGTACGGAGAAGAGAGTAGACCGGACTCGGCCGATGAGGCAGGCCAATTTGCGCCACCCGCGCACATGGATTGCGGATCGCGCAACGGCCCGGCCGCCGTAGCGGAGCCGTGCCGTCCCGGTCCGCCCGGTGCCTCTTCCGTGTCCGCTGTCGGGGGCGTACGGCATCATCGGGGCGTGACTACGACGACGGCACGACGCCTGATGCTCCTGGACACCTCGTCCCTCTACTTCCGTGCGTACTTCGGCGTGCCGGACTCGGTGAAGGCGCCCGACGGCACCCCGGTCAACGCGGTGCGCGGGCTGCTCGACTTCATCGCGCGCCTGGTGAGCAACCGTCACCCGGACTCGCTCGTGGCCTGCATGGACTTCGACTGGCGTCCCCAGTGGCGCGTCGAACTCATCCCCTCCTACAAGGCGCACCGCGTCGCCGAGGAGGTGGCCTCGGGTCCCGACGCCGAGGAGATCCCGGACACGCTGAGCCCGCAGGTGCCGGTCATCGACGACGTGCTCGACGCGGTCGGCATCGCCCGCGTCGGCGCGGCCGGCTTCGAGGCGGACGACATCATCGGCACCCTCACGGCCCGCGCCGGCTCGCCCGTCGACATCGTCACCGGCGACCGCGACCTGTTCCAGCTGATCGACGACGACCGGGGCGTGCGTGTGCTGTATCCGGTCAAGGGCGTCGGCACGCTCGACGTCTACGACGGTGCCGCTCTGCGCGCCAAGTACGGCGTGGACGGCGGGGGTTACGCCGATCTGGCCCTGTTGCGCGGCGACCCGAGCGACGGGCTCCCGGGCGTGCAGGGCATCGGCGAGAAGACCGCCGCGAAGCTGCTGGAGCGCTACGGCGACCTGGCGGGAATCATCGCCGCCGCCGAGGATCCCGCGTCGGCGATCACACCGGCACAGCGCAAGCGTCTGGCCGAGGCCCGCCCGTATCTGGCCGTGGCACCGAAGGTGGTGCACGTCGCGAGCGACGTGGCCCTGCCGGAATTCGACGCCGCTCTGCCGTCCCGCCCGCGCGACCCGCAGGCCCTCGACGCCCTCGCGGAGCGGTGGGGCCTCGGTGGCTCCCTGGAGCGGCTGCTGAACGTGCTGGCGGAGCGGGAGCGCTGACTGCGGAGGCACTGCCGAAGGGCGGGGCCCGGGAAACCCTGCGGGCCCCGGGGAAGGGCTGCGAGCGGGGCGGGCGGCGCCTTGCGCGGGCTGAAGTGGTACGTTGAGAACTTAGGTAACCCTAACTACTCCGTCCCCTCTGCTTCCGCGCAATCCTGGAGTCCCACGTGGCAGACCGCCCGGCCCGCAGCAAGAACCAGGTCCACCACGCGCACGTGGTCCGCACCGAGCAGCTGACCCCTCACATGGTGCGCGTCGTGCTGGGCGGCCCCGGTCTGGCGGAATTCGAGGCCGGCGAGTACACGGACCACTACGTCAAGCTGCTCTTCCCGGTCCCGGGCGTGGAGTATCCGGAGCCGTTCGACATCGCCGCCATCCGCGCGGACCTCCCCCGCGACCAGTGGCCCGTCACCCGTACGTACACGGTGCGCTCCTGGGCGCCCTCGGCGCGCGAGCTGACGCTCGACTTCGTCGTGCACGGGGACGAGGGGCTGGCCGGGCCGTGGGCACGAAACGCCCGGCCGGGCGACGAGGTCCGCTTCCTCGGCCCCGGCGGCGCCTACGCCCCCGCTCCGGAGGCCGACTGGCATCTGCTCGCCGGGGACGAGAGCGCCCTTCCCGCCATCGCGGCCGCGCTCGAGAGCATGCCCGCGGACGCCACTGTGCGGGCGCTGATCGAGGTCGAGGGCCCGCAGGAGGAGCAGAAGCTGAGCGTGCCGGACACAGCCGGCGTGACGTGGCTGCACCGTGGAACGGTCCGGGTGGGAGCGAAGCTGACCGAGGCCGTGCGGGCACTGGAGTTCCCGCCGGGAACGCCGCAGGCGTTCGTGCACGGCGAGGCCGGCTTCGTCAAGGAACTCCGCCGTCATCTGCGTCTCGAACGCGGCCTGGAGCGCGACCAGTTGTCCATCTCCGGCTACTGGCGGCTCGGCCACGACGAGGACGGCTGGCAGGCGTCGAAGAAGGACTGGAAGGCGCAGGTCGAGGCCGAGCAGGAGGCGGGCACCGGCCAGTAGCCGTGACCGGTCCCCCGCCCGTTCCGCTCGTTGCTCCGCGCGTCCGGTGGGACGTCAGCGTTCCATCCGGCCGCCGGGGCATTCCCGCCCCGGCGCCGTGACCGGATTGCATCTCACCGGACCGCTGCCACGCGGGAGTTCGGCCACGTAGTCCGAGCCGTAGCGGGCGGCGAGGCCCGGTACGGGGAAGTCCGTCGAGACCATCTGGGCTCCCGAGGCCAGAGCGTCGCGGAGCATGCCCGTATCACCGGTGGAGGCCTGGTCAAGGGGCACGTCGGAGCGTGTGCGGACGAAGTACCCCTGCTTCACAAGGTCCTGGATGACGGCCTTGTTGGGCCCTGTCGGGTCGTTGACCTTCATGAACGCGGCGTCCGCGCGGCCCGGTTCGGAATCGGTGAACAGAACCCTGCCCTGCAGGCTCTCCCTCCCCCCAGCCCGGTAGGCGTCCTGAAGTTTCTGGTCGTCGTTGTCCATCAGGAACATCACCTTGCCGCGGGCGGCGGACAGCCGCGGCCAGCCGTGCTTGCGCACCGATTCCTCCAGCGTTTCGCCGGGGCGTCGGATGTCGTCGGCGGTGAGGGTGGCCTCGTCGGGGAAGACGGTACGGATCTCCGCGTCCAGCGCGTCCAGCATCCCGGTGTCCCAGGGCGGGCTCTTCGCTCCGCCGCGGGCCTCCATCTCCGGGTCCGTCTCCTTGAGTTCGAGGAGCACGGGCACGGGCACATGACCGGGGCGCCGTTCGGACCACTTCTTCACCTGCGTCAGGCAGCGCCTGAGCGTGACGCAGCTGCTGTGGTAATCGAAGTCGGCCCAGTGCATCACCTTGAAGCCTGGCTCGCTCAGATCCGGATCGTCCTGCGGCGGCAGGCCGGCGCCCTTGCGGATCAGCGGGTCGGCGTAGAGACCACCGTCCGGGTCGGGAAAGACGTCCAGTTCGATGCCGCGGGCCTGCTGACGGGAGAACTGCACGGGCAGCGACGCGTGACTGTAGAGCAGCGTAGGGAAGTTGGGGTCGTGCTGTGCCATCAACTGCTGCTCGGCGAACGGCGCTTCACGGTGGTAGCTGTTGTGGGTCGCCATCGCCTGGAGCTGCGTGACACGCAGTCCGTCCGCCGTGGAGCGCTCCTTCGCGGACTGCGGGGCGGGCGCCGCCGACGAGAGCGCGACGGCCGCGGCCAGGGCTGCGACGGACGCGGCCCATCGCCGGCCCCTGGATCCGGACGGGAACGTGGGGCCGGGACGGGGTCTGGAAGCGGATCCGGACGTGGTGCGCACATCGACCTCCCGCGGGCACGAGAACTTCGGGCGCGATGTACATGCCCACGCGGCGCACGGAGCCAACACCCGTGCGAAGCACGGCCGTTGACCGAGGCGCCGATGCGGCCGGGCCGTGCACTCCCCGGCCGCGGGGGTGTCAGCCCACGCTCGTGTACGCCACGACTCCGCGCCGCATCGACTCCAGCGCCTTGTGCGCGTTCTTCGCCACATCTCCGCCTTCCGGCGCCGCGACCGCGATCTGCCCCAGCACGTCGATGCACTGCTTGCACCAGCGCACGAAGTCGCCGGCGGGCATGTCGGCGTCACGCAGCACCGCGTCCAAGCCGTGGCCCTCGGCCCACCGGTAGGCGGCCCAGGCGAAGCCGAGGTCCGGCTCGCGCTGGCCGACCCCCTCGGTCTGGCTGATGCGGTGCTCCTCCTCCAGGGCGTCCAGGCGGCCCCAGATGCGCACCATCTCCTGCAGGGCGCCCCGCGCTCCGCCGCTCGGCAGCTTCGGGGGCAGGGCGTCGTCGGCGGCGCGCGACTCGTACACCAACGCCGAGACGCAGGCGGCCAGTTCGGAAGGAGGCAGGCCCTCCCACACGCCTTCACGCAGGCATTCGCTCGCCAGGAGGTCCAGCTCGCCGTAGAGCCTCGCCAGCCGCCGCCCGTCCTCCGTCACCTCGTCGCCGCGGAGGTAGCCCAGCTCCGTCAGCAGCGCGGAGACACGGTCGAAGGTGCGGGCGATGGTGTTCGTGCGGCCCTCGATCTTGCGCTCCAGCTGACGCGTGTCCCGCTTGAGCCGGTGGTACCGCTCCGCCCAACGGGCGTGGTTCTCGCGCTCGTCGCAGCCGTGGCAGGGGTGGCGGCGGATGTCGGCGCGCAGCTGTGCGATCTCGTCGTCGTCGGCTGCGTCCGCCCGCTGCTTGCGGTGCCGCGGAGGCGCGTGGTGACCGGCCTTCGTGCGCAGCGCGGACGCAAGGTCCCGACGGGACTGTGGGCTGCGGGCGTTGAACGACCTCGGGATGCGCATCCGCTCCAGCGGCTCGACGGGCACGGGGAAGTCGATGGAACCCAGCCGCTTCACCTGCCGCTGTGCGGTCAGGACCAGTGGACGCGGCCCGTCCTGCTGATGCCAGCCCCGGCGCTCGACGGGACCCCGGCCACCCGCGCCCGTCCCCGGGTCGAGGACGAGCGCCAGCCCCGCGAACTTGCCCGTAGGCACATGGATGACGTCCCCGGGCTTCAGCTTCTCCAGCGCCGCGGCTGCCTGTGCCCTGCGCTGCATCGCGCCCTGCTTGGCCAGTTCCGTCTCACGGTCCTTCAGGCGCCGACGCAGCCGCGAATACTCCTCGAAGTCGCCGAGGTGGCACGTCATCGACTCCCGGTAGCCCTCCAGGCCCTCCTCGTTGCGCTGGACCTGACGGGAGATGCCCACCACGGAACGGTCGGCCTGGAACTGGGCGAAGGACGTCTCCAGGAGCTCACGCGAGGTGTGCCGCCCGAACTGCCCGACGAGGTTGACCGCCATGTTGTACGAGGGCTTGAAGGAAGAGCGCAGCGGATACGTGCGCGTACCGGCCAGACCGGCGAGGGCTGCCGGATCCATGCCTCGCTGCCACAGCACGACCGCGTGGCCCTCGATGTCGATGCCGCGGCGCCCCGCCCGGCCCGTCAGCTGCGTGAACTCGCCGGGCGTGATGTCCGCGTGCTGCTCGCCGTTCCACTTGACGAGCTTCTCCAGCACCACGGACCGAGCCGGCATGTTGATCCCGAGGGCGAGGGTCTCCGTCGCGAAGACGGCCTTGACCAGGCCCCGTACGAACAGTTCCTCGACAACCTCCTTGAAGGTGGGCAACATGCCCGCATGGTGCGCGGCGATGCCCCTCTCCAGGCCCTCCAGCCACTCGAAATAGCCCAGGACGTGGAGATCCGTGTCGGGGATGTCGGCCGTGCGCTGCTCGACGATCTCGCGGACCCGCGCCCGCGCGGGGCTGTCGTTCAGCCGCAGCCCCGCGTAGAGGCACTGCTGCACGGCGGCCTCACAGCCCGCGCGGCTGAAGATGAAGGTGATGGCGGGCAGCAGGCCTTCCGAGTCCAGCCTGTCGATGACCTCCGGGCGGCTCGGCGTCCACACGCGCGACCGCTGGCGCCGCTCGCGTTCCCTGTCCGCCTCCCTGCGCGGGTTCCCCCGGCGGCGGTCCCGCGGGCCGGACACGCGGCTGTTCTCCATGCGGGCCATGCGCACCAGGTCGGGATTGACCTCGCGCTTGTCGCCCTTCTCCTCGAACAGGTCGTACATGCGGCGGCCCCCGAGTACGTGCTGCCACAGGGGCACGGGGCGGTGCTCGGAGACGATCACCTCGGTGTCGCCGCGGACGGTGTCCAGCCAGTCCCCGAACTCCTCGGCGTTGGACACCGTCGCAGAGAGGGAGACCAGTGTCACCGACTCGGGCAGGTGGATGATCACCTCTTCCCAGACCGCACCCCGGAACCGGTCGGAGAGGTAGTGCACCTCGTCCATGACCACGTATCCGAGCCCGACGAGCGCCTGCGAGCCCGCGTAGAGCATGTTCCGCAGGACCTCGGTCGTCATCACGATCACGGGGGCATCGGCGTTGACACTGTTGTCCCCGGTCAGCAGGCCCACCCGGTCCGCGCCGTGGCGTTTGGCCAGGTCGTTGTACTTCTGGTTCGACAGGGCCTTGATCGGCGTGGTGTAGAAGCACTTGCGGCCCTGCGTGAGGGCGAGGTGCACGGCGAACTCGCCGACGATCGTCTTGCCGGAGCCGGTCGGCGCCGCGACCAGTACTCCCTTGCCGGCTTCGAGGGCTCGGCACGCCTCGATCTGGAACTCGTCGAGATCGAAGTCGTACAGGTCACGGAACGGGGCGAGAGCGGTGGCCTGCTCGGCGGCGCGCAGCCGCGCCAGTGCATATCGCTCTGCGGGAGACAGATCCTCGGTCATCGTGACTACGAGCCTACCGGCCACCTCCGACACCGCTCACGATCATTACTCCCCCACGAGCAGCCGGACGGCCCTCGGAACCACCCGCGCCGTCAGCGGCAGCGGTCCGAGCGGCTCACCGTCCGCGTATCCCGTCACGTCCGGCGCCTCCAGGCGCACGCTGCGCGCGCGGTACGTCGTGACGACGGGATGGGACAGATGGGTGCCCTTGTAGACGCGGGGAAAGACGCGCAGCAGCGTCGCACGGCTGCACTCCCCGACGACCGTCACGTCGAAGAGCCCGTCGTCCATCTCGGCGCCGTGGCAGATGCGCATGCCACCCCCGTACGAGGGGCCGTTGCCGACCGCCACGAGAGTGGCCTCGGTCTCCATCGGCTCGCCGTCGTCGAGCGTGATCCGGTACGGAATGGTCTTGAAGGCGGCCAGTTCGGCGAGGATCGCGAGGTCGTACTTGATCTTGCCTGCGGGCCAGCGCATCCGGTTGCCGCGGTCGTTCACGCGCGAGTCGAAACCCGAGGCGAGCACCGACCCGAACCAGCGCTCCCCCGCTCTGCCCAGATCGATGCGGCGCTCGTGCCCGGCCTTGAGGGCCTCCGCGACGAGGCGTCCGGCCTCGGCGGGCTCCCGCACGGGCAGGCCCGCGGCGCGGGCGAAGTCGTTGCCGGTGCCCACGGCGACGACGCCGAGCGGGGTGTCCGTACCGGCGACCGCCTGGAGCCCCAGGGAAGACATGCCGTCACCGCCGACGGCCACCAGTGCTCCGGTGCCCGCCTGCACCGCCTCGCGGGCTCTCACCAGCGCGTCGTCGGCGTCGTTGCCGACGACGGTGCGTACGGCGAATCCGGCCTGCCGCAGGGAGTCAGCGGCGGGCTGTGCGGCGCCGGCGCCACGGCCACGGCCCGCAGTGGGATTGACGAAAAGAGTGATCTCGCTGGTCACGCGCGGACCATACCTGCTCAGGTCGCGTCGCCGTAACCGTCCCGTCCCTGCCGACCGCTTCCGTTCGTGCCCGGGCCGCCGCCGGACTCCGCCTCCGGGAGAGCACGGGGCGCGGGGACGCTCTCACCCTCCTCGAGGGCGTCAGGGGTGTCGATCTGCGCGGCCTCGTCGTCGTCGAGCTCCGCGTACGGATCGCTCCGCCTGCGGCGGCGGTCGTTCAGGAGGCAGATGCCCACGGCTCCGAAGTAGAGCAGCACGATGGGTGCCGCCAGGGCCGCCATCGTCAGCGGATCGCCCGTGGGTGTGGCGACGGCGGAGAAGATCGTGATGCAGAGCACCATCGCCCGCCACCAGCCCAGCAGCTTGCGCCCGCTGAGGATGCCGGTGAGGTTGAGCATCACCAGCAGCAGCGGAAGTTCGAAGGCAAGCCCGAAGACGATCACCAGCCGCGTGACGATGTCGATGAAGTCGTCCAGCGGGATCAGGTTGCCGGTGCCGTCCGGAGTGAAGTCGAGGAGTGCCGCGGCAGCCTGGGGCAGGATCAGATACGCGAGGTAGGCACCGCCGACGAAGAGCGGGACGCCGGCGCCGACGAAGGCGCGCGCGTACTTCTTCTCGTGCTTGTGCAGACCGGGGGCGAGGAAGGCCCACAGCTGGTGGAGCCAGATCGGGGAGGCGGCGACCACGCCGACCATCAGGGCGACCTTGAGCATGATCGTGAAAGGAGCGATCAGGCCGTTGATGGTGATCTCGGCGCACGTCTCGCCGTCCTCGGCGGCGCGCCCGAAGCCCTGCGTGCAGCCGACGGAGTCGCGCACCGGATCGGTGAGGAAGTCGGCGACCGGCTTGTAGTAGATCATCGCCACGACGGTGACGACGAGGATCGCCAGCACCGACTTCATCAGCCGGTTGCGCAGCTCCCGCAAATGCTCCGCGAGGGGCATCCGCCCCTCGGGGTCCTTCTCGCTTTTGCCCTGTCTACGGGCTGACTTGAGCAACCCAGGTCCTCGTTGTCTGAAGTGTCGGAAATGCCGGGATTACCGTGCTGGCGGTGCACGGCGGAGTCACTCAGTGGTCAGGACTGGCTCTGCTGCTGGTTCTTGGTCGGCTCGGTGACGGGCCGGGAGCTGGCGACATCCCCGGGGGCGGCTTGGATGGTCTTCGGCGCCTGCTGGGTGTCGGGGGTGCCGGCGTCGCTTTCGTCGCCGCCGTCCTTCTTCATCTGCTTGGCCTCGCTCTTGAGGATGCGGGCAGATTTGCCGAGCGAACGGGCCATGTCCGGAAGCTTCTTGGCGCCGAACAGCAGCAGGATGACCAGGACGATCAGAACGATCTCCATGGGCCTAAGGTTGCCGATCATGTGCCACTACCTTCTCGCCGGGGCCGGCGTATGTCCTTGCCTGCCGTATGAATCGGACGGGCTGCGTCAAGCGAGTGCTCTCAGCGATCGTAACCCTGAGCCGTGAACGACGGGCAATGCCCGTACTTACACGAGGTTGCGCTCTTCGACCGCCATGACGCGGCTCTGTGCAGCCTACCGCTCAAAGGTACGGGCCAGGCAGGGCGCGTTTGGCGCCGGCGCCATCACGGCCGCCCACGGCCCGGCCGCGCTGCGTCCCCCTGCCCGTCGCCCCCTGAGTCACCGCTGCCGTCGCCCCGGGCCTCGGCTCGCAGGTCTGCGTGTGCGTCACGCGCGGCACCCGCACGCCCGGCCAGCGGTACGGCGGCACGCTCCAGGTCCTCGGCGGCCCGGGCGATGCGCTCCGAGCTGTCGCCCACGGCACGGGAGAACCGGCGGACCTCCAGCCCGACGCGGACGGCCAGCACACCGAGCACGGCGATTCCGCAGAAGGCGAGTGCGAGAAAGAACATGGGCCAGAGCATGGGCCGAGCCTAGTGGGAACAGCGGGGCTGCTCCGCGCGCACTCTCACTCCCCGTACGCCGCGAGCGCCGTACGCGCCGCCTCGCGTGCGCTGTCGGCGAGTTCGCGCGGTGCCACGATCCTGCCGTCGCGTCCGAGTCGCAGCGCCAGCCTCTTCAGCGAGGCCGGGTCGGGCGTGCGCAGGGTGACCCGCAGCCCGCCGTCGGGAAGCTCCTCGGCGCTGTCGTACGGGTAGTACTCGGCGACCCAGCGGCCGCCGGGGCCGACATCGACGACCACCTCGGGGTCCTCCGCGGAGGGCTGGACGAGTCCCTCGCTCAGGTCCCGCAGCTCCACCGGCGGCGGGTCCGCCGGCTCCTCCAGCAGGCGGATCTCGGCCACCCTGTCCAGCCGGAACGTACGCCGGGCCTCCGAGAGGCGGCACCAGGCCTCGAGGTAGGTGTGCCCGACGGCGAAGAGCCGGATGGGGTCGACCTCGCGCTCGGTGAGTTCGTCGCGCGCCGGCGAGTAGTAGCGCAGCCACAGCCTGCGCCGCTCGGCGATGGCGCGGTCCACATCGGCGAAGACCCCGCCCTCCGACTCGAAGGTGACCGACAGCCGCGAACTGGCGCCCGCGTTCTCCCCCGCCGCCTCCTCCAGCTTGGCGGTGGCACGCCGCAGCGCGTCCCGGTCGCTCTCGCGCAACCCCGGCAGCGTGGCCACGGCGCGGGCCGCGACGAGCAGCGCCGTCGCCTCGTCGGAGGCCAGACGCAGCGGCTGCGCGGTGTCGCTGCCGAGAGCGTCCGCATTGCGCCACCAGATGCGCTCGCCGTCGGTGTCGATCTCCAGAAGGTCGCCACCGCGGAAGCTGGTGCCGCACATCGGCAGCACGTCGAGATCCGAGATCAACTCGTCGGCGGTGATGCCGAAGGCCCGGGCGACGTCGTCGATACGGGCGCCCGGTCGGTCCCTGAGATAGGTGACCAGGGACAGCATCCGGCGGGTCTGGTCGATGGCGTTCGGTGCCACGGTCTGTGCTCCCCCTCAGCCCTTGGCCACGGCGCGCAGCCGGTCGACCACTTCGGCCCGCAGTTCGGCCGGCTCCAGCACGATCACGTCGGGCCCGAACTCCACCAGCCAGGCGTCCAGCCCGTGTCCGTACGGGATCTCCAACTCCTCCCAGCCGTCGGGCAGTTCCCGCACCTCCGTGGCGCGGGCCCGTAGCGGGTAGCCGGCCCCCGCGCGCAGCCGGATGCGCGCGGTGCGCGACGCGCTCTCGCCTGCCCAGCGCTCGACCGTCTCCCGTACGGTCACCTGATCGGGCACGACGGCGGTGAACGCGGTGGCCCGCGACCGCACGGGCCCGGTGATCCGGGAGAGGCGGAAGACTCGCTCGGCCTGCCGCTCACGGTCGAAGCCTGCGAGATACCAGTGGCCCCGCCAGCACTCCAGCGTCCAGGGCTCGACCTGACGGCGCTCGGGGCGGGCCGCATTGGACTTGCGATAGTCGAAGACGACGGGACGGCGGTCCCGGCAGGCGAGCATCAGCGGCTCGAAAGCGGCCTCGCGGACGGGGATGTAGGGCTCCAGCGTGCTGTGCGCGACGGCCGGTTCGGCCGCGCCCCCGTCCTCGTGCTGCGGCATGCCGCCGGCCGCTCGCAGCTTCTGGAGCGCGCCGCTCGCGGCTCCCGCGAGACGCGCCTGCTGCCAGACGCGGGCAGCCAGGCCGAGGGCGGTGGCCTCCTCGGCGTCGAGGGCGATGGGCGGAAGCCGGTTGCTGTCGCGCTGTGCCCGGTAGCCGATGTCACCGTCCAGACTCTCCACGGTGTCGATGACCAGGCCGAGCTCGCGCAGATCGTCCTTGTCCCGCTCGAACATCCTGTTGAATGCCTCGTCGCTGCCGGCCTCCAGGTATGCCTCGATCGAGGTACGCAGCTCGCGTTTCGTCAGCGGGCGCCGGGTCCCGAGCAGGCACAGCGCCAGATTCATCAGCCGCTCGGCCTTGGCAATCGCCATGGGCTCCCTCGTGCTCCCGTACTTCTCGTACTGCTCTGTGCTCTTCTCGGCAATTGACCGTACCGCTAGCGGGGTTCCCCGCAAAAGCAAAGACCCGGGGGCCCCGCCCGCAGGCGGGACCCCCGGAAGAAGCCGCGTCGCGGCCCGGCTCAGACGGAGACGAGGTCGCAGACGAAGATCAGGGTCTCGTTCGGCTTGATGCGGCCACCGCCCGCACCCTGCTCCCCGTAGGCGAGGTGCGCGGGAATGGTCAGCCGACGGCGCCCGCCGACCTTCATGCCCTGCACACCGCGGTCCCAGCCGGGGATGACCTGGCCGGCGCCGAGCTGGAACTGCAGCGGCTTGCCGCGGTTCCAGCTGGCGTCGAACTCCTCGCCGCTGGAGAAGGAGACGCCCACGTAGTGGACGGAGACGTTGTCGCCGGCCTTGGCCTCGGGCCCGTCGCCCTCCCAGAGATCCACGATCTCCAGGTCGGCAGGCGGCGCGCCCTCGGGGAAGTCGACCTCGGGCTTGTCGGTGCTCACGAAATGGCTCCTAGCAACAAATCATTCGGACAACCGCGCCAGTCTTTCACGGCACACGGACTCAGTTGACGTCCAGCACGTCCACCGAGAAGACCACGCCCGAGGAGAACTGCTTCTGCTGCTGCTTGGGGAACTCGCTCTTCGGCACGGACATCACGACGCGGCTGCCGGCCTTCTTGCCCTTGAGCGCCTCGGCCCAGCCGGGGATCTTGGCGACGGGGATCTCCTGCGGCCCGCCCTGGGCCCAGGTGTCGTCGAGCTGCTTGCCGTCCTTCCACAGCTTGGCCGTGAACTGGCTCAGGACGGTGCTCTTCTCGGTGACCGTCTTCCCGTCGCCCTTGATGATCGTCTCGTCGAGCAGCTTGTCCGGAGCCTTGTCCTTGCCCTTGGGCATGGTGATCTTGGGTGCCTTGTCCTTCTCGACCTTGGTGCTCACCTCGGGCAGCTCGGGGTTGTGGTCGAGCTTCGCCACCTCGCCGTCGATCTTGTTCGGCATGATCTTCTTGAGGTCCACGACGAAGACCAGCGTGGAGTTCTTGGGGATCGTGGGGGGCTGGCCCTGCTTGCCGTAGCCCTTCGACGGGGGCACCACCATCTCGACGCGGCTGCCGAGCTTCTTGCCCACCAGGGCCTCGTCCCAGCCCTTGATGACCTTGCCGGTGCCGATCTGGAAGGTGGCCGGCTGGCCCCGCTTCCAGCTGCTGTCGAACTCCTTACCGTTCCACAGCTGACCGTGGTAGTCCGCGTTGAGCGAGTCGCCCTTCTTGACCTTCTGCCCCTTGCCCTCCTTGAGGACCTTGACCTTCAGGTCCTTCGGGGGCTTGCCCTTCCCCTTGGCCACCTTCGGCTTCTTGTCCGCGGCACCGGTGACCTGCGGAGGCTGCCCGTTCTGGTCCTCCTCGCTGCCACAGGCGGCAACGGAGACGATCAGCGCCGGCACGGCGAGAGCCGCGACAAAGCGGCGCAGGGAGGTCTTCCTGGGGTGGGGGGTCGTTCCCCGAGGGGTCTGCAGCATTGTGTCCAACTCGCGGTATAGGGATGTCCGGACGGTCGGGCCAACCCTACGGCCCCGCCCGGACATCCCGTCCCCGGTCGACACTTCTCACATTCCGGCGATGAGCTTCTCCACACGCTCGTCGACCGACCGGAAGGGGTCCTTGCACAGGACGGTTCGCTGCGCCTGGTCGTTGAGCTTGAGGTGGACCCAGTCGACGGTGAAGTCCCGCCGCTGCTCCTGGGCCCGCCTGATGAAGTCGCCGCGGAGCCGCGCACGGGTCGTCTGCGGCGGCACCGACTTGCCCTCGAAGATCTTCAGATCGTTGCAGATACGGGCGGCCTGGTTGTTGCGCTCCAGCAGGTAGTAGAGGCCACGGCGACGGTGGATGTCGTGGTACGCGAGGTCTATCTGCGCGACGCGCGGGTGCGACATCGTGATGTTGTTCTTGGCCCGGTACCGCTCGATCAGCTGGTACTTCATGACCCAGTCGATCTCAGTGTTGATCTTGTCCAGCTCCTGGGCGCGGATGGCCTCGAGGGCCCGGCCCCAAAGCTCCAGTACGCGCTCCACGCGGCCCGTGCGGATGCCGCGCCGGTCGCAGAAGTCCAGCGCCTTCTCGAAGTACTCCTGCTGCACCTCCAGCGCCGAGGCCTCACGGCCGCTGGCCAGGCGCACCTTGCGCTGCCCTGTGATGTCGTGGCTGACCTCCCGGATGGCCCGGATCGGGTTCTCCAGGGTCAGGTCGCGCATCACCGTGCCCGCCTCGATCATGCGCAGCACGAGGTCGGTGGCCCCGACCTTGAGCAGCATGGTCGTCTCGGACATGTTGGAGTCGCCCACGATGACGTGGAGACGACGGTAGCGCTCCGCGTCCGCATGCGGCTCGTCACGGGTGTTGATGATCGGCCGGGACCGGGTGGTCGCGGAGCTGACGCCCTCCCAGATGTGCTCGGCACGCTGGCTGACGCAGTAGACGGCCCCACGGGGCGTCTGCAGCACCTTGCCGGCGCCGCACACGAGCTGACGCGTGACGAGGAACGGGATGAGCACGTCGGCAAGACGCGAGAACTCCCCGTGCCGCGCGACGAGATAATTCTCGTGGCAGCCGTAGGAGTTGCCCGCCGAGTCGGTGTTGTTCTTGAAGAGAAAGACGTCGCCTGCGATTCCTTCCTCGTGCAGGCGCCGTTCGGCATCGACGAGGAGACCCTCGAGGATGCGCTCGCCGGACTTGTCGTGGGTGACCAGCTCGGTCACGTTGTCGCACTCGGGAGTCGCGTATTCGGGGTGGGAGCCAACGTCCAGATAGAGGCGGGCGCCGTTGCGCAGAAAGACGTTGCTGCTGCGGCCCCATGACACGACACGGCGGAAGAGATACCGCGCCACTTCGTCGGGGGACAGACGGCGCTGACCCCGGAACGTACACGTGACGCCGTACTCGTTCTCAAGCCCGAAGATTCGGCGGTCCATGACTGAACATTACGCCTGACGGCCTGTTCTGAAACCGGGTTCGGGGGCACCATTGCGATCATTTTCCGCCTCCGTGACCGGGGGCGACGCATGTCCCTGGCCCGATGCCGGGCCCGCGACAGAAGTGCTGCGGGAAGTCACGGAGGCGACCGAAAAGGCCCGGCCCGTCAGCAGCAGCACGAGGAACGCCGCCAGTCCTCCCCCGCCCACGACGGCGAAGCCCGCCGCGGCGCCGCCCCACTCGATGACGGGGCCCACGACCCCCGTGCCGGCTGCCGCTCCGACGCCGAACGTCGTGACCAGCCAGGAGAAGGCCTCGGTCACCGTCCCCGAGGGTGCGTGACGGTCCACGACCACGAACGCGCAGGCGAGCGCCGGGGCCAGGAAGACGCCTGACAAGCCGGCCAGGGCCGTCATCGCGATCACTCCGGGGACGAGGACCAGCGGCATGTAGCCCACGGCAAGGGCGAGAACAAGCCACACCAGCCTGCGTTCCGGGACGCCCGCCCAGTGCCGCGCCCCGTAGACGACTCCGCCCGCGAGCGCACCGAAGCCCAGCGCCGAGAGGAGATAACTGGAGATCAGGGCCTCGCCGTGCTCGTCGGCGTAGCTCACGGAGGCGACGGCGACGGCACCCAGCGCGAGCCCGACGAAGAAGAAGGTGGCGAGCAGGGCCAGCAGCCCCGCGGAGCGGAGCGCGCCCAGCCAGTGCGGCTCCCGCGGCTCGGAACGCCACGCTCGCGAAGGCGGCGAGACGACGACCGACAGCGCGCCGAGGACACCCATCGTGTTGATGACCAGCAGTGCCGCGGCCTCGTTCCAGAGGGCCACGAACACCGTCACCAGCAGCGGTCCGACGGCGAACATCACCTCTTGGGCGACGGCGTCCAGCGCGTACGCCCGGTGTACCTTCCCCGGACCCTTGAGCACACTGGGCCACAGAGCGCGCAGGCCGCCCTCGAGCGGCGGGGTGCACACCCCGGCAATGAACACCCCTATGGTGGCGGCCCACACCGGGTCGGTGCCGACCGCTGTCAGCAGCAGCATGCCCAGCGCCGAGAGCACGGCTGCGGGGAACATCACGCGTGGCTGTCCGTGAAGGTCGACGAGACGTCCCAGCATCGGCTGGCCGACGGCGGTCGCGAGCCCGTACACGGCCGAGAGAACACCGGCGAGCGTGTAACTCCCTCCCTCGGCACGGGTGAAGAGCACGATGGCCAATGGCCCTGTGGCGTTGGGAAGCCTGCCTGTCAGCGTGCCCGCGAGCAGCCGCATCGCGTGCCTGGCACGCAGCAGTTCGGCGTAGCCCATCGCCACGGCTCCCACTCTCCTTCCGGCGCCCAGCGTTCCAGGCAAGCACGTTGTACGTATAACTAACGTCGTCATACGTACCATGTCGCTGACCCCACGGTCCACCCCAGGAACTGGCCGCGGGCGGCGAAGGAGCGGAACGGATGGCGAGCAACCGGCGGCCCGGCACTGCGGAGCAGCCGCGCACGGGGGCGTCCAGCGGACGTCCCACCAGCCGTGACGTCGCCCGGCGGGCGAGCGTCTCGCAGGCGACGGTCTCCCTTGTGCTGGGCGGCAAGTGGGAGGGACGGGTCTCTCCCCGCACGGCGGAAACCGTGAGGGCCGCCGCACAGGCGCTCGGCTACCGCCCCAACCTGTCCGCCCGGAGCCTTCGACTGGGACGCA
This sequence comes from Streptomyces sp. TAA486, assembly GCF_000426165.1. Classification (NCBI taxonomy): domain Bacteria; kingdom Bacillati; phylum Actinomycetota; class Actinomycetes; order Kitasatosporales; family Streptomycetaceae; genus Streptomyces; species Streptomyces sp. TAA486. Next base: position 255,745 of record NZ_AUEV01000012.1, on the reverse strand, counting down.
CCCGCACGGCGCTCCTCGTCGTGCCCGCCCTTACCCACGACTACTTCGCGCGGGTCCACGCCGGTGCCTCACGGATCGCGGCCGAGCACGACTTCGGCGTGGTCCTCTATCCCTCTCCCGAGGGCACCGGACCGGCCGTCGACCCGTTCGGTTCCGCTCGCGCCGCGCTGGACGGCGTGATCGCCTCCTCGATGGCTCCGGACGCTCTGGCGGCACTGCGCGAGGGCGGACTGCCACTGGTGATGCTGGACACCGACCCCGAGGCCGACCGAGCAGTGGCAACCGTCAATCTCGACATCGCCGACGGCATGCGGCAGGTGGCCGACCATGTGCTCGTCCTCGGTCACCGGCGCCTGGCGCATCTCGCGGCGGCAGTGGACACCTGGACCTTCGGCGTACGGGCTCGCTCGCTGGCGCAGGCAGTGGCCCAGGCGCCGGGAGCGGAGCTTCGCACGGAGCCCAGCGACCTCAGCGTCGAGGATGCGCTGCGCGGCGCCACCCGTGCCCTGACGGCCGACCCGCGGCCCACGGCCGTGATCTGTGACGACGATCTGCTGGCGGCCGGAGCGTGCAAGGCGGCGCGGCGGCTGGGGTTGCGTGTGCCGGAGGACGTGTCCGTGACGGGCTTCGACGATCTGAGCCTGGCGACCGCGCTGGAGCCGGAGTTGACGACTGTGCGGCTCCCCGCGGAGGAGGTCGGTGCGGCCGGCATGCTGGCGCTGCTGGACGTTCTGGCGGGCCGGGAGGCCGATGCACCCGTGCTTCCCGTCCAGCTGGTCCGCCGCGGTTCCACGGCGGAGCCCTCCTCGGACTCCTGACGCGACGGTGTGGACCGTTCAGCGGGAGCCGGCACCCGGCCGAAGGTCTCTACTGGCGCTCAACACCGCGTGCCCCGCAGGGTGTTGGCCCTGCGGGGCACGCGAATGAACCGACGGTGAGGCGCTACTCTTCCGAGCCGCCCTCGGAGGACTCCTCCGCGTCGCCGCCCGACGAGGACGAGGAGCTCGAGCCGCCGGAGCTCTCGTCCTCTCCCAGCAGGCGCTGCAGCTGGGTGCCCAGTACTCGCTGGAACTTTCGCTGCTGGACCCGGGTGCGGTCGAGGAGCGCGACCTCCAGCTGATCAGCGGTCACTTCGCGCTCGCCGCCGTTGTTGTCGCGCGCCAGGGACTCCTTGCCGAGCTTGACCGCCTCCGCCAGCGTCATGTCGTCACGGTGGCGCTCTTCGAGATAGCTGTTGATCTGGTCCGAGTTGCCGCCGACCGCGAGCGAGCCGTGCTCGTCCACGATGGAACCGTCGTGCGGCAGCCGGTAGATCTGGTCGTCCTCAGGGGCAGCGCCGACCTCGGCGACGATCAGCTCCACCTCGTACGGCTTCTCGGCGGCGCTGGAGAAGATCGTCCCCAGCGTCTGGGCGTAGACGTTCGCGAGGCCACGGCCCGTCACATCGGCGCGGTCGTAGGTGAATCCACGAAGATCCGCGTAACGGACGCCGCCGATGCGCAGATTCTCGAACTCGTTGTACTTGCCCACTGCCGCGAAGGCGATGCGGTCATAGATCTCGCTGATCTTGTGGAGCGACCGCGAGGGGTTCTCCGCGACGAACACGATGCCATCGGTGTACTGCAGCACGACCACGCTGCGGCCCCGAGCGATGCCCTTGCGGGCGTACTCGGCGCGGTCCGCCATGGCCTGCTGTGGTGAGACGTAGAACGGCGTCGACACCGGCTATCCGTCCCTTCCTTCTCCTGTCAGAGGGCGCTGAAGGCCCCGTGGCCTTCGTCAGGTGAGCGGGGCCTGCGGCCCGTTGGGATTCTGGAGCCGGCCCTCGTGCATGGTGCGTACGAGCGCGGAGACTTCCTCCTCGGACAGCTTCCGGCAGCCCTCGTCGGAGATGACCGTGAGCGTGGGGTAGATCTTGCGTGTCATGTCGGGGCCGCCCGTCGCCGAGTCGTCGTCGGCCGCGTCGTAGAGCGCCTGCAGCGACACCGTGCAGACCTGCTCCTCCGTCAGGTCGCTCCGGTGCAGCTTCTTCAAGGAGCCCCGCGCGAAGACCGATCCGGAACCCACGGCGGTGAAGCCGACCTCCTCGGAGCGGCCGCCCGTCACGTCGTAGGAGAAGATGCGCCCCTTTTCGCGCTGCACGTCGTAGCCCGCGAAGACCGGGACGACGGCGAGGCCCTGCAAGGCCATGCCGAGGTTGCTGCGGATCATGGTGGACAGGCGGTTGGCCTTGCCCTCCAGCGACAGCGTCGAGCCCTCGACCTTCTCGAAGTGCTCCAGCTCCAACTGGAACAGCTTCACCATCTCCACCGCGAGCCCTGCCGTGCCAGCGATGCCGACGGCCGAGTACTCGTCGGCCGGGAAGACCTTCTCGATGTCCCGCTGGGCGATGACATTGCCCATCGTGGCGCGGCGGTCGCCCGCGAGCACCACGCCGCCCGTGTACGTCGCCGCGACGATGGTCGTCCCGTGCGGAGCCTGCACGGCGCCCTCGACAGCAGGCAGGGGCCGGCTACCGGGCAGCACCGCAGGAGCGTGCTCGGACAGGAAGTCCATGAACGAGGACGAGCCGGGCGTCAGGAAGGCAGCCGGCAGACGCCCTGTGTCACGAGTGTTGGCTTCCACACGTTTCCTTCCACAGATCGGAAGTCGGTTCAGAAGAGATCTTGGAATTGCTGCACGGACCATACCCGCAGGCCCGGAAGTCACCCGTCCTGCGCCCCCGCTGCCGGGGACGCAGGACGGTGATCACGCGATTACTCTCCGCCCTTCTGAACGAAGGACCGCACGAAGTCCTCGGCGTTCTCCTCAAGGACGTCATCGATCTCGTCCAGGACGGAGTCCACATCGTCCGAGAGTGCTTCCTGGCGCTCCTTGAGGTCCTCGGAGACCTGCGTCTCGTCAGTCTGTTCCTCGGTTTCCTCGGTCTGGCGCGTGGCCTTCTGCTGCCCGCCGCCGGTGTCCTTGGTCGCCATATCCTCACCCCGCTCGGTTCGGTGTACGCGTGACGTACAAGATCAGACCCTACAAGCAGGGACTGACATCGGCCCTTCACTTCTCCAACGTCGGAGTACCACCCCGGTGATTCCCGCATGCGGCACGGAATAGCCGTATTCAGCCTCCCGAAAGCACCCTCACCAGGTCCTCCGCGGTGCGGCAGCGGTCCAGAAGTTCCTTGACGTGGTCCCGTGTGCCGCGCAGTGGCTCCAGCGTGGGCACTCGTTGCAGAGAGTCACGTCCGGGCAGGTCGAAGATGACGGAGTCCCAGGACGCGGCGGCCACGTCGTCCGCGTACTGCTCCAGGCAGCGGCCGCGGAAGTAGGCGCGGGTGTCCTCCGGCGGCTTGCCGACGGCCCGCTGGATGTCCTCCTCCTCGAGCAGCCGCTGGATGTTGCCCCGGTTGGCCAGGCGGTTGTAGAGGCCCTTGTCGGGACGTACGTCCGCGTACTGGAGGTCCACCAGGTGCAGTCGTGCCGCGTCCCAGCCGAGCTTGTCACGGCGGCGGTAGCCCTCCATGAGCTCGCGCTTGGCGACCCAGTCCAGCTCCCCGGAGAGGTTCATCGGGTCCTGCTCCAGCCTCGTCAGTACGTCCTCCCATCGGGTGAGCACGTCCTGGGTCTGCTTGTCCGCGTCGGCACCCCAGCGCTCCTCGACGTACTTGCGCGCGAGCTCGCAGTACTCCATCTGGAGCTGCACACCCGTGAGCGTGCGGCCGCTGCGCAGCGTGATCAGCCGGCCCAGCGTCGGGTCGTGCGAGACCTGGTGCAGCGTACGGACGGGCTGGTCCACGGCGAGGTCCACCGCGATGAAGTTGTCCTCGATCATCGACAGCACGAGAGCCGTGGTGCCGAGCTTGAGGTAGGTGGAGATCTCCGAGAGGTTCGCGTCGCCGATGATCACGTGCAGACGGCGGTACTTCTCGGCGTCGGCGTGCGGCTCGTCCCGGGTGTTGATGATCGGCCGCTTCAGCGTCGTCTCGAGGCCGACCTCGACCTCGAAGTAGTCGGCTCTCTGGGAGAGCTGGAATCCGTGCTCGCTGCCGTCCTGGCCCAGTCCGACGCGGCCGGCGCCGCAGACGACCTGACGGGAGACGAAGAAGGGCGTCAGGTGCCGCACGATGTCCGAGAACGGCGTCTCCCGCTTCATCAGGTAGTTCTCGTGCGTGCCGTAGGAGGCGCCCTTGTTGTCGGTGTTGTTCTTGTAGAGGTGGATCGCCTGCGTACCCGGGACCTCGGCGGCGCGCTCGGCGGCCTCCGCCATGATCCGCTCACCCGCCTTGTCCCACAGGACGGCGTCCATGGGGTTGGTCACCTCGGGCGCGCTGTACTCGGGGTGGGCGTGGTCGACGTAGAGACGGGCGCCGTTGGTGAGGATGACGTTGGCCAGGCCGATGTCCTCGTCGGTGAGCTGGCTCGCGTCGGCCGACTCCCGTGCCAGGTCGAAGCCGCGGGCGTCCCGCAGCGGGTTCTCCTCCTCGAAGTCCCAGCGGGCACGGCGTGCCCTGTGCATCGCCGCGGCGTAGGCGTTGACGATCTGGGATGAGGTGAGCATCGCATTGGCGTTGGGGTGACCGGGTACGGAGATCCCGTACTCCGTCTCGATGCCCATCACTCGCCGTACGGTCATGCGGCCCTCCTTGCCCGGTGGCGCCCCGGCTGTGGGCCGCCACTCAAGTCCCGCTGCGCATCCGCCCCGTCTGCGGTCCTTCCCTCAGCACTGCGCGTAGCGGCACTACGGACGAGCCTAGAACGCACGGCCTGAAGTCGGGAGATCACTCAGCGGACTTCCTAGGACTACTCAAAAAGGATCCGGCCACGGAACGCCCCCTCCCCTGCCTTCGGCGGGGGTCCACCAGGGGCGTCCGCAGCCGGATCGCTGTCTGCTTACAGGTACTGACCGGTGTTGGCCACGGTGTCGATGGAACGGCCCGTGTCCGCACCCTGCTTTCCGGTGACCAGCGTGCGGATGTAGACGATCCGCTCGCCCTTCTTGCCGGAGATGCGGGCCCAGTCGTCGGGATTGGTCGTGTTCGGCAGGTCCTCGTTCTCCTTGAACTCGTCCACGCAGGCGGCGAGCAGGTGGGAGACGCGCAGACCCTTCTGGTTCTGGTCCAGGTAGGCCTTGATCGCCATCTTCTTCGCCCGGCCCACGATGTTCTCGATCATGGCGCCGGAGTTGAAGTCCTTGAAGTAGAGCACTTCCTTGTCACCGTTGGCGTAGGTGACCTCCAGGAAGCGGTTCTCCTCCGACTCCGCGTACATCTGTTCCACCACGGACTGGATCATGGCGTCGACCGCGGCGTTGCTGTTGCCGCCGTGCTCGGAGACGTCGTCCGTGTGCAGCGGGAGGTTCGCGGTGAGGTACTTCGAGAAGATGTCCTTGGCGGCCTCGGCGTCCGGACGCTCGATCTTGATCTTCACGTCGAGACGGCCGGGGCGGAGGATCGCCGGGTCGATCATGTCCTCGCGGTTGGAGGCACCGATGACGATGACGTTCTCCAGGCCCTCCACACCGTCGATCTCGGAGAGCAGCTGCGGAACGATGGTGTTCTCCACGTCCGAGCTGACACCCGAGCCGCGGGTGCGGAAGAGGGAGTCCATCTCGTCGAAGAAGACGATGACGGGCGTACCCTCGCTCGCCTTCTCTCTGGCCCGCTGGAAGACGAGGCGGATGTGCCGCTCGGTCTCGCCCACGTACTTGTTGAGAAGCTCCGGGCCCTTGATGTTGAGGAAATAGCTCTTGCCCTGGGGCTTGCCCGTGACTTCCGCCACCTTCTTGGCCAACGAGTTGGCCACGGCCTTGGCGATCAGGGTCTTGCCACAGCCGGGGGGCCCGTAGAGCAGCACGCCCTTCGGCGGCCGCAGTTCGTGCTCCTTGAAGAGGTCCGGGTGCAGGTACGGCAGTTCCACCGCGTCGCGGATCTGCTCGATCTGACCGCGCAGGCCACCGATCTTCTGGTAGTCGATGTCGGGCACCTCTTCGAGGACGAGCTCCTCGACCTCGCTCTTGGGCACGACTTCGAAGACGTAACCGGAGCGCGGCTCCAGCAGCAGGGCGTCGCCCGCACGGAGCGTGCCCTCCAGCAAGGGTTCCGCGAGGCGCACGACCCGCTCCTCGTCGGTGTGACCGACGACCAGGGCGCGCTCACCGTCCTCGAGGACCTCCTTGAGCGTGACGATGTCGCCGGCGGTCTCGTACGCCATGGCCTCGACCACGTTGAGCGCTTCGTTGAGCATCAGCTCCTGGCCGCGCCGGAGCTCCTCGAGTTCGACGCTGGGGCTGACGTTCACACGGAGCTTGCGTCCGCCGGTGAAGATGTCGGCTGTGCCGTCTTCGTTCGACTTCAGGAAGACTCCGAAGCCGGCAGGCGGCTGCGCGAGGCGGTCGACCTCTTCCTTGAGGGCCACGATCTGATCGCGCGCCTCACGGAGAGTATTGGAGAGCCTTTCGTTCTGTGCTGAGACCCCGGCCAGATTCGTCTGAAGCTCGACGATCCGCTCCTCAAGAATCCGAGTGTGCCGCGGAGAGTCGGCGAGCTTGCGGCGCAGGACGGCGATCTCCTGCTCCAGATACGCCACCTGACCGGACGGGTCTTCGGAACCCCGACCGGGCCGGATGCCGCGGTTGATGTCGTCGTCGTGGGCTGCCACGGTCCTCACCTCCTCCAGGGGGAGCTGGACGCTTCCTGACCCTACCTGGGCGGGTACAGGTTGAAACCCTAGATCACAAAGACGGACACGGAGTGTCTGATCTTCACCCTTGCGCGCTCCCTCACGCCAGGGGAATACCCACCCACGACCATCCGGAAGCGGCCGGTTGTAGGGTCGGAACCGTCAACACCCCACATGGACAGCAGCTTTCCATCACGAACGCAGGAACGGCAGGCGACAGGATGAGCACCGGGGACGAGGCACTCGAGGTCTGGATCGACCAGGATCTGTGCACCGGCGACGGCATCTGCGCGCAGTACGCACCCGAGGTGTTCGAGCTGGACATCGACGGCTTGGCCTATGTGAAGAGCGGCGATGACGAGCTCCTCCAGGACAAGGGCGCGACGACCCCCGTACCGCTTCCACTACTCGACGACGTCGTGGACTCCGCCAAGGAATGCCCAGGCGACTGCATCCATGTCCGCCGTGTTTCGGACAGTGTTGAAGTCTACGGCCCCGACGCCGATTAGCGCGTGGAGTGACGGACGCTCACGGTGAGTGCCCGAAAAGCCGGGCGTGACACGGCCTGTTACGGCTCAGATGCTCTTCGGGCTGCCCGCGGTCGGGGCGGCCTCGAGCGCGAACTTCCCGTCCTTCCACTCCCACTTCACCTTCCGCTGCTTGTCCGGGCAGCAGCTCGGCACCGAAGGTGAGGAATAGCCCAGCAGCTTGGCCGAGACCGTACGGCCGCTGACGCGGAGATCCTGGACGGTCATCCGCTCCTTGGTACGCAGCATGGTCGCGACCACGCGGGGCGGCTGGCCTGGGCGGGCCGCGGCGGCCAGAACGAAGAGCGCGTTGGGCGGCGATCCCGTACCGGAGTGGCAGCGCACGGACGCGACGGTTTCCTTGCGTCCGTCGCCGTCGAAGTCCGCGGAGCCCTTGTCGACGACGTCTATCGGGACGGACGGGCTTCCGCAATCGACGGGAAAGTCGGCCTTCTTCGGGTCCGGTGCGGGGCCCGAGGAAGCGGTGGTGAGCGTGGGCTGCGCGCTGGCGTCCGCGGGCTGGATGAAGGCTGTGGCCCCGACGACTGCGGCGAGGGCCACAGCGGTGCTCAGCCAGTGCACCATGCGGGTACGGGTGTGCGGCAGTTCCAGTTCGAGTTCCGGTTCCGTCACGCCGGGTGACTCCTGTGAGAGGTGTGCTTGGGGGTGCACAGCATCGTGCCACAGGTCACACCGCACCGGAACGGGCGGGACCACGGTTCTGCGTACGGCTGCTGACGCACCGTCAGCGCAGGCGCCTCAACAGGCGTGTTACGTCATCGAGTTGGGGCGGTGTGACGGGGCGGCGCCGCGATGCGCGGTCTATGGGCGGGAGACCGCGCACCGGCCCGCGTCCCGACGGACCCCGTCCCAACGGGCAGTTCAGGAACGGCCCGAGGTGCTGCCGGGGCCCGTGTAGTCCTCCCCGTAGGCGCCCTTGGCGGGACGGCGCCGGCGCAGCGGCGGTTCGACACCGTCGGCGAGACGGCGCGCGGTGAGCAGGAAGCCCGTGTGCCCGATCATGCGGTGGTCGGGGCGTACAGCCAGGCCCTCCACATGCCAGTTGCGCACCATGGTCTCCCATGCCTGCGGCTCGTTGAACGTGCCGTGCTCGCGGATCGACTCGACCATGCGGGCCAGTTGCGTCGTGGTGGCCACGTAGCTGCACAGGATGCCGCCGGGCACGAGCGCCTTGGAAACGGCCTCGAGACACTCCCAGGGGGCGAGCATGTCGAGGATGACCCGGTCGATGTCGCTGTCCGAGAGCTGGTCCTGGAGGTCTCCGACAGTGAGCGTCCAGGCGGGGTGCGGTTCGCCGAAGTAGCGCTCGACGTTCTGCCGGGCGATGTCCGCGAAGTCCGCGCGCCGCTCGTAGCTGTGCAGCATGCCCATGTCGCCGATGGCGCGCAGCAGGAACGTGCTCAGCGAGCCGGATCCGACGCCGGCCTCCACGATGCGCGCACCCGGGAAGATGTCGGCCATGGCGAGGACTTGGCCCGCGTCCTTTGGATAGACGACGGCCGCGCCGCGCGGCATGGACAGGACGTAGTCGGGGAGCAGGGGGCGCAGCGCGAGGTAGGCGACGTTTCCCGTGGTACGGACGACACTGCCCTCGGGAGCACCGATCAGCTCGTCGTGGGGGAAGGCTCCCTTGTGGGTGTGGAAGCTCTTTCCCTCTTCGAGCGTGAACGTGTAGTGGCGTCCCTTGGGATCGGTGAGCTGGACCTGGTCCCCGACCTTGAAGGGCCCGCGACGGCGGGCGGCACCGGTCGGTTCGGACATGCGCACAGACTAACGGGTCTGGTCAGGGCCTCACGCCGAGGGCTTGGCCATGGCCGCGACGAAGGCGCGCTCGACGTCGCCCGTGGACAGCACTCCGTAGATCTCGCCCGTCTCCTCGACCACCAGGTACTCGGTCGCCGGGGTCGCACGCAGATGCTCCAGCAGCTCCTCGCCGGCCAGCTCCGCCGGGACGCGCATGCCGTCCTTCAGCTCCTGGGCGAGGCTGGAGACCGCGACCCAGGGGCGGCGGTGCGAGGGGACTCCGGCGATGGCCGCCTCGCGCACGAGCGAGACGGGGCCGCCGGCGCCGTCGACCACGACCAGGGCGCGGGCTCCGGCGTCGTTGGCACGGCGGAGCGCTTCGGAGAGCGGGGTGTCGGTGGGTACGGGGACGGCACGCCTGGTGAGGTTGCGCGCCCGCAGTTCCGGGAGATGTTCGCGCAGCCGGGCCATGCGGAGGCTGTTCCCGGCGCCGGTCCAGATGATGGCGGCCAGGATGGCGGCAAGGAGCGCGTCCATGATCGAGTCGACGCCGCCGATGGTCTTCTGCGTGAACCCGCCCGCGTGCGTGGCGAGCGGTAGCCCGATCAGCACAGCGAGCGCCAGGAACCGGCCGATCCAGGCCGCGAAGACCGTGCCGGTCATCGGACGGCCGCTCAGCTTCCACACGAGGGCACGCAGCATCCGGCCGCCGTCCAGGGGCAGTCCCGGGAGAAGGTTGAACGCGGCCACGATCAGGTTGGAGACCATCAGGCCGGCCAGCAGCACGCCCGGAACGGTGTCGGGCCGCACGGCCTGCATCCCAGCGTAGAAGACGCCGGCGAGCACGAGGGAGAGCAGCGGTCCGACGAAGGCGAGGATGAACTCGCGGCCGGGGGTCTCGGCTTCCTTCTCGATCTCGGAGACGCCGCCGAAGAACTGGAGCTGGATGCGGCGCACCGGCAGCTTGAAGCGCAGCGCGGCGACCGTGTGGGCGAGTTCGTGCACGAGGACCGAGGCGTAGAAGGCCACGGCGAAGAAGAGCGCGATCAGGTAGCGCACGGCGCCGAGATGAGGCAGGACGCGGTCGAGCTGACCGCCGAAGACCCAGGTGATGAGGGCGGCGACGAGGAACCAGCTGGGTGCCACGTAGACGGGCACGCCGAAGGGGCGGCCCATCAGGATGCCGCCCCCGAAGGGACGGGCGCGCCGGGGCTTGTCGGGGCCCAGCGCACGCGGCCCGGGGCCAGTGGTGCCGGGGCGCGTGCGGCCCTGACCGGTGTCCGCGTCGGAGGCCGGGCCGCCGCCGGAGGCCGTGCCGGAGGCAGGTGCGGGACTCGGCTCCGGCTCCGCCTTCGCGTCGTTCCCGGCGCCAGGTCCCGAAGGGTCAGCGGGTGCCGCGTCAGGACCGGTTGCGGGCCGGGGGTCCGGCGCGGCCGGTGTGGCGGGCTCCCGTTCCGGTGCGATGTCCGTCCTGCCCTCTGCCCTGTTCCCCGTCTTTTCTTCCGTTTCCTCCGGTGCCGCGGCGGCTGCCGGCGGACCGTCCGGGTAGAGCGTGGCGTCCGGACGGTCCGGGAGTGACGCAGTGCCCTCCCCCGCCGTTCCGGAATCACCGGAGCCGCCGGAGCCGCCCGAACGCGGCCTGCCGCCGTTTTCCGTCTCCGCCACGGGTTCCCCTCTGCCGCTTCCTCGCACTCCGCTGTGCTGCCGTTTCCCCTTCGGGTGTGCAGGGCGGGTGCGCCGTCCTCGATGGTATGCGTCCGTTGTCAGTGCGGGGCCCTAGGGTCGTACGTCATGACCACCCGCGTCGCCTCGCCGCCGAACTCCCTCTCGCCGTCCCGCGCCAGCGACTTCATGCAGTGCCCGCTGCTCTACCGCTTCCGGGTGATCGACAAACTGCCGGAGAAACCTTCGGCGGCTGCCACACGTGGAACGGTCGTGCACGCCGTCCTTGAGAGGCTCTTCGACTCCCCCGCGGAGCAACGCAGTCTGCCGCGTGCCCGATCTCTCGTCACCCGTGAGTGGGAGCGTCTGCTCGCCAAGAGGCCGGAGCTCAAGGAGCTGTTCGGGGAGGACGGGCAGGAGGCGGTGGACGCCGGCCGCCTCGCGTCGTGGCTCGCGGAGGCGGAGTCCCTCGTCGAGCGGTGGTTCTCGCTGGAGGACCCGACCCGGCTGGAGCCCGCGGAGCGGGAGTTGCTGGTCGAGGCCAAGCTGGATTCCGGGCTGCGGCTGCGCGGCATCATCGACCGCGTCGACGTCGCCCCGACCGGCGAGGTGCGGATCGTCGACTACAAGACGGGCAAGGCCCCGCCTCCGCAGTTCTCCGACGGTCCGCTCTTCCAGATGAAGTTTTACGCGCTGGTCGTGTGGCAGCTGCGCGGGGTCGTGCCCCGCCGTCTCCAACTCGTCTTCCTGGGCAGCGGAGATGTGCTGACGTACGACCCGGACGAGGAGGATCTGCGCCGCGTCGAGCGCAAGCTGCTGGCGCTGTGGGAGGCCATCAAACGGGCGACGGAGACGGGTGACTGGCGGCCGAGCCCCGGCAGGCTCTGCGACTGGTGCGACCACCAGGCGCACTGCCCGGAGTTCGGCGGCTCTCCCCCGCCGTATCCGCTGACGGTGCAGCCGCGGCTGCCCGGGCCGCGCGACGACGGGGCACAGGAATCACCGGTCGACGCTTAGGCAAGAATGGTGCCCCGTCCCGCCCGCCCGCCCGAGGAGATCCCGTGGCTATCCGCGTCCTGTTGGTCGATGACCAGCCGCTGCTGCGCACCGGCTTCCGCATGATTCTGGAGGCGGAGCAGGACCTGGCCGTCGTCGGCGAGGCGGGTGACGGGCTCCAGGCGCTGGACCAGGTGCGGGCATTGCAGCCCGATGTGGTGCTGATGGACATCCGCATGCCGCGGATGGACGGGGTGGAGGCCACGCGCCGCATCACCGGGCCGACCAAGGACGGGCCCGCGAAGGTGCTCGTGCTGACCACGTTCGACCTCGACGAGTACGTGGTGGAGGCGCTGCGCGCGGGCGCCAGCGGCTTCCTGCTCAAGGACGCGCCGGCAGCGGAGCTCGTGCAGGCGATCCGCGTGGTCGCCGCCGGCGAGGCCATGCTGGCTCCGAGCATCACGCGCCGCCTGCTCGACAAGTACGCCGGGAAGCTCCCCTCGGGCGAGGAGCCCGTACCGGACACCCTTCACCAGCTGACGGAGCGTGAGGTGGAGGTTCTGAAGCTGGTGGCGCGCGGCCTGTCGAACTCGGAGATCGCCGCGGACCTCTTCGTCAGTGAGACGACGGTCAAGACGCACGTCGGGCACGTGCTGACCAAGCTGGGGCTGCGCGACCGCGTGCAGGCCGCGGTCTACGCGTACGAGAGCGGACTGGTGCGGCCCGGCACGTGAGGCCCCGGCAAGGCACCTCACGAGCGCGCCACGCCCGCCTTCCGCTCGGCCCTCATCTGCCCGCGGTCCCCTCGGTCCTCAGCTCTCGGTGCTGCGGCCAAGCTCCCACAGTTGCAGCACCGACGAGGAGTTCAGCGCCCACTCCGCGCCCGTGATGTCGTCACGCGCCGCGATGAACTGCTTGCCCTGCCACAGCGGCAGAACCGGCACCTCGTCGGCCACGATGTCCTGCGCGCGGGCGAAGCCGGACTCGGTGCGGATCCGGTCGGTTTTCTGCCGGGTCTGCGGGATCACCTGATTCCGTATCTCCGAGCTGATGTACGGGGTGTTGAGGAAGTTGTTCTTCTCGAAGAAGGGCGCGATGTAGTTGTCCGCGTCCGGGAAGTCGGGGAACCAGCCGTAGCCGTAGACCTGGTACTTCCCCTTGAGGGCGTCGGTCCGGTAGGTGTCCCACGGCAGGCCCTTCATCTCGACGGCGAACAGGCCGCTGTCCTCCAGCTGCTTCTTCAGCTGCTTGAATTCCTTGGAGGTGACGCTGCCGTAGTGGTCGGTCGTATAGGCGAGTTCGACCTCCACCGGGGGGATCAGGCCCGCGGTGCGCAGGGTGCGCCGGGCGGACTCGGTGCCGGACTCGCCGTACTTGTTGAAGAAGGAGTTGCGGTGCCCGGGCACGCCCGAGGGCACCAGCGAGTACAGCGGATCGGCGGTGCGTTCGTAGACGTCGCGTACGAGGGACTCGCGGTCGATGACCTTGGCCATGGCCTGCCGCACAGCAAGGCGGCCAGCCGTCGCGTCGTCGGTGTTGAAGACGAGGTAGCGGATCTCCTGGCCCGGCTGCTGAACGAGGTCGATGTTGTCCTCGGGTGCGGACTCCAGCCTCTCGATCTGCTTCGGGGAGATCGTGCGGTTCATCAGGTCGATGTCTCCGGCGCGCAGCGCCTTCTCCATCGCGGCGGAGTCGCGGAAGGAGCGCAGTTCGACCTTCTCGCTGCGGATCCTGAGTCCGCCCTTGTAGTCGGCGTTGCGGGTGAAGACGGTCTTGCCGGCGTCGGCGTCGACTTCGAGCGTGTACGGGCCGGAGCCCACCGTCTTGAAGCCCTTCAGGAAGCCGTCCTTGGGATAGCTCTCCTGGTCGACGATCGAGGCGGCCGGAGTGGCGATCTTGTACGGGAAGGTGGCGTCCGGCTTGCGCAGCTGGAAGACGATCTCGCGGTCGCTGGTGGCCTTGACCTTGGATATCCCGCTGAGCAGCGACGCGGGCCCGTTGGCGAAGCGGATACCCAGGATCCGGGATATGGAGTACTCCACGTCCCGCGCGTCGAGCTTGTGGCCGTTGGAGAAGGTCAGGCCCTTGCGCAGGGTGCAGCGGTACTGCTCGTTCTGCGCGTCGGTGAAGCCGCAGCTCTCCGCCGCGTCCCTGACGGGGCGAGTGCCCGAGCGGGGCATCCGAAGCAGCGTCTGGAAAGCGTTGCGCATGACGTTCCAGGAGCTGACGTCGTACGCGGCGGCAGGGTCGAACGGTGCGGGCGAGGCCTTCGAGACGGCGAAGGTGTCCGTGGTGCCGACGACGACGGCCGGGGCGTCGTCCCCCGTCACTTGTCCGCACGCGGTGAGCATGGACGCCAGCAGCCCGGCAACAGCAGTCATCGCCTGGGGTTTGCACTTCATCGGGCACGGTCCTCTCGTCCACCCGGATCCGTCACGCTACGGAGGGCCTGACGGACCGTTAACGGACGCAGCCGGCCGTTCCTGAACGTGCCCTCCTCACAACGGACTCGGAGCCCGATGAGGATCACCTCCGGTGTTTCGCCGTACGGACCGCGCGGCGCCGAGTACCCGGGCCCGGATAGCCAAGGGACGCGGAGACAGCGGCAGCCACGCCACACCGGCGGAGCCCCGCCGCGTAACGCAGAGGCCGATGGACCGGCACCGACGCGAAGTGCGTCGTGAATGTCACAGCGCCGGTAACGCCGCGTCAAGAGGCCGGAGCCACGTATTCACCAACTGACCCCGCCGCAACATCCCTTGCCGCGGCGGCAGAAGCCCCGCTGAGCGCCGCGGAGGAGTCTGGTGTCCCTCGGGGCCGGGAAGCGGCGGCGAAGCGTCAGGAGACGCTCTGGTGGGCCATGAGGACCATGGAACGCAGGAAGGCGAGATTCACTTCTTCGAGCGATTCCACAACGGTGCGCCCCGCGGCGGCCTCGATCGGGGCGACGGAGGGCACCGCCACCACCCGGCAGCCGGCCGCCTCCGCCGAGGCCACTCCGGTCACCGTGTCCTCGATGACGGCGCAGCGCGCCGGGTTCGCGCCCAGGCGGGCCGCAGCCGTCAGATAGGGGTCGGGGTGCGGCTTGGTCCGGGTCAGCTCGTCCCCGGCGACGGTCAGGTCGAAGTGCTCCCGGCCGAGGGAGACGAGCATCTCGTCCACCACCTCGCGGTGCGACGCGGAGACCAGCGCGGTGGGCACACCGTGCAGTGACAGCTCGGCCAGCAGCCGCCGGGCGCCCGGGACCATCTGCACGCCTCGCCGCAGCCGCTCGATGAACTTCTTGTTCAGCAGGACGGTCAGCTCCTCGACCGTGACGTCCGCCTGCGTCGCCTCGATCAGGAAGCCTGCGCTGCGGGTCATCGGGCCGCCCACGACGACCTCGCGCCATTCGTCCTTCAGTACGTGACCGAGCTCCGCGAATGCCTCACTCTCGGCGTCCCACCAGAAGCCTTCCGTGTCGACCAGGGTGCCGTCCATGTCGAGGAGCACCGCCTGCAGCGACGAGCCTTCGGCCGTCAGAGTGCCGAGCGCGGGGATGGAGCTGGTCATCCGCGTACACCTCCGTGAGGGACAACAAGGCCGGCCACCCGCTCCACAGGAGCGAACGACCGGCCTGTACCGGATCGACCATTCTACGACGGTCCGGTCGGACCCGTTATCGGGCGTTGAAGTACTTGGCCTCCGGATGGTGGATCACGATGGCGTCCGTGGACTGCTCGGGGTGCAGCTGGAACTCCTCCGAAAGCTCCACTCCGATGCGCTCCGGCTGCAGCAGATCCGCGATCTTCGCCCGGTCCTCCAGGTTGGGGCAGGCGCCGTAGCCGAGGCTGAAGCGGGCTCCGCGGTACTTCAGGGCGAACATGTCCGCCATCGCGGCGGGGTCCTCCGCGGAGATGTCCAGTTCGGCACGGACCCGGGCGTGCCAGTACTCGGCAAGGGCCTCCGCGAGCTGGACGGACAGGCCGTGCAGCTCCAGGTAGTCCCGGTAGGCGTCCTTCGCGAAGAGCTCGGCCGTGGCCTCACCGATCTTCGAACCGACGGTGACGACCTGCAGCCCGACGACGTCCTGCTCGCCGGAATCCTCCGGGCGGAAGAAGTCCGCGAGGCACAGCCGCCGACCCCGGCGCTGCCGCGGGAAGGTGAAGCGCGTGCGCTCGCTGCCGTCCTCGTTGAGCAGGATCAGGTCGTCGCCCTTGGACACGCACGGGTAGTAGCCGTAGACGACGGCCGCTTCCAGCATGTTGTCCGTGTGCAACCGGTCCAGCAGGCCGCGCAGCCGGGGACGTCCGTCGGTCTCCACCAGTTCGTCGTAGCCGGGGCCCTCGCCCGTGCGGGCCTCCTTCAGGCCCCACTGGCCCTTGAAAAGCGCGCCCTCGTCGATCCATGACGCGTAGTCCTTCAGGCCGATGCCCTTGACCACGCGGCTGCCCCAGAAGGGCGGCGTCGGCACGGGGTTGTCGATGGCGACGTCGGAGCGCACCGACCCGTCGTTGATCTCCTCCTCCGGCACCTCGCCGGCGGCGGATGAGGGGCGCTTGGGCACGCGGCGCTGCTTGAGCGGCGGCAGCTCCACGCCGGGGACGCCGCGCTTGACGCCGATGAGCGCGTCCATGAGGCGCAGGCCCTCGAAGGCGTCGCGGGCGTAGCGGACCTCGCCCTCGTAGATCTCGTGGAGGTCCTGCTCGACGTATGCGCGCGTGAGCGCGGCGCCGCCGAGGATGACCGGGAAGTCCGCGGCCATCTGACGCTGGTTGAGCTCCTCCAGGTTCTCCTTCATGATCACCGTGGACTTCACCAGCAGGCCGGACATGCCGATGACGTCGGCCTTGTTCTCCTCGGCCGCGTCCAGGATGGCGCCGACGGGCTGCTTGATGCCCAGATTGACCACGTTGTAGCCGTTGTTGGACAGGATGATGTCGACGAGGTTCTTGCCGATGTCGTGCACGTCGCCGCGGACCGTGGCCAGGACGATGGTGCCCTTGCCCTCGTTGTCGGACTTCTCCATGTGCGGTTCCAGATAGGCCACCGCGGTCTTCATCACCTCTGCCGACTGGAGCACGAACGGCAGCTGCATCTGCCCCGAGCCGAAGAGTTCACCGACGACCTTCATTCCCGCGAGCAGCGTCTCGTTGACGATGTCGAGCGCGGGGCGCTCCTCGAGCGCGGCCTCCAAGTCGGCTTCCAGACCGTTGCGTTCGCCGTCGATGATGCGCCGCTGGAGGCGCTCCTCCAGCGGAAGCGCGGCCAGCTCCTCGGCCTTGCCGGCCTTCATCGCCTTGGTGTCGACACCCTCGAAGAGCTCCAGCAGGTGCTGCAGCGGGTCGTAGCCCTCCCTGCGCCTGTCGTAGATCAGGTCGAGGGCGGTGGTGACCTGCTCCTCCTCCAGGCGGGCGATCGGGAGGATCTTGCTGGCGTGCACGATCGCCGAATCCAGGCCCGCCTTGACGCACTCGTCGAGGAAGACGGAGTTGAGGACGATGCGCGCGGCCGGGTTGAGCCCGAAGGAGATGTTGGAGAGGCCGAGAGTGGTCTGCACGTCCGGGCGGCGCTCCTTCAGCTGCCGGATCGCCTCGATGGTGTTGATGCCGTCCTTGCGGGACTCTTCCTGGCCGGTGCAGATGGTGAACGTCAGGCAGTCGATGAGGATGCTCGACTCGGCGATGCCGTAGTTGGTGGTCAGGTCGTCGATGATGCGCTCGGCGATGGCGACCTTGTTCTCGGCGGTCCGGGCTTGGCCCTCCTCGTCGATGGTCAGCGCCATCAGGGCGGCGCCGTGCTCACGGGCGAGGGTGGCGACGCGGGCGAAGCGGGACTCGGGGCCGTCCCCGTCCTCGTAATTGACGGAGTTGATGACGGCGCGGCCGCCGAGCTTCTCCAACCCGGCCTGGATCACCGGGACTTCGGTGGAGTCGAGCACGAGCGGCAAGGTGGAGGAGGTAGCGAAGCGCCCGGCGAGTTCCTGCATGTCGGCGACGCCGTCGCGGCCCACGTAGTCGACGCACAGGTCGAGCATGTGCGCGCCCTCGCGGATCTGGTCCCTGGCCATCTCCACGCAGTCGTCCCAGCGGCCGTCGAGCATCGCCTCGCGGAACTTCTTCGAACCGTTGGCGTTCGTACGCTCGCCGATCGCCAGGTACGAGGTGTCCTGGCGGAAGGGGATCATCTGGTACAGCGACGCCGCGCCTGCCTCGGGCTGGGGCGTGCGCGCGGCCGGTTCCTGGCCGCGCACGCGCTCGACCAGCTGACGCAGGTGCTCCGGCGTCGTACCGCAGCAGCCTCCGACGAGGGAGAGCCCGTAGTCGCGGACGAAGTTCTCGTGGGCGTCGCACAACTCCTCGGGCGTGAGCGGGTAGTGGGCGCCGTCCTTGCCCAGCACGGGCAGACCCGCGTTGGGCATGCAGGAGATCGGCACCTGCGAGTGCTGGGCGAGGTAGCGCAGGTGCTCGCTCATCTCGGCGGGGCCGGTGGCGCAGTTGAGGCCGATCATGTCGATGCCCAGCGGCTCCAGGGCCGTGAGGGCCGCACCGATCTCGGAGCCCAGCAGCATCGTGCCGGTCGTCTCGACGGTCACGGAGCAGATCAGCGGCAGGGCGTGCGCGCCGGTGGCGTCCATGGCGCGGCGGGCGCCGATGACGGCCGCCTTGGTCTGCAGCAGGTCCTGCGTGGTCTCCACGAGCAGTGCGTCGGCACCGCCGGCGATCATGCCTTCGGCGTTCTGCTGGTAGGCGTCGCGCAGCGTGGTGTACGGGGCGTGCCCCAGTGTCGGCAGCTTGGTGCCCGGGCCCATGGAGCCCAGCACCCAGCGCGGACGTCCGTCGGCCTCGAACTCGTCCGCCACGTCGCGGGCGATGCGGGTGCCCTTCTCGGAGAGCTCGAAGACGCGGTCTGTGATGTCGTACTCGCCCAGGGCGGCGTGGTTGGCGCCGAAGGTGTTGGTCTCGACACAGTCCACGCCGGCTTCGAAGTACTCGGTGTGGACCGACCGCACGATGTCGGGACGGGTCACGTTGAGGATCTCGTTGCAGCCTTCGAGCTGCTCGAAGTCGTCGAGGGACGGGTCCTGCGCCTGAATCATCGTGCCCATCGCGCCGTCTGCGACGATCACGCGTTCCGTGAGCGCCTTGCGGAGAGCTGCTCCCCGCGGGAAGGCGGAATCGGGCGTACTGCTCGGCGAGGCCATGAAGGGTTCTCCCTAAAGTGCGACGGCTGTCGGCTATGCGCGGTCCCATCACTCCGCTGAGGACGGCGCACCTGATCAGGGTATCGGGCGAGCACAAGAGCGCAGCCGGGCATCCCACGCAGCGGACACGACGGAGGTGTGCGGAGGTGCGGGATTGCTCCCCTGTCACCTGGCCCTGAGCTGCCTCGCAGGGGCGTGAGGACGGGCCGGTGCGCTCACCCGGGCGTGGGACCGGGCTACCGTCCGTCGACATCAAGCGATACCGTTCGGCATTGTCGAACTCGATTCAGAGCTGCCCGTTGCAAGCAGGTCAGGGAGGTGCCCGGTGGCCCGGTCCATCCAGTCCCTCGAGCGCGCTGCAGCCGTGCTGCGCCTCCTGGCGGGCGGTGAACGCAGGCTCGGCCTGTCCGACATAGCCTCGTCCATGGATCTTCCCAAGGGCACCGCGCACGGTCTGCTGCGCACCCTCCAGCAGGAGGGCTTCGTCGAGCAGGACGAGGCAACGGGCAAGTACCAGCTGGGCGCCGAGCTCCTGCGGCTCGGCACCAGCTACCTGGATGTGCACGAACTGCGTTCACGCGCCCTGGTCTGGGCGGACGACCTGGCGCGGTCCAGCGGGGAGAGCGTCTACCTCGGCGTTCTGCATCTGCAGGGCGTGCTGATCGTGCATCACGTCTTCCGGCCGGACAACAGCCGCCAGGTGCTGGAGGTCGGCGCGATGCAACCTCTGCACAGCACGGCGCTGGGCAAGGTGCTCTCCGCCTTCGACCCCGTGGCACACAGCGAGGCGATCGACGGCGAGCGCCGGCGCTTCACGGAGCGCACTGTCACCTCCTACGAGGAGTTCGAGGACGTGCTGGAGGTGACGCGGGCACGCGGCTGGGCCGCCGACGTCGAGGAGACGTGGGAGGGGCTGGCCTCGATCGCGGCGCCGATCCTCGACCGCCGCCGCATGCCGGTGGGCGCGGTCGGAGTCACGGGCGCGGTGGAGCGGGTCTGCGAGGAGGTCACGGCCGGGACGGTCGGCGTGGGCGCGACCGCTGCGCCGGTCGGCGCCAACGGAGCCGACGGGACCGCCGGCGAGCCGGAGCTGAGGCCGATGCTCGTCGCCGCCGTACGGGACTGCGCTCGCGCCGTCTCGAGGGATCTGGGCGCCCGCCGCTTCTGAGAACGGTCGTTCCCGTGCAACGGCGCACGGCCCTGTCCGGTGTCACGGGAAGCCCCTGTGCGGCACCGTCGATGCCCTCTGCCCGGAGATGATCTCCCCTGCGTACACGGACTGCGGGAGTCCTGAGTCACACCCCTTGACGGGACGACGACCAGGGACAAAACTGCCCAGTCGGCGGTCGGCATTGTCGAACGATGGACGGAACCGACCCGCCCTCCCCATCTGGACAAGACAAAGGAGTCGCGGGTGTCCAGCTCCGACATCTTCTTCAGCGAAGTGATAGGTACCGCTCTGCTGATCCTGCTCGGCGGCGGCGTCTGCGCCGCCGTGACCTTCAAGCGCTCCAAGGCGTTCAACGCCGGCTGGGTCGCCATCGCCTTCGGCTGGGGCTTCGGCGTCCTGACCGGCGGCTACGTGGCCCAGATATCCGGCGCGCACCTCAACCCGGCGGTCACGCTGGCCCTCGCGATCGAGGGCACGACCCCGTGGGGCGACGTACCGATCTACTGGGTCAGCGAAATGCTCGGCGCGATGATCGGCGCGGTGCTCGTGTGGCTCGTGTACTACGGCCAGTTCCACGCGGACCTCAAGGACCCGGAGATGGCCGAGCGCAGGGGCGAGAACCCCGGCCCGGTGCACGGCGTCTTCTTCACCTCCCCCGAGATCCGCAACACCTGGCAGAACGTCGTCACCGAGACCATCGCCACGTTCGCCCTCGTCATCGCGATCCTGAACCTCGGGCTGACCAAGGGTGTCGGGGTCAGCGGCACCGGCGTACTGATCGTCGCGCTGGTCGTCGTGGGCATCGGCCTCTCGCTCGGTGGCCCGACGGGATACGCCATCAACCCCGCACGTGACCTCGGTCCCCGTATCGTGCACGCCCTGCTGCCGCTGCCCAACAAGGGCGGCTCCGGCTGGGCCTACTCATGGATCCCGGTCGTGGCCCCGCTGCTCGGCGCAGCGCTGGCCGCCGGACTGCACCAGGTCGCATTCGCCTGAGCCCGTTGCTGCCGGGCCGCCAGGCCCGGCAGCCTGCGGGCACCGCCCGGGACGCGCCCGGGCCACCCCCGGCGGCCGAGAGCCCTATCCCACCCAGAACCCCTTGGAGCAGGACATGAGCGAGACCGAGAACCAGTCCGCGGGCGCTTCCACGCACGGCGAGGGCCCCTTCATCGCCGCCATCGACCAGGGCACGACCTCCAGCCGCTGCATCGTCTTCGACAAGGACGGCCGCATCGTCGCCGTCGACCAGAAGGAACACGAGCAGATCTTCCCGAAGCCGGGCTGGGTCGAGCACGACGCCGCCGAGATCTGGACCAACGTCCAGCAGGTGGTGGCGGGGGCCCTCGACCAGGCCGGCATCACCAAGGCCGATGTGAAGGCCCTCGGCATCACCAACCAGCGTGAGACGACGCTGCTGTGGGACAAGGCCACCGGCGAGCCCGTGCACAACGCGCTGGTCTGGCAGGACACCCGCACCGACACGCTCTGCCGCGAACTGGGCCGCAACGTCGGCCAGGACCGCTTCCGCCGCGAGACCGGCCTGCCGCTCGCCTCCTACTTCTCAGGTCCGAAGATCCGCTGGCTGCTCGACAACGTCGACGGCCTGCGTGAGCGCGCCGAACGCGGCGAACTCCTCTTCGGCACCATGGATTCCTGGGTCATCTGGAACCTCACCGGCGGTCCCGACGGCGGACGCCACGTCACCGACGTGACCAACGCCTCCCGCACCATGCTCATGAACCTGCACTCGATGAGCTGGGACGAGAAGATCTGCCAGTCCATGGGTGTCCCCATGTCGTTGCTGCCCGAAATCCGTTCCTCCGCCGAGGTGTACGGGGAGGCGACGGGCGCGCTCGCCGGTGTGCCGGTGGCCTCGGCCCTGGGCGACCAGCAGGCGGCGCTGTTCGGCCAGACCTGCTTCTCCGAGGGCGAGGCGAAGTCCACCTACGGCACCGGAACGTTCCTCCTGCTCAACACCGGCCACGAGGCGGTCAATTCGTACAACGGCCTGCTGACGACGGTCGGTTACCGCATCGGTGACGAGCGTCCCGTCTACGCCCTGGAAGGCGCCATCGCCGTCACCGGTTCGCTGGTGCAGTGGATGCGCGACCAGATGGGTCTCATCAGCACCGCGGCCGAGATCGAGACCCTCGCCAGCTCCGTCGAGGACAACGGCGGCGCCTACTTCGTACCTGCTTTCTCGGGCCTGTTCGCACCGTACTGGCGCGACGACGCGCGTGGCGTCATAGCCGGCCTCACCCGGTACGTGACCAAGGCGCACCTGGCGCGTGCGGTCCTGGAGGCGACGGCCTGGCAGACCCGCGAGATCGTCGACGCCATGCAGAAGGACTCCGGCGTCGAGCTGACGGCGCTGAAGGTCGACGGCGGCATGACCTCCAACAACCTGCTGATGCAGACGATGTCGGACTTCCTCGACGCACCGGTCGTACGGCCGATGGTCGCGGAGACCACCTGCCTCGGCGCGGCTTACGCGGCAGGGCTCGCCGTCGGGTTCTGGTCCGACGTAGACGAGCTGCGCGCCAACTGGAAGCGGGCGGCGGAGTGGACGCCCGACATGGACGCGGCCGATCGCGACCGCGGGTACAAGAACTGGCTCAAGGCCGTCCAGCGGACCATGGGCTGGATCGAAGAGGAGAACTGAACGAGATGAACACCCTGCAGAGCGTTCCGACTCTCGGGACGCATCCGGCTGCCGGCGGCAATCCGAGCCGTGCCGAGACCAGGGAGCTGCTCGCGGGAGCGACGTACGACCTGCTCGTGATCGGCGGCGGCATCCTCGGAACCTCGGTGGCCTGGCACGCCGCGCAGTCGGGACTGCGGGTGGCGATGGTGGACGCCGGCGACTTCGCCGGCGCCACCTCCTCCGCCTCCTCCAAGCTGGTGCACGGCGGGCTGCGCTATCTGCAGACCGGCGCGGTGAAGCTGGTTGCGGAGAACCACCACGAGCGGCGGGTGCTCGCCAAGGACGTGGCGCCGCACCTGGTCAACCCGCTCAAGTTCTATCTGCCCGTGTACAAGGGCGGCCCGCACGGCGCGGCGAAGCTGGGCGCCGGCGTCTTCGCCTACAGCGCGCTCTCCGCGTTCGGCGACGGCGTCGGGCGGCTGGTCTCGCCGTCACGTGCGGCGGCCGACAACCCCGGTCTGCGCACGGACAATCTGAGGGCGGTCGCGGTCTACGGCGACCACCAGATGAACGACTCGCGTATGGCCGTCATGACCGTGCGGGCAGCCGTCGACTCGGGTGCCGTGGTGCTCAACCACGCGGAGGTGACGGGTCTGCGCCGCACCTGCGGCCGTGTGACCGGCGCCGAGCTGCGTGACCGCGTCGACGGCAGCGAGTTCGGCGTCGACGCCCGGCTCGTCCTCAACGCGACCGGGCCGTGGGTGGACCACCTGCGCAGGCTCGAGGACAAGGGCGCCGCTCCCAGCGTCCGGCTCTCCAAGGGCGCGCACCTGGTGCTGCGCCGCAAGTCGCCCTGGCGGGCGGCGATGGCGACGCCGATCGACAAGTACCGCATCACCTTCGCCCTCCCGTGGGAGGACCAGCTGCTGCTGGGCACCACCGACGAGGCGTACGAGGGCGACCCGGGGGACGTCCGCGCGACCGAGGCCGATATCCAGCAGATCCTCGACGAGGCGGCCTTCTCCGTACGCGACGAGCATCTCTCACGCGACCTGATCAGCTACGCCTTCGCCGGTCTGCGCGTGCTGCCGGGCGGCCCCGGCGGCGTGACGGCCGCGAAGCGGGAGACGGTGGTCAGCGAGGGCATCGGAGGGATGCTCTCGGTCGCGGGCGGCAAGTGGACGACGTACCGTCACATCGGCCGTGCCGTCATGGACAAACTGGCGAAGCTGCCCGGCGGTTCGATCGGGCAGGACATGGAGCCGGTGGGGGAACTGGTGCGCCGCACGCCCCTTCCCGGCATCTCCAACCCGAACGCGGTCGCCCACCGGCTGCTCGTCGACCGCGAGCGCGAACCGGGCCCGCGCATGGACGCGTTGACGGCGCGCCATCTGGCGACCCACTACGGCTCGCTCTCCTTCGACATCGCACGGCGGGTCAACGAGGACCCGTCGCTGGGCGAGCGCATCCATCCGGACGGGCCGGAGATCTGGGCCCAGGTCGTCCACGCGCGGGACCGCGAATGGGCGGAGACCGTCGACGACGTGCTGCGGCGGCGCACCACGCTCACCATCCGCGGTCTGGACACCGAAGAGGTGCGTGAGCGCGTGGCGAAGGTGCTCGCGGAGCGCAGCAGCTGAACCGCCGGGGACAGGGGGGCGGGGAACGCGTCCTCGTGCGGCCGTGACGGGACCGCACGGGGTACGCGGGCGGGCGGGCCGAGCCGAGGGCGGGCCCGCCCGCCGTCTTCCCGCCGGCCGCCGTGGGGCCGGCCGCGGCAGGGTCCGGCCGGTCTCCCCGCTGCGCTCGTCCCGTGCCCTCTGCGCCGCACCTTGGTCCGCTCCCCCGCCGGGCCGTCCGCGGAGAAGCGGCACGCCAACACGTCCCAGCGGTCCGTCAGTTCGCGTACCGGCGGACCGTCGGCGAGGCTCTGCCGGGCGAGGGACTCCAGCAGCTCCTCCACCGGGCCCCGCCATTCCTCCTTGACCGCCTTGAGGGCCTCCGGGCCGAATTCCGCGCTGCGCCTTGCCAGCTGCCGCCGCTGCTCCGCCGTGAACGCGGGAGATCAGCCCTTGCCGCCGCCCGGTTCGAGCCACACCGCGGTGTCGGGTCCGAGTACGCCCGAGTGCGTACCGCCGGGGGCGACCGTGGAGCCGTCGCTGGCGAGCAGCGGGACGGCGCCGTCCGGCAGCGGCACGGGCCGGCCGGAGAGGTTGACCCTGCACTCGAGGAATCCGCCCCTGCGGAAGGCGAGTTCGCCCTCCACCGCGTCCAGCCACTCCAGACTGTCGCCGCCCGGCCTGCCGCGGAAGCCGCGGCGCAGTTCCAGCGCGGTGCGGTACAGCTCGAGGAAGGAGTCCTCCACGCCGCTCTGCGCCTCCGCGGAGTGGGCGCCCCAATCCTCGGGCTGCGGGAGCCAGCTTCCGCCGGGGCCGAAGCCGAACGAGGGCCCCTTGTGCCGCCACGGCAGCGGCACGCGGCAGCCGTCCCGGCCCTTCTGCGTGTGGCCGGTGCGTTCCCACATCGGGTCGCGCAGCGCGTCGGCGGGCAGGTCGGCGACCTCGGGCAGTCCCAGCTCCTCGCCCTGGTAGAGGTATGCGGTGCCGGGCAGCGCCAGAGTGAGCAGCGCGGCCGCGCGGGCGCGGCGCCGGCCGAGTTCGTGGTCGGGAGCGGGCTCGCGACCGTCACGGACCAGCCACTCGGCAAGGTCCGTGCCCTCGGGGAGGCCGTAGCGCGTCGCGTGCCGCACCACGTCGTGGTTGGAGAGGACCCAGGTCGGCAGGGTGCCGACGGACCGTGCGCCCCGGAGGGACTCGTCGATGACGCCGCGGAAGGACTCCGCGTCCCAGGGGCACCGCAGATGAAAGAAGTTGAAGGCCTGGTGGAGTTCGTCGGGCCGGGTGTAGAGCGGCAGCCGGGCGGCGCTCACACCCGCCTCAGCGACGGCGATGCGCGGCGGCTCGTAGGAGTCGAGGATCTTCCGCCAGGAGCGGTAGACCTCGTGGACCTCGTCGCGGTCCCAGAAGGGGTGATCGTCGCCCTGTGGCGGTGAGTTGAGCGGCGCGGCGTCGTTCCCGCGAGTGTTGCGCAGGGGCGGTACGAGGTCCTTGCGCAGACCGTGCGCCACGTCGACGCGGAAGCCGTCGACGCCAAGGTCCAGCCAGAAGCGCAGGGTGCGCTCGAACTCCGCGGCGACCTCGGGGTTCTCCCAGTTCAGGTCCGGCTGCTCGGCGGCGAATATGTGCATGTACCACTGCCCGTCAGGGGTCCTGGTCCAGGCGGCACCGCCGAACTTGGACTGCCAGTCCGCGGGTGGCTCGTCGCCGTCGAGGAAGTGGAATCGGTCACGGGCCGGCGAACCGGCCGGGGACGCGAGCGCCTCGATGAACCAGGGGTGCTGGTCGGAGCAGTGGTTCGGGACGATGTCGATGATGATCTTCAGGCCGTGGCCGTGGGCGCGTGAGAGCAGGTCGCGGAAGTCGTCGAGGGTTCCGTGGCGCGGGTCGACACCGCGGTAGTCGGAGACGTCGTAGCCTCCGTCCGCCCACGGCGAGGGATAGAAGGGCGTCAGCCAGATCGCGTCGACGCCGAGCGCCGCGAGGTGTCCGAGACGGTCGGAGACACCGGACAGGTCGCCCATGCCGTCACCGTCGGAGTCGGCGAAGCTGGGCACGTAGACCTGGTAGACGACGGCCTCACGCCACCAGTCTTCGGTTGTTTCCATGGGCTGCTGGGGCATGCGGGCTGTCACGGTGTCCTCTCACGAAGTGGCGCAGTCGGCGGCCCGCTCGTCCGTACGGACACGGGCGATGCCGACGGGCACTGTACGTACACCGCCGCCGTCCGCCCGAACAGGCTGCCGCATCCGAGCCTCATGAGGAATACCGTGCAGGTCAAGGAGACGGCCGGCATTGCGGCGGGCGTTGCTGACCCGCGCGTACGGGTGCGGCCATGGCTGCGGCGTGCGCGGGCTCACGCCGTAGGCTGGTTGCCGCACGGAACCGAACGGCAGCCGGGTGCGCGTCATCGCACACCACCCGGCCGGAAGGAGGCGCTGGGTGATCGAGCTCGAGGGAGTTCCCGAGCTGGTCGACCCGGTCATGGTGGCCGCGTTCGAAGGCTGGAACGACGCCGGCGACGCCGCCTCCACCGCGGTCGGGCACATGGAGCGGGAGTGGAAGGGCGAGGTCTTCGCGGCGCTGGACGCGGAGGACTACTACGACTTCCAGGTCAACCGGCCGCAGGTATGGCTGGACGGCGGCTCACGCAAGATCACATGGCCCACGACCCGGCTTTCCGTCGTACGCCTCGACAACGCGGGCGGCAAGGGAAGGCCACGCGACCTGGTGCTGGTGCGCGGCATCGAGCCGAGCATGCGCTGGCGCTCCTTCTGCAACGAGATCCTGGGCTTCGCACACGAGTTGGGCGTCGAGATGGTGGTGGTGCTGGGAGCGCTGCTCGGCGACACCCCGCACACCAGGCCGGTCCCGGTGACGGGTGTGACGTCCGATCCTGACCTGGCCCGCACCATGAATCTCGAGGAGTCGCGGTACGAGGGGCCGACGGGCATCGTCGGCATCCTCCAGGAGGCGTGCACCCACGCGGGCGTCCCGGCGGTGAGCCTGTGGGCGTCGGTGCCGCACTACGTCTCCCAGCCGCCGAACCCGAAGGCCACGCTGGCCTTGATCAACCGGCTCGAGGACCTGCTCGGACTGAACGTGCCCCTGGGCGAACTCCAGGAGGACGCGCGTGCCTGGCAGCTGGGCGTGGACCAGCTGGCCTCCGAGGACAGCGAGGTGGCCGAGTACGTGCAGTCGCTGGAGGAGGCCCGGGACACGGCCGAGCTGCCGGAGGCTTCGGGAGAGGCCATCGCCAAGGAGTTCGAGCGGTATCTACGGCGGCGCGACGGCGGCCCGGGAACCGGGTTGGGCGGCAACGCCCGCGAATCCGGGACGAGTTCCTCCCCCGCATTCGGAGGCGACACCCCGAAGCGCGGGCCGGGCGGCGGACGCTCCCGTCCCTCGAAGCCGTCGGCCAAGGACGGTGCCACTGACGGCCGGAAGGACCACGCCGAGGCCGAGGCCGAGGCCGAGGAGGTCGGCTCGGGCGGCGAGCAGGGCACGCACGGCAAGCAGGACGAGCCGGGGCCTGAAAAGCAGGGTGAAGACCGCGCCGCGGAAACCGGCAAGGACGCGGAAACCGGCAAGGACGCAGAGGACGGCGCCGCCGCCGAGTCCGACAAGCCGGCCAAGCCCGCCAGGCGCACCCGTAGCACAGGCGCCCGCACCGGCAGCACCGGCGGAACCCGCAGGAGCGGCGGCAGCAGCAGCGGCACAAAGGGCACCCGGAGCACCGGCCGGGGCAGCCGCACCCGCAAACCGGCCGAGGACGACGGCAAGGGCGAGGATCAGGGCGGGAACGCGAAGAACGGGGAGGCGAAGCCGTCCTCCGACAAGGACCAGGACGAGAGCGGCGACGGAAGCAAGGACAGCAAGGACGGCAAGAGCGACGGCAAGCGCAACAGCAAGGACGCCGACGAGGAGTGAGAGCCGGACGTACCGGAAGGGCCTCCCCGCACATCCGGCAGGGCGGCCCTTCCGCGTGAAGGGCGAGGCAGATGCGACGGCCTCGCCCGACGAGCGCTCATTCGCCGCGCCCGGCGCTCACCGCGTCCTACAGCGCGACCCCCAGCAGGGCGTCCACCGCACGCGAGACCATGCCGGGCGCGCCCTCGTCCGTGCCGCCTCCGGCTTCCTGCGCCGAGGCCCAGCGGTCGACTGCGGCGAGCGCGGCCGGTGAGTCGAGATCGTCCGCGAGCGCGGCGCGGATCTCCTCGAGGACGGTGTCGGCGGGCGGACCGTCCGGGCGTGAGACGGCGGCACGCCAGCGCGTGAGCCTCGCACGGGCCTCGTCCAGCGTGGCCGTCGTGTACTCCCAGTCCGACCGGTAGTGGTGGGCGAGCAGCGTCAGCCGGATCGCGGCCGGGTCCACTTCCTCACGGCGCAGCTGTGAGACGAAGACGAGATTCCCCTTGGACTTCGACATCTTCTCGCCGTCCAGGCCGACCATCCCCGCGTGCGCGTACGTCTGCGCGAAGGGGTATTCGCCGGTCAGCGCCTGCGCGTGCGAGGCGCCCATCTCGTGGTGGGGGAAGGCGAGATCGGAGCCGCCGCCCTGCACGTCGAAGCCCATGCCCAGGTACTCGAGAGCGATGGCCACACACTCGATGTGCCAGCCGGGGCGGCCAGGGCCGAGCGACGCGCCGTCCCACTGCGGCTCACCGTCGCGGGCTGCGCGCCACAGCATCGGGTCGAGTGGGCTTTTCTTGCCGGGGCGCTCCGGGTCCCCGCCGCGTTCGGCGGAGAGGATCCGCATGGTCTGCGCGTCGAGGCGGGAGACCTCGCCGAAGTGGGTGTCAGCGTCGACGGAGAAGTAGATGTCCCCCTCCAGTTCGTACGCGGCACCCTGCTCCCGCAGCCGCTCGACCAGCGGGACGACGCGCGGAATCGATTCGACGGCACCGATGAACTGACGCGGGGGCAGAATCCGCAGAGCCGTCATGTCCTCGCGGAAGAGCGCGGTCTCACGCTCCGCCAGCGCCGCCCACTCCTCGCCGGTGGCCTCGGCCCGCTCCAGAAGCGGGTCGTCGATGTCGGTGACGTTCTGGATGTAGTGAACCTGCCGCTTGGTGTCGAGCCACACACGCTGTACCAGGTCGAAGGCGTTGTAGGTGGCCGCGTGCCCAAGATGGGTGGCGTCGTACGGGGTGATCCCGCAGACGTATATGCGGGCGACGGGACCGGGGGCCAGCTTGGTGCGGCCGCCCGTCGCGGTGTCGTGGATCTCGAGGTCGCGACCCTGACCAGGCAGGGCGGGGACCTCGGAAGCGGGCCAGGCATGCATTCCTTGAGCCTAACCCGGACGGGAATCCGTCATTCGGACGGGACGGGCACCCGCCGTCCCCGGCCTGCGGAAACGGCCGGATACGCCCTGTTGACCGGCCACGGCCGCACGCTTTCCTGTCACACGGGAGGCCACGGGATCGCCGGCCAGTCGCCGCTGGGCAGCGGGTGGCGGCCGGAGCTGATCAGTCCGTCGACCCGCTTGCGCAGAGCCTCGAGTTCCGACGCGGTGATCAGTTCCGCCAGGCGGACGGCGAGAGGTGCGCCCTCCGCCAGCGCCGTGGCGAGGCCGCGCAGCGTGACCGCCGCCTCCGCCGTCAGCTCCTCGCCGGCCCAGCCCCACAGCAGAGTGCGCAGCTTGTCGTCGACGTGGAAGGAGACCCCGTGGTCGATGGCGTACAGCGCACCGTCGGGGAGGGTCAGCAGATGACCGCCCTTGCGGTCGCCGTTGTTGATGACCGCGTCGATGACGGCCAGTCGCCGCAGCCGGTCGTCGTCGGCGTGCACCAGGAGCGCGGGCCGCGCGCTTCCCGTGTCCACGTGGCCGACGGGCTTCCAGCCCTCGCCCGGCTCGTCGCCCTCCACGATGGCGAGCAGTTCCTCGCCGCCGTGGTCGCCGGACTCGTCGGGGTCGTCGGGGTCGTCGGCCGGGCCGCTCCCGTACGGCTCCCCCGTGCCACTGGCTTCCGCGGCGCCCGCGCCGGCTCCGGCGTCCTCACCGTTCTCCCCGTCGTCCTCGTCCTCGTCGGCGGGTTCCGTCCCCGGCAGCGGCCCGACCCACGCCTGGCACATGCCCTCGCCGTACGGTCCGTCCCGCAGCACCGTCGCCGGGATCAGGTCCCAGCCTGTGGCGCGGGAGATCTCGTACGCGGCGACCTCGCGCTGCGCGAGTGTGCCGTCGGGGAAGTCCCACAGGGGGCGTTCACCGGCCACCGGCTTGTAGACGCACGGCACTCGGTGGCCCTCGTGTTCGACCTCACCGAAGAGGACGGCGTTGGACGCCTGCCGGATCTGTCCGAGTACGGACAGCGTGCCGAGTTCGAGGAGAGTGTGTGTCTCTTCGGCCGCCGGCGCGACGGCCGGTACCTCCGGAGGCGGCTGATGACCGGGATCGGCTGCCTGGTTCATTCGCCGCGCCGGTATCCGTTCTGACGCGGGCACACATGGCCTTCCGGGTCGAGCGGGAGGCTGCACAGCGGGCACGGCGGGCGGCCGGCGTTGACGACCTCGAGCGCGCGCTTGGCGAACGACCGGGCCATGGTGCCCTCCAGCCGTACGCGCAGCATCGGCGGCCCGTTCTCGTCGTCCTGGAGCAGCCGTTCCTCGGCGTCGGCGAGATCCTCGTCGGAGTCGGCCTCCAGTTCGACGACGGCCTGTGCCTCGACGACCATCCGTTCACCGTCGCCGTCCCACGCGAGCGCCATGGTGCCGACGCGGAACTCCTCCTCGACGGGCGTCTCCAGGGGCTCCGTGTCGTCGAGTTCGGCAGGCGCGACGGCAGGGACGGGTGCGTTGCCGCCGGAGCGCCGCACCACCTCGTCCAGCAGTTCGTCGATCCGTTCGGCCAGCGCCTCCACCTGTGCCTTCTCCAGAGCGACACTGGTGGTGCGACCCGAGGCCGAAGCCTGGAGGTAGAAGGTGCGCCGTCCTGGCAGCCCGACGGTACCGGCGATGAATCGGTCCGGCGGGTCGTAGAGGAACACCTGACGGGACACGTCCTGCTCCGTTGTCGTCGACGTCTGTTCGGTCTAAGGCACCCTACTGCCCGCGCCGATCTTCCTGCTCAGGCTCCACCCCCGACGGTGGCGTCGCTGCTGTGGCCCGGCCCCGTGTCCTGCGTACCTGCACCACCGTCCCGTGAATCCTCGTCACCGGCCTCGCCCGCCGACGGCTCCGGCGGTACGAGAGAGCCGAGTTCGCCGGTCTCGCCCAGCCGCAGCAGAAACGGCCGCAGCGGCGTGTAGCGGATGACCGTGAGCGAACACGGACCGACGGCGATGCGCTGGAAGAGGTCGAGATGCATGCCGAGGGCGTCCGCGACGACCGACTTGATGATGTCCCCGTGCGAGCACATCGCGTACAGCGCGTCCACCCCGTGCTCGGCCTCGATGCGCACGTTCCAGTCGCGCACGGCCTCAACGGCCCGCGCCTGCATGCCCCGCATCGACTCCCCGCCGGGAAAGGCCGCCGCCGAGGGATGCTGCTGCACGGTCGTCATCAGCGGCTCCTCCGAGAGCTCGGCCAGTTTGCGGCCGCTCCAGTCGCCGTAGTCGCACTCGGAGATGCGCTCCTCGGTGTGCAAGGTGAGGCCGGGTCGGGCCTCGGCAAGGGGTTCGACGGTCTCCTGGCACCTGAGCAGGGGACTGCTGACGACGGCCGCCAGCGGCAGGGCATCCAGCCGCCCGGGCAGGGCTCCGGCCTGGGTGCGGCCGTGCTCGTCCAGAGCCACTCCCGGCGTGCGGCCCGCGAGCAGTCCCGAGGTGTTGGCGGTGGAACGGCCGTGCCGTACGAGGATGAGCGTGGGCATGTCTGCCAGCGTAGGCGAGGGTTCCCCCGGCCCCGGCCGGTGGTTGCGAGTGCGGCATCGGGGCACAATGACCAGTCGTGATCGTGGACTGCGCCATCTACCGGGACGGACGCCGCACGGAGCGGCCGTCCGACTACTCCGACGCCCTCGACGAGGCCAGGGCGACGGGGGACGCCTTTCTCTGGATCGGCCTGCACGAGCCGACCGAGGCCGAATTCAATCTTGTGACCAGCGAGTTCGGGCTGCACCCGCTCGCCGTCGAGGACGCTCTCCACGCGCACCAGCGCCCCAAGCTCGAGGTCTACGCGGACTCGCTGTTCCTTGTTCTGAAGCCCGTCTCCTACGACCAGGACAACGCCACCCTCTCCGCCGGTGAGCTGATGCTGTTCGTCGGTGACTCCTTCGTCGTAACGGTGCGCCACGGCGAGGCCAATCCGCTCGGTGCGGTGCGCGAGCGGCTGGAGCTCGAACCGGAGGTCCTGAAGCACGGTCCCACTGCCGTCATGTACGCGATCAGCGACGCCATCGTGGACCAGTACATGGAAGTGGCCGCCGATCTCCACGTCAGCCTCGACGGGCTGGAGGAAGACGTCTTCTCACCCGAGGCCCAGGCCGCACGGGACACCGCCGGCCGTATCTACAACTTCAAGCGGCAGGTCCTGGGCTTCCGCAGGGCGACGGGCCCGCTCACCGAACCGCTGGAGCGGCTGATGCGCCCGGGGCTCCCCTTCGTCCACGACGAGGCGCGGCCCTTCTTCCGCGACGTGAGCGACCACCTGACCCGCGCCAACGAGCAGGTGGACGGGCTCGACCGGCTGCTGTCGGACATCCTCAACGCGAACCTGGCGCAGATGAGCGTCCGGCAGAACGACAACATGCGGAAGATCTCGGCGTGGGCGGCCATGTTCGCGATCCCGACGGCCATCGCCGGGATCTACGGGATGAACTTCGAGCACATGCCGGAGCTGCACTGGGTGTGGGCCTATCCGGCCGTGCTGGCCGTCATCGTGACGGCCTGTCTGCTGCTCTTCCGCGTCTTCAAGCGCCGCGGCTGGCTGTGACGGCGCGTCCGCGACGGCCGGCGCACTGGTGCGTAACCCTTGCGCACGTGGCGCGTTGAATGCGTAGCGGCCGTGGCGGGGAAGACCCCCGAGCCCCCTCCACGGCCGTCGGCATGCCCGCGAGGGCCTTTGCTACGAGGCCACTCCGGCCTTCTCCAGTGCTTCGACTCCCGCCCGCAGACCCGCGATGCGCTCGTCGAGAGAGAAGCCCGCGGGGGCGAGGGAGAGGGTGGTCACGCCGGCCTCGGCGTAGGCGCGCATCCGGTCGGCGATGCGGCCGACGGGGCCGAGGAGCGTGGTGGAGTCGATGAGTTCGTGCGGCACCGCCGCAGCCGCCGCGTCCTTCTCGCCCGCCAGGTACTTGTCCTGGATCTCGGCAGCCTCCTGCTCGTAACCCATCCGCTGCGCCAGCCGGTTGTAGAAGTTCTGCTTGCGGCTGCCCATACCGCCGACGTACAGCGCCGTGTACGGGCGGAACGTGTCGGCCAGCGCGTGGATGTCCTCCCCCACCGCCATCGGGACCGTCGGGCAGACATCGAAGCCCGCGAGCCCTCCGCCCTCGGCGGTGCCCTTGCCGGCCTTCTCACGTCCGGCACGCAGATGCCGCAGCGTGGTGTCCTCGGCGTGCTCGGGCGAGAAGAAGATCAGCAGCGCGCCGTCGGCGATCTCGCCCGTCTGCTCGAGGTTCTTGGGGCCGATCGCGGCTATGTAGAGCGGGATCTCCTCGCGCACCGGGTGCACGGTGAGCTTGATGGGCTTGCCCGGACCGTCGGGCAGCGGCAGGGTCCAGTGCTCGCCCTGGTGACTGAGGCGCTCGCGGGACATGGCCTTGCGGATGATCTCGGCGTACTCGCGGGTGCGGGAGAGCGGCTTGTCGAACTTCACGCCGTACCAGCCCTCCGAGACCTGCGGACCGGAGACGCCGAGGCCCAGCCGGAAGCGCCCGCCGGAGAGCGAGTCGAGGGTCGCCGCCGTCATGGCGGTCATCGCTGGAGTACGGGCGGGGATCTGGAAGATGCCGGACCCGACGTCGATGCGCTCGGTCTGCGCGGCGACCCAGGACAGGACGGTGGGGGCGTCGGAGCCGTAGGCCTCGGCCGCCCAGCAGACCGAGTAGCCGAGACGGTCCGCTTCCTGGGCGACGGCGAGGTTGTCCGCGTCCATCCCCGCACCCCAGTAGCCGAGGTTGATACCGAGCCGCATACGGGCCCCCTTACTGATCAGTAACGTCGCTGTCCCGGGGACTCTAGCGCGCGCCCGCAAGTAACCTCAACGCCCATGGAGGCAAGGCACCTCGGCCGTACCGGCCTGCGCGTATCCCGAATCGGTCTCGGCACCCTCACATGGGCCCGGGACACCGGCGAGAGGGACGCGGCAGATCAGCTCAAGACGTTCTGGGAAGCCGGCGGCACGCTGGTCGACACGGCCGACGTGTACGGGGACGGCGGCGCCGAATACCTCCTGGGCAGGCTGCTGGAAGGGCTCGTGCCGAGGCGGGACATGGTGATCGCCACCAAGGCGGGAAGCGTTCCCGACCCCGACCGCCGCTTCGACGGCTCGCGCGGGCACCTCCTCGCCGCGCTCGACGCCTCCCTGGAGAGGCTGCGCACCGACTACGTCGACCTGTGGCAGGTGCACGCCTTCGACCCGGCGACACCGCTGGACGAGACGCTCCAGGCCCTGGACATCGCGGTCAGCACCGGCCGTGCCCGCTACGTCGGTGTCTCCAACTTCAGCGGCTGGCAGCTCGCCAAGGCCGCGACCTGGCAGCTCGCCGCCCCCGGTGTGCGCGCCCGGCTGGCGAGCACCCAGATGGAATACTCGCTGCTCCAGCGCGGCGTGGAGCGTGAACTGCTGCCCGCCGCCCTCGACTTGGGCCTCGGGCTACTGCCCTCCTCACCGCTGGGACGGGGCGTTCTCACCGGCAAGTACCGCCGCACCGAACCCCCGGAGGACTCGCGCGGAGCCTCCGAGCACCTGTCGCCGTTCGTCGCCCCGTACCTCGACGAGACCGCCGGACTGATCGTCGACGCCGTCTCCACCGCGGCCGACGGCCTGGCCGTCTCACCGCTGCACGTCGCGCTGGCCTGGGTACGGGACCGGCCGGGAGTCACGGCGCCGATCATCGGTGCGCGCACGGCCGCACAGCTCACCCAGGCACTGTCAGTGGAGGCCCTTACTCTTCCTGATGAGATCTGCCGCGCGCTGGACGATGTCTCGGCGCCGGTGCACCGCTACCCCGACCAGGACTGGAGCGAGCTGTGACGGACGACAAGGCAGCCGAACTCCTCGCGGCGGTAAGGGCGGTGGAGAGCGGCGAGCGCTCCGCCGCGTCCTTCTTCACCGAGTCCGCTCAGCCGCAGGCCGCACCCCGCCCCGCAGCACCCACCGCTCCCCGGCCGGCTCCACCGGGCGCCGCCGCCCGGCGCGGCCCTGTCACCGTCCCCGACACGCTGCCCGAGGTGCTGGCAGAGGGCGGCGCACCGGATGCGCTGGCCCGCCGCGTCGCCGAGGTTCTCGGCGAACAGGCCGCCGAACTGCTGCGCTCCGACCCGTGGCAGTTGCTGGCCGTTCCGGGCGTGCGGCCCGAACAGGCTGACGGATTCGCCCGCACCCTGCTGGGCGAGGCGGGCGGCCCCGGGGACGAACGGCGCACCCAGGCACTGGTGTTGTGGCTGCTGGAGCGCGCGGCGCTTGCGGGGCACACGGCCCTGGAGCCCGCTGCCCTCTCCAAGGGCCTCTCCGGGTACGCGGTTCCGGAGCCCGACGAGGCGGTGCGATCGGCTGTCGACGCGGGCGCCGTCCTCGTCTTCGAGGACGCGCTGGATGCCATGCCCCAGGGCGGGGTTCCGGCCGCCGGCCAGGACGAGCCGGAGGAACGGCCCGTGCGGCTTCTGCTGGGCCTGGACCGCTATGCGCTGGCGGAGGAGAGCCTCGCGGACGGACTGGGGCGGGTGATCAGTGCCGCCGCCCAGAGCGCCCCGGACGAGGAGTCCCCTGCGGGCCCCGAGGAGTGGGAGGCCGTCGCGGCCGCTGCCCCCTCGCCGTCCGCCGCGGAGCTGATCCGCGCGGTGGCCGGACACGGCCTGGTCGCACACACCGGCGGCGAGGCCGCCCGCGCCGAACCGGCCGCTCTGCTCGCCGCCGCAGGGCAGTTGGGGCTCCGCGCCTGCGCCGCGGCGCACAGCACGAGCGGGCGGGACCGGCTCGAGCGCCTGCTGCCGGGGTCCGGCGACACGGACGGGAGCGGGAGCGAACAGGCACGCCCGCCCGTCGTCACCGTCCCCGGGCTGCTCGACGGCCGCGAAGGGCCCGGCCGGGACGAGGAGGGAGCCTGGGCGCTCGATCTCCTGATCGTCTGTGACGCCCCGCAACTCGACGCGGAGACGGCCGCCGCTCTGGTGGAGTCCCTGCCGGACAGGGCACGGCTGGTGCTGAGCGGGGATCCGAACGTTCTTGGCTCCGCGGGGCCTGGCCAGATCTTCGCCGACGTCCTCTCCTCCGGTGCCTGTCCACGCATCGCCTCGCGCACGCCCGACCCGGGCCCCGTCGGCGAACTCGTCTCCGGCATCGGCATCGGTGAGCTGAACCAGGTCGACGCCCCCGGCAAGGAAGTCGTCATCGTTCCGGTGCGGGACGCGGGTGAGGCCGTGCACCGCACCGTCCAGCTGGTCGCCGACTCGGTGCCCAGGGCGATCGGCGTCCCCTCCGGCGACACCCAGGTGATCACCACCGGGCACGGCGGCTCCGCGGGCACCCGGGCGCTGAACGCCGCCCTCAAGGAGCGGCTCCATCCCGGCCCCGGGCGCTTCGACGGCTTCGACCCCGGCGACCGCGTCGTCCACACCCCCTCACGCGGCCGGGCGACGCCCGCAGTGGTCGTCTCCGGTGAGGAGGACGGGCTGCGGCTGGAGCACATCGCCACGGGAGAGAGCGTCGTCGTCGCGCGTGAGCGCGTCACGGAGGAGGTCCGGCACGGCTGGGCGGTCACGGCCCATCAGGCGGTGGGCATGAGCTGGCCCGCCGTAGTGGCAGTACTGCCGGGCGACGCGGCCTCGGACCTCACCCGGGAGTGGGTCTACACCGCCTTCGGGCGGGGCGAGCGGCATCTGTCCGTCGTCCACGGCGTGGAGGACGCGCTCCCGAAGGCCGTCGCCTCGGTGACGGCTCCGGCACGGACCACGCGGCTGCGGGCTCTGCTGACGCAGTCCGCCCGCGCGGCGGAAGCCGCTCGGGCCGCCGCGGCGGAGCCGGCCGTGGCCGGCGGCCAGGAGGATCAGGCGCAGGACGGCCCGGCCTAGAACTGGCCGCCACAGCACGAGCGGACGCAGCGGTAGCGGCAACTCTCGCGGGGGCCGTTCACCGCGGCGCCGCCCGTACGGTCACTCTTCGTCGTCCAGCTCGATGTCGGCCTCGTCGAAGACGGAGCTGACGTCGAAGCGGCAGATCACCCGTTCGGGGTCGGCCTGCTCGAACGGCGCGGTCAGCCACTCCCCCGGCTCAGCCGGCTCGTCGGCCGCCGCCACCCACAGCGTCGAGTCGCCCTCCTCGAGACCGAACTCCTTGTGCCGGGTGGCGATCTCATCGGCCTCGTACTCCCCGAAGAGGACGCCGAGCGCCGCGGGAACGCTGCTGCCCGCCGATGCTGCCGCAGGACTGACCTCGTCCGCCGAGTCCGGGTCGAGGTCGGTGACGCGCTGGGCCTGAGCGAGCAGCCGCTGCGGTTCCAGGACGGTGTAGTCGCGCCGGATCAGCACGGTCAGCGCGCTGGGGATCTCGGGACCCGTGTAGGCGGGCATCGAGTCGCCCCCGGGGATCTCGAATGGAGTGACCTCGTCGTAGGTTTCGTAGAGCAGCTCGTCGTAGGCCTCGCCCGCCGCGGCCAGTTCGTCGAACGCGGCGTAGACGGCGCTGTCGGCGGCGCCGTTCCCGGCGTCCTTCCCGGCGCCCTCCGCCCTTCGCTCGACCGCTTCGAGGTGCCGGTCCAGCGCGTCTTTCACTGCTTCGGCGGCGGCGCGTACGTCGGCAGCGGTGGGCTGCTCAGCATCAGACATAGTGCAGACGCTATCCGGATCGGTCCTCTGCCCGCACAATAGATGAGATGCCGGAATACGAATTTCGCGATGTGTACGTACCTCGCGGGGTGTCCCGCAAGGCCGCGACCCGACTTCTGACCGACCATGCCGAGTACGGGCACTGGGAGTTGGCCCGTACACGGCTCTATCCCGACGGCAGCCGCAGAGTGCGGCTGCGCCGCCGGATCATCCGCCAGCTGCACGCGACCTGGTGAGCCTCCTGGCCGGAGGAGGCGACGGGACTGGGCGGCGGAGCGGGCCCCACCCGTGTGGTGCCCGCTCCGCCGCCTTTCAGGCTGTCTCTACTCAGCGCTGCGCAAGCCGCGCGGCACGACGGTAGAGGACGAAACCGCCGACCAGCAGACCCGCACTGAGCGGCAGGCCGATGCCGACCATCTCGCCGGCGCCGGTGTGCGCCAGCTCGCCCGGCTCGGACTGGGTCCGCACGTCGGAGGTCTGATCGACGTCGTCAGAGCCCCCGTCGTCACCGGGGTTTCCGGGACCGTCGTCACCCGGGTTGCCAGGGCCGTCGTCACCCGGGTTGTCCGGCCCGTCGTCACCCGGGTTGTCCGGCTCGTCGGTGCCGGGCGGCGTCGTGTCGGACGCACCACCGCAGTCAGCCGATGCGTAGCTGAGCGCGCTGATCGCGCTGATGCCGTTGCCGCACACGTTGACCGGGACGTCGACCGGGGCCTGGATGTTGTTCCCGGAGCCGATGCCCGCCGAACGCCCGCTGCTGCCGCTGACCCGTGTCGTCCCGCTGTCGCCGCAGCTGGTGCCGGACGCCGGGTTGAGCGCCCCGACGACGTTCACGGTGTTGCCGCAGACGTTGACCGGCACGCTGATGGGCGCCTGGATGTTGTTGCCCGAAACCGCTCCGGGCGAGTTCCCGGCGTTTCCTTGAACCGCCGAGTCCGCGAACGCCGTACCTCCCGAGAACGTGGCGAGCACGCCGCCCGCCGCGGCCACGGTGATCAGGCCTTTTCTTGTGACCTGTCGCATGGTTCTGATTCCCCTGCCTTGCTATCTGCCAGTGGTGTTCAAGGGCACACAAAGGGGGAGTGGATTCGTTGATCTCGCGCATCCGCCCCCCGGAAAGGCCGAACGGGACGCAGGCTTCGTATACGACGCGCCTCCCCGTCCGGACTTCACTTCCTCATGCTGTTGAGGGATGACCTCAGTCGGTGCAGGTGGTGCCGCCGGCCGGGTTCATGAACCCGATCACGGATACCGTGTTGCCGCAGGCGTTCGCGGAGACATCGACCGGGAGCTGGATGTTGTTCCCGGAGACCAGACCGGGTGAATTCCCGGCGGCCCCCTGCAAGTCCTGGTCAGCAGCGGCGATGCCCGCACCCGCGAGCACGAGACCGCCTGCGGCAGCCGCGACGGCGGCAACCTTCTTGATCATGAATTCCTCCTCGTTGGCATGCAGTTCAAACCACGAACCGCACCACCTGTAACGAAGATGGGGGAATCGAGGTACGAGCCGACGCGGGCATTCACCCTTTCCGGGCGCGCCCGCACAAGAGGCCGAATTCAAATGTGCGGCAGGGGCGGGCGGGAGAGAGCACGCAGCTCCCGAGGGCTGCGTGTTCCCCCGCCCGCAACGACGGTTCAGCTCAGCAATGGACCAGCACCGGTCGGGTCAGCACTGGTCGAGGAAGCGGTCGAGCACGCGCACTCCGAACTTCAGTCCCTCCACCGGCACCCGCTCGTCGACGCCGTGGAACATCCCCGCGAAGTCGAGCTCCGGCGGAAGCTTCAGCGGTGCGAAGCCGAAGCAGCGGATTCCCAGGTCGTCGAAGGACTTGGCGTCCGTGCCACCGGAGAGCATGTACGGCACAGCCCTCGCAGCCGGGTCCTCGGCCTTGAGGGAAGCCTGCATCGCGTCCACCAGCGCGCCGTCGAAGCTGGTCTCAAGTGCCTTGTCGGAGTGGACGTCCTCGCGCTGCACGCGCGGCCCGAGGACCGCGTCCAGGTCGGCGAGGAACTCCTCCTCGTGTCCGGGCAGGAAGCGGCCGTCCACATGTGCGGTGGCCTGTCCCGGGATGACGTTGACCTTGTAGCCCGCGCCGAGCTGGGTGGGTGCCGCCGTGTTCTGGAGGGTGGCACCGATGATCTTCGCGATGCCGCCGAGCTTGGCGAGCGTCTCCTCCATGTCCTCGGGGTCGAGTTCGGTGCCGAGGGCGT
This sequence comes from Streptomyces sp. TAA486, assembly GCF_000426165.1. Classification (NCBI taxonomy): domain Bacteria; kingdom Bacillati; phylum Actinomycetota; class Actinomycetes; order Kitasatosporales; family Streptomycetaceae; genus Streptomyces; species Streptomyces sp. TAA486. Next base: position 215,372 of record NZ_AUEV01000012.1, on the reverse strand, counting down.
CGGAGAGTTCGTCCAGGAAGGAACGCACGGTCTTGGTCACGCGCACGGGGAACTTGTGCCGTCCCAACCGGCCCACGGCTTCGCACAGTTCGGTGATGGCGTTGTCGTTGTTCGTCATCGAGCCGTGCCCGGCGGTGCCGTCGACCGTGAGGCGCATCCAGTGCATGCCCTTCTGGGCCGTCTCCACCAGATACAGGCGCAGGTTCTCGTTCACGGTGAAGGAGAAGCCGCCGACCTCGCCGATCGCCTCGGTCACGCCGTCGAACAGGTCGCGGTGGTTGTCGACGAGGTGCCGCGCCCCGTAGATGCCGCCGGCCTCCTCGTCCGCGAGGAAGGCCAGCACCACGTCGCGCGGTGGCCTGCGCCCGCTGCGCAGCCGCTCCCGCACGACGGCGAGGGTCATGGCGTCCATGTCCTTCATGTCGACGGCGCCGCGCCCCCACACGCAGCCGTCGGCGATCTCACCGGAGAAGGGGTCGTGCGTCCAGTCCTCCGCATTGGCGGGCACGACATCGGTGTGTCCGTGGATGAGCAGAGCGGGCCGGGAGGAGTCCTCACCGGCGATACGGGCGACCGTGGAGGCGCGTCCGGGCCGGGACTCGAAGATCTCCGGTTCCAGACCCACCTCCGCGAGCTTCTCCGCGACGTACTCGGCGGCCGCCCGCTCCCCCGGGCCCTCGTTGCCGCCGTAATTGCTGGTGTCGATCCTGATGAGGTCACGGCAGAGGTCGACGACCTCACTCTCGGCGCTCGCTCCGCCACCGGCCGGTGCAGGGGTCGACTGGTTCACGCTGCCTCCTCGTATCGCCGCGGGGTCCGTCCCCATACTCCCGCTTACGGTGCGCCTCCCCAAGGGCGGGGAGCGGGAGGCGTGGTGATCGGAGCCTCCGGATCCAGTGTTAAAGTTGGCTCTGGCCGCACGCCGATGGCGGGCGGCGCACCTTGTCGGGGTGGCGGAATGGCAGACGCGCTAGCTTGAGGTGCTAGTGCCCTTTACAGGGCGTGGGGGTTCAAGTCCCCCTCCCGACACAGAATCCGCTGTGAGACATCGGCGGAACGGGCCCCGGGGCCAGTGACGTGATCACTGGCCCCGGGGCCCGTTTTCGTGGGCCGGGCACAGGGTGTTGTTGCGCGTTCACCACCGTGAGTCCGCCCCTGGTCTCCCGTGCGCAGGGGCATGGCGCAGGCGTGGTTCGCCCGCCGTTCGCCGAGCCTCAGGGGGTGAAGTGATCGGGGTCGGCGGCCGGTGCAGGTGTTGGTGTGGCAGCGCTGCGCCTGTATGCACCCGACGGCGAACATCATGGCCCGGGCGGAGTTGGTGTGGTCGGCGCCCTGGATCATGCGTTTGACGATGTCGGCGCCGGTGGCGACCTTGCGGCTCGCGCCGAGCCGGATCCGCTCCCGCAGCCCAGTGCCGACCAGCGCGTTGTGCACCGTCAGCAGGCCCTCGGTCAGCGGGTGGCCGAGGTGGTCCGCGAACTCCAGCGGTGCGGCCCACGTGCCCCCTTCCGAGCCATCGACGACGATCAAGTCGGGCGCGACGTCCTCGGCCAGCATGGCGGAGGTGCGTTCAACGCGTGCTGTAGGGCAGCAGGGCCATCTCGCGCGCGCTCTTGATCGCCCGTGCCAGTTGCCGCTGTTGCTGGGCGGACACCCGCGTGACGCGGCGGCTGCGGATCTTGCCCCTGTCGGAGATGAACTTCCGCAGAAGGTCGGTGTCTTTGTAGTCGACGTAGGTGATGCCGGCCTGATCCAGGGGGTTGCGGCGGGGCTTGAGGGGCTTGCGGGAAGCGATGTGACGGGGCACGGAAACTCCATGGGGTGCGGTGCGGGTGGCGGGCGGTTGCGGGGGTGTCAGCTCACGTGATCGAGAAGCGGAGCGAAGGCGGAGGACAACTGCCGCCATGCATCGGGACCTTCGGCGTACTCGGCGTCTGTCAGCAGGCAGGACTCCAGGACTTCCGCGAGGCCCTCCCGGTCGAGGGCCGGTGAGGTGAAGACCAAGTGCTGGCAGCGGTCGCCGTGTTCGGGGTGCCAGTCGACCGCGGCGGCGGCTCTGCGCTCCGGCATCACCATCTCCCAGGCGGCATCCGGGAGTGCGTCCAGCCAGGGACCCGCGCTCTCGACGCTGAGGGCGCCGCCGGCGGCGTCCCACGCCAGCAGGGTGTCGGGGCGGTCGGCGAGCCAGAAGCGCCCCCGGCTGCGGGCAGCGGCGCACGTCAGGTCCTCCAGCGCCTGGTAGAGCCGTTCCGGGTGGAAGGGGCGGTCGCGGTGCCAGACGTAGGTGCCAACTCCGTTTTCGTCCGCCTCCTGCGGCAGCAACGCGCAGCCGGGATCCTGGGCCGCGGCGGCAGCCCGTACGTCGAATCCGGCGAAGGCGGCGGCTGCCAGCTCGCCGGATGCCGCGTGCACATGGCGTGCCGTGGGGTGCAGTTGGTTCAGCAACGCGGCGTCCTCCTCGTCCGCATGCTGACTGTCGACGAGGGCGAGTACGGAGGCGTACTCCAACTGCCGGGAGAAGGTGTCGGCGACGGTCCTTTGGTCACCCGGAGCCGCCGCGAGTCCCGCGTCGGCCAGGTCGTCGCCGTTGCCGAGGCAGGGCAGGAGCAGCGCCGGGTCGACGGCCGTCAACACACCGGTGAGGACCACGTATTCGCCATGTGCGGCCACGACTTCCGCCATCGCCCTGGGCTCCACCGAGTCCCACAGCTCCACGACGGCGAGCCGGGTCAGGCCGTCCGTGGCCAGTCTCTCCAGCTCGGGAATCAGGTCCTCGCGCAGGGCACAGCATGCGCAGTCGTTCACCAACGGCGCTTCCCCTGCGTGCAGTTCACCGGAGGCGCTGCGTATGGTCCGCCGCACCGTTCCTTGTGAGGCCGTCGAGTGGTCGTGGTGCAGTGCGACGCTGCCGGGCACCGCGCCCAACAGTCGCTGGACGACGTCGGTGCGGGCCTCGGAGTGCAGTCCGCCCACGATGACGACGGGAAGCTTCGGCCGGCTCTGCATCAGCGGGCCTCCCGGCGGCCGTAGCGGCGCTCGAAGCGCTCCACCCGGCCGGCCGTGTCCAGGACGCGGGCCGTGCCGGTGTAGAAGGGGTGGCTCTTGGAGGAGATCTCGACATCGATGACGGGGTAGCTCTTGCCGTCCTCCCAGTCGATCGTCGCGTCGCTGGTCGCGGTCGAGCGGGTGAGGAAGGCGAATCCCGCGGCCTTGTCGCGGAAGACGACGGGACCGTAGGCGGGGTGCATGCCCGGCTGCATGGCGGTGTCCTTTGCGTTGAGGGGTCAGCGGGTTTCGCGGAAGTCGACGTGGCGGCGGGCGACGGGGTCGTACTTGCGCAGGGTCAGGCGGTCGGGGTCGTTCCGGCGGTTCTTGCGGGTCACGTAGGTGTAGCCGGTGCCGGCCGTGGACCGGAGCTTGACGATCGGGCGGAGGTCGTTGCGAGCCATGACTGGTACTATATGAAAATGGTTCCCATTAACAAAACGTTCCCCGCTCTTCGAGAGGCAGGTCACTCGTGTCCGCCCGCTGCCAACTGACCGGTGCCGAGCCCGGCTTCGGCAATACCGTCTCCCACTCGCACCGCCGCTCCCGCCGGCGCTTCGACCCCAACATCCAGCGCAGGCGCTACTGGCTGCCGAGTGAAGGCCGACATGTGCGGCTCACCCTCAGCGCGAAGGGGATCAAGACGGTCGACACAGTCGGCATCGAGGCAGCCGTTGCCAGAATCCGGGCCCGAGGAGGGACTGTCTGATGGCGAAGAAGAGCAAGATCGCCAAGAACGACGAGCGGAAGGCCGTGGTGGCGCGGTACGCGTCCCGACGGGCCGAACTGAAGGACGTCCTTCGCCGGCCGTCCTCGACGGAGGCGGAAAGAGTGGCCGCACTGCGTGAGTTGCGGCGTCAGCCCCGCGACGCCAGTGCCACGCGGGTGCGCAACCGCGACGCGGTCGACGGGCGCCCGCGCGGGCATCTGCGGAGGTTCGGGCTGTCACGCGTGCGTATGCGCCAGCTCGCGCACCAGGGATACCTGCCGGGAGTGACCAAGTCCTCCTGGTGATCCCGGACTTGGGTGGGGCGGCCCGCTACGGGTCCCTTGGCCGGTCACATGTCGGCCGGACCGGCGACGGGCCGCCCGTGCCCCCACCGTCGATGAGCTCAACTTTCGTGCAACCCCGCTCACCCACCCGAGGAGGACCCCATGGCTGTCCCCAAGCGGAAGATGTCCCGCAGCAACACCCGCCACCGGCGCGCCCAGTGGAAGGCCTCCACGCCGCAGCTCGTTCCGGTCACCGTCGACGGTTCCACCCGTCTCGTGCCGCAGCGGCTCGCCAAGGCGTACGCGCGTGGCCTCTTGCACCCCGACGACTGAGCCCGGACGGCACCGACGGGGGCTCGTCCGCGTCCAGGAGTAGCCCCGGGACCGGGAGTTGGAGGCCCAGCCCGGGACCCAGGGCTCAGGCGAAGCGGCCCGGGCGGTACCCGGCGAGCGCTTCGGCCTGCCGGCCGTGCAGCACCTCTTCTGCGATCAGTCCGGCCAGATGGAGGCTGAGGGTGATGCCGCTGTGCGTGACCGCCGTGTAGAGACCGCCGACTTCGTCCTGCCAGCCGACCACAGGGTGATCGTCCGGAGGGAGGGGACGGATGCACACGCGCCCCTCGGTGAGAACGGCACCGCCGGCCGCCCCGGGAAGGATCTCCCGGGCACGGTGGAGGAGTTCGCGGGAGAGTTCGTCGATCCGGTGGCGGGGTGTGTGGGCGTCCACCAGGTCGTTGAGGTCGAGGGCTTCCAGGTAGAGCCGCCGTCCCGGAAGCGGGCGGGCATGCAGGCCGGGTGCCAGGATCAGACGGTCCAACGGCCCGTCGTGCGGGCCCTGTTGGACGTGGGCGAGCAGAGTGGGTGCCTCCGAACCCGGCGCGTCGCCCGGGACCAGCACGACGCGGGTTCCGGCCGTGGCCGCGACCTGTGGCGTTCGCCAACCCGCACAGCAGATCACCACGTCCGCGGGCAGGTGGTCTCCGCCCGCCAGCGCGACGCCGCTGATCCGCGTACCGGTCGTGGTGAGTTCGATGACCTGGGCATGCGGACCGGTGAGCACACGGACTCCCGACGCCTCGGCGCGGTCGATCAGCGCACCCACAAGCGGCTGGGGGTCGACGAGCGCCTCGTCCGGGAAGCAGGCCACGCTCTCGACGTGTGCGGGCAGCCTCAGCGAGGGCTGCTCCCCTGCCGCCGCCGAGGCGCTGATCCACTCCGTCGGGCAGCCCCACTCCGCGAGCCGGTCGACGGTCTCCTGAAGATCGCGGCCTCCCGCATCGTCCTCCGCCCACTGGAGGGTGCGGGCGGGCCGGTACCACGAGCCTCCGGCCCGCTCGGCGAACGCGGCGTGCGCGCGCATTCCGGCCCGGGCGAAGTCGAAGTAGGAGCGCGGCTTCTTGTTGTGGGCGTTGATCCACGCCATCGACGACTTCGAGGTTCCGGCACCGGGCGGACCGGCGTCCACGAGGGAGATGTGCGCGGCTCCCCCACCCAGACGGGCAGCGACGGCTGCGCCGATGATTCCCGCGCCGACGATCACGATGCGCATCCGTGGCCCTTCCCGCCGGAGGCAGTACCGCCCTTGAACTACCCCGTGGGTCCTGCGGACAGCCCGCGGCATTCACCTGGGGCGCGGCCGGATGTGTGAACGGGCTTGGAGAGCCAGCGCCTCCGGTTCCCGGGCCTCGAAGACCCGGGAACCGCAGTACCACCCCGCTGTGCGCGCGGGATCAGCGCTGTGCGAGGCCCGCCGTCAGCAGCGTCGAGGCCGCACGTCCCGCACGGTGGGCCCGATGGAGCGAGAAGAGTGCGGCGACGCCGGCGAACAGGGCGAGCGCGGGCTCGACCATCAGCAGTCCGCCGCCGACGACGACACCGACGGCGCCGAGGGTCTGCCACTGTCGCGAAGAAGTGCGGTACCCCTCCAGCGAACGCTCCACCTCGGCCCGGTCGGGGTCACGTCCGGTCGGCGGACCCGCCTGGCGGGAAGAGACGCCCGCGGAGCCGGACTGCGCCCCTTCGTGCACGCCCAGCCAGAAATTCACGGCAGCTGCCACCGCGAACACCGCGGCCCATACCGCGGCGTCCTGCGACGCCCTGACCCCCGCGAGCCCGAGGAAGCCGAGACCGATCACCATGTAGCGCCATTTCAGCGAGCGGTTCATCAGATCACCTCCGCGTACGAGAGCATCGCGACGACGCCGCACACCGTGAGGAACGCCGAGCCGAGGGCGACCAGCGTGCGCACCAGCGGGCTCATCCGGTACTCCTTCGGCAGGTTGATCTTGTCGACGTAGAGGAGTCCCGCACCGTAGATGCCGCATGCGAAGACACCGCCCACGATCGACGCGGGGGTGATCAGCGCCAGGAAGCTCGCCCCGGTGGCGATCATCAGCAGGGCGCCGATACCGGTCCAGGCGTAGACGAAGGGCCTGATGCCCCGCTGACCCCTCAGGCGCACCTTCTCGGAGACGGCCGACAGGCTCTCGTACGTCGTCCACGAGTACGCCTCCCACAGGGCGTAGGCGGTGCCGAAGAGCACCATCACGATGGCGACGATGTAGAAGTACTCGAACATCTGGGCGATCGAGGCGAGGAACTGCGACTGGTACGTCAGCACGTCGTTACCCTCGGGCACCAGCTGCTTCTCCCCGAGTATCGCAGCGCCGTTGATCATGAACGCCACGGCGATGACGGTCAGCGCAAGGAATGCCGCGATCATGTCGAAGAGCGGAGCGCGGCTCCACGCACGGGCCTTCGCGACGTCGTCGGGACCGGTCGCCAGGGGGATCGGATCACGCGCCTTCGCGGCGGCCAGCCTCCGGCCGATCGCGTCGACCTCCTCATGGCCGAGCATTCCCCACTTCTTCTCGCGGAGCATGCCTGTGTAGCCGATGTAGTCGTACATGCCGCCGCCGAGGCCGCCCATGAAGACCACGAGTTCGACCCACACCGAAGTGGTGGTGATGTCGGGGTACTTGTCGGCCACGAAGGGCGCGTAGTCGAAGCTGCCGGGTATCAGGCCGCGCAGCACGCCGAGCCACTCCGGCTGGGCGACGAACACGGCGACCAGGACGAGAACGACCATCAGACCCGCGATGACGACCTGCACCCGCTCCAGAAGTGCGTACCCGCCGACCCACGACAGGACGCCCGCGAAGATCAGGATCCCGACGGCGTAGGCGGTGGAGTTGCCCGCCCCCTGGGATGCGAGGAAATCGCCCAGCGCGACCGCGACACCACTCGCCCAGCCCGGGAACGACGCCAGACAGATCAGCGCGAGCAGCACCGGGAACCAGCCGCGCGGCCCGGGCAGCACCTTGGCGAAGCGCATCATGGGGTGTTCGCCGGTGAGCGTGATGTGCCGGTTGGAGGCGTAGACGAGCGCGCCCTTGGCGACCGTCCCGATGAGCACCGCCCATAGGACGGTGTAGCCGAAGACCGCGCCCTCGCGTGAAGCGAGGATGGATTCGCCGGTTCCGATGGTGAGCGAGGCGATGATCGCGCCCGGGCCGAAGAACTTGAGGACCGTGGCGACGCTGAAGCGTCCCCGTCGCAGCTCCGTCGGCGGTTCCGGCAGACGCAGTGCTGAGTCTGCGTTGCGACCGATTTCTTCTGTGGCCATGTCAGTCCAGACGATCGGCTCGTATATCCTATAGGATACGTTCGAAGTCCGGACGATTATTCGAGCGGGCGAGTGTGGCGTCAAGGGAGTGGACCGCTCTCGTTTCCGCCTCCGCGGCAGGACCCGCCTGAGGAAATCCAGGGGGACACGATGGATCGGCCACCTGCGAGAACGGCGCCTGGAGCAGCCTCGGCGGCACCGCTGCCGCGCCGGCAGATGCTCACGGACGACGTCCATGAAGCGATCAAGGGCCTGATCATGGATCACGCCATCTCTCCGGGTGCACGAGTCTCCATCGACGGCCTGGCTCGCCAGCTCGGTGTCTCTCCGACTCCGGTGCGGGAGGCACTTGCCCGCCTGGAGACGGCGGAACTCGTGGTCAAGGAACCGCTGCGCGGTTACCGGACCACGCCCCTGCTCGACCGGGAACAGCTGGCCGATCTCTACCGGTTCCGGCTGCTCATCGAGCCGTGGGCGGCGGCACAGGCGGCCGAGAACGCGGACGAGCGGGGCCGCGAAAGGCTGAGGACCGAGATGGCCGCGTGCGACGCCCCGAGCGAGGCGACGTACGACGCGTACAAGGCGCTGACGGCACACGACACCCGCTTCCACGTGCTCGTCGCGGAGCTCGCCGGAAGCGCACAAGTGCGGCTGGCGTTCGAGCGCACGCACTGTCATCTGCACATTTTCCGGCTCTACTACGACCGCGGGATAGGGCAGCGGACGCTGGAGGAACACCGGTCGATCACCGGCGCCGTCCTGGCGGGGGACCCCGAGGCCGCCGAGGAGGCCATGCGGAACCATCTCGAGACGGCCTACTACGAGCGGTTGAAGCCGGTCACGGAAGCGCCCGGGTGACCGTCCCCTCCCTGGCACCGGCCGATGTCACCGCCCTGGTCGACCGCTGACGCCCGCTCAGCACCAGGAAGCTGCCGGGTGCGAGGCGGTCCACCATCGAGCGCACCGGCCGGTACGGCTCGAACGCGTCGGGGACGAGATGCAGCAGCGCGTCGAGGGAGAGCGCGACGGGCTCGTCCAGGTCGATGGTCTCGCCTTCTGGTCGACGGGATACCAGTCCTGGCTGCCCAGGTAACAGTCCTACATCCGGGCCGAGTTCGGCTTGCCGGTGTCGATCTCCATGCTGCCTTCTGAGGTCATCGGGCCTTCCATGTACGGGAGTTGGCGCAGGACGTCACCTGCTGTACTCCTCGCGGAGGCCGGTCAGGTAGGTGCGGGGGTCGGGGATGTACTTCGCGGCCAGCTGGGAGATGCGGGTGTGCGTCTCCATGTGGGGCACGACGTCCCGCCGCTGGTCGTAGTAGAGCGCGCTGGTCAGTCCCACCTCTGTGTAGACGATGTCCTGCAACTCGCGTTCCTGGAAGCGGAAGTACGTGAAGTGACTGCCGGCTCCGGAGTGCGCACCGGCGGCGAGCGGCAGGATCCGCAGGGTGATCCGGGGGTGGTCCAGGGCCTCGAGGAGCCTGCCGATCTGCGCCCTCATCACCACGGGGCCGCCGACCAGCCGGCGCAGCGCCATCTCCTCCATCACGACCCACAACGCCGGAACGTCCGGGGAATCGAGAAGGGCCTGCCGCCGAAGCCTGAGGTCGACGCGCTGTTCGAGGGCCTCCTCCTGTGCGTCGGGGAAGCCGGCGCGTATGACGGCGCGCGCGTAGTCGCGGGTCTGCAACAGCCCGGTGACGTAGTGCGGTTCGTACACACGCAGCACCTGCGCGGAGGTCTCCAGGCTGACGTAGGCGCGGAACCAGTCAGGCAGGGCCTCCCGGAAGGAGTGCCACCATCCGGGGCGGTTGGCCTGCTCGGTCATCACCGCGAACTCGTCCGCCTCGGCGGACGAGACCTCGTACAAGTCCAGCAGCGTTCTGACGTACGGCAGTTTGAAGCCCACCTGGCCGCTCTCCAGGCGGCGGACCGTCAGTTGATTGACGTCCAGCGCACGTGCCGCGTCGGACAGGCCGAGCCCGCGTTCCTCGCGCAGTTCGCGCAGCCGCCGCCCCAGGACGATGCGCAGCACCGTCGGCGCACTCTGACCGCTTGGCAGCGGGCTGCTCACGCCGGACCTCCCGACTGGGTGAGAACTATGTGCGGATACACCTCAGTTGGACGGCGCGTTCATGTTGACCTTGTGAACTTCACCTCGATGCCGTCGAGTTGAAAATATCAGGAGACCAGTCGGCCGTTGAAGGGCAAGCACATACGGAATCGGTCGGACCGGCACTCATGCGGGCAGCGTGGTCCGTCCGGGCGCCTCGTCCGAGTCCAGGTGGTCGAGCCATCCGGTGGTGATGAGGTACTGCCCGAGGATGTAGCCGGCCATGATCAGCAGCTCCTGCGAAGGGACCTTCCGGCCTGCCGCCTGCAGCCCGATCAGCAGGTCCGATCCGACGAACGCCGCGGCACCGGCGCCCACCCGGCCACTGACTCCGAGCCCGGCGACGCCCATCAGCGTCAGCGCGAGGCTGTAGCCCGCGACAGGCAGCCGCAGATGCTTCTCCAGCGAGGGCGCGAGGACGGCGTTCACGGCGGCCCAGCCCGCGAGGCAGCCCGCTGTCCGCCAGGGCCTGCTCCGCAGCGAACGCAGGGCGCCCATGCGTGCGTAGCCCGTGGTGTAGCTGACCTGGGTGCCGAGGAAAGCGGCCATGCCCAGGAGGAAGGCCGGCTCGTGTTCGTCGAAGAGGAGCGCGGTGTCCCCGGCGGTGGCGAAGGCGAGACCGGTGACCAGGGGGGCGGGGGCGGGCGTACTCGCGTCGGGGCGGCGGCGCAGGACGTACGAGGCCAGGGCGGGCATCAGCAGCGGCTTGGCCGCACGGCTCAGCCCCCGCGTGCGGTCACCGGCGACGGCGGCCAGGTCCGCGGCCGCCAGTGCCCCGAAGGCGACGAGCGCGCCGCGGCCGTTCCCGTCGGGTCGGGTGGCTCGCGCGGCCGCCTGTGACACCGCTCTTCGGATTCCGTGCCGGGTGGAACGTCCTGTGATCATCATGCCGGGCAGTCTTGTCGGGGCCCGCGCTGCTGGTCAACAGGGCAGGGGCGGGGCCGGTGGTGCGCACCTGCGGTGCATTCGGTCGAAGGGGGCGAGTGGCGCGGCCCGGCCGGGTCGGCGCGTTCCTACCGTTCGTCGTGGAGGGCCGGAACGGCCGCGCCCAGTCCACGGATCGGAGCCGCAGATGACTGATCCCCGGCGAACGCCGGAGCCCGGCCTGCTTCCCAGACGCAAGGCGGTGACCGGCCTCGCGGCGGGCGCCGGCGTGCTGGCCGCTTCGGCGACATCGGGATGCTCAGGGAAGGCCGTCGCCGCACCGTCCCCGCCCACGCCCCCCGGCCGCACCGGGCCGCGGGCCGACGACCCGGCACCAGGTGCGATGCAGCTCTTCGCGGATTCTTCGTTCAACTACCGGGCGCTCTCCGCGCTCGGCGCAGCGCAGCGGTCGGCCGCGGAGACCGGTGAGGTCCTCACGGCCGTCAACGCCGTCAACAGCGCGGGGGTCGGCTACCAGACGTACAGCGCCACGTTCCGGTCCTGGGGCGAACGGCTGGAGGCCCAGGCCGCCGAGGCCGGTCGCGCGGGACGCAAGGAGACCCGGCGCTTCCGGGCGCTGCGCTCCTCCACGTACTACGAGCAGGCCCTGTTCCACGTCCTGGGTGGCGACAAGCCGGAGGACGAGGAGAGCGTCTACCGGGCGTGCCGCCGCCAGTGGGACACCTTCGCCCGACTGTGCACGCCCGCCGCGGAGTTCGGCGGCGTGCTGTACGGCAAGGCCCGGATGCCGATCTGGTTCTTCCGTCCGGACACCTCGCAGCGGCGTCGCCCCACCGTGATCCTCACCAACGGCGGCGACACCCAGGACGCGACGATGTGGACGTACGGAGTGGCGGCCGCGCTCGAGCGCGGCTGGAACGCTCTGGTCTACGACGGTCCCGGCCAGGGGCAGATGCTCTTCGTGAGCCAGGTGCCCCTCACCACGCGCTGGGAGCGGGTGGTCGCGCCGCTCGTCGACCGTCTGATGCTGCGCAGGGACGTCGACCCGCGGCGGATCGCACTCGCCGGGGTCGGCCTGGGAGGGGTGCTCGCCGCGCGGGCCGCCGCCTTCGAGCGGCGCCTCGCCGCCCTCGTCGCCGGCCCGGGTGTCCTCTCCCCCTGGCTGTCGCTGCCCGCCGCGACGCGCGCGGTCCTCACGGCCACCAAGGCCGGCACCAACAAGACCTGGAACGACGACATCGTCCCGGACCTGACCGCAGGCGAACGTTTCGCTCTCTCCAAGCGCCTCGAGCCGTACGACGCGGCCGTGATGCGCGCCGCGCGCATAGGGAAGACGTTCACCGACTTCTGGACCCCGGCCCGAACGCTCGCCGGGATGGACGTCACCGAGGTCGTGCCGCGCATCACCACCCCCTCGCTCGTCGTCGACTTCGACGACGAGCAGTTCGTCCCGGGGCAGCCGCGCCGGATGTACGACCTGCTGCGCTCGCCCAAGGACTACGTCAAGATGTCCCGGGCGGACGGCGCACAACTGCACTGCTCCCCGATGGCTCCGCAGCGCTACTGCGAAGTCGTCTTCGACTGGCTGGAGAAGACCGTATGACGCCGCCGATCGTCGTTCATCCGCCCGCCACCGGAGGGGGCCGCCGGGTCACCGCGCACGCGGAACAGCTGGGTGTCGCCTTCCGCCAGGAGGACGTCAGCGAGTTCCTGCGTCACGCGGGCCTGAGCGAGGACGAGATCCAGCTCGACGACCCGAACCTCATCGAGTGGCGCGGAGGCGGTCCCGAAACGTGGGGCTGAACTGCTCCGCGCCGCACCGCACTGCCCTGAGGCACAGCCGCCGCGCCCCTTCCCGCATCACACACCGTCAAAAAACGTGACCGACCCCGATGCGATGACTCCGGATTCCGCGGACGGTCGGTCCACGCAACGGCAATCGGGCCCACTGTGGCCGAGGAGGACGGAACAGTCATGCAGAAGATCACCACTTTCCTCTGGTTCGACGACAAGGCCGAAGAGGCCGTGGACCACTACACCTCGGTCTTCCCCGACTCCCGGGTGATCGACGTACAGCGGTACGGGGAGGCGGGGCCGGGCGAGCCGGGGACCGTCATGACGATCGCCTTCGAGCTCGCCGGCCAGCGCTTCACCGCTCTCAACGGCGGCCCCGAGTTCACCTTCAACGAGGCCATGTCGCTCTACGTGGACTGCGCCGACCAGGCCGAAGTCGACATGTACTGGGAGAAGCTCGGCGAGGGCGGCGAGGAAGGCCCGTGCGGCTGGCTGAAGGACAAGTACGGCCTGTCGTGGCAGATCGTTCCGCGGGTACTGACCGAGCTGCTGAGAGACCCCGATCCGGCCACGTCGGCCCGGGTCATGAAGGCCATGTTCGGGATGAGGAAGCTCGATGTGCAGGCGCTGGAGGACGCGGGCAGACAGTGAGAGCGGGCTCTGCGGGTGCGGCGTGCGGCAGGGGCCGCCCGCACCGCACCCGTACGCTGCCGGGGCGGACGCCGCACATGTCCGGGCTGCACGGGCGCGCCGCGCACGGAGGGAGGGAGGGACCGATGACGCCCGATCAGTGGGCCACGATCCGGCGGCTCGTGGAGTGGCTCGACTCCGCCAACGGCGAAGGCGAGCAGGAGACCGCGATGCGGCTGATGAAGCTCGCCGAGGAGTCCGGTGAGGTGATGCAGGCGTACATCGGCTCGACGGGCCAGAACCCGCGCAAGGGACGGACGCACACCTCCGAGGACGTGGCCACCGAGCTGTGCGACGTCATCCTGACCGCGGCGGTCGCGCTGCACCGCTTCTCCGACGATCCGGCCGCCGCCCTCGACGCGAGGATCCGCGAGGTGGAGCGGCGCTCCCTGCCTCCGCAGACACCGGGACTCGAGCCTCCGTCGCGCCCGCCCGGGCAGGCCCACGTGTGACAGGGGGCGGGCCCACGCCTCCGGGCGGACACGGCGGATGAGGGACTGTCAGGACTCTGTCAGGGCTGGGGCTCCCGCTTCTGCGCTCCGGGGACCACCTGCCCCTGGCCGCCCGTCAGAACGGTTGCGGCCACCTCGGTGTCAGGGCGGTGCGCGGCAGGGTCTGCCACGTCCACGACGTCATCAGGGGCAGATGCCAGCGCTCCCTCGGTGTCCGGGGAGAGCGACTTCTGGGCGCGCCCCATGGCGAAGAGCACGACGATCATGATGGCGGGGCACAGCGCGAACGTGGTGAACGCGCCGGACGTGCCCAGGCCCGCGTCGAGCAGCACCCCGCCGAGCCAGGGGCCGACCATGGCCCCGACCTTGGCGACGGAGGACGCCCAGGCGGCGCCGTTGGCGCGGATCGCCGTGGGATAGAAGGTGCCGGCGATGCTGGTGATGCCGCCGTGGCCGCCGTTGATGAACATCTTCGCGGAGATGATCACGCAGATGTACAGCACAGGACCCGGTGCCCCGAGCCCCAGCATCAGCATCGCGGCGGTCGCCATCAGCGGCATCCACAGGATGCTGCCGACGCCCTTCTTGTCCACGAACCGGCTGATCGCGAGCTGTGCGCAGGCACCGGCGACGCTCGCCGCGGCGGCGATGAGGGCCGCGGAGCTGACGCTGAAGCCCATCCGCTCGTTGATCATCGGCGTCCAGAAGACCATGAAGTAGATCAGCGCCGACGAGCACATGTACACGATCCACAGCAGCGGCGTGATGCGGGCGAGCGAGCCCTTGAAGAGCGTCACGGGGGTGAACTTCTTGTCGGCGGCGGGCGGTTGGGGATCGCCGGCCACGAAGTGCGTCCCGGGTGCGAGGGCGTGGCCGGGCCACAGCCGGGTGAGGATCGATGCGATCCGCCGGTCCGCTCCCGGACGCCCGCGCTGGGCAAGGAACTTCACGGACTCGGGGAGGAAGATCATCACCGGCGCGAGGGCGAGCAGCGAGCAGACACCGCCCGCGACGAAGACCGAGGTCCAGCCGTAGTCGGGCACCAGCAGGTTCGAGATGGGCCCGCCGGCCGCGCCACCCAGCGTGTAGCCGACCATGATCACGGAGATGGCTGTGACGCGGAACCTCTTCGGCGCGTACTCCGCCGTCAGCGCCCAGGACAGCGGCAGCACTCCGCCGAGGAAGAAGCCCGAGACGAAGCGCAGCAGGAACAGGTGCTCGTACGTCTCCGCGAGGGCGAAGGCCATCATGAAGACGCCGAAGCCCGCGACGCACACCACGATCGAGGGCTTGCGACCGAAGCGGTCGCCCAGGTAGCCCATGCACAGGCCGCCCACGAGCGTTCCGAAGAGACCGACCGTGCCGAGCGTGCCCAGCTGGGTGTCGGTGAGCCCGAAGTCGCCCTTCAGGTACGTGGCGGTGAAGGAGAGGATCTGGAAGTCGAAGCCGTCGAGGAAGGTGATCAGACAGCAGACGGCGAAGACCCGGTACCAGGCCCTTCGGCCCTGCTGTTTCTCGATGAGCGGGGCGAGTTCGACGACGGGCGGTGACGCTGTCCCGTCCGGGGACGACTGTGCGGATGACATGGGAAGCTCCTCGTCATTGAGGGGGCGCGGGATACACGCAGATCAAGCCGTTGTCGGCGTCGACCCGGACGCGGTCACCGGTGCGGATCACGGTGAGCGGGTCCTGGTCCAGCCCGGTGACGGTGGGGACCCGGGTGACAACCGCCCCGAGGGCGGCCTTGGTTGTGGTGGTGACGTAGATCATCGCGAGCGGCGCGGTGCCGAGCAGCCGCGTGGACTGGAAGAACCCGGCCCAGCCGGAGGAGCCCTTGGCACCTGGGAAGACGAGCACCTTGCCCGCGAAGGACTGCCCGTGCAGGGGGTGGCGACGTTCGGTGATCACGCCACGGGCGGGGTCGATGCCGCCCCAGCCGGAGATCGTCTCCAGCGAGACCAGCGCCTCTCCCTCCGCCGTGCCGGGGACGACCGTCCTGCCGCGCAGCTCCAGCGGGACGTTCTCGCCGCCCGCCGTCGCGTTCGCCGTGACGGTCCCGGTCCCGTGCTCATCCGGATCCGGGCTGAAGGCCGCCAGGGACGCCGAGAGGGCGGAGGCATGACGGGGGTTCATCGCAGTTCTCCCTTCCAACGGCCGGTGACCGCGGCCGAGATGCAGTCCTGGAGCGTGCCGAACCAGGCCTCGATGCCGAGGATCGCGGGCAGGTAGTGCGCCTGCTTGGCCGAGTCGGTGGCGAAGACCCTGGTGCCCGGCGGTGCCGAACGGGACATGGCGGGGCAGGAGTCGGTGAGGACGCGTCCGCCGGCCCGTTCGATGGTCTGCGTCCATCCGTTGCGGTCCGCGGTGGTGCGCAGCGCCCGGGGCACCATCAGCCACAGCTGCGTCCCGGAGTGCAGACGGCGCCCTTCGAGGAGATGCGCCGTCTCGCGCACCTGGTCCAAGGAGGCGTGCGGGCAGCCGAGCAGGACGAAGTCGACGTCGGTGCGGTCGCCTTGGGAGTTGAGGTCCTCATAGACACCGCGGCGTTCGCGCTCCCCGTACGGCACCGCCTCGGGCGGGTCCGCGCCGAACGCGGCCTGCACGGTGGGTGCTTCGGGCGTGATGCCGGGCAGGTGGTAGATCTCCACTCCCCCGGACGAGGCCGCGGCCGCGCCGAAGTGCTTCAGGTCGAGCAGGTCGGGCTGCTTCAACTCACCCGTGACGACGGGGCGTTCGTCCTGGACGAGGCCGCCCGCGAAGTAGCCGAGCATGCCCCACTCCAGCGGTCCGTGAACCGGTGTGCGTGCCTCGATGAGGTGGGTGCCGCCGCGGTTGGCCTCGTGGTGGTTGCCCCAGCAGGGGATCCGGCCGGTCAGCGACGCCGCTCCCGTGGAAGCCGTGCCCTCGCAGTTCGTACGGGCGCCCAGCACGGAGTTGGCGTACACCACGGCGGAGGACTCCATCCACGCGACGTGTTCTCCGCGGACAGGAATGTTGCCGACCTGGTAAGGCGTGCACGTGGCGAGGATGTTGACGCCCTTGCGGCCGTAGAAGGACTCGGCGTCGCTCTGCAGCTCGATCATTTCCTTCGGGTACGGGGCGATGCCCTCGGAGTCCGGGCCGAAGGACTGCTGGAGCTGACAGGTCGGGACGCGCATCGCCGGGATCTCCAGATCCTCGTCGCTGTCCAGGTTGATCACGGAGTAGGCCTTGTCCCAGCCCCCCTCGCGCACCAACTGCGCCTTGACGGGCGAGGGCTGGGTCATCGTCCCGGCGACGTTGCGCACGTCGCACAGCCTCTCGGCGTCGAGCGCGCGGCCGTAGCGGACGAGGAGGTCCATGGCCGCCGCTGTGGCCGGGCCCTCGGCGCCGTCGAGCATCGCCTTGTCGGAGTCGGTGAGCAGCATCAGCGGCGGTCTCCTTGCGCGCGGGGTGAGAGGACGGCCCCCTCCTGAAGCGGACGGACGGTGCGCCGGTACACCGAGAGCCAGCCCCGCGACGCGGGACCGTCGGGGGTCCCGGACGCCCCCGGTTCCGGTGATTCGGCCAACTCCTGCCTGCGCCGGTCGAGTTCAGCGTCCGGTACGAGGAGGTCGGCGCGGCGCGAGCTGAGGTCGATCGCGATGGTGTCGCCGTCCTGTACGAGCGCCAGCGGCCCGCCGTCGGCGGCCTCCGGCGAGACCTCGCCGACGACGACTCCCTTGTTGACGAGGCCGGACAGCTGCCCGTCGGTGACCATGGCAACCTGACCGGTCAGTCCCGCGCCGTCGAGGGCGAAGACTGGCCGGGAGGCCATGCCCATGCCGGGCGTGCCCTTGGGGCCGAGTCCGCGCAGTACGAGCACGTCCCCTGCCACGACCTCGCCGTCGCGCAGGCCGTCGAGGGCCGAGTACGGGTCCTCGTAGACCTTGGCGGGACCGGTGAACGCCGTCTGGCGCTGCTCGTCGACGGAGAGTTTGACGATGCCGGTCGCCGGGGCGAGGCTGCCGCGCACGAGGACGATGGTGGGATGCCGCCCGAGCGGCCTGTCTGCAGGGCGTATGACCCGTCCGTCGGCCGGAGCCGCCGCCTCCAGGTTCTCGCCGACGGTGCGGCCGGTGACCGTTGTGGCATCGGTGTGCAGCAGCCCGCCGAGGCTGCGCATCACTGTGGCGGCCCCGCCCGCTGCGTCGAACTCCTCGATGGAGTCGGGTCCGTTGGGGCGTACGGCCGCCAGCAGCGGTACCTCGTCGGCGAGTTGCTCGTACAGCCCGTACACGTCGACTCCGGACTCGGCCTCCTCGGCTATCGCCTGGAGATGCTTCACCGAGTTGATCGAGGCGCTGAGCGTGAGCATCAGCGTCACGGCGTTCTCGAACGCGTCCGGTGTGAGCAGATCTCGGGGGCGCAGGTCCTCGTGGACGAGCGAGACGGCACGGCGTGCGGCGGCCCGCACGTCGTCCCACATCTTCGGACTGTCGGCGAGGACGGGCGTGGATCCGGGCAGGGTCATGCCGAGGGCTTCGCACGCCATGTGCATCGAGTTGGCGGTGCCCATGCCCGCGCACACGCCGGGGCCCGCCACCGCGTTCTCGCTCATGCCCGTCAGCTCCTCCAGGGAGAGCCGCCCCTGGGCGTGGTGGCCGGCGCCGAGAAAGACGTCCTCGATGTCGCAGTGCTTGCCCTGGAAGGTGCCGCACGCCTGGTAGCCGCAACCCACCATGACCGTGGGCAGGTTGATGCGGGCGGCGGCCATCAGCTGGCCGGGGGCGGTCTTGTCGCACGAGGCCAGGCAGACCATCCCGTCGAGCTGCGCCCCCTCCACGGCTGCCTCGATGTCGTGGCTGATCAGGTCGCGGGCGGAGAGGATGTAGCCGCCGCGGCCTCCCGCGCTGTGGATGAAGTCGCTGGGTGCGACGGTGCGGATCTCGAAGCCGAGACCGCCCGCCTCCGCGACCGCCTCCCTGGCTGCCTGCGCGATGCCGTCCAGGTGGCTGTAACAAGTGGCAAGTGAGGACGAGGAGTTGACGATCGCGATCTTCGGCTTGGCCATGTCCTCATCAGTGAGGCCGAGGGCGCGCCACTGTGCGCGGCGCACGGCCCAGGGGGATGTGCCGGGCCGGTAGTTGCTGCGCAGTTCCGTCATGGTCTCCTCCTCTTCCTGATCGCGGTCCGCTGCGGTCGCTCGTGTCGGCTTCTCTCGTCCCTCGCGGTCGGCCGTCCGGACCGCCGGACTGCGCGCTCCCGCATCGCGTCAGTCGTCGAGGTTGGCCGCGAGCCGTTCGCGGAGTACGGGGATGTCGATGTCGTGCACGCTGCCGTCACCTCCCGCAAGGTCGAGGGCGTGTGCGGCGCCCGCGCCCATCGCGGCGCAGGGGCCCATGACGCGGACGCTGGAGAGGGCGGCGGCGTCTCCGTCGGCGCAGCGGCCCGCCGCCACGAGGTTGTCCGCCTGCGGCGAGAGCATCGAGCGCAGCGGCACGTAGTGCGCGTGGTCGGCGTCGAACATCTCCCACACGTAGCCCTCGGCGCGGTCGTGGAGTTCGATCGGCCACGCCGTGCGCGCCACGGCGTCGTGGAAGCGGGTGCCTTCGCGCACTTCGTCGAGGCTGAGCGCGTGAACTCCCTTGATCCAGCGGGTCTGGCGGCGGCCCGGCAGTCCGTAGGAGCGCACCCGTGCCCGTCCGAACGCCTTGGGGTATTCGGCGCGCAGGAACTCCACGACCAGGTCGGCCTGTTCGCGCCCTTCGAGCTGGGCACTCGCGGCCCGGACGGGATCGAGCGGCGCCTCGATGTGGGTCATGTTCATCACGGCCGTGTTCCTGCCGGGGAAGAAGAACGCAAGCCCGTCGCGGCGCAGCAGCCCGTACTCCTCGGCCTTGCGGGCGACGTGCTCGGCGAGTTCCTCGCGCCCGGGCTGATGGGTCTCGTCCAGGTGCTCCAGCACGATCTGCTGCGAGCCGTAGATGGTCCGCTCGGGGACACGGCACGGCAGGCCCGCCTCCCAGGCGAGGGCCGCGTCACCGCTGGCGTCGACGAAGCCGCGGGCCTGGACCCGTACGTCGCCGAAGCGCGTCGCGAAGGTGACGGCCCCGATCCGGCGGCCGTCACGCTCGACGCCCGTGATCGAGGCGCCCAGGACGACTCGGATGCCCAGTTCGCGGATCCTGCGCTCCACCCACCGGCCGAGGGCCACCTCGTCATAACTGACGGTGATGGTGTGTCCCTTGTTGAAGTGGATGTCGTCGCTCGCGCCGAGACCGGCGAAGATGTCGTCGAAGATGCCGTGGGTGAGCTGCCGGTAGTCCGGCGCGTTGCCGAAGACACCGCAGAAGAGGCCGATGAGGGAGTTGACCATCTGCCCGCCCAGCACGGGCAGGCTGTCGACCACGACGACGTCCCGTCCCAACTGCGCCGACTCGATCGCGGCGGACAGCCCGGAGACGCCGGCCCCCACGATGCACACGTCCGCGTCCAGGGCGTGAGCCACGGGGTCCGGCGCCTTGGTGACGGTGTGCAGCGTGAGTTCGGTCAGCGCGTGGGGCATGCGGCCTCCCTGGTGAGTTGCGGCAGTGGGGCTTGGGGTGAATCCGGCGGAACACGGCGTCGCGGGCAGGTTAGGGAAGCGACATCCGGAAATGGAACGTCCGGTTCAATAGGGTCTTCGGCTGGTTGCCATCAACGGGGTTTATGCGGGCCGCTCAGCAGCAGGTCAGAGCCTCACGGCGGACCGGCTCCGCTTCGGCCGCGAGCCCGCGACCGAGATCCGTTTCCACGGCACGCCCGGCCACGAGTCCTTCTCGGGCAGCGACCGTACGAACCTGCCCGAGCATGTCGAGTCCGGCACCGACTACCACGACGTACGGGTGCACCACCGGTCAGAGGTCCGCGTCGGCAGCCGCCCGGGCCACCAGGCCGCGGAGCCAGACGTTCGCGGGGTCCTTGTCGTAGACGGTGTCCCACCACAGCAGTTCGTCGATCTCGTCGATCGGGACCGGCCACTCCAGGGCCCGCACTCCCCGCTCGGCGGGCAGCCGCGCCGCGAGTCTGGCCGGGTAGAGGGCGACCCGGTGGGTGCCGGCGATGAAGTCCGGGACGGCCCGGTAGCTCTCCACGCGTACGGCGATCCGCGGGCGTATGCCCAGCGCCGTCAGCTGCCGGGTCGCTGGGGAGGCGGAGGGATAGCCGGCGTCGCGGTGGTACGGCACCACCCAGGGCAGCGGCGTGAGGTCCTCCAGCCCGAAGGAGTCCGCCTCGCACAGCGGATGGTCCGCGGAGAGCAGGCACATCCAGCGGTCCTTGAACAGCGGCTGCGAGCTGACCGGCGTACGGAAGTGACCCAGACGCGGGGAGACCATGCCGTCGACGAGCCTGATGGTCTCGACGATGTCGCCGCCGATCGTCTCCCGTACGAGCCGCATGTGCAGGGCCGCACGCGGCGCCTCGCGCGCCAGCAGCCGCGAGAGCCGGTCGCCGAGGACGGTCGCCGGATAGTCGGACATCAGCAGCGTGAACTCGCGCCGGGAGCCGGCGGGCTCGAAGGCGCTGCCGGTGGCGAAGAGCCGTTCGGTGGCCGCGCACACCGTCTCCACCTGGTCGGTCAGCTGCGTGGCCAGCGGTGTGAGGACGTACACGCCGCCGGAACGCAGCAGCAGCTCGTCCCCGAAGTGCCGGCGCAGCCGGGAGAGCGAGGCGCTGACGGCGGGCTGGGAGACCCCGAGCCGCCGGGCGGCCCGCGTCACGTTGCGCTCCCGGAACAGCTCGCGCAGCGTGACCAGGAGATTCAGGTCGAGATTCGCGAGGTGTGCGGGCGTGCGCTCGGGCGGGGTGGCCATGCGGGCAGCCTGCGCGGTGGCGCCTCCGGGCGGCAAGGCCCCGGCGAAGGAAAGCGGAAGAAGACACTCCATTCCGGACCCGCCGCGGTCTCTCCCGGACACCGCGGTTCCGGGCGGACACGTTGACGGACGAGATGAGTCTGTCTAGCTTTCGCCAGGACGGCCGGTCCTCTCCGTCCGAGGGAGAGCAGCATGCGCGCAGGGAATCAGGCGAGGAGCACCGGGTCGGTCACCGGCAGGGCGCTGCGGGTGCTCGAGGCGTTCTCGCCCTCGGCGCCGGTGCTCACCCTCACCGAGATCTCCCGGCGTACCGCCCTTCCGCTCACCACCGCCCACCGCCTCGTGAACGAACTGGCCGACTGGGGTGCGCTGGAGCGGGACCCGGGCGGTGGCTACCGCATCGGCCTGCGGCTGTGGGAGATCGCGGCCCTCGCCCCGCGCGGACTCGGACTGCGTGAGATCGCCCTCCCCCACCTGTCCGACCTCGCCCGCGTCACGGGCGAGAACGTGCAGCTGGCCGTGCGCGAGGAGATGTCGGTCGTGTACGTGGAACGGCTCGCGGGGCGCCGTTCGGTGCCGGTGCTCACACGGGTCGGTGGCCGGTTCGCGCTGACACCGACCAGCGTGGGACGCGTCCTGCTGGCCTACGCACCACCGGACGTTCAGGAAGTCGCCCTGGCCCAGCGTCCCGTCCGCTACACCGAACGCACCGAGTGCGATCCCGTACGGCTGCGTCAGGCCCTGGCCGAGGTGCGGCACACGGGAGTCGCCGTGTGCGAGCGGCAGGTGACGATGGACAGCGTGTCGGTGGCCGCACCCGTGCACGGGGACGGGAACGAGGTCGTCGCGGCCGTGTCGGTCGTGGCGCACATCGACTCCGTGCAGGGCCACAGCCTGGTGCCCCTGGTGCAGGTGGCCGCATCCGGCATCTCGCGTGCCCTGGGCGCGACACCGCCCGGCTCCCCCGCACCGCTGCCGCTCGGTGCGGTCCGCGGCTCCGCGCGACGCTGAGGCGGTGGCGGACGGGCGCGCCTCGGAGAGGTCCCGGGCCGCGGAACGTCACTGCCGCGGCTCCCGTATGCGGGGCCGGGGGCCGGATCCAGGGCTCACAGGTCCAGCACGAGCCGATCGCCGCGACACCGTGACACGCAGACGAACATCACGTCTCCGGCGGCGCGTTCGTCCGGTGTGAGCAGCGAATCCCTGTGCTCGGGCACACCGTCCAGCACACCCGTCTCGCACGTGCCGCAGGTGCCTTCCCGGCACGACGAGAGCACCTCGATCCCGGCTTCCTCGACCGTCTCGAGTACCGTACGGCCCGCCGGTACGGTCAACTTCCGCCTGGACCGGGCGAGTTCGATCACGAAGGAGCCGTCCGGTTCTTCGACGTCCCGCACGCGCGGGGTAAATCGTTCGGTGTGCAGCGCGCCCAGCGGCCAATCGGCGCTCCGCCGCTCGACGGCGTCGAGGAGCGGAGCGGGACCGCAGCAGTAGACGGCGGCGCGCGGGCTCAGAGACGCGAGCAGCTTGTCGAGGTCGAGCAGTCCGCGCCGGTCCTGCGGGCACAACTGGACGCGCGTGGGCCAGCGTTCCGCCAGTCGGCCGGCGAACGCCATGGAGGAGAGTGTGCGTCCGCCGTAGACGAGCTTCCAGTCGGCGCCGCGGCGGTCGGCCTCGGCGAGCATGGGAACGATCGGGGTGATGCCGATTCCGCCGGCGATGAAGAAATAGGCGGGGGCGTCGGCCAGTTCGAAGTTGTTGCGGGGGCCGCGGACGCGGACCGTCGTGCCTTCGACGAGTTCGTCGTGCACATACCGCGACCCGCCGCGGCCGCCGTCCGTCCGCAGGACGGCCACCTGGTACGCGGAGGTCTCCCACGGGTCGCCGCACAGCGAGTACTGCCGCTCCAGCCCGGCCCCGAGGAGCAGGTCGAGGTGGGCGCCGGGCGTCCAGGCGGGCAACGGCCGCCCGTCGGGCAGGGCGAGAGTCAGGCGCACGACGGCGTCGGCGAGGGTCTCCCTGCGCGTCACGGTGAGGGTCAGGACCTGCTCGCCGGCCGCCGTCGCTCCGTCCGGTGCCCTGACACTCGGGACGGAGGTGTCCGCAGCGTTGCTGTTCACGGGTGCTCTCTCTCACTCCGCCGCGGCACGAGGGGGTCGTGCGCGGAAGGTCCGTCTTCTTCCGGGTGGCCGAGAAGCCAGTCCCACATCTGCACCGGATCGTCGAACTCCCGCTCACGGCCGCAGAAGCAGCGCGCCAGAAGCAGATCGGAGCCGGGGAGCCAGCGGATGCGCCGGACTTCCGCGCCGGGGAGCACGGGCGTGGGGTGCGGGCCCATCCCGTTCACCGCGCGGCCGGCTCGGGGCGGCGCTCGCCCTCCTCGCGCAGGCGGCCGAGGATGCGCCGGGCGGCGAGACCGCCCGTGTCGATGTTGATGCTGAGCTCCTGCCGGCCGGGTGGCTCCGAAGCCACTGCCTTCTCCAGGACCTCGAGGGCGACGACGTCCTGCAGAACCACCGTGCGGTTGTTCTCCCGCAGGAAATCGGTGACCTTCTCGTCCTCGAGTGCGAAGTCCCGTGCGACGGCCCAGAAGTCGTGGGTGCTGCCCTCGGTCTCCGGGGTGATGGCGTAGACGACCTCCACGTGGAATGCGTCGGGGTCGCTGCCGTCGGAGCGGGGCGGTGGAGTGCCCACGGGAGCGATGCGGCTGTGCAGCAAGTACAGGCAGGGGGCGTGGTATTCGATGTCCTGCCAGCGCGTGATGCGGCCTTCGATGCCGGTCGACTCGGCGTAGAAGGGCGGGCAGGCCGCGTCCTCCATGCGCCGGCTGACCCGCACGATCCCGGCGGCCTCGTCGACCTCTGTGGTGATGGGGGTCTCCGCGACCTCGGGAGTGCCGATGTAACCGCCGTGCAGGTAGGTCTCGTGGGAGAGGTCGAGCAGGTTGTCCACGAGCAGGCCGTGGCGGGCCGCCAGCGGCTCCATCCCGCTCACGACGCTCCAGCCCGGACGGTCCAGCCAGGGTGCCCGCGGAATCAGCTCGGCATCGGCCCCCTCCGGCTCGCCGATCCAGACCCAGACGAAGGAATCCTGCTCGACGACCGGGTACGTCGCCAGACGCGCCGTGCGCGGGATCCGCTGCTGACCCGGTACCGAGACGCACGCTCCGTCCGCGCCGTAGGTGAACCCGTGGTATCCGCAGACCACGCGGTCGCCGTCCAGCCGGCTGGGCTGCTGCGACAGCGGGAACCGGCGGTGCACGCAGCGGTCCGCCATGGCCGTCACCGCACCGGCCTCGGTGCGCCAGAGCAGCAGCGGCTCGGCGCAGACCGTACGGGAGAACAGCGTGCGACCGATCTCACTGCCGTAGGCCGCTACATACCATTGGTTACGGACAAAAGATGTCATGGTGCCTCCTGCCCGTCACAGGCCGTAGGGGAGGTATGGGAGGCACCACCGTGCGCCCGCCGGCGGAGGCGGACCAGAGGCGTTTCCGTTCACCGGAAGAAGGCCTGCAGAGCCTGCAGACAGGCCCCGTCGTGGCGATCCGGGCGATCCCTGCGGCTACGCGGGCTCGGGCAGGTCGCGCAGCCGTACGGACAGGCAGGTCACGCAACCTTCCAGCTTCTCGAACTCGCCGATGTCCACGAGGACGGGCTCGTAGCCCAGGCCCGACAGCAGTTCAGCGCTCCGCGGCGCGCTGGCGGCCATGAGCAGCCGGTTCCCGCCGAGCAGTACGACATGGGCGCCGGCCTCCTCCGGTACGGCGCGGAAGGACGGGAAGTGCGACGGGTCGTCGACGAGGGGCGGGTGGCCGATGACCGTACCGTCGGGCAGTGCGGTGACCGCGGACTTCAGGTGCAGCACCCTCGTGACGGGTACCGGCACGACGCGTGCGCCCAACGGCTGGAAGGCGGCGCGCAGTTGGCGCACGCCTTCCTTGTTGGTGCGTCCCCCGACGCCCACGTACACGGTCTCGCCGCTCTTGAGCACGTCGCCGCCGTCGATCGTCCCCGGGGCCTCGACGCGGCGGACCGTGTAGCCCAGCCCCCGCACCGACTCCTCGACCGCGGCGGTCTCGGAGCGCCGCGAGAGCGCTCCGGAGCGGCAGAGCAGCGCGGTGCCGCGCAGGACGACCACGGCGTCCTCCACGAACACGCTGTCGGGGCACGCCTCTTCGGCCGGCACCTCCAGGGTCCGCCAGCCGTTGTCCCGCAACGCCCGTAGGTAGCCCTCCCATTGGCGCAGGGCGAGGTCGCGGTCCACGGGCACCCTCTCCACATGGGTGACCAGACCCTCGGTGAGTCGCGAGGCGGGCGGACGTACGAGCGCCTTCAGCTCGGGCACGGGAAGTCTCCGTCTCTGATGTCCGGCCGCTCTGGCCGTTCAGGCCGTCGGCGTCTCTGGTGGTCCTCCGCTGCAACCGCTGGGCCGGATTGCCTCACGGGGGCGTGATCGCGCCGAGCAGCGCGCGTGCGCACAGGTCCCGTACCTGGTCGCGCGGCATCCGGGGCTCCTCCTCCAGCCACTCGAGGCACACCGTCACCATGAAGGAGAGCCAGCCGCGCACGGCGATGCGGAGCGTGGGCAGGTCGGCGGCCATGCTGGCGGCCTCGGGGTCGGCGGCGAGCGCGTCGAGGATCTGCCGCTCCTGCGCTGCCAGACCCTCCCTGTAGACCCTGCGCACGACAGGGTCGCCCGCCGCCTCGGCCCGGTGGAAGGCGCGGAAGCCCTGCGCGTGGTTCTCCACGTATTCGAGAAAGGACTCCAGACCGGTGGTCAGCTGCTCCCGGACGGGCACGCCGGGAACCGCGGCCGTCAGCTGCAGCATCCGGCGGCTTTCCCGCTCCACGACGGCGGCGAAGAACTCGTTCTTGGTCGGGAAGTAGTGGTAGAGGAGCCCGCGCGAGACACCCGCGATCTCGGCGACCAGCTCGATCGACACGTCCTCGTGGGGGCTGGCGGCGAACAGCCGTGCTCCCACGGCCAGAAGCTCCTCGCGACGCTCCTCGGTGCTCAGCCGGCGGCGCGTACGCTCCCCGTGCTTCTCGCCCATGGCCCGTCACTTTACTTGACGCCCACACGAGGGCGTGCTCAGACTGGAAGCCCTATTGAACCGATGTACAACAAGCCGGACGGGCGTACAGCACGGGGAGTTGAGGCGGATGGCTCAGGCACAGGCGTCGGAGCGCGGTGCCAGGCGCAAGGGATTCCGCAGTGCCCGGCTCGACTGGCCCGAACTGCACCGCATTCCGCATCCGCCTCGCCGTGTGCCCCTGCTGGGTGACGTGCTCGGCGCCAGTGTGCAGTCTCCCGTGCAGGACTCGATGCGCATCGGGCGCGAACTCGGCCCGATCTTCCGGCGCAAGGCGTTCAACAGAGAGATCGTCTTTGTCTGGGGTGCGGATCTCGCGGCCGAACTCGCCGACGAGTCCCGCTTCGCCAAGCACGTCGGCCTCGGCGTGGCCAACCTCCGCCCCCTCGCCGGCGACGGCCTCTTCACCGCCTACAACCACGAGCCCAACTGGCAGCTCGCGCACGACATACTCGCGCCCGGATTCAGCCGTGCGGCCATGGAGGGCTACCACCCGCTGATGCTCGACGTCGCCCGGCAGCTCACCGCGCGCTGGGACGAGCTCAGCGGCGCGGGCGACGCCGTCGACGTGCCGGGCGACATGACCAAGCTGACCCTGGAGACCATCGCGCGCACGGGGTTCGGACACGACTTCGGCTCCTTCGAACGCTCCCGTCCGCACCCGTTCGTGGACGCCATGGTCGGGGCCCTCTCGTACGCGCAGCGCCGCAACGCCGCCCCTCCGCTCGTCGGCCCGCTGCTGCAGCGCGGCGCCGCGAAGCGCAACGTCGTCGACCGCGAATACCTCAACTCCACGGTCGACCAGGTCGTCGAGGCCCGCCGCGGCTCGGACGGCAGCGGCGCCCGCGGCGATCTGCTGGACCGCATGCTGGAGACCGCACACCCCGAGACGGGCGAGCGGCTGTCGCCGGAGAACATCCGCCGGCAGGTCGTCACCTTCCTCGTCGCTGGGCACGAAACCACCTCCGGGGCACTCTCGTTCGCCCTCCACTACCTCTCCCGCAACCCGGACGTGCTGGCACGGGCGCAGGCCGAGGTGGACGAGGTCTGGGACGGGACCGAGGAACCGGCATACGAGCAGGTGGCGAGGCTGCGGTACCTGCGCCGCGTGCTGGACGAGTCGCTGCGGCTGTGGCCGACAGCCCCCGCCTTCTCCCGCGAGGCGCTCCACGACACGACGCTCGGCGGCGTGCATCCGCTGCGCCATGGCGCGTGGGCCCTGGTGCTGATCATGCTGCTGCACCGCGATCCGGCGGCCTGGGGCGAGAACGCGGAGGTCTTCGACCCGGACCGCTTCGAGCCGAAGGCGGTGCGCGCACGGCCCGCGCATGTCTTCAAGCCGTTCGGCACGGGCGCCCGCGCCTGCATCGGGCGGCAGTTCGCGCTGCACGAGGCGACGCTGGTTCTCGGGCTGCTGATCCGCCGCTACGACTTCCGGTCGAATCCGGACTACCGGCTGCGGGTCGACGAGCGGCTCACTCTCATGCCGCGCGCGCTCAGGCTGCACCTCACGCGGCGCACACCGGCGCAGACCCCGGCAGCGGCCCCCGCCTGAGCCCGGACGGGCCCGGCTACGACTCGCGGCGTCAACTGCTCTGCACGGCGGGCGAGTCGAGAGGCAGGGGCGTGTCCCAGTCCAGGTGCCGCGCCAGTTCCTCGTCCGCGGCCGAGGCGGACGAGGAGGCGGAGTCGCCGGTGCGGCTCTTCCACTTCGCCCGGTAATCGTTGAGCCTTTTCTGCAGCCGTCCCGGGGCGGGGCGGCGGGCCGTCAGCCGGGCACTGTTGACGATGTTGCGTTCGACGCGCGGCCTGCGCAGCCTCTCGTAACCCTCCAGCGCGGTGCGCGTGTCAGGGGCGTCCCGCAGTGACTTCGCGAGCACCACCGCGTCCTCCAGCGCCATCGAAGCCCCCTGCCCCGTCGCGGGTGAGGCCGCATGCGCGGCGTCACCGATGAGGAGCATGCGGGGGGTGCGCCACCGGGTGACGGTCGACAGGTCATGGGCGTTGGTCACCATGAGCTTGCTGCCGGTCGCCGCGACGATGTCGGCGGCGGGTGTCACGTCGGGACTCAGCAGCGGCAGGAGGTGGTCGCGCCACTGTGCGGGCGTGGTCTCCGCGATCTCGGTGTCGCTCAGCTCCTTCGCCGACACCCGTGCGAACCAGAAGGTCTCCCCGCTCGGGGAGACCGTATAGCCCATGGCGGCGCCGCTGCCTCGCAGCATGTCGATGCGCCCGGGTTCGCTCGGCGGTGCCGCCTCGGTCGTGTATCCGTAGAAGACCCGCTGGCCCGCGTAGCGGGGCCCGGCGGCCTCGGGATCGGTGAACGGCCTCACGACGGAGCGGATTCCGTCGGCGCCGAGCAGCAGATCGCCGCGCGCGGTGCTGCCGTCGGCGAACTCGGCGGTGACACCGGCCTCGTCCTCGGTGGCCGTCACGAAGCGCTCGCCGTGCCGGACGGAGATCCCCCGCCGCACGGCCTCCTCCCGCAGTACGGCGCAGAGTTCGGCGCGGCGCAGGCACCTGAAGCGTGTGAGCGGATCGTCGGTCTCGCCCAGCGGAACGGTGGAGACCACGGACCCGGTGTCGCCGGTCAGGCGCATCGTGGTCAGTTCGAAGCCCGCGCTCGCCACCGCCCGCGCGGCGCCGAACTGCGCCAGCGCGAGCATCCCGTTGCTCGCGAGCGTGAGGAAAGCACCGATGTCCGCACCGCTGTCCGGGTGCGCCTCATGGACGGTGACCTCGAGGCCGGCCTTGTCCAGGGCCAGCGCCGCGGCGGTCCCGGCGATGCCGCCACCGATGATCAGGATCCGCATCTTCGAAGCCCTCATTCGCTGGTCGGTGCGCCGGCTGCCGCGGCCCGTCAACGAGTCGTCATCACGCACGGGACGCTCCGGCACCGCTGATGGCCGTGCCGACCGTACCGCCCGGGTGAACGGTACCCGCTGCCCGCCCTCCGCATCCGGGAAGCGGCAGCCGGTCACACCTCACTCGGGAAGGTCCACCAGATCGGTCACACACGCGAGGTACATCGCCAACGCCCGCTTCGGGTCCCGTACATCGGCACCGGACAGCCTGCTGATCTTCTCGAGCCGGTATATCAGGGTGTTGCGGTGCACGGGCAGTTGTTCTGCCGCTCGCACCAGGCTGAAGCCGCCTTCGGCCCAACCGATGAGCGTGGCGCGCAGCGTGGGCCAGTCCGGTTGATCGAGCAGCTCGCCGAGTACGGAGCGGGCGTAGCGGCTGCGGGAGCCGCCGACGGCGGACGCCACCAGCTGCGGTACACGCAGGTCCGTGATCGCGAAGATCCTTCGGCCGGGGGCGACGGACGGCCCCGTGTACATGGCCGTCGCCGCGTCACAGCAGGAGTTGTGCATGCCCGATGTGCCCGAACCGGGCTCGCCGAGGGCGAGTTGCATCTCCAGGCCGTGCCTCTCGTGCAGCAGGTCGAGCAGGTTCTCGCACCGTGCCAGCAGTGCCGACCGTTCGGCGGGGCCGGCGGTGAGCACGGTGAACCGTCCCGTGCCGGTCTCCCCAGCCACGTCCTGGCTGCCGCGGAAGACCTCCCGGATCGTGCGCAGTACGGGAAACCTCGGCACCGGGACAGCGGCTTCCTCCTGAAGTGCGGATTGCGCCGCCGAGTTCCCCGGCTTCTCCGCCGGGGGCCGGGTCTGGAGCAGGACCGCCGTTCTGGGCACCGCTGCGGACAGGCCGAGCCCGGCCGCGCGGGCGTCGACGGCCCGTGCGTCGACGGCTTCCGGATCGTAGAACACGATGTCCCGTACGAAGTCGTCGACGACGCGCTCGTGGAGCATCCGTGACCGCAGCAGCGCGGCTTCTTCCAGGAGGATCTCCGTCTGCCGCTGGACGACGAGCCCGAAGCGGTGCACCTCTTCCGGGTCCCCGGTGAGGCAGACGGTGCCGATGGCCTCCTCGCCGACGATGATCGGCAGGCTCATCCCCGGCTTCACGCCCTTCATGCGGCCCGCCTGGCGTGCGGCGTGCGTGGCAGGTCTGCGGCTGCGCAGCACCTCGAAGGACGCCTCGTGGACAGTGCCGACGCGTTCGCTGTCACCGCACCCGATCACGACGGCGTCCCGGTCGGTGATCAGCACGTTGAAGCCGGTGATCCTTCCGATGTCGCGGGCGATCTCCTGGGCCAGTTCCGTCGTGAGGACGGGAAAGCCGCCGAGCACGTCCATGGGCGGATCGTACAGAGAACCTTCCCGCGAGAGGACCCCTTACATACGATCCGAACGATGACCGGGCGGGCGCCCATGCCTAGCTTCGAGCCAGCCAAGGCAACGAGCCCCGTGGCACCGACAGCACGGCCGCTCGGCCACGTCCCTCTCCCCGGGAGCACTCCAATGAGCTCCACAACCTCGCTCGAGAAAACACGCCCCAACCGCACCCACTGGCTCATCACGCTCTACGCCGGCGGAGGCGAGTTCTGCGACGGTTACATCCTCAGCATCATCGGCGTCGCACTACCGCTCGTCACGCTCTCCTTCGACCTCAGCTCCTTCGACGCCGGGCTGATCGGCTCCGCGTCCTTGATCGGCATGTTCGCGGGCGGTCTGATCTTCGGCTACGTCACCGACAAGGTCGGCCGTCAGAAGGTCTATCTCGCCGACATCGCCGCGTTCATCCTGCTCTCGGCGGCCCAGTTCTTCGTCACGGAGCCGTGGCAGCTCACCACCCTGCGCTTCCTGATGGGCATAGCCATCGGCGCCGACTTCGCCATCGCCGGGACGATCGCCTCCGAGTTCGCACCACGCACGTCGCGCGGACCGCTCCTCGTCGTCATGGTCACCATGTGGTCGCTCGGCGCCGCCGCGGCCT
The DNA here is from genome assembly GCF_000426165.1 of Streptomyces sp. TAA486. Taxonomy (NCBI): domain Bacteria; kingdom Bacillati; phylum Actinomycetota; class Actinomycetes; order Kitasatosporales; family Streptomycetaceae; genus Streptomyces; species Streptomyces sp. TAA486. The sequence goes on along the minus strand of NZ_AUEV01000012.1, from coordinate 184,027 downwards.
ACGTCGTCGGCTGGCTGATGCTCTCCTCGGGCAGCGAGATCTGGCGCTGGATGCTCGCGAGCAGCGCCGTCCCGGCGGCGCTCATCCTGCTCCTGCGCATCGGCACACCCGAGTCCCCGCGGTGGCTGCTGAGCAAGGGAAGGACCGACGAGGCACGTGCGGTTCTGAAGCAGATGGTGGGCCCTGACGCAGATCTGACCGACCTGGAGGGCGAGGCCGACTCGCGCACCCGCTACACCGACATCTTCCGCGGCGAGTATCTGCGGCGCACCGTCTTCGTCAGCCTCTTCTGGGCCTGTCAGCTGCTGCCGATCTACGCGATCACGACGTACGAGCCGACCATCCTCGCCTCGTTCGGGCTCGCCCAGGGGAAGAGTTCGTATCTCGGAGCCGTGGTCGTGCAGTTGTTCTTCGTCCTCGGCTCGCTCTCCGGGATCTTCGTCGTCAACAAGGGACGCCGGACCCTGCTGCTGTGGAGCTTCGCCCTCGCGAGCCTGCCGCTGCTGGCACTCGCCGCGTTCGCCGACCCGTCGCCGACGGCGGTCATCGTCCTGTTCGCCTTCTTCGGAGTGGCGTCGTTCTCCAGCCAGTGCCTTCAGGCCGTCTATCCCTCGGAGCTGTTCCCGACCGGTGTACGGGCGACCGCCAACGGCTTCGCCACCGGCGCCAGCCGCATCGGCGCGGCCATCGGCACCTGGGGAGCGCCCGTCGTGCTCGGCTACAGCACGCGCCTCGCCATGCTGATCGCCGCAGTCATCTGCCTGCTGGGCTGGCTCGCCTCGTACGTGCTGGCTCCGGAGACCAGCCATCTCACGCTCGCCGAGGCCAGCTCCGCCGACGGGGACCGCACCCGGTACCGCCGTCGCCGCGGACCGGACTCCGGGAACGGCAGCGGGAGTTCGGGCGCGGCTGTGAAGGAGCTTTCATGACGCGGGCCCTGCGTCCCGGGTCCGTGGCGATCGTCGGCGGCGGCCTGATCGGGCTGTGCTGCGCCCACTATCTGAGCGCGGCAGGCGTCCGGGTGACCGTGCTGGAGCGGGACCGGCTCGGCAGCGGGGCCTCACGCGGCAACGCGGGCGAGGTCTGCCCCGATCTCGTGGAGCCGCTCGCCTCGCCCGGCGTGGTCGCCGCCGCGCTCCGCGGACTGCACCGGCGGGACAGTCCACTCGCGGTGCATCCGGCGCCCAGCCTCCAGATCCTGTCGTTCCTGCTCCGGTTCGGCGTGCGTGCCACGTCGCGCAGGCACGCGAGGGGAGCCGCCGCGCTCAGGCGCCTGGCGGAGGGCAGCTTCGGGCTCTTCGAGGAACTCGAGGCCCTGGGTGTCGACGGCGGGGCCAACAAGGACGGCTATCTCTTCGCCTACCCGGGGCCGGAGCCCGCGCGGAAGGCACTTGCGGCGTTCCGCGCCATGGGGGCGCCGACGGACGGTGACGTGCTCACGGCCGAGGAGGTGGCCGAGACGGAGCCGGCGCTGACGGACGGGGCGCGTTCCGGCTTCCTCGTCCCGGGCCAATGGTCCCTGGATCCCTCACTGTTCGTGGACCGGCTCGTGGATCTGCTGCGCCGCCGCGGGGTCGAGCTGGTCGAGGGCGCACGCGTCACGGACGTCCGCGACACGGGTGCTCGCGGCGAAGTCCGCACGTCCGCGGGCGCATACACCGCCGACGCGGTGGTCGTTGCGGCAGGAATCCGCTCGCGTGATCTGTGCCGGGGAATCGGCGCCGACTTCGACCTCGTGGCAGGCAAGGGCTACAGCTTCTCCGTCGCCGCGGACCCGCTGCCCTCACGTCTGGTGCATCTGGGCTCGGCGAAGGTCGTACTCACACCCATGGGCAAGCGGGTACGCGTGGCCGGGACCATGGAGTTCGACCGCGACACGGACCGCTTCCGGCCGCGCCGCCTCGACGCGATCGTGACCGCCGCGCGCCCGTATCTGCGGCACGCCGACTGGGAGGACCGTACGGAGGAGTGGGTCGGCGCGCGGCCCATGACGCCCGACGGGCTGCCTCTCATCGGACAACTCCCGGGCCGTCCACGGGTGTTGCTCGCCACTGGGCACAACATGCTGGGACTGATGCTCGGTCCGGCGACGGGCCGTCTGGTCAGCGGCCTGCTCACGGGGGACGCGGACCCGGCAACGGCGGCGCCCTTCGCGCCGTCCCGTCGCGTACGCGCGCGGGCCCGCAGGTGACGAGCCGCCCGACGACGCAAGAACGGTGGGCCCGCCGCGCTGCCGTGGAGGGAAGTGAACCCGCACGGGCCGCAGCCTTCGGATCCTCGTTCACCGGGAGGACCGCCACGGAAGGCTTGTCGATCTGTGCCAAATTCGCTGCCTGGAGTCATACCCTCCGCGGCTCTGGATACGGTGAGAGAGAGCGTGAGGACATGCCAACCGCAGTCCAGGCGGGGTACCACCTCATCAGAGACGACTAGCTGAATTGCGGAAAGCGGCCCTCGCACCCCTGGGCGTCGTGCGGGGCCGACCGCAGTGGCCGCCGCTACTGACCATTCGTCGGCCTGTCCGTGGGCGTCCGCTCTTGATGCCACGCCTTGACCGATGGGGGGTTGGACGGATGGAACCCGAGCGGCTGTCCGACATCGAGCTGGTCGAACTCGCATGTGTCGGCGGGGAGTCGGCGTATGGGGCCCTGATCGAACTGGCAGGCCGCCATTTCGGTGCTGTCCGCACGTTTGCCGCGTTGTGCGTGAGAGACGAAGCGGCAGCCGATCAGCTGGCGGAGCGCGCCTGGCAGCTGACCCTGTGGCAGCACAGCCCAGGCGGGCCCGGTGCACTGCGCCCCCACGCGCTGGCGTCGGTGCTGCGGGCGGCGGCCGAGTTCGCAGGCACAGCTCAACACGCCGCAATCGACGTTGACTTGGCCGCGTGGCTGGGTATTCCCATGAGCCATCCGGACCAGGGCTCCTGGGTGCGTGACGTCACATCGCTCCACGGTGGATCGACGATCACGGGGGCGTTCAGCACTCTCCCGGCCAATCTGCAGACGGTGTTGTGGCATCACTTGGTGGAGTACGCCGACGGCAGCTCGATCGGACGGCTCGTCGGCTCGGATTCCCCTGATTCCCAGGAGATTTCGTCACTGCTCAGGCGCGCGTACAGGGACTTCTACTACGCCTATGAGCAACTTCACCATGACGGCCTGACGGACGACTGCCGCCGTTTCCACCGGATGGTCATGGCCTATGCCGACCACAGGGGCGGCAACACGGCGGATGTGGTCCCACACCTTCAGCAGTGTCACTACTGCTCCCGCGCGGTCGCCGACCTTCAGCGCATGTACACGAACCTCGGCGGGCTCCTGGTGGAAGCGGTGCTGCCCTGGGGAGGAGCTGCCTATGCCGCTTCCCGGCAGGCGGAACGCACCTCCCCGACCGTCGCCGTCGCCGCGGAAGGCGGCATGGCTCCTGTCTGGGAGGCTGCCGCAGCGGAGGCTTCCGCGCCTGCCGATGACCACCGGGGTGCGCTCGGCAGGGCCACCTGGGATGTGCTGGGGAGGACGGGGCTCGCCGAGCGGAAGAACGGCGGATTCAGGGTCCGTGCCGGACGGCTCGGGCTGGCCATCGGGGTCCTGGGCGCTTGTTCCCTGGTGGCGGCGTCCGTCTACGTGCCGGGACTCGGCCCGTCGCTGCCCGTGAGCAGTGGTGCGCCACCGGCCAAGAAGGTTCCGACCGATCCGGGGCAGTCTCAGTCCGGTGCACCCGGTCCTTCGGCATCGGCCACCGACTCCCCGTCACCGACCGGACCGGCGGACAGATCCCCCCGGCAGCCTCCCGGCAACGGCGAAGGGCGCAACTCTGGCCCAGCGGTGAAAGGCGCGGCCTTGGAGTGGCTCTTCGACGACGTCGAAGACCGCGTGACCAAGGACGGTACGGACAATGACCGCGACGGGACGCTCGTCGGCGATTTGCCACCGGAACCGGTCAAGGACGGCGGGTTGGCGTTCTCCGGGCAGCAGTCCGTCAGTTCAAAGGGCCCGGTGTTCGATACCGACCGCAGCTTCTCGGTATCGGCCCGGGTGAAGCTCCGGAGCCTGGACGGCTACCAGACCGTCGCCAGCCAGGACGGAGCCGAAGTCAGCTCCTTCCAGCTCCAGTTCGACCCGGTGGAGGACCGCTTCGAGATGCGGATGCACCGGGAGGACACGCAGACCTCGCGAGCGGACGAGGCGGAATCCGATGCCGCCCCGCGTGCCGGCCGTTGGACCTCTCTCGCCGGTGTCTATGACGCGACTGAAGGCGTGATCCGCCTGTACGTCGACGGGAAGCTCCAGGACTCCGTCGACAGGGAGGGCGACCGGAGCGCGGAGGGGGACTTCGCCGTCGGCCGGGCCCGGCTGGGCGACCAGTTCATCCGCGGCTTCGACGGGACCATCAAGGACGTACGGGCGTTCCCCAAGGCACTCACGAGTGCGGAGGCAAAGAGGCTCGCACCCGGGAAGTGAGAGACCGGAGCCGGAGCGGCGCCGGAGGAACAAGTTGAGCCGAGGGCCGGTCACCGGGCCCCCGGAAGCCGGGTTGAGGGGCGGCCCGTCGGGCCGCCCGCGTCGACCCCGCCACACGATGAGGACCCCGCCCTTCGCCCCGACCTCCTTTGAGGTCCGGCGGTGAAGAGGTCGGCGCACCGCGGGTTGTCGGCCGAGGAACGGGCAAGGCCGTGCGGTCATGCCCCGGGTGGACGACGGGCTGCCGCCCCCGGACTGCTTCGCAGGCCGCAGCGAAACAGTTCCGGGAGCGGCGCCCTTCGCGGGCCGGATTGCGCTTGGACGACATCGCGCTCCCCCGCAGAACGACATCGCACCCCCCAAGCTCGGCCCTGCCCCGGCAGGTTGAGGGGCTGAACTCCGGGCACCCGGTGTTCAGCATCACGTTGACACTATGTCGTTGTGGGCTTCAAGCCGCAAGCATCGTTCTGATAATTTCAAACAAGTCGCAAGGAAAACGCTTGTGCTGACGCTCACACAGCTGCTTAGTGCGGTCTGTCCGGATCGGCGGCCCGGTATGTCTGTTCGTCTGGAAGCGCTCACATGTGTCTCGTTGCCGGCCGCACCACAGGTACGTGCTCCGACCGCGCACGTACCGGATCCACCTGCGTAAGGAGTTCGGACCATGAACCCTGCTGCTGCAACCGGCCCCGCCGGCAGCCTCCGCAACGGGATGCCCGCACGTGAACTGGGAACCGAAGGCTGGCACAAGCCCTGGAGCGGGCAGAACGGCGGCGCCTGCGTGGAGGCGAAGAAGCTCCCGGACGGCCGGGTGGCGCTTCGCCAGTCGACCGATCCCGAGGGGCCCGTCCTGCTCTACACCCCTGAGGAGATCACCGCCTTCATCGAGGGAGCCAAGGCCGGAGCGGCCGACTTCCTCACCGCATGACTGGACGCGTTGAGCGGCGCCCCTCAGGGATGAGACCGGAGGCTCACACAGAGGTGGTAGCCGGGCTGCGGGAGGAGAAGTTCCCGCAGCCCGGTGCCTTGCGCTGGAGCGCACTCGAATTCGTAGCGTGCACTCCATGAGCACACCCACACCTCAGCAGCGAATCGGCACCGGCTTCGGAGCCGGTACCACCGCGTCCGAAGCCCTGCGCGGCATCGACCTGTCCGGGAAGCTCGCCGTCGTCACCGGCGGCTACTCGGGTCTCGGCCTGGAGACGACGCGCGCTCTCGCCGCGGCGGGCGCCCATGTCGTCGTGCCTGCGCGGCGGCGCGAGGCGGCCCGGGATGCGCTCGAAGGCGTCTCCGGCACCGAGATCGGCACGCTGGACCTCGCCGATCTCGACAGCGTGCGGTCGTTCGCCGAGGGCTTCCTGGCCACCGGCCGCGGCATCGACATCCTGATCAACAGCGCGGCTGTGATGGCCTGTCCGGAGACCCGCGTGGGCCCGGGCCGGGAGGCACAGTTCGCGACCAACCACCTCGGCCACTACGCACTGGTGAACCGGCTCTGGCCCGCCCTCACTCGGGACGGTGGCGCGCGGGTGGTCTCCGTCTCCTCCAGGGGGCACCACCGCTCCGCGATCCGCTGGGACGACGTCCACTTCGAGCACGGCTACGACAAGTGGCAGGCGTACGGGCAGGCGAAGACGGCGAACGCCCTGTTCGCGGTCGAACTCGACAGGCTGGGCCGAGATTCGGGCGTCCGCGCCTTCTCGCTGCACCCCGGCGGCATCCTCACGCCGCTCCAACGGCACCTGCCCACCGAGGAGATGGTGGCCAACGGGTGGATCGACGAGGACGGCAACCCGCTGCTGACGTCGTTCAAGAGCCCCGAGCAGGGCGCGGCAACGCAGGTGTGGGCAGCCACGTCCGCCCAGCTGGAGGGGATGGGCGGCGTCTACTGCGAGGACTGCGACATCGCCCCGTACGCCCCATCCGACCAGACGTCGGTCACGGCCCCGGGGTCGGCCTCGGGCGTCCGGGAATACGCGACGGACCCCAAGGAGGCGTCCCGGCTGTGGGCGCTCTCGGCCGAACTGACCGGTCTCGACGCGTTCGCGGGGAACGGCGGGGCCGCCTGAGCGGCGGGGCGGCGGCTGTCGGGGCCCCGGGGGCAGCCGCCCGTCCGCAACCCGGGAAGGTGGTGCCGGGGTCAGCCCGTCCCTGGAGCCACCTGGACCGTGCACAGCGGGTCCTCCCGGAACTGCGCCAGCTGCTCCTGGCTCGCGCCCGCGTCGGTGATGAGGGTCCAGGGCCGCTCGAAGACCGACCACCAGTGCGAATCGGCACGTCCCAACTTCCCCGCGTCGGCCAGGACATGGACGTCACGGGAGCGGTCGATCATCAGCTGCTTCAGCGCGCTCTGCTCCGGCGACGCCTCGCAGATGCCGCGCCCGGCGACGACTCCGTCCGCTCCGAGGAAGACGGCGTCCGCGGTGAGCCTGGAGACGGCGGCCTCGGCCAGCGGTCCGACCATGCCGAGGCTCAACTGCCGTACGTTGCCGCCCAGTACGACCAGATCGATGCCCGGCACACCGGCGAGGATGTTGATCGAGGTCAGCCCGGGCGTCGCCACGGTGAGCCCGCCGCGGGCGGCCAGCCGCTCCGCGAGCGCACCCACCGTCGTACCGGCGTCCAGCAACACCATGCCGCAGCCCGCCACATGGGCCTCGGCCGCACGTGCGATGGCGGCCTTCTGCGAAACCGCCAGCGTCTCGCGCTCGTGGAGGGTCTGCTCCTCGCCGGGGCCGTGGGAGAGGGCGCCGCCGTAGGTGCGTACGACCTGGCCCGACTCCGACAGCCGCGTCAGATCACGCCTGATGGTCGACTCCGATACGCCGTAGCGCTCGGCGAGTTCGGCCACCGCGATGGGTCGCACGCGCAGCAGGTCGCGGATCTCGCCGCGTCTGTCCGAGCCGTTCATGCGGCGGCGTCCGCGCGCTGCGGCGCCAGCTCGACGGCCTGGCGCAGCGCTTCGAGCATCGACGCCTCGTCGGCCGTGCCCGTGCCCGCGATGTCGAAGGCGGTGCCGTGGTCGACGCTGGTGCGGATCACCGGAAGCCCCACGGTGACGTTGACCCCGGCGTCCAGACCCAGCACCTTGACCGGCCCATGCCCCTGGTCGTGGTACATGGCCACCACCAGGTCGAAGTCGCCGCGTACCGCGCGGAAGAAGACGGTGTCGGCGGGCAGCGGCCCTTGGGCGTCGATTCCGTCCCGGCGAAGGACCTCGACCGCGGGGACCACCTTGGCCTCCTCCTCGCCGTGCCCGAAGAGCCCGTTCTCACCGGCGTGCGGATTGATGCCGCACACGGCGATGCGCGGCTCCGCCACGCCCGAAGCCAGCAGCGTGGCATGGCCTCGCCGGACGGTGCGCTCGACCAGCCCGGGTTCGATCTTCGCCACGGCGTCGACGAGGCCGATGTGCGTGGTGACGTGGATGACGCGGAGGGACGGCGCGGACAGCAGCATCGACACCTCGTCCGTACCGGTGAGGTGAGCCAGCAGCTCCGTGTGGCCCGGGTAGCGGTGCCCGGCGGCGTGCAGCGCCTCCTTGTTGAGCGGTGCGGTGCAGATCGCGTCGACACGGTGCTCGGTGGCCAGTCGCGTGGCCGTCTCGATGTATCTGTAGGCGGCCTCGCCCGCCACCGGCGACAGCTCCCCGAAGGGCAGGTCCTCCGGGATGTTCGCCAGGTCGATGCAGTCGACGACACCCGGCACCCAGGAGGCCTCCTCCGGGGAGGAGACCGTCTCGATCTCGACTTCCGCACCTGTCAGCCGGGCCGCTCGGCGCAGCCGTGCGGCGTCGCCCACCACAAGCGGCCGGAACGCGGTGGCCGCGGCGCCGCCCGGCGCGCCGGCACCGGAGGCACCGGAGGCACCGGCGAGTGCCTTGACGACGACCTCGGGACCGACGCCCGCGGCGTCGCCCATCGTGATCGCGATGACAGGTGGGGTGGTCATGGTGACAGCCTTCCGCAGATGAGGAGTTGACGCGAAACCGACCGGGGTCAGGGCGGGCCCCCTGACGTGACGGCGCCCTCCGTGCGCAGGGAGCGCGCGATGCGCAGCAGCGTCCCGTCGTCCCCGAACGAACCGGCCTTCGTGATCACCCGCGGCCCTCCGGCCCCGCTCATCCGCAGCACTCCGGGCTCCGGCTCCCCCAGGACGTCCAGGGTGTCCACGCCGGCGTCGCGCAGCACAGCACGCGCGGTCTCACCGCCGGTGGCGACGAGCGTGCCCGCCGCTGCGAGTCCCGCGCCCGCCACCGACGCGAGGGCCGCGGCGATCTCGCCCGCACGGTGCGGTTGCACCGGGGCGTCCGGGTCGGGGAAGACGGCCACGTCTCTGCCGTCCCGGAGCGCCGTGCTCACGTGGCGGGCAGCCGTTTCGACCGCACGTGCGTCCGGCAGGACGGGCACGGCCAGGGCAGCCGTGCCGTCGAGCAGCGCCCGGCGCTGGGCGTGCGCGGTGTCGCTGCGGCTGCCGATGCAGAAGAGGGCGGGTGCCGGGTCCCGGTTCGGTTCCGCCTCGTCCGCCGTCACCGAGGCTGCCGTCGCAGGGAGCGGCAGATGGTGTGCCAGTCCGCCGGAACCGGCCAGCAGCACGCGAAGTCCGTCGCAGGCGTGCACAGTTCGGGCGAGGTCGTCGTCGGTCAGGGCGTCGACGACGACGGCGTCCACGTTTCCTGCCATCGCCCGCAGCGAGGTCCGGGGACAGTCTCCCCGCAGCTCACGCAGCGAGAGTCGGGCCACATCGAGACCCGCGGAACGCAACTGGGCGGTCACCGGCCGCCGTTGGGGATGACGGTTGTCCAACGCCTCGCCGTCGATGTGGACCTGACCGTTGAGGACGGTACGGCCCGTGGCGGGGAAGGCGGGTGCGAGCACCGCGAGGAAGCGCCCCGGCTGCGACCCCGGCCCCCGGTCCCCGCGTGCGGCGAGAACGGACAGGATCGCGGCGGTCTCCGGGCCGATGTTTCCGCGCAGCGTGGAGTCGATCTTCTTGTACACGAGGGTGTGCGCCGCCGCTCTCCGAGCGACGGCGGCGCACGCGGCCGCGGCGTCGGACGGGGGCAGATAGCGGCTGTCCGTGTCGACGGCGACGGCCTCCGCGTGCGGCCAGTCCGCCTCCGCGCGCAGCGCCACTGCCGTGGAGGCATGCGGCGCGAGCGCGGCGGCGCTGTCGGCGGCACCTGACAGATCATCGGCGACGATCATGACGGCGGGCGCGGTGCTCATCGGGACTCCGTGGCCGCTTCCTCCGGACTCCCCGGGCTCGCGGCTCCGGCCCCTGCACCCTTGTCCGTACTGGCCCCTGTCCCGGTGTCCGGCTCCCGGTCCGGGCCGGGCTCGCTGCCGGCGACTGCATCGGCATCCTCGTCCCTCTGCCGCTTCGGGGCGTCCTGCCCCTCCGTCACTCCGCGGCGTTCCAGCCTGCGTTGGTAGGCGAGGGTGATGACGGGCACCAGGATCGAGGTCACGACGACCGACGCGGCGACCAGGATCGTCGCCTTGTCGGCGGCCTCCTTGTACGCCGGGTTCGCGGCGGCCACGACTGCGGGGACGGCCGTCGCGTTGCCGGCGGTGGTGGCCGCCGCCAGGCCGGCCAGCCCGCTTCCGCCCACCAGGCGGTCGGTGAAGAACAGGGTCACGCCGCTGAGGACCAGCACGAACAGGCCGAGGCCGATCCCGAGCAGTCCCGCGGTCCACACCGCGGCCAGGTCGATGCCCGAACCGAGCGCGAAGCCGAAGAACGGGATGCACACGGGCACGGCCGCGCCGAGGAACGTGCGCATCTGCGGGTCGAGATTGCCGATGACCATGCCGATGATGAGCGGCAGGATCGCCCCGAGCATCGTCTGCCAGGGAAAGGCCGACAGACCCGCGACGCCCAGCGTCAGCATGGTGAGGAACGGCCCGGACTCGAGGCTCATCAGGGAGTAGGCCGCGGCATCGCGTCCCCGTCCGAACTGGCTCATCAGCGCCATGTAGAGGCCGCCGTTGGTGTCGTTCAGTGCGGCCACGACGGCGAGGGTCGAGAGCCCGGCGAACACACCGCCGTCGACTGGCGCCTCGTCCAGGAATCGCCCCATCACCATTCCCACGATCACGGCGACGCCCGCCTTGGTGACGAGCAGGGCGCCGCCCTTCTTCAGGATGTACGGCGTCGTCCTGAGCTCGATCGTCGCGCCCATGCAGACGTAGAAGACGGCGAGGATCGTCAGCGCGCCGGAGAACAGCGCTCCTGTGAACGAGCCGAAGAACTCGCCGGTCCCCCCATGAGCGGTGTTGATCACCGCGCCCACCAGGAGCGGCACCAGCATCATGCCGCCGGGAACTCGTTCGAGGCTCGCCTTGATCGGTATCGACATGTGCGGTCCGCCCTCCGTCCACCACGTTCCGGACCGGCCTGACCGGCCCGGCATCCCGCGGAAGGTACAGCGCATGCGTGTTTCATGCAAGATGCGCAAACCGCGCACCGAGGGTCCGGCAGCCGGCACGGTGGCAGGCCTCCCGGCGCCGTGGCCGGAGGGACGAGCGGCGGCCAACAGCGGTCGCGGGAGACACAGATGGCGCAGTGAGGGCGGACGCGCTTCGGCTGACGCACCGTCCACTCCCGGACACGGACCGGCCGTCCCGGCGCTGCCCCATGAAGTGGGGAGCGAGCGCGGACCGAACCGCTTGGCTTGCAAGGGATCTGCCGAGGCGTCAGCTGACGGCCCGGCAACCAGTCGTCTTCAGTGGGCGAACCACAGGAGGCGGGGCCCGGTTCGCTCTGCTACAGGTGATTCGTGGCCCGCGTTTCTTTCAGAACTCCGAGAAAGTCGCAACGCGTTGCCCCCATGGGGTTGTCGCGTTCATGGCGCAATGCCTTTACTGGCGAAGCGCGGAATCCGATTTCAGCCCGTGCGGGGAGGAGCGTTCTGCCTTCCCGCACGGGTCGCTTCCACGCATCGGTGACCGAACTCCGAGCGCGGGAGTCCCCCCTTCCTTCCCACTCCCGAAGGAGACCGAGATGGCAGCACAGCCAGGCTTCGACCGACGTGCCCTGCTGCGCGGCGGGGTGGCGGCCACGGCCGTCGGCGCGATCGGCCTGACCACCACCGGGACCGCGCACGCCGCAGCATCGCCACGCGCCAAGAAGAAGGCCCGCGCCAAGGCCGCAGCCGAACCGCGCATCTACAGCACCGAGGAGTGGGGCGCGCGACCCGCCTCCAGCGAGATCGTCGTCCAGGACCACAAGCCGACCTTCATCGTCGTCCACCACACCGCCGAGCCCGGCAACAGCGAGGACTACTCGCTGGAGCACGCGAAGAAGATCTGCAGGGACATCCAGAACCACCACATGGACGGCAACGGCTGGGCCGACACCGGCCAGCAGTTCACCAACTCCCGCGGGGGATTCCGCCTGGAGGGCCGTCACAAGAGCCTGTCCGTCGTCCGCGGCGGCACGCAGCACGTGCAGGGCGCCAACGTCGGCGGTCACAACAGCGAGGTCATCGGGATCGAGAACGAGGGTCTTTACACGGACGTGGACGTACCCGCGGCTCTGTGGGACTCCCTGGTGCAGCTCGTCGCGTGGATCGCGTCCCAGTACGGCACGGACCTGAAGAACATCCAGGGCCACCGGGACTTCAACTCGACCGAGTGCCCCGGCGACGTCCTCTATGGCCGCCTCCAGGAACTGCGCGACGCGGTCGGCAGCGTGCTCGGCGTCTCCCGCCCCTCCTCCGACGACGTGCTTGCCTGGCCGCTCCTGAAGCCCGGAGCCGCCGGCAGTGACGTACGGGCCGCGCAGCATCTTCTGCGGAGCAAGGGGTTCAAGGTGCCCGCCGACGGCGTCTTCGGCAAGGACACCAAGCGTGCCGTGGCCGAACTGGCCGACCGGAACGGCGTCAAGCGCCACACGTGCTCGGCCACATACCACTGCGAGACCGACGAGACCGGCTACCTCGGCTCCGACATCTGGCCGCTGATCACCCCGCCGTCCCGCTCGGCGGGTGGACGCGAGGCAGACGACGCCGTCACCACGCTCATGCGCAGCAGCAGGCGCCGCATCGAGCTCCCGTCCGACGGGAAGCTCACAGAGTCCGACTGGAAAAGGCTGCTGTCCTGACGCAGGGGCCCTGACGCGAGGGATGCGGCCGGGTCGCGCTCCCCGGCCGCATCCCTCGCGCTTCTTCGTCCACCGGCGCCGCGCCGCAGGTGGTCTGCGATGCTGGCCCGGTGCCGCACGCAGCGCGGGAACCTCAGCCCGTCACGCCCGAGCCGCCAGGCTCCACGTCGCGGCCGCTGCTCACGCAGTCCTGGCTCGACCTGGCCTTCGTGCACTGGGCGGCGGACCCCTCGGACGTGGCGCCGCTGTTGCCGCCGGGCACCGTCCCCGACGTGCTGCACGGCAGGACCTATGTCGGCCTCGTCGCCTTCCGCATGCACCGCGTGGGCTGGTTCCGGCTGCCGGGCATCCCGTATCTGGGCAGCTTCCCCGAGACGAACGTCCGCCTGTACTCGGTGGACGGACACGGGCGGCGCGGCGTGGTCTTCCGCTCCCTCGACGCCTCGCGTCTGATATCCGTGACGGTCGCGCTGACCGCGTTCCGCATGCCCTACCGGTGGGCGCGGATGTCGGTGCGGCAGCGGGGCAGGAACATCACCTACACCAGCAGGCGCCGCTGGCCCGGGCCGCGGGGCGCGCGCTGCCGGATGACCATAAGGACCGGTGAGCCGGTCGAGGAGCCCACGGAGCTCGAGCACTTTCTGACGGCCCGCTGGGGCATGCACCACACCTTCTTCGACAGGGCCGTGTACCTGCCCAACGACCATCCCCGCTGGACGCTGCACCGCGCCGAACTGATCGAGTGCGACGAGGACTTGGTCACGACGGCCGGTCTGCCGGCGCCCGTCGGCGACCCGTTGAGCGTGCTGTATTCACCGGGCGTGCCCGTGCGGTTCTCGCGCCCGGCGCGGCCGGCAGGCGTGCCCACGCCCTGAGCCCCCGGCTCCCAGCTCCCGGCAGTCGGCCGTCGGCCGTCGGCCGTCGTTCGCGCGTGTGTCAGAGTCGTCCGCGCCGCAGCCGCACCCTGTAGGAGTACTGCTCCGGCAGGAAGTGACTCACCGCCAGCTCGACGCGCTCGCCGGTGGTCGTTGCGTACAGCCGGTCGATCCGCAGTACGGGATGGTGCGGCTCGCAGCGCAGCTCCGCCGCCACCGGTTCCGGCGCGGCCGCCACCGTGATGCTCTGTTCGGCGTCCGTGATGGGCGCGGGCAGCCGCTCGTCCAGCAGCCCGATGACAGTCACGGTGCTGACGCTTCCCTCGTCGGTGAGTTCGGGCACGGACTGCACCACGCGGGCGACATCGGGCGGCAGCCATACGGCGGTGTGGCAGAACGGAACGTCCTCATGGAGCCGCAGGAAGCCCACGGTGTGCACCACGTCGCTCTCCAGGCCCAGCCTGCCCGCTGCGTCCACGTCGACCTGACGGCGCAGCGGCGCCGACAGCCGCATGGTCGTGTCGACGGACAGGCTCATCAGGTCGTCCACCGAACCGAACTGGCGCAGATAGCGGCCGCCGCGTGGCGCCGCGAACGTGCCGCGACCGGGCACGCGATGCACCAGCCCCTCGGCGACGAGGTCCTGGAAGGCACGGCGGACCGTCTGCCGGCTGACCCGGTACGTGCGCGCCAGCTCCGCCTCCGTGGGCAGCCGCGTGCCCTCCGGGTAGCTGCGTGAGAGGAGCCCGGCGCGCAGATCGTCGGCGAGACCGCGGTAAGCGCTGCGGGCGCGGCCCGGCACGCCCGGTACCGCGGAGGCAGCAGCGCCCGCAGCTCTGCCGGAACCCGTTCCGGCGCCGGTGCCGCTGCCCGTCACGCGAGGGTCACCTCCGCGGTGGCATGTACGTCTTCGCGGCAACTGGCCACCCACAGACGCACGTTGTCACCGCCGTCACCCTGGGAGTACGGCCCTCCGTCTTCGCCGCACGTCAGCAGCCGTTCGCCGCAGAAGACCGGCTTGCGGAGCCTGTACGACAGGGTGCGCACCGTACGGTCCGGGGCCTCGCGCCTGACGAGCTCCAGCATCGACAGCACCAGCAGCGGCCCGTGCACGACCAGCCCGGGATACCCCTCGGTGCCCGTGGTGTAGGGGGCGTCGTAGTGGATGCGGTGGGCGTTGGCGGTGAGGGCGCTGAAGCGGAAGAGCAGGGTCGGGTCGGTGCCCCACGGCGACTGCCAGGGCGCGGCTGCATCGGGCGTCGTCTCCGTGTCCGGGACGAGGCCATCGGGGACGGGGGCTCCCCCGCCGCTCCGGTAGACGAGGTCCTGTTCCTCCGTCAGGCACAGCGCTCCGTCCTGCCGGTACTCACCGCGTACGGTCACGAACAGCAGCGCGCCGCTGCGTCCCTCCTTGACCTCAACACCGATGACGGAGCTGGTCAGTTCGGCGGGCCGGCCCAGCGTGAGCGGTGTGCCCACCTCGAGACGTCCGCCGGCGAACATCCGCCGCCGTTGCGGCAGCGGCGGCAGGAAGTGCCCGTCGCGCGGGTGCCCGTCCGCGCCGAGTCGGTGCTGGGGCGGCCAGCGCAGGAAGTGCAGCCACTGCCACAGAGGGGGAAGCGGCTGCCCGGCCCCGGCGGCGGGCGCAGGCAGACCGAGCACCGCCGACAGCGCGGCCGACGGCCCCGGATCGAGGGTGTCGGTGCTGTGTTCAGGGCCGGGGCGCCACGCATCGGCGACCTCCCTGAGGACGTCGGCGCCGCCGCGGCCCTCGGATCCGCCGGAGCCCTCGGTGCCGGACTCGGACACGGGTATCCCCTCGCTCTCACGCTCCCGCCCGAGGGCGCGCCTTCGCGACGGCCCCGGTACGTACAAAGCAGGGAAATTCTGCGGAGTGGGCTGCCCGATGGTCAAGGCCGGGAGAGGTTCCCGCAGTTCACAGCGGCATTGACATCACGAGCGAATTGGCCGTACAAATCGAGCGGTACCTCGGACTCGGCGAGGTCCGGCGGAGCACGCGGAGATGAACGGAGAGCGTCCATGACCGACGTCCGGCCGCTGGAGGGCATCACCGTCGTCAGCCTCGAACAGGCCGTGGCAGCGCCGTTCGCCACCCGCCAGCTCGCCGACCTCGGCGCGCGCGTCATCAAGATCGAGCGCCCCGGCGGCGGTGACTTCGCCCGGCGCTACGACACGACGGTGCACGGGCACTCCAGCTATTTCGTCTGGCTCAACCGCTCCAAGGAGTCCCTGAGCCTGGATGTGAAGGACGAGCGCGGGCGTGCCGTGCTGGGTCAACTCCTCGGCCGGGCAGACGTGTTCGTCAGCAATCTCGCACCGGGGGCCGCAGAGAGGCTGGGCCTCTCCCCCGCGGAGGTCACCGCCGCACACCCGCGTCTGATCCCCTGCACCATCTCCGGGTACGGCACGAGCGGCCCGTGGTCGGACCGGAAGGCGTACGACCTTCTCGTGCAGTGCCAGACCGGTCTCGTCTCGCTCACCGGCACCGATGACGAGTCGGCGAGGGCCGGGGTGTCCGTCGCGGACATCGCGGCGGGCATGTACGCCTACAGCGGGGTCCTGACGGCCCTGTTCACGCGCGCGACCACCGGCGTGGCCCGCCCCGTCGAGGTGTCCCTGTTCGAAGCGCTCGCCGAGTGGATGGGCCAGCCCGCCTACTACACCGCCCACGCGGGGACGCAGCCGCCGCGTCTGGGCACGCAGCACCCCACCATCGCCCCGTACGGCGCCTACACCGCGGCCGACGGCAAGGAGGTGCTCTTCTCCATCCAGAACGAGCGCGAATGGGCCGCCCTGTGCGCGGAGTTCCTCGAGGACCCGTCCCTGACGGACGATCCGCGCTTCGCCACGTCCTCCGCCCGCGTGCAGCACAGGGAGGAACTCAACACCGTCGTCGCCGAACGCTTCGCCCGCTCCGGAGCCGAGGACATCATCGGCACCCTCGACCGGATCGGCGTCGCCTGCGCCGGGGTCAACTCGGTCGCCGAGTTCCTCGCACACCCCGTTCTCAGCTGCCGCGACCGCTGGCGCGACGTGGGCATCCCCGGCGCCTCGGTGCGTGCCCTTCTGCCGCCGGTCGACATCGCCGGTACGAGCGCCCGCATGGACCCCGTCCCGGCGCCCGGTGAGCACACCGCGGACGTCCTCGGCGAACTGGGCCACTCCGCCGACGCCGTCGCGGCGCTGCGGGCCGACGGCGTCATCTGACGCCCTCGGGCCGTATCAACTTCCCCGCACGGGCGACGACATGGCGGACGACGCCACCTCCTGCGCCTCGCTTGCGTCCGCGTGGCCGGAGCGGATGATCTCATCCTCCAGCGGACCCTCTTCGCGCCTGCCCGAGGAACGCACGTAGTAGATGCCGCCGGCGAGAAGCAGGCCGAAGATCCAGGCGAACGGCGCCACGCCGGAGAACACGGGGACGAGCGCCAGCACGGCGGAGACGATCGCGGAGGGCACGAACGCGATGAGCGCCTCCGGGTTGAACCCGCGCCGGAAGTGGTAGGCACCGCTCTTCTCCACGGTGAACAGGTCATCCACATCGATCTTCCCGCGCCGGATCAGGTAGTAGTCGACGAGCAGGATCGCCACCATCGGCCCGAGGAAGGCCCCGAGTCCGCCGAGGAAGTACTGGATGATCACGGGCGTCGAGTACAGCTTCCACGGTAGGACGGCGATCGCCAGCAGCGCCGTGACCATGCCGCCGCGCTTGAAGTCCAGGTACTTCGGCAGGAGGTTGGCGAAGTCGTAAGCGGGCGAGACGAAGTTGGCGACGACGTTGATGCCGATGGTCGCGATCATGAAGGAGACGGCGCCGATCACCGTCACCCACGGATTGTCGATGCGGTGGATGACTTCCACCGGGTCGGAGATCGCCTCGCCGAAGACCGAGATGGTGCCCACGGTCATCAGCACGGCGGCCACCGCGAACGCGGTGAAGTTGACCGGCAGGCCCCACATGTTGCCGCTCCTGTAGGCGCGGTGGTCCGGCGTGAAGCGGGCGAAGTCCGCATAGTTGAGTACCAGCGTCAGGAACGTGGTGACGGTCAGCGAGACCGCGATGGCGCTCTCGTGGAACTGCTCCGACGCGCTCAGGCCCGTCACCGACTTCGTCAGCGAGATGTCACCGCCGGCCTTCACCAGCAGCCACGCCGCGAGAGCCAGCATCACGATCCACACGACGGGCCCGGTCGCGATGTCCTGGACCTTGCGGATGAACTCCATGCCGCGGGTGAGCAGCACGGCCTGCGCGCCCCACATCACCAGGAACGAGATCCAGCCCAGCCTCGTCTGCCCGAGGAAGCCGCCGGTGTCGAGGCTTTCCAGGCCGGGCGATACCTGGATGGCGAGCAGCACCAGCGCCTTCGAGGCGAGCCAGGTCTGGATGCCGTACCAGGCGACGGCCATCATCGCCCGCAGCAGCGCGGGGATGTTGGCGCCGTAGACCCCCCAACTCGCCCGCGCCAGCACGGGGAACGGGACGCCCGTGCGGTGCCCCGCGTGACCCATGCTGTTCATCAGCCACTGGAGGATGCACACGCCCACCAGCAGCGAGAGGAAGACCTGCCAGGGCGGCAGGCCGAGCACGAACAGGCTTGCAGCGAAGGCGTAGTTGCTGATCGCGTGCGTGTCGGACATCCACAGGGCGAAGATGGAGTACGCGCCCCACTTGCGTTCCGCGGCGGGTGCGAGGTCCGCGTTGTACAGGCGGGGATCCGGCGTGGGGGGAGTCGTCACGTGCAGGCCTTCCGTCGAACTGGCACTCCGGTGGGCGGAAAGAGAGTTCCGGCCACCGGTTCCGGCCGCACCCTACGGTCCAGGACGGGTGTTGCGACATCGTTGCGACGCCATTGCCGCGAGATCAGTCCGGGCGCGGAAGGTGCCTGCTCAACGGCCACGAAGTGATCTGTTTCGGCCGCGGCGGGGCGAAGCTGCGCACCTTGCTGGTGGACAGGCCGAGCCCCACGACCGCCTCGGCGAAGGCGACCGCGGCTGCCACTCCGTCCACGACGGGCACTCCGAGCGCGCCCTCGATCCGCTCGCGCAGCCCTGCCATTCCGCCGCAGCCGAGACAGATCACCTCCGCGTGGTCCTCCTCCACCGCTGCTCGCGCCTGCGTGAGGATCGCTCGCACGGTCAGCTCCGTGTCCTCCTCCAGCTCGAGTACGCCCAGCCCCGTACCCCGTACGGACGCGCACCTCTGCAGCAGACCCGCCGTCAGAAGGCGGTCCCGGATCTGCGGCACGGCGCGGTCGAGAGTGGTGACGACGCCGTAGGAGTGCCCGAGCATCATCGCCATCTGCGCGGCGCACTCGGTGATGTCGAATACGGGGACCTCGAGGATCTCCTGGGCCGCCTCCCGTCCCGGTTCGCCGAAGCCCGCCATCACCAGTGCGTCGAACGGTTCGTCGATGGTGGCGAGGCGGTCGAGCACCGCCGCGGCGCTCAGGTGGCCCTCGAAGTGCCCCTCGATCGACTCCGGCCCCCAGAGCGGCTCGGTGGCGACGATCCCCGTGCCGGGGCGGGCGCTGGTCTCCGCGAGCGTCCGGATCGTGGCGGTCATCGAAGCGGTGGTGTTCGGATTGAGGACGAGGACGCGCACGGCCGCTCCAGACGTCGGGTGACCAGGGAAGTGACGGCAGAGACTACCTGCGGCCCGCGCGGTGTCCACGGCCTCGTCCCGACTGGCCCCCACGGGCCCGCCCGCGGGAGGCGCCCGGCCGCACACGCACTTATCGTCGAAGACATGCGCCCTGGTGAAGTCAGCTACGACATCCTCCTCCAGCCGCAGACGGCCGACCTCGAAGGCCACCCGGACCACGGGCCCGTGCTGCGGGTGATCACGGTGCAGGCGACGGGGGCCATCGGCGAGAGCGGCTATCCGCGCTACGCGGGCGAAGGCGTGGAGGCCGACGTCGACCCCCGGACCCGTACCGTCGAGGCGATCACCGTCGACGGTGAGGAACTTCCGTACGGATGGGTCGCGTTGATCGCCGACGAGAGCGGCGCCGCGGCGAGCTGACGCCCGGTCGGGGTTC
Source organism: Streptomyces sp. TAA486 (assembly GCF_000426165.1). Taxonomy (NCBI): domain Bacteria; kingdom Bacillati; phylum Actinomycetota; class Actinomycetes; order Kitasatosporales; family Streptomycetaceae; genus Streptomyces; species Streptomyces sp. TAA486. Next base: position 164,527 of record NZ_AUEV01000012.1, on the reverse strand, counting down.
CCTGCCCCACCGTCCCGGCGGCGAGCTGCTTCCCGGTCGGGACCGCCCTACCGTCCCGATCTGTCGGCCCGCACCCGCACCTGCTCGGCGAGCCGGTCCAGGCTCTCGTCGAGCGCGACGGTCACCTCGTTGTCCGGGGGTGCGTGCCCCTCGTCCAGGAAGGACAGATGGACGGTGACCGAGCTGGCGCCGCCGTCGATGCCCTCCACCTGGAGCCAGCCCGCGTAGCTTCCGCCGTCGCGTGTGCTCCACTCCAGGCGGAGCTGGTCCGGCCGGGCCTTCAGCAGCGCGGGGGCGTCCCTGCCGGTGCTGTCGTCGTGCACGGTGACGGCGGGCGGGTCCTCGCGGCGCACGTGCAGGTCCCGGGGAAGCCACGTGTCGATCTGGCCGAGGTCTCTGGCCTGCGCGAATACGTCCTCCGGAAGGGCCGCCACGGTACGGGATCGCTCGTGTTCGCTCATCGGATCCAGGTTCCCGTCCACGAGGCGACAAAACGGGCACGACGGGGCCACGGTGTGCGTCGGGCCGGAGCCGGAACCGGTGGCGGTCCGCCCGGAGCCCCGGCGGGCAGCAAGCCGGAGTTCCGGGCGTCAGGCCGCCCGCACCCCTGCCAGGGTGAGGTCCGTGATCCGCTGCGCGACGTCCGCACGGAAGAGATCACGGCCACGGCGTACGCACCTCTCACGCGCGGTGCCCGGACGGACGACGCTCTCCAGCGCGGCCGCCAACTCCTCATGGCTGGTGGCCAGTTCGGTCAGTCCGGCCTCGGCCATCTCCCGTATGCCGTCCGCGCCGTGTCCGGGGAGGGGCCGGTATCCGATCAACGGAACCCCGGCGGCGAGCGCCTGCGCGGCGGTCTGCCCCGCCGCGTTGTCGACGAGCGCGTCCGCGGAGGCCATCAGCCCGGCCATGTCCTCGACCCAGCCCATCGCGAGGGCCCCGGGCAGTGACGCAGCATGTCGGCGCAGCTTCTCGTCCCGGCCGCACAGCAGCACGGGCAAGAATCCGCCGGCCGCCAACTCCCTTGCCGTGTCCGTCAGTCCGGACCCGACACCCCACGCTCCCGCGGAGAGCAGGACGACCGGCGTGCCTTCAGCGAACCGTTCGAACTCGTCCCGCCAGTGCGCGGAGTCCACCCCTCTCCCCCGGACGCCGCTCCTCCCGCCGAACCGTTCGGGTACGACCGGTCCCGTCGCCTCCGCCCGGCTGCCCGTGACGGCAGCCGCGGTGCGCGCCGCGGACTCGGTGACGCACAGGTAGACGTCGTTGCCCGGATGGAGCCATCCGCGGTGCACTGCGAAGTCGACGACCGTCACCACGCTGGGTATGCGCAGCGCGCCGCGTCGGCGCAGCCGCCCCGTCACCTGTGCCGACAGATGGAAGGTGGAAATCACCGCATCGGGCTGCCAGCCCTCGACGACGTTCATCAGCGGCCGCTCCGCGAGCGCGGCCAGCGGCGCGCTGCCCGGCCTCGGCACCGACGCGCCGCCCCGTCCGACCGGCGCCAGGAACGCGGCATAGATCCACGCGTAGAGCCGCGGGACGTGACGGACCGACCCCCGGTAGCCCGAGCGGAGCGCGGGCCCTACCCCCGAGGGGAGCAGTGTCAGCACATCCTGGATGCGGGCCGAGTGGCCACGTGCCCGCAGACGCTCGGCGATCTCGCCGGCGACCGCGTCGTGGCCCGCGCCCATGCTGGCGCTCAGGAGCAGAAACCGTTGCCGCACAGCGCCTCCCCCAAGTCCGTTGATCGGCTCCGGACGCGCGGTCCGTCGCCCGTACGGACCTCTTGGGTGCCGCGTTACGGCTGCGGCGAACCGGGCCCGATCGGGTGATTCGGGCTGCCGTGCGGTCAAAGCCCCACAGGCGGCTGCGGCAGATAGCCAGCATTCTGGGAGTCCTGCTCCTGATCACCCGGAGGGTGTCATGTTCGAGGGTTCTGGCCGGCTCGTGACGCACGGCACGCAGCGGCCGGTGGCGCTCATCACCGGTGCCTCGTCGGGGATCGGCACGGCGGTCGCCGAGAAGCTCGCGGCGGAAGGCAACTGGCGCCTGCTGCTGAACGGGCGTGACGAGGAGCGGCTGGGCGACGTAGCCGTACGCACCCGGGGCACGGCTCTGGCCGCCGACGTCACCGATCCGCAGTCGCGCGCCCGCCTGGCCCGCGAGGCGCTGGCGCACGGCGGGCGGGTCGACGCGCTGGTCGCCGCGGCGGGAATCGGCTGGGCAGGGCCGTTCACCGCGCAGCCCGTGGAATCCATCGACCGCCTGCTGTCGGTCAATCTCTCCGCCGTCTTGCACCTGGTACGGCTGCTGCTGCCCGGCATGGTCGCCCGCCGCAGGGGCCGCATCGTCCTCATCGGCTCCATGGCCGGCACGGTCGGCGTGCGGGACGAAGCGGTGTACGCGGCGACGAAGGGCGGCCTGATCGCATTCGCCGACAGCCTGCGCTACGAGCTCTCCTCGACCGGTGTACGCGTCTCCATCGTGCTGCCGGGAGCAGTGGACACCCCCTTCTTCGGGCGCCGCGGTGCCCCGTACCACCGGACGAGGCCCCGGCCGGTGCCGCCCGCACAGGTGGCGGACGCCGTGCGCAGAGCGCTCGTGCACGGAAGGCCCGACGCGTACGTGCCCAGCTGGCTCGGCATGCCGGCCCGGCTGCACGGCGCCGCACCCGGTGTCTTCCGATCCCTCGCCCAGCGCTTCGGCTAGGAGTCAATGCACGTGTTGCTGACGGTGGTAAGTGTCGTCCTCGCGCTGCTGGCCGCCCTGGCCAACGCGGCGGCGTCCGTGCTGCAGCGGCGTGCCGCGGCGACGGAGCGGATCACCTCCAGCGGCAAGCGCTTCTCCTGGCTCACCCACCTCCTGCACCGGCCCGTGTGGATGTGGGGCACGGCGATGCTCGTCTTCTCCGGGATCTTCCAGGCGGGCGCCCTGGCCACCGGCCCGCTGGCGGTGGTGCAGCCGGTGATGGCGACGGAACTGCTCTTCACGCTGGTCGTGGGCAGCTTCTTCTTCCACCGCCGCCCGGACACCCGAGCCTGGTGGGCGTTCCTGTCCATGGTGTCCGGGTTGGGCATCTTCCTCGTCCTCATCGACCCCTCCGCGGGTACGACACGGGTGCCGGTGGGGCGGTGGGTGGCGACGGGAGCGGTGCTGCTGGCCCTGGTCCTGCTGCTGCTCCTGCTCGCCACGCGGCTGCCGTCCTCGCCGCGGGCGACGGTTCTCGGTGCGGCGACGGCCTTCGGTTTCTCCTCCACGGCGGCGCTGATGAAGGACGCTGTCGCCCGGCTGTCGGACGGACTGGTGGCGCTGCTGACGGCCTGGCAGACCTACGGCGTCGCCGTGATCGGGCTGGCGAGCTTCCTGCTTCTCCAGATGACGCTGCGCGCGGGAACGCTGGTGGCCTCGCAGCCCGCGCTGACCCTGGGCGACTCGCTGATGAGTCTCGTGCTCGGCGCGGTGCTCTTCGAGGAGCATCTGCGGCTCGGGGTGCTCGTCTTCCCGGAGCTGGGGGCGCTGGCGCTGGTGGGCTTCGGCAGCTTCCAGCTGGCGAGGACTCCGGAAGTCTCGGGCGACCAGCAGGGAGAAGTGTGGTGAGCGCAATCGCTTCGAGCCATGGCCATCGGAGCGCTCGGCCCGCGCGGACCGCCCGGGACACAGCCCTGTGGGCCGGCGCGACCGCGCTGACCGCCGCGGCCTGGCATCTGGGACCGGCGGCGAGCTGGCTGCCGGGCGTGCGCAGAGCGGTCAGTCCGGCTCTGGACGGCCGCGGCGAGCCGGGCCACGTGGCGCTCACCTTCGACGACGGCCCCGATCCGCTCAGCACCCCGTACTTCCTGGAGGAGCTGGCGCGGCTCTCGGCACGGGCCACCTTCTTCGTCCTCGGCAGCCGGCTGGAGCGGTATCCGCAGCTGGGGCGGCGCATCGTGGCGGAGGGCCACGAGCTGGCCGTGCACGGCTGGCAGCACGAGAGGTTCTGGCATCCGCGGCCACGCGGTGACGTACGTGACCTGGCGCGCGCCACGAATTCTGTGCACCGCGCGGCCGGTTCGCGGCCACGCTGGTACCGCCCGCCCTACGGCGTCCTCACCGCGAGCCGGCTGGCGGCGGCGCGGCGGGTCGGGCTGCGCCCGGTGCTGTGGACGGCCTGGGGCCGCGACTGGACGGCGAAGGCGGACGCGGAGAGCGTCCTCGCGGAGCTGGCGAAACGGATGTGCGGCGGGGCGACCGTACTGCTGCACGACTCCGACCACGCCTGCGCCCCGCACGCGTGGCACTCGGCACTCGATGCGCTGCCGCACCTGGTGATGCGGTGCAGGGCCGAGGGACTGACGGTGGGTCCGCTGGCCGACCACGGCCTGCGCTCCACGTGACGTCCTGCCCCCGGCCCTCCGCTCCGGTGCGCACTGCTCCGGTGCGCACTGCTCCGGTGCGCACCACCGGCCGGGGTGGTGTCAGCAGATGCGCGGCAGCTGCTCGCCCACGGGCAGGTCCACCACGCGGGTGCCGCCCAGCCCGGTACGGGCGACGACCATCCCGGGGTGCGTCTCCACGCACTCCCCGATGATCGCCGCTTCCGCACCCAGCGGGTGCTCCCGCATGGCCGCCAGCACCGCGTCCGCGTGCTCGCGGGGGACGAAGGCGACGAGCTTGCCCTCGTTCGCCACGTACATCGGGTCCAGTCCGAGCACGGCGCATGCGTTGGCCACCGGCGGTGGCACCGGCACCGCCTTCTCCCGCAGAACCACACCGACGGTCGCCGCGACGGCGATCTCGTTGAGCGCCGCCGCCAGGCCGCCGCGTGTGGGGTCGCGCAGCACGTGCAGATCGGGGGTGACGGCGAGCATCGCCTCGACGAGACCGCCGAGTGCGGCGCAGTCGCTCTCGACCTCGACACCGAACTCCAGGCCGTCGCGCACGCTCATCACGGCGACGCCGTGCACGCCGATCGCTCCGCTGACGATGACGACGTCACCCGGCACGGCACGCTGCGGGCGGATATCCACGCCGTCGGGGATGAGTCCGATGCCCGCGGTGTTGAGGTAGATGCCGTCGCCGCGTCCGGCCTCGACCACCTTGGTGTCGCCGGTCGCGACCTCGACGCCGGCGGCGCGGGCCGCGGCTCCCAGCGCCTCGGCCACCCGCGAGACGAGCGGCACCTCGACCCCTTCCTCCAGGATGAAGCCGCAGGAGAGGTACGCGGCCCGAGCGCCGCTCATCGCAAGGTCGTTGACGGTGCCGTTGACGGCGAGGTCGCCGATGCTGCCGCCGGGGAAGAACAGCGGCCGTACGACGAAGGAGTCGGTGGAGAAGGCCAGCCGCGTCCCTCCCAGGGTCAGGGCCGCCGAGTCGGCGAGCCCGGCGAGCAGGTCACCGCCGAAGGCCGGCGCGAAGATGTGCTGAACGAGTTCGGAGGAGAGAGCTCCGCCGCCGCCGTGGCCCATGACCACGCGCGGCTGGTCGCGCAGCGGCGCGGGGCACGTCCAGCCGGAGAAGTCCGGTGCGGCCCGGGTGTTCAGTTCGGCGAGGCCGGTGGTCTCAGACAACGGAACTTCCCTCCAGCGGTGCGGACGCGGATGCGGGTGCGGATGCGGTGCTCGTTCCGTCGGGGGTACGGGGGGCGTTGACGGCGGCCGGCGCGGTCGCCTGCGCGGACTGCTTCGCGCCCGTGTCCGAAGTCCCCAGCCGGCGGTAGAGGTAGTACGCGGCGCAGGCACCCTCGCTGGAGACCATCGTCGCGCCGAGCGGTGTGCGCGGGGTGCACGCGGTTCCGAACGCCTCGCACTCGTGCGGCTTGAGGAGGCCCTGCAGCACTTCGCCGGCGCGGCACTCGTCGGGTTCGCGGGTGTCGATGTCCGTCACCGAGAAGCGGTGTTCGGCGTCGAACTCCCGGTGGCGGGCGGCCAGTCGCCACCCGCTGTCAGGGATCACGCCGATGCCCCGCCAGGCGCGGTCGGTGACCTCGAAGATGTCGGCGAGCATCGCCTTCGCTGCCGGGTTGCCCTCCGGCGGCACGACGCGCGCGTACGCGTTCTCGACGGTGTGCTCACCGCGCTCCAGCTGCCCCACCGTGCGGCGCACGCCCTCGAGCACGTCGAGCGGCTCGAAGCCCGTGACGACGATCGGCACCCGGAACCGCTCGGCCAGAGCGGGATATTCACCGGTGCCCATGACGCTGCACACGTGGCCGGCGGCGAGGAAACCCTGCACCCGGCAGGCCTCCGACTGCATGATCGCCTCGATGGCCGGTGGCACGCGGACGTGCGAGACGAGCATGCTGAAGTTGCGGATGCCCAGCTTGCGTGCCTGATGGACCGTCATGGCGTTGGGAGGCGCGGTCGTCTCGAAGCCGATGCCGAAGAAGACGACCTCCCGCCCGGGGTTCTGCTGCGCGATGCGCAGCGCGTCGAGCGGCGAATAGACGACGCGGACGTCGCCGCCCTCGCTGCGGACCTGGAAGAGGTCACGTCCCGTGCCCGGCACGCGCAGCATGTCGCCGTAGCTGCAGAAGATCACCTCGGGCCTGGAGGCGATCTCCAGTGCCTTGTCGATGACCTCCAGCGGCGTGACACATACCGGGCAGCCCGGACCGTGGATCAACTCGACCTCGTCGGGCAGCAGTTGGTCGATCCCGTGCCGGATGATGGAGTGCGTCTGGCCGCCGCAGACCTCCATCAGCGCCCAGGGCCGGGTGACGGTGGCGTGGATGTCCTCCACCAACTTGCGTGCGAGCTCGGGGTCCTGGAACTCGTCGATGTACTTCATTTCGCCGCCTCCTGAGCTGCCAGCTCCCAGGGGTCGCCGAACTCCTCCTCCAGCAACCCGAGTTCCTCGAACAGCGCGAGCGTCTGCCGCGCCGACTCCTCGTCCAGACGCTGCAGCGCGAAGCCGACGTGGACGATGGTGTACTCACCGGGCTGCAGGTCCGGCAGGTATTCGCAGCACACTTCCTTCGCCATACCGCCGAAATCGACCGTGGCCATGCGGGTGCCGTCCCGCTCCTTGATCTCCAGCACCTTGCCGGGTACCGCCAGGCACATGGCTCTCTCCTTGCTCTGTGGGGCTTCGGGCTGTGGCTCTGCAGGGGATTCGGCTGTGCCCTCTAGCGGACGACCGCCGTGTGGCCGGGCGTCGTGCCGCGTGGGCGGTCAGCCGCCGGTGCCTCCTCCGTCTGCGATGCGTCCGGTGGCCCGGACGCGTCCGTGCGTGCCGCGATCATCAACTGGCCCAGGGCGAGGCCCCCGTCGTTGGGCGGCACGAGGCGGTGGCGCAGCACGGTGAATCCGTCCTCGCTCAGCAGCCGCGCGCAGGCCGCGGACAGCAGGGAGTTGGCGAAGACTCCGCCGCTGAGAGCGACCGTTGTGAGCCGGTGCCGGTCGCGGGCCGCACGGCAGACACGGAGGACGAGCGCCGCGACCGACCGGTGGAAGCGCGCGGCCGTCGCCGCCGAGGGCACACCTTCCCGCACGTCCGCGATGATCCCGGCCAGTACCGGTGACGGATCGCACGCGAGGGTCTCCCCTGCCGTCGTCCGGAGCGTGAACGCCCATTCGCGGCCGTCCTGTACGTCCTCGTGGCCGACGGCGGCCGCCTCGAGTTCCATGGCGGCCTGGGCCTCGTATCCGGCGTGGTGGCACACACCCGCGAGAGAGGCCGCGGCGTCGAAGAGCCGCCCCATGCTGGAGGTCGGCACACATCCCAGCCCGCGCCCCAACTGGACGGCGAGTGCCTTGAGTTCGTCTTCCGGGCAGGCTGCCGTGCACGGCAGGTCGGCGTCCCAGGGCAGGTCGGCCGCGTACAGATGGGCCAGCGCCATCCGGTAGGGGCGCCGCACGGCCGCGTCGCCGCCGGGCATGGGCACGGGACTCAGATGTGCCAGCCGCCTGTACCCGTCGTAGTCGGCGAGGAGGAACTCGCCGCCCCACACGGTCGCGTCGTCACCGTATCCGGTGCCGTCGAAGGCGACACCGATGACGGGGGACGTGCCGTCCAGCCCGTGTTCGGCCATGACGGAGGCGATGTGGGCGTGGTGATGCTGGACGCGGTGCACCGGTCGTTCCCCGGCATTGCGCTCGGCCCATCCAGTAGAGCGGTAGCCGGGGTGCCGGTCCGCCGCCAGCACTTCCGGGCGCACCCCGGTGATCTTCTCCAACTGCCGCTCCGCGCCGTCGAAAGCGGTGAGTGTGGCGAGGTCGTCCATGTCGCCGATGTGCGCGGAGAGCCAGGCGTGGTGGCCCTCGCCCACGCAGAAGGTGTTCTTCAGGTCGCCGCCCACAGCGAGCGCGGCCGCCACGGGCTTCGGCAGATTGACGGGGAACGGCGCATATCCGCGCGAGCGGCGCACGGGCAGCTGCTCCCCTGCCGCGACCCTCACGACCGAGTCGTCGCACGGCACATGGATCGGCCGATCGTGCATGAGCCAGGCGTCGGCGAGCGGGCCGAGCCGGTCGAGTGCCTCCTCGTCGGAGGTGACGATCGGTTCACCGCCGAGATTGCCGCTGGTCATCACCAACAACCGTGGTCCGGGAGGGTCACCGGGGAGTCCGAGGAGCAGGTGGTGCAGCGGCGTGTAGGGCAGCATGATCCCCAAGTCGGCGCTGCGCGGCGCCACTTCGCCCGCCACCGGTGGAGCGTCCGGGCGTCCCGGCACGTCCGTACGCCTGCGCAGCAGCACGATGGGCCGGCGGCCTCCGCTGAGGAGACCGCGCGCCACGGCGTCGAGATGCACGAGCCGCTCGGCATCCTCGAGGTCACTGACCATGACGGCGAACGGCTTGTCACCGCGCGCCTTGCGGCGGCGCAGCAGGCTCACGGCTTCCGGGTCGGACGCGTCGCACGCGAGGTGGTAGCCCCCGAGGCCCTTGACCGCCACGACAGCCCCCTCGGCGAGCAACTTCCGTGCGGCAGCGACCGGTTCACCGCTCTCCGCTCTCGCTTTACCGTCCGCCCCCGGCACGCGCAGCCTCAGCCGTGGACCGCAGTCGTGGCACGAGACGGGCTGCGCGTGGAAGCGGCGGTCGCGGGGGTCCCCGTACTCGTGGGCGCACCGCTCGCACATCGGGAAGCGTTCCATCGTGGTGTGGGCACGGTCGTAGGGAAGGCCGGTGACGATCGTGAAGCGCGGCCCGCAGTGCGTGCACGTGATGAAGGGGTGCCGGTAGCGCCGGTCGCCCGGATCGCTCATCTCGGCGAGACAGTCGGCGCAGGTCGCGGTGTCCGGCGCTACGAGAGTGCGTACGGTGCCGCCGCTGCCGCGCGATTTCCCGATGCTGAATCCCTGACCGCCGGCCGGGTCCATCGGTTCGTGCGTCACCGACTGGACGACGGCGAGCGGCGGTGCGTCCGAACTGATGCGGCCGCAGAAGGCGGAGAGCGCGTCGGGTCCGCCCTCGACCTCGGCGACGACGCCGTCCCCGGTGTTGGCGACGTGCCCGGACAATCCGAGTTCACCGGCGAGCGCGTAGACGAAGGGCCGGAAGCCGACGCCCTGGACCACACCCCGCACGGTGACCTTGCGGCGCTGCGTCTCTTCGGTGTGCTCCGCCCCGAGGCCGCCGCCGGATTCCTGCGTACCGGTGCGTGCCGCGGTGGCGGTGCCGTGCTGCGGGTTCACGAGTGGCTTCTGGCCGGCACGCCGGCGGCAGGTGTGTGCAGGTGGATGTCTTCGTGCCCATGACCGTGCAGGGGCTCGTGGTCGTGGTCGTGCGCATGCGGGTGTGCGTGCGTGTGCCCGAACGCGGTGACGTCACCTGAAGCAGAGACGGTGCGCGCCATCACCGGCCGGTGCGCCCGCTCGCCTCTGGCGACGGCCAGCGCCCGTTCCAGCACCAGGCCGACGCCCGTCCCCCGCCGCGCCGAGGTCAGCGCCACCTCGACGCCCGGGTTGACCTGGCGGACGTTGGCCCGGAAGGCCTCCTCGTCGAAGCCCACCGCCTCGGCGATGTCGTCCTTGGTGACGACCACGAGCTGCGCCAGGCCGAACGCCGTGGGGTACTTCAGCGGCTTGTCCTCGCCCTCCGTCACGGACGCGAGGACGACGCGCAGCGACTCCCCGAGGTCGTAGGAGGCCGGGCAGACGAGGTTCCCCACGTTCTCGACGAACAGCAGCCGGGTGTCGTCGGGCAGCCAGCCCTCCAGCTGCGCCCGGAGCATGTCGGCCTCCAGGTGGCACAGGCCGTCGGTGAGCACCTGCTTGACGGGAACCCCCGCCCGGGAGAGGCGCTCCGCGTCGTGCTCGGTCGCCAGGTCCGCCGTCAGTGCCGCGACGGGCACACCGCGCGAGGCGGCGAGCGCGAGTTCCGCTTCGAGCAGCTCCGTCTTGCCGCTGCCGGGGCTGGAGAGGAGATTGACGACCGTCGTTCCGCGGGCGGCCAGTTCCGTGCGCAGCGTCCCGGCGCGCTCGTCGTTCTTCACGAGCACCGCCTGCTGCAGATCGACGACTCGGCACATGCGTCTCAGCTCTCCTTGACCTGTACGGATGCGGGGTGGGCGGCGCCGTCAGCGGTGTCGCTGCCGGTGTGGCGGAGGCCGACGATCTGCAGTTCACGCCCCTGCACCAGCTTGGCCCTGCCGCCGTCGCACTGCGGGCAGCACAGCTGGGGCGGCATTCCGGTGGCCCACTCCGCCCCGCAGGGGCCGCACCGCGCTCTGCCCGGTACGTGATCGATGAGGAGTTCGGCGCCGTCGAGCACGGTCCCGGCGCACGCGAGCGAGAAGCAGAAGCTCAGGGAGTCGGCCACCACACCTGCCAGTTCGCCGAGCCGCAGCCGTACGGCGGACACCGTCCCGTGCCCGTCAGCGGCGGGGCTCTCGGTCACCTGCTCCACCATCGCCACAGCGATGGACATCTCGTGCATCTCATCCCTCCGCTTCGCGGTTCATTACAGGCCGGGCTCAGCAGGGCTCTCCCCTGACACGCCGCCCCCGGGCGGCAAGGTGATCCGTTCGGCTCACCTGCCCCGGCGCGCTTACGTTGTGACATATCTACCGATATGTCAGATTTTTGAATTGGCATTGCTCTGAGAGCTGTACGAGCGGTCGGCGACGGTGCGAAGGGATCGGTCCCATGGGCGACGAGGCGGCAGCGACAGCGACGGCACCGGAGACGGCGCTCGACGAGATCCACATCCTCTGGACCTCGGAGGGCATGAGCTGCGACGGCGACACGGTCTCGGTGACCGCGGCGACGTTGCCCAGCCTGGAGGACGTGGTGCTCGGCGCCGTCCCCGGTCTCCCCAAGGTCCATCTGCACAACAAGGTCCTGGCGTACGAGACCGGCGAGGACTTCCTGACGGCGTTCCGCAAGGGGGCCAGCGGCGAGCTGGGTCCGTTCATCCTCGTCGTCGAAGGGTCGATCCCGAACGAGAACATCAACGGTGACGGCTACTGGACCTCGATGGGCAACGACCCGGACACCGGGGAGCCGGTCACTCTCAACACCTGGCTGGACCGTCTCGCCCCGCAGGCCTGGGCCGTCGTCGCGATCGGCACCTGCGCCACGTACGGCGGCATCCACGCGATGGCGGGCAATCCGACCGGCTGCATGGGGCTGGCCGACTATCTCGGCTGGGACTACCGCTCCAAGGCAGGTCTGCCGATCGTCAACGTCCCGGGCTGCCCCGTACAGCCGGACAACTTCATGGAGACGCTGCTGTGGGTGCTCCACATGGCCTCCGGACTCGCCCCCACCATCCCGCTGGATGAGAATCTGCGGCCGACCTGGCTGTTCGGCAAGACCGTCCACGAGGGGTGCGACCGCGGCTCCTACTACGAGCAGGGCGACTTCGCCAAGGACTACAACTCCCCCAAGTGCCAGGTGAAGCTCGGCTGCTGGGGACCGGTCGTCAACTGCAACGTCACCAAGCGCGGCTGGATGGACGGCGTCGGCGGCTGCCCCAACGTGGGCGGCATCTGCATCGGCTGCACCATGCCCGGGTTCCCCGACAAGTTCATGCCGTTCATGGACGAGCCGCCCGGCGGCTCGCTCTCCTCGTCGCTGATGGGCCTCTACGGGCCGTTCATCCGCAGCCTCCGGTCGATCACCAACCGGTCGGCGAACCGCGAACCCAAGTGGCGGCACGACGAGCCCGCGCTGACATCCGGCTACCAGCCCCGCTGGACCGGCCGCAACTAATCCGTGTAGCGACCTGCGAGAGGAACGAGAAGTGGCGACCGCCCAGCAGACCACCAAGGCCCCCGGCAAAGGTGAGCGCGAACTGACCGAGGTGGCCTTCGATCCCATCACCCGGATCGTCGGCAACCTCGGCATCTACACGAAGATCAACTTCCCGGGCCGTGAAGTGGTCGAGTGCCGCAGCACCTCATCCATCTTCCGCGGCTACAGCGTCTTCATGAAGGGCAAGGACCCGCGGGACTCGCACTTCATCACCAGCCGGATCTGCGGCATCTGCGGCGACAACCACGCCACGTGCTCCGTCTACGCCCAGAACATGGCGTACGGGGTGAAGCCGCCGCCGCTCGCCGACTGGATCATCAACCTCGGCGAGGCGGCCGAGTTCATGTTCGACCACACGATCTTTCAGGACAACATGGTCTTCGTCGACTACTGCGAACGCATGGTCAGGGAGACCAACCCCGCTGTGCTCGAGCGCGCCGAGAGGACCGCCTCCCCCCGTGCCGAGGCCCACGGCTACCGCACCATCGCCGACATCATGCGCTCCTTCAATCCGTTCGAGGGGGAGACGTACAAGCACGCGCTGGTCATGAGCCGGCTGACCCGCGAGATGTGCTGTCTGATGGAGGGCCGCCACGTCCACCCGTCGACGCTCTACCCGGGCGGCGTCGGAACCGTGGCGACGCCGCAGCTCTTCACCGACTACCTGGTGCGGCTCATGCGCTGCCTGGACTTCGTCAAGCGCGCGGTGGCGATGAACGACGACGTCTTCGACTTCTTCTACGAGGCGCTGCCGGGCTACGAGGAGGTCGGCCGCAGACGCACGATGCTCGGGTGCTGGGGCAGCTTCCAGGACCCCGAAGTGGTCGACTACGACTACCGGACGATGAACACCTGGGGCAATTCCATGTTCGTCACCCCCGGCATCGTTGTCGACAACAAGCTGGTCACCACCGACCTCGTCGACATCAACCTCGGCATGCGCATCCTGCTCGGCAGCAGCTACTACGAGGACTGGACGTCCGAGGAGACCTACGTCGACCGGGACCCGCTGGGCAACCCCGTCGACCGGCGCCACCCCTGGAACCAGACCACGCTGCCGCAGCCGCAGAAGCGCGACCTGGACGGCGGCAAGTACAGCTGGGTCATGAGCCCGCGCTGGTACGACAAGCGCACGGGCGACCATCTGGCGCTCGACACCGGCGGCGGCCCGATCGCGCGGCTGTGGGCGACCTCGCTCGCCGGCAAGGTCAACACCCCCTACGTGCGCTCCACCGGGCACAGCGTCCAGATCGACCTGCCGAAGACGCCGATGTCGCCGGAGACGCGGCTGGAGTGGAAGCCGCCGGCGTTCCCCAACACCCTGGAGCGCAACCGGGCCCGGATGTACTTCGTCGCGTACGCCGCGGGCATGGCGCTCCACTTCGTCGACCAGGCGCTCGCGGAGGTGCGCGCCGGGCGCACGAAGGTCTTCGAGGACTTCAAGGTTCCGGAGGAGGCCATCGGCGTCGGCTTCCACGAGGCGGTGCGCGGGGTGCTCTCGCACCACCTCGTCATCCGCGACCGCAAGATCGCCAACTATCACCCCTATCCCCCGACGCCGTGGAACGCGAGCCCGCGCGACCACTACGGCACGCCGGGCCCGTACGAGGACGCCGTGCAGGGCATGCCGATCTTCGAGGAGAACAGCAAGGAGAACTTCAAGGGCATCGACATCATGCGCACGGTCCGCAGCTTCGACCCCTGTCTGCCCTGCGGTGTGCACATGTACCTCGGCGGCGGGCAGACAGTGCGGGAAACCCACTCGCCCACGTTCGGCGCCCTCGCGTGAGGCCGCGGAAATGACGTGGAACGAGCGCGAGGCGCGTGAACACGTGGCCCGCACCGAGAAGTTGCTCTCCGGACTGGACAGCATCACCGACACCGCCGCCCGCGAGCAGGCCCTCGACGCGCTGCACGCCCTGGCGGAGATGTACGGCGAGTGCCTCGCCAGGGTGATGAGCGGAGCCGACGACGCGGCGAGATCGGCGATGGCTGACGACGAACTGGTGAGCCATCTGCTACTCGTGCACGGGCTGCACCCGGAGGCCGCCGGGCAGCGGGTACGCCGGGCCCTGGAGGAACTGCGAGGCGTCACCGTGGTGGCCGCCGACGAGGCGGAGGTCCGCGTGCGGATCGCCCCGCAGGGATGCGGCGCCCCGTCCCCGGAGCAGTTGGCGCAGACGGTGCGGGACACCGTCGCCTGGGCGGCGCCAGAGGTCGGCCGGGTGGAGACCGAGGACGCCGCGCCCGAGTCGGCGCTGATCCCGGTGGACTCCCTCTTCCGGGGCGCCGCCGCACAGCCCGCCGGGAACCGGTGAGCGGCGTGGGTCCTGCGACGCCGGTGCAACCGGTGAGCGATGCGGCACCGGGCGTGCCGGGCGGCCGGCTCCGGGCACTGCTGGAGCGGCCGCGGGCCACCGGCACCTCGGGGGCCCCCGCAGCCGCCGGATCCGCCGCGGGCGAGCGCTGCGACCTGTGTGCCGAGCCGGTACCGGAGGGTCACCGGCACATGCTGGACGTCCAGCAGAGTTCGGTGCTGTGCACCTGCGGGCCGTGCTCCCTGCTCTTCGGGCAGAGCACGGCGGGCGGCAGGCACTACAAGCTGCTGCCCGGACGCAGGACCTCGCTGGAGGGCTTCCGGATCGACGGGATGCTCTGGGCCCGGCTCCGTGTGCCCGTCGGCCTGGCCTTCTTCGTACGCGACGGCGCGTCCGGCGAGGTCGGGGTGGGGTATCCGAGTCCGCTGGGCGTGACCCGTTCGGCCGTCGGTCCGGAGGACTGGGAAGAGCTCGCGCGGGGGTACCCGGAGCTGGCAGACCTCGCGGACGACGTGGAGGCGCTGCTGGTGCACCGCTCGGACGGCGCGGACGAGCACTGGATCGTCCCGCTCGACGACTGCTACCGGCTCGCGGCTCTCGTCCGCACCCACTGGCGGGGGCTGTCCGGCGGCCCCGAGGTGCGCGAGCACATCGAGGCGTTCTTCGCGGGACTGGCCGGGCCGTCCCCGCGGTCCCGCACCAGCTGAGCCGCTGTGCTGCCGAGCACAGCAGACGAACCGAGGAGTCAGCATGGCTGAGATCAAGGTCGGCAAGCCGCACGTACGGCCCGACAAGGCGGCGCACGTCCCCGGCGTGCGTCAGGGCAACCACGAGGGCATTTACAAGCGCCAGCCGGGCCACCTGCCCGACGACACCTCCACGGCACGCAGGTCCACGGGCGTCAGCGCAAAGGCGAAGGACCCGATCCTGCCCGGCATGCCGAACCTGTCCCCCGCGTGAAGGCGAACACCGCCCCGAGCGCGACCGAAGCCCCGCCCGCTGGCGGCACCGGGCGGCGCACGGACCTGCCCGACCTGGACTTCGCCGTCACCGGCGCACGCGCCATGACCGATGCGGCCGTGCCGACGCTGCTCTTCCGGCTCGCGCTCAGCCGCACCGGTGGCGGCAGGGTCCGCTCCGTCTCCCTCAACGCGGACGTACGGATCGCGGTGGACCGACGCGGCTGCGACCGGGTCGACCGGCTGGTCATGGCCAGGATCTTCGGCCAGCCGGAGCAGTGGGCCACCAGCATGCGCCCGCTGACCTGGGCCAGGATCAGCACCGTCGTCCCGCCCTTCGACGAGCGCACCGAGACCGACCTTGCGGTGCCCTGCAGCCGGGACATGGACCTCGCCGTCACGTCGTACTTCCACGGGGTCCGCGACGGCGAGGTCCCGCTGGACTTCCTCTTCAGCGGGACCGTCTTCCACGACGGTCGCGACGGCCGGCTGCGCACCGCTCAGATCTCCTGGGCCAAGGACGCCACGTGCCGGGTGCCCGCCGCCCTCTGGCACGAGGTGACCGGCCGCTACGACGGCGGCACGAGCTGGATGCCGCTCTCCCCCGGCACCTACCGCGACATCACGGCCCACCGGGACCGCCACGCACTCACGGGATGGGACGAGACGATCTCCGACCTGCTCGCCCGCGCACGGAACACCGCAGGAGGCACGGCTTGGACGCCGTAGAGAAGATCGCCCGCGCCTGTCTCTACGAGGGGTACCTGCTGTGGCCGTACCGCAGGGGCACGCTGAAGAACGCCCAGCGCTGGACCTTCGGCGGCGTCTATCCGCGGCGCTGCGGCCAGTTGATCGGTGAACCGTCGCGCATGCGCACAGAGGTGCTGCTGCGCGCGAGCCCGGCGGCGAAGCTGACGGTGCATGTGCGGTTTCTGCAGGTCATCGACCGTCAGGTGTACCGCAACGGACCGACGGGGCCGGTCCCCGTCGACGAGCTGCGCGTGGAGGGCGACAGCCATCTGACGTGGCAGGAGGCGACCGAGCGGCGCTGGGTGTGCCCGCCGTGGTCACCGCGTCGCGGGCCGCGCACCAGCACGGTCGACATCGCGGCGGGTTCGGACCGCGAGGCGCTGCGCGCCGAGTCCGGCAGCGTCGCCGGCACGCTCGTACGGAACTGGCAGCGGCTGACGGGGAGCGTCCGGCTCTCTTCCGTGCCCGTCACGGACACGGTGATGCGCGTGACGGTGGACGTCGAGAACACCTCGCCGTGCCCGCCTCCCACCGCGGGTGCCCGCGGGGCGCGGGACACGATGGCGCCGTACGCCTTCGTCTCCACGCACACCGTGCTGAACACCGACTCCGGCGAGTTCGTCTCGCTGACCGACCCGCCGGCGGAACTGCTCGAGGCGGCGGCGGAATGCGAGAACGTCGGCGTGTGGCCCGTACTGGTGTCGGAGGACCCGCAGGCCGGACAGCACAGCCCGCACTACTCGTCGGAAGTGCTCTCCTCGCCCATCACCCTGTACGACTATCCGGCCGTCGCGCCGGAGAGTCCCGGTGACCTCTTCGACGGGGGCGAGATCGACCAGCTGCTCATCCTCAGCGTCCTCAGCCTCACACCGCGCGAGCAGGACGAGGCGCGGGCCACCGATCCGCGCGCCAGGGAGATCCTGGACCGCTGCGCGTCCCTGGAGCCCGAGGAGCTGGCAGCCCTGCACGGCACGATCCGCGCCTTCCGGCCGGTACTGGAGACGCGATGACAACAGCTTCGGGACGCACGGTCCAGGTCGGGGGCGTCCGGCTGGGGCGCGGAAGCCGCGTGCGGCTGCGGCCCCGCCAGGCCGCGGACGTCCTCGACCTGGCGCTCACGGGACGCACGGCGGAGGTCGATGCCGTCGAGGAGGACCTGGAGGGCCGCGTCCACGTGGTCGTGACGCTGGACGGCGACGACGGACGGGACTTCCGCACCGGCCTGGGCCATCGCTTCTTCTTCACGCCGGAAGAGGTGGAGCCCGTCGAGGACGCCCCGGCCGGCCCTCGGATCCTCATCGCGGGCATCGGCAACATGTTCATGGCCGACGACGCCTTCGGGCCGGAGGTCGTGAGCGCCATGCGCGGACGGACCCTCCAGGAGGGCGTGCACATCGCGGACTTCGGCATCCGCGGCATGGATCTGGCCTACCGGCTGCTGGACGGCTACGACGTCGCCGTACTCGTCGACGCGGCGCCCCGCGGCAAGGAACCGGGCACGGTCCACGTGATCGATCCCGGGCCGCTCGGCGCGCCGCCGGACGCCGCCGAGCGCGACCTGCCGCAGGCGCACGGCATGGACCCCGTGCAGGTGCTCGCCCTGGCGCGGCAGTTGGCGGACGGTACGCAGGAACTGCCCCGCGTGCTCGTCCTGGGTTGTGAACCGTCTGTGCGGATGCGCGGGGACGAGCCCGACGTGGTGGTGGGACTGAGCGAACCGGTGCGGGCAGCGGTGACCGTGGCCGCGGACATGCTGGAGTCCCTCACCGGCGAACTGCTGCGCGATCCGCACGTCGACCTGAGCAGACCGGCAGTGGGGAGGTGAGGACATGAGAAAAGGGATCTTCATTCCGGCGGTCGCCGTACGCGTCGCCGTGGGCACCGCCGTGGTGGCGGTGGCCGCTATGACCGCGATCAGCGCACCGGGCATCGTGCGCTACATGAAGATGAAGTCGATGTAGGCGCAAGCAGCCGCATGCGCGAGGCCGCGCGCTGCGGCCGGGGGGGGGCGGCTCGTCACCTCTCACGGGAGTGGACGGTGAACAGGCCGCCCTCCGGGTCGACCAGGCCGGCCGAACGCCCGAAGGGGTTGTCGCTCGGGCTCGTCGCGATGGCGCCGCCGGCGGCGACGGTGGTCTTCGCCGCGTCGTCGACGTCGTCCACCGTGAAGGAGACGTGCCAGCGCGGGCGGATGTGCGGATCGGGTGCCGACTCGATCGCTCCGCCCCGCAACGTGGCCACGGCGCGACCGTCGACCCTTACGACCACCGCCTCGTACTGGTAGTCGACCTCGCAGCGTCCGGCATCGGATGCCCAGTCGAAGACCTCGGCATAAAAGATGGCGGCGGCGAAGGCGTCACGGGTGCGCAGTTCCAGACGTGCCGGCAGATCGCGCCGTGCCGCGTCCCAGCTGGAGAGCACCGCGCCCTCCCAGAAGCCGAATGTGGCGCCGGCGAGGTCGGCCGCCAGGGCGGTGCGTCCCTCGCCCATGCGGATGGGGCCGACCGCGACCGTGGCGCTCCGCTCACGCACACGTGAGGCGGTCGTGTTCGCGTCGGGGACCGCGAAGAAGGGCGTCCATTGCACGGCCACGCCCATCGTGCGGGCGATGGCGCCCAGGCCCACGACGGGCACGTCCTCGGAGTAGGCGACGCTGAACTCCTCGCCGAGGCTGCCGCGCCGGAAGGACCACCCGAGCACCTCGCCGTAGAAGCGCTGGGCGCTCTCCAGGTCACCCGTCGCCAGGCTCACCCAGCACGGCGCCCCGTACACAGGTGAGACCTCGGAGGCCATGCCGGCTCTCCTCGCGGCCCCCGCGTAGCCGATCAGCGTCCCAGCGCCTTCTGGAGCTGGCGCTTGTTCATCGAGGAGCGGCCCTCGATCCCGCGCTGCCTGGCCTCGTTGTAGAGCTGGTCCCTGGTGGGGCCGGCCTTGGGGCCCATGCCCCTGCCCGAGCGTGCGCCGCCGCGTGCAGAGGCGGAGCTGCCCTTGGTGGAGGTCCGGCTGGCTCGCTGCGCCTCGCCCGTACGGGCCCGCTCCTTGTTGACCGTCCGGGAGGCGATCTCCTCGGCCCGGCCCTTGGAGGCTCCGCGCTTCTCCGCGCCCTCCTTGATGTGCTCGTACTGCCGCTCACGCTTGGCGTTCGACCCTGCAGGCATAGTGGTGCCTCCTGTCTCACGTTCGGACCAGTGCCCCGGTACCCGTCCGCCCCGATTGCTAACAAGTGTGCGCGAAACGGGACCAGTGGTCACCGCCACATCCGAATTTGAATCCGCAACGGACGGGCGGTGCGGCAGGGCGGCCTCACGGCCAGGAGCACTCAGGGTTTGCGGGCCACCGCGGCGTAGCACGTCGCCTCGGCGTCGGTGACCTGGGAAAGGTCGTGCTCGGCATCGGGACGCCAGCGGTGGGTGACGGTGATGCCCGGGTCGAGCAGTTCCCAGCCGTCGAAGAACCGGCTGACATCCTCACGTGTGCGGGCCTGTACGGGAGTGCCCGCCGCCGCGTAGGCCCCGAGGGCGCGTGTGATGGGCTCCGGATCGAAGTCGGGGGTGACGTGGCTGATCGTGAGCGTGCTGCCCGAGGGCAGTGCCTCGCGGAAGTACTCGACGATGTCGTGGGCGGTGCGCTCCCCCGGAACGAAGTGGAGCAGCGCGATCAGACTCAGGGCGACGGGGCGGCTCAGGTCGAGGGTCTCCAGCACCTCCGGGGACTTCAGCAGGGCCTCGGGGTCGCGGGCGTCGCACTGGGCGTAGGCGGTACGGCCCTCGGAGCTGCTGCGCAGCAGGGCCTGCGCGTGGGTGAGGACGATGGGGTCGTTGTCGGTGTAGACGACGCGCGCGTCAGGGGCGACCCCCTGGGCGATCTCGTGCAGGTTCGGCGAGGTGGGGATGCCGGTGCCGACGTCCAGGAACTGGCGCATTCCCATCTGTGTCAGGTGCCGTACCGAACGGTGCATGAACTGCCGGTTGGCACGGGCGGCGACCAGCACCCCGGGGAAGGCGGCCATGGCCTTGCCGGCGTTCTCGCGGTCGGCGGGGAAGTTCGTCGTGCCGCCGAGGAAGTAGTCGTACATCCTCGCCGAGTGCGCCCGGTCCAGCTCCAGGTCCACCGCGCCTCCGTCAACGGCCACAGGATTCCGCCTTTCTCGATTTCCGCATCACATACGGCTGTTGTGGCCGCTATCGTGCGCCACTCCGGTGAACTTGCCCAAGGCACATGGGAGTCGGCGGCCGGGACCGGTCGCCCAGCCGCACGAAAGTGGCGTGAAAGCAGCACCTGCGCACGGACGCGGTAGCCACGCTTTCACTCTGTGTAGTATTTTGGCCGGACTTTCGCGGACACGCGCGTTTCCGGCTGTTCGCGCCTTCTGACAGACGTTCTCCGACCGACGTTCTCCCCTGGGGGGCTCCTCCATGACGGCCGAGGCCGACCGGCCCCGCGGTCCCGCCGCACGGGCGACGGCAGCGACGGACGAGGCACAATACGGTGGCGACCGCCGGCGGCTGATGCTCTCCTTCGACGCGTTCGACGCCTCCCACCACCGGCTCTGGCTGCGTTACGCGCATACGCAGGCCGGCAGCCGCGAGGCGGCGGAGCGCATCGTGGAAGACGCGTGCCGTCATCTGCTCGCCCATTGGGAACACGCGCTGCGCCAGCAGTCGCTCACCGAGTACGCCTGGACGGTGCTCAAGGAGCACGTCGCACACTGGCTCGGCGAGCGCGGGCTGCGGCCGCAGCTCGCCGAGACCGCGGCCTTCCACACGGCGGTGCGCAAGGCGCTGCTGCACGAACTGCGGGACGAATTCGCGGTGCTGGAAGGCGAGATCGGGCTGTACGCGGCAATCGGGAGGCTCCCGGAGCGGCAGTACGACGTGGTCGTGCTGCGGTACGTCCTCGGCTGCTCGGAGGAAGAAGTGGCCGGCTATCTCGGTTTCGAGACAGCCACGGTGCGCTCCCACATACGCTATGCGAAACGGAGGCTCGCCCGGGAGCTGCGCACGGCACCGGGGCCCGGCACGGGGGAAGGCTGATGCGGGGGAGGTACGAACACCGCACCATCGACGCGCTGTTGAGCGGCGCGGAAGTGCTCGCCGACGACTACGACGAGGACGATGTGGCCGCGGTGCGCGAGCGGGTGCTCGCGGGCGTCGCGGGAACGGGAGCCGGTGAATCACCGGCTCCCGCGGCTTTTGGCGCTGCCACGGAGGCTGCCGCGGCGACCGCGGACCCGGCAGCTGTGCGTGCGCGTCATTACCCGACGGAGTGCGAACAGGCCGCCCACGACCTGGACCTGGCGGTGAGCCTGGTGATCAACGCCCCGGAGGCCGCGGCCAGTTTGACGCGTCTGGTCGACGACCACGAGTCCATCGCACCGGAGGGTGCGCTGGTGTTCGCGTGTCTGCTGCATCTGGCGCGCTACCGCGAAGCGGCCCAATTCTGGTGGCAGTTCGCCGCCGGCGGCGGTTCCAGGACCGCCGCCTTCTGTCTGTGCCTGCACCACCGGCGGCAAGGGGAGTTCCGCGACGCCGGGTACTGGCGCGCCCAGTCGGCGCGGCTCGAGCAGCGCGGCCGCACGGCGGAGGCGCCGGAGCCGAGTGCACCGCAGCGGCCGTCCGCGCGTCCCCTCCTGCCGGACGGGGTGCGGCACGGGCTGCTGAGCGTCTGCCACGAAGGCGGACATCCCCGACTGCCGAACGCACTGGAAGCCGTCATCCACCGGCTTCCAGTGCTGGACGACGACGAGGATTTCGGTGAAATCCCCCAGCCCGCAGGGGACTTGGCGGGACACCTGACCGCTACCTGAGAGTGCCCGGTCGGGCCCGGCCGTGCTGCCGGTGAGTCCGGCGCACCCGGCAGGCGCCCGCCTGCCCTGCCAGGCGCCTGCCGGGTGAGCTGATTCTCAGCCGCACGGCGAGTTCTACAGCCGTCCGCCGGTGAGCCGCGTGAACGGGCCCGTCCTGCGCTTGGCCGAGTAGCGGCCGGCCGCGAAGGACGCGGCGACTGCCGTGATCGCCCCGGTGCCGACACCGGCCGCGACAGCCTTGCGGTTCTTCACCACGGTCCACGTCGCGGACGCCGCTGTCGCGGCGGTGCTGGATGCGGAGACCAGCTTCTGGCGCCCCGCCTCGGCACTCCTGCTCGCGACATGGCCGGCACGCCTGGTGGCATCGCCGAAGCTACGGCCGCCGCCCTCGACGGCGTTCCCCACCGAGTGGGTGGCCGAACTTGTCTTCTCCGCGGCCTTGGTGATGCCGCGGTCCGCCTTCTCCCCTGCGGCGGCGGGCTTCTTGGTGCTGGCTGCGGCCTTTCCTGCGTTGCTTGAGGTCTTGCCGTTCTCAGTCATGGCCACCGGGTTGCCGTGCGTGGCGGCTTGAAACATTCGGTATGGGTACTGTGTGCGGCCTGACAGGGCGAACGCCGCCTCCGCCGAAGCGCGCGCCGGCTATCCGTCCTGGCGCGGCAGGAGCGAACCGAGCGGTCCCAGATCGAGGTTGAGGTCCTCCATCGTCAGCCCGTAGCGCTCGCACAGTTCGGTCATGCGCTCATGGAGGATCATCAGCGTCATGCCGATCCGCTCCTCCTGGTCCTCGCTCAGGTCGCCCTGGTCGACCCGGTTCAGGGCCGTGCGTTCCATCAGCTGACGCAGCAACTCCACGATCGTCAGCACGAGTTTCATCAGGTCACGCTCGACCGAGTCCGGGTCCGTGCGCAGCCGCTGGGCCAGCCTGCCGTCGCCACGGGAGCTGTGTTCGTCCGGTCCGGCGGGCAGCAACTCGAAGGCGCGGGCCGCCGAGCGCGCCACGTCGTCCAGGTTGACGCCGCCAGGCAGCCCCTCCGGGAGCTGGCCGGACTCCGGCCGCGCAGGCCCGCGTTCGGCCTCGTGCTCCGGCGTGCCTCGGGGTTGGTGCTGGGGGCCGCTCGGGGGCCCGGGCTCGCTCGTCATGCCTGGCTGTCCGTCCGTCCTGTCGACCCGGTCCGCCGGTCCGTGCGGTCCCTCACCGGCGCCCGGCACGGCCGCGCTCACCACGGCGCCGGGTCGTCGGGGGTGACCGAGTGGATGACGGCACGCAGGTTGATGCGCACCAGGTCGACGTCCGCGATGGACAGCACGAGGTCACCGGTCAGCACGGCGCCGCCCGACAGCAGCCGGTCCAACAGGTCGATGAGGGCGACCTGACGGCCGGCCAGCCCGTTCTCCTCGGCGATGCCGTCCGCGAAGCCGTCCGAGGCCGAGCGGGTGCCCGCCGCGACGGCGTCGGCGAAGCCGCTGCCGGGCAGTTCAGGTTCCATCGTCGGCGGTTCCCGCGTGCTGAGGCTGCTGTGTTGCGGCCGTTGAGGGCGGCGTCGCGAACGAGTACGGCGCCCACGGCCCCGTCAGCACGACACGGACACCCGGGACGTCCTCGGCGACGTCCTCGGCGACACCGCCGATCGCGGCTCTGAAGTCGTCGCTGCGCGCCACGGGAACCAGATAGGCGTCGTTGGCGATGTTCTCGCCCGGTCCGGAGGTCAGTTCGCCCTGCTGCGGGCGGTGCGCGACCTTGGCCGTGGCGATGCCGTCCGCGAGCGCCCTCACGCGTTCGTTGACCGCGCCGGCGGCCCGGTAGGTGTCGCGGTGTGTGCTGCGCTGCTGCCTGCGCTGCTGGAGGTATGCGCGCCCGGGGCTGCCGGGCGACGTCGACGCCGTACCGGAGTCGGAAGACGTCGAGGCGCCGGACACTGCCTCGCGGGGGTCGGCGTAGACCTTCACGCCCCACTCGACATGGCCCTCCAGCTGGGAGAGAAGGGCGGCGAACTCGCCTTCCCGCCCTGCCAGCATCTCCGCGACCCGTCCGTCGTCGAGATACACCGTCGCCAGACGCATGGGCAGCACCGTGGTGTGCTCGTACGCCGTGGCGACCACCGCGTGGTGGGAGCGTGCCATCGCTTCCAGCCGCTCCATGTCCTCCAGTTGGGCCTTCAGCCCGGCCTCGTCGTAGAGACCCGCCGGAACATCCGAGACGAGCGCGCTCAGCTCCCCCGCGTCCACGGTGCGCACCGGCGAACCGGACGGACCGGAGAGCCCTTCGGCCGCGGACCCGAGCTGTTCGCCGCTCCGCCCGACCGCGAAGACGTAGCGGACCGGGGCCGGTTCGCCGTCCTGTTCGTGCTGCGGCGCTGCGGGCTCTCCTTCAGGAATCGGCATCTGTCCGGTCACCTTCCGCGCTTGCGCGTGCCGTCGCCGCCGCTCTGCCCCGCGGCGGTCCCCTTCTGGCCGGTCCGCTTGGCCGCGGACCCGCTCTCGCCGGTCCCCTCACCGGCAGGGAGTTCCGCGGTCGAGCGCAGCCGTTCGATCTCCTGGCGCAGCCGGTCGTTCTCCTCCGCCAGGGTCCTGTGGTTCTCACCGCCGTTGAGGGCGGCATCGGACTGCTGCGACCGCCCGGCGGCCCTGGAGGAGAGCGACGGGTCGTTCTCCCACCAGTCGATCCCCATCTCCTTCGCCTTGTCGACGGAGACCACGAGCAGCCGCAGCTTGATCGTCAGCAGCTCGATGTCGAGCAGGTTGATCTGGATGTCGCCGGCGATGACGACGCCTTTGTCGAGCACCCGCTCGAGGATGTCCGCCAGGTTGGCGGAGGAGGACCCTTGCTGGCCGTACGGGACCGCCCTGCTGGGGGTCGGTCCCATACGGCCGGCCAGTGAATCGGACACGTGGAATCAGCCTTGCCTGCTCAGTCGGGGTGTTGCTTCGGGCAGTCAGCGGCCGGCGGAGACGGTTCGGCGGCCACGCTCGTCTTCCTCGGCGTCTTCCGCCTCTTCCTCCTCGTATTCCTCCTCGGGCTCGAGCTCCTCCTCGTACTCGCCCTCGGGGTCCACCTCCGCGTCTTCCTCTTCCTCGTACCCGCCCTCGTACTCGCCCTCGGGCTCGTCGTCCTCGTCGTACTCGTCCTCGGCTTCTTCGTCCTCGTCCATCTCGTCGGAGGGACGGTCCTCGTCGTCGTACTCGCCCTCGGCCTGGGCCTCGGGGTCATCGGAATTCTGCGACTCCTCCTCGGCGCGCTCTTCCTCCTCGACGGCGTCGTCGTGCTCGACGACGACCTCGCCGTCCCGGATCTCACCGCGCCAGCCGTCGGTGGCCTCGCCCCGCATCATGATGAACTTGCGGTACAGCTTCAGGTCCAGCCGTGCGCGGCGGCCCTGTGCCCGCCAGATGTTGCCGGTCTTCTCGAAGAAACCGCCCGGGAAGTACTCCAGGACCAGCAGCACACGGGTCAGGTTGTCGGTGATCTTGTGGAAGGTCACGACACCCTTGACAGTGCCCTTGGCGCCGTCGGTCGTCCAGGTGATGCGCTCGTCAGCGATCTGCTCCGTGACGTTGGCCTTGAGGCTCCGCGTGGACTTGGCGACCTTCACCTTCCAGTTGCTGCTGGTGTCGTCGGACTTCTCGACGCTGACGACACCCTTGGCGAAGCTGCTGAACTCCTGGAACTGCGTCCACTGGTCGTACGCCTCGCGAACCGGCACGCCCACGTCGATGTCCTCGACGATCGTCACGCTCTTGGACTTGCCGCCGCCGCTCTTGCCCTTGCCCTTGCCGAACAAACCCTTGACCTTGTCCTTGACCATGTCCTTCAGATGCGAGGTGCCCGCCGTCATGGCGGCCTGCGCGGGGGACTTGCCCTCGCTCAGCGCCTGGCCGCCCTTGGCGAGGCTGCCCATGAGGGCGCCCGGTCCGGCGCCGGGGTCGGCCAGCTTGCCGACGCCCTCGCCCAGCTTGCTGCCCAGCCCCGACACGGCCTTCACGGCGCGTGCCTGCAAGTAGGACTGCAGTTCCTGCTTGAGGCGGTCCGTGGCGGGGTCGTTCGCCAGATCGTCCTTGAACTTGCTCAGAGCAGAGTCAGCCATTGCCGCCTCCTCGGTTGGTCACCTTCCGCGCGCCACCCGATGCGGTCTTCGCGGCGGTCTTGCGCGCACCGCCGGTGGCCTTGCGCGTGCCGGAGGAGGCCGTGTTGCGGGCACCGCCTCCCGAGCCGGCGCTGCGGCGCGCGGACGCTGCCTTGCCGTTGGCCGAAGCGGAGCTCCCGGCGGACTTGGCGGTCCTCGCGGTCCTCGCGGTCTTCGCGGTCCTGCCGCTCGCGGCCGCGGCCTTGCGTGCCCTGGGCCGCTCGTCGCGTTCCTCGCGCTCGTCGCGGCTGTCTTCGGCGCGCTCTTCGCCGTCCTCGGCGCTCTCGGCATCCTCGGACCGCTTCGCGCTCCGCGAAGGATCGTTGATGTCGAGCGTGCGCTCGTGGAGGGTGTCGGCGATGCTGCCGGCCCGCTGGGTGACCGCCGAGGTCAGTGCGGACTTCGTGTTGTCGACCAGATCCTTGCGGACCTGGTCGCTCAGCCGGCCGACGACGGGCGAGTTCGCCACCATCTTGACCAGCTGCTGCGGGTTGATGTCGAGCTTCTTGCCGGCCAGGAACATGCCCAGGCCGATGGCCATCTTGGCCTTCCTGGTGCGCCCAAGGAGGTAACCCCCCACGAGCGCCAGTCCTATCTTGCTGTTGTTCATCATCTTCCGGTCACCTTCCGTCTCCGCGTCGGTCCCGACGGGGGTCTCGGAGCAGTCATGAGCGCTCCTGATGTTGTCGCTGCCAGGCCTGACGCCACTCGAGCTCGTCCAGGAGCTCGTCCTCGACCCGGTCGAACTCCTCCTCCGTGATGCGGCCGTCGAGCAGGTCCTGCTCCAGCTCGGCGAGCTGCCGTCGCACGGGTTCCGGGTCGTAGTACTGCTGCTCGGCGGTAAGTACGACTTGATCCATGACCCACAGCGCTCCGCGCACAGGCGCGAGCGGCAGGGTCAGCAGTTGTGTGATGAGGCCCATGCTCAGGCCCTCCGGTCACGTGTCAGACGAAGCTGTACGGGGGCAGGGGGCCGTGGAGATCGAGGGAGTAGGCATCGCCCCTGCGCTCGGCCTCCTCGTGCACGGCCTGCGCGAAGGCGGCCGTGTCCTCCCGCCGCACCAGGAACGAGGCGTTGAGGAAGTGCGACTCGGTGGGCTCGGCGACCGCGTGGCGCTGGGCGCCACCGGACAACCGCTCCAGCAGGTCCCTGCCCTCGGCCTCGTGACGGGCCTGGACCTCGCCCGCGACCAGCTCGCCCAGCCGCATCTTCTCGTCCTGGGCCTCAGGGTGCTCCCCGGTGACCTCACGCAGACGCTGGATCTCCTCGGATCCGGTGACGATCTCGCGCAGCAGGTCGTCCTCCTCGCGGGCCGCCTTGAGGTTGTACTCCACGCAGCCGTCGAGCTCCGAGAGCCGCTCGGCGTAACTCTCCTGATTCTCCTCCAGCACCGTCTCGACGGCTCCGTCGTCGGGGCCGACGAGACCGAAGCGCATCGGCAGCGTCGCACCGTCCGCCATCAGCTGCTCCAGGACGGCCTGGTGCGCGGCGAGATCACGGCGCTTGGCACGCAGGTCTCCGGGAGCGTCGCTGACGACGGCGCTCAGGGACTGCGCCTTGACCGTGCGCAGCGAGCCTGCCGGAGACCCGACGCCGCTCAGTCCGTGGAGGTTCTGCGGATGGTCGGCCGCCGTGATCGCGTAGATGTAGGTGGACACTTGCTTCAGTCCTCCTTGCGACGGGGGGTGCGACGGCTGCCGGACGAGGCGGTCGCCTTCTTCGGCTCACGCTCTTCCTCGTCGCCGTCGCGTCCCCTCTGGAACGACTCGCTGAAGGCCTCGACGGCACCGGTCAGCGCACCCTTGGACTTGCCCTTCGCGCCGCTCTCGGTCGCGTCGCCCACGATCTCGGTGAGCTGGGTGGGAGCCTTGCGCCCGGCCTCGAGGTCCAGCCTGTTGCAGGCCTCGGCGAAGCGCAGGTAGGTGTCCACGCTGGCGACGACGACACGGACATCGATCTTGAGTATCTCGATGCCGACGAGGGAGACCCGCACGAACGCATCGATGACCAGACCTCGGTCCAGGATCAGTTCGAGGATGTCGTAGAGATTCCCACCGCCGGCACCGGTGCTCGGCTGAGAGTTGGTCGTCTGCGGGACTACCGTCACGTTCAAATCATCCTTTCGGGATGGCATTGCAGGGGGAGACCGCCGTTCCGCAATCAGTTGCCTCGGATCGCGCCGGGGTCACTTCCGCTGATCGATCTGACCGCGCGCGTAGCGGCGGGTGCGCTCGTAACCGAGCAGATTTCCCTGGCCGTCCAGCTCGACGCGGTAGGAGCCCATCACGCTGGTGGTCTCGGGGATGCGTTCCACCTCGACCACCTCGACGTCGGCCCTCCAGCCTTCGTCCGTGGCCTTGACCGAAGAGACGGAAGCGGGCTCGCACTGAAGTAGTTCGGCGAGCTGCCCGGCCGCGAGACGCATGGCCTCCGCTATCGGAACCCGTCCGTTCTGGCCGCTGCCGCTACGCCCCTGCTTCTGCTCGGCGTTGCTGCTCGGCCGCTCGCTCCGGTCGGCGCTGCTGCTCCGCTCCTGCTTCTGATCTGCGTTCGCCTGCTGCCGACTTGGCTGTCGTCGACTCGCATGCTGCGTTTTGTTCTCTTTGCTCTCTTTATCACCTGATATCGCCATGTTCTCACCCCTTTCCCTGAGGCCGGGTTGCAGTCCTGTGTTCCAGGTCTCACCGCTCGAACCTGCGGAGGGTGTGTTGGGTGCCCCGACTGTGAAGAGCTATGCGTCGGGCTTTACGTGCCGATCACATTTGGGACCGCAACTGCTTTGTGAGAGCCGGGAGATGGTGGCTCAATTCGTTGCGAACGCGGACACGGTCACACGCACGGCGGCCAGCGAGGAACTGTGACTTGGCACACGGAAAGGAGGTCCCGGCGCCCATACGCGCGGGGCCTCTGACGGGCTCCTTGACCGCGGCCGTCTACTCCTTGACGGCGCCGGTGAGCATGCCTTCGATGAATCGGCGCTGCAGCACCACGTACACCACGACGACCGGCAGGGCGATGAGCACCGAGGCGGCCGCCAGCAGCGCCGTGTCGGAGCTGTGCTGCCCCTGGAAGAAGGCCAGTCCGAGCGGGACCGTGCGGTGCGCCTCGTCGCTGACCATGACCAGTGCCATCAGGAATTCGTTCCACGTCCACATGAAGACGATGACGACCATCGTGGACAGCGCCGGACGTCCCATCGGAACGAGTACGCGCCACAGGGTCGTCCAGCTGGACGCACCGTCGATCCGGGCGGCCTCGATGACCGAACGCGGACTGTTGCGGAAGTACGTGCGCATCCAGAAGACGCCGAAGGCGAGTGACTGTGCGGTCTGCGGCAGGATCAACGCCCAGTAGGTGTCGGTGAGTTGCCAGTACCGAAGATCGAAGTACAGGGGCACGACGAGTGCTTCCTGGGGCAGCGTCAGCCCGATGACGAAGAGGTAGAAGAGCACGCTCGAGCCGGGGAAGTGCATCACGCCGAAGGCGTAGGCGGCGAGCACGGCCAGCACGGCGGTGGCCGTGACGACCACGACCGCGACCAGCACCGAGTTCGTCAGATACGAGCCGAAGTGCCCGCGGGTCCATGCCTCGGCGAAATTGGACCAGTTGAGGCCGTCCGGCAGCGAGAAGCCCGCCGCCTGCGAGGAGGGGCGGCCGAACGCCGTGGAGAGAATGCCGATCACGGGCGTGAGGCTGATGACGGCGAACAGGGCGAGGATGCCGTAGGTGGCGCTGCGTTCCAGGCGGCCGGTCATCGGTTCCGTCCTTCTACGAGCCGTGCGACGGAGACCGTCAGCACGAAGATCAGCACGGTCAGTCCGACGCCCATCGCGGCCGCGGATCCGACCTCGTTCGTCTCGAACGCGCGGTGGTACACCTCGTACGCGGGCACGGAGGTGGCGTTGCCCGGGCCGCCGCCCGTCGTGATGTAGATCAGGTCGAAGTTGCGCAGCCCGGCGACGATGGTCAGCGTCAGCGCGACGGCGGTCTCGGCACGCAGCGCGGGGAGGGTGACGGCGAAGAACTCCCGCAGGGGGCCGGCTCCGTCCATGCGGGCTGCCTCGTACAGCTCCCGCGGGATCCGCTGAATGCCCGCCAGGAAGAGCACGACGCACAGCCCCGTCTCCACCCATGTGCCGATCGTGCCGACCGCCGGCAGTGCCCACGTGTAATCGCCGAGCCAGGAGCGCGCGAGAGAGCCGAGACCGACCGCGCGGAGCGAGTCGTTGAGCAGCCCGTCCGGGCCGAGGATGGAGCGCCAGGTGACGCCGACGACGACCATCGCCAGGACCTGCGGCAGAAAGAACACCGTGCGGAAGAACGTCATCCCGCGCACCCGGAAGCGGGAGAGCGCGGAGGCCAGCAGCAGTCCCAGCGCGACGGGCAGAGCGGCGTAGAAGAACAGCAGGGCGAGGGCGTGCAAGAAGGGGCCTCGCAGCGACGGATCCGTCAGCAGGGCCTGGTAGTTGTCCGTCCCGGCCCAGGTGGCGACGGTCAGTCCGTCCCAGTGCAGCAGCGAGAGCCACACCGTCTGCCCGAGAGGGAACAACAGGAAGACGCCGTACAGGACGAGGGCCGGAAGCACGTAGAGGTAGCCGACCGCACGGGGCTGCCCGGGCGCCCGGCGGCGGTAGCGGCCCGCGGCGTCACGCAGCAGACGGCCTCGGGAGCCGGTGTCCGTTGCCGGAGGCCGGGGAGCCTCGTCCCGGGGTTCGGCGGCCGGCGCCGCGGGGGCGGAGCTCACTGCTTCGCCTTCCCTTCGGCGCGCTTCGTGTCCTGGAAGTCCGTGTAGGAGCGCTGCATCTTCGACGACAGCTCCTCCGGGGAGACCGATCCGTCGATGACGCCCTGGAGGTCCGCGGAGAGCGAGTCGTAGAAGTCGGGCGTCGTGTAGTCGAGGTAGGGCACGAGCCCGTCGTCGGCGTTGAGTCGCTCCCAGCCCTCCACCATCTGCGCGTCGGCGCTGCCCTCGGGGATGTCGCGGGCGGCCTTGCCGGGCAGGGCGGGCAACACGCCCTCCTCGGTCATCACGTCCGCCGCGTGCCGGCTGGTGATGAAGTCCAGGTAGGCGGCGGCGACTTCGGGGTGGCGGGACTTGGACGTCACGGACCACGCCAGGCCCTGACCACCGGTGGTGACGGGTGCGGCGTCCTTCTTCGCTGGCGGCGGCGGCATGAAACCAAGACTGTCGCCCATGGTCTTCTTCAGATCCGGCAGCTGCCAGGTGCCGGTGATGAGGAAGGCTCCCTCGCCGCCGGCGAACTTCTTCGCGGCGTCGTCGTATCCGGTGCCGTTGGCACCCTTGGGCACGTAGCCGCTCTTCTTCCAGTCGGCGAGGGTGCGGGCGGCTTCCTTGGTCGGTCCGTTGTCGAAGCCCTTGCCGCGGCCGAAGACACTCTCGCGGGTCTCCTGCGCGCCACCGGCCTGGTTCTGCAGCACGCCGAAGGTATGGATGGCCGGGTACTTGTCCAAGTTGCCGAACTGGACGGGCAGTTCATCCTCGTCCTTGATCCGGGGCAGCGCGTCCGTCAGCTCGCCCCAGGTCTTCGGGGGCTTCACGCCCGCCTTCTCCAGGACGTCCTTGTTGTAGTAGACGCCGATGTACTCGCCCGTCTGGGAGATGCCGTAGAGGCGCCCGGTGCCGAAGTCGCGGCCGTCGACGGAGACCCGGTTGAGGTTGAGCAGCGTCGACGGGTAGCGGGTGTTCCAGGCGTAGATACCCGCATAGTTGTCGAGCGGGGTGAGCAGCCCGGCCTTCACGAAGGCCACCATGTCGGAGTAGCCCTGGTTGGCCTGGATGACGTCCGGGGGCTTGTTCCCCGAAATGGCCAGCTTCAGCGTCGTCTTGAGGTCGGAGAAGCTGCGGGCGGTGCGCTTGATGCGGATGTGCGGGTACTTCTTCTCGAACTCGGCGTTGAGCCGCTCCAGTTCGTCGTTCTGTCCGCCGCGTACCTCTTGGTCCCAGACGGTCAGCGTGGCCTTGCCCGCCTTGGAGGGGTCGGGCTTGGAGGTCGCGGCCGAGCCGGGCGCTCCCGCCCCCGCCGCCCCCGAGCCGTCGGTTCCCGGGACGCAGGCCGCGGCCAGCAGCGCACCGCCGACGGCCAGCACGAGCGCTGCCGTACGCCGCCGAATCCGTCCCGTGCCGCTGAACGGGCTTTGGCGGAGCGGGCGTTGGCGCACCGGTCCCGCACCTGTCGGTCGCTCAGCGCGCATGGGAATCTCCTCTCGGCGCCCTGCCGCGGTTGCCGTGGCACGGGCGGGGCGGGCCGCGTCCGTGCCACGGCACCGCTCAGGTCGCACGGAATCCGATGGTGGGCGTGGCACGGCGCAGCGCCGAGCCCCGGTTGGCCCCGGGCAGCAGGTCGGACAGGAAGGCGTACCGCCGCATCACGTCCTCGCTCTGTCCGCCGCAGCGGGTCGCGTACTGCCACCAGGCGGCGACCTCGGGCCAGCCGGGCGCGGACAGCGAACCGCCGAAGTGCTGCACGGACAGTGCTGCGGTGAGGTTGGCGAAGGCGAGCCGGTCGGTGAGAGGCCAGCCGGCGAGCGTGCCGGTGATGAAGCCGGCGACGAAGACGTCACCCGCGCCGGTCGGGTCCAGCGCCTCGACGGGCAGTGCGGGAAGGTCGGCGCTCTCACCGGTCAGCGAGTCGACGGCGACGGCCCCGCCGGAGCCCTTGGTGACGACGGCGATCGGTACGAGTTCCGCCAGCGCCCGCACCGCTTCCTCGGGGCTTTCGGTGCGCGTGTAATGCTGCGCCTCGGCGGCGTTGGGCAGGAAGGCGTGGCAGTAGGAGAGGTCGGCCAGGGTGTCCGGGTCCCAGGCTCCGGTGTCGTCCCAGCCGACGTCGGCGAAGATCTTGCTGCCTTCGTCGTGGGCCTCGCGCACCCAGCTCTCCAGCCGGCCGGGGGCCAGGTCGGTGAAGCAGGCGCGGGAGCCCGGGCGTCCGGCCGACCGCACGCACGGGGCGGGGGCCTCGTGCCCGTGGGAGACCATCGTCCGCTCGCCCTCGTAGGCCATGGAGACCGTGACGGGCGAGTGCCAGCCCTTGGCGCGATGGGACGGTCCGAGGTCGATGCCTTCGCTGTCGGCCAGCGATTCCCAGCAGTAGTCGCCGTACACGTCGTCCCCGAAGGCGGCTGCGAGAGAGGTACGCAGACCGAGGCGGCGCAGGGCGGTGGCCATGTTGGCGACGCCGCCGGGTGACGAACCCATGCCGCGCGCCCAGGACTCGGTGCCGCGTACGGGAGCGTGGTCGAGCCCGGTGAAGATGATGTCGAGGAAGACGGTGCCGGTGAGGAACACGTCCTGCTCCGGGCCGCCGTCGTCGCGCAGGGCCGACAGCGGGTCCAGGGCCGCCGAAGTCGGCGCCGGCTGCGCGCTCCCCGTCGTGCTCACTGCTCTTCCCGCCCCTTCTGCGGCCTGTGAAGGCCCCGTCCTCCGGTGCGCCGGCGGCGTCGTGCTCTGCAGGGCACGGTCGTCGATGGCCGGGCACAGCCGGAGGATCGCTCGATTCTTTGAGCGATACCTTGCACGTCAGCGGCGATGAGTGCAAGACCCCGGTCACACTCGCGCAAAGACGCTCACGCACGCTACATTGCCTGCATGTTGCGCGAGACCCGTCATGAGCGGCTGCTGAAGCTGCTCCGCGAGGAGGGTGTACTGCCTGTCGGGCAGATCGCACAGCGCCTCGGCGTCAGCGAGGCCACCGCGCGCCGCGACCTGAACGACCTGGCGAACGCGGGCCGGCTGACGCGGGTGTACGGCGGTGCCGTGGCGCGGGGTCCCGTCGAGCGTCCCTTCGCGGAGGAGGAGGGCGACGACCGCGCCGACAAGGACGCCATCGCCCGCAGCGCCGCCGCCATGGTCGAGGACGGAGAGGTGGTACTGCTCGACATCGGCACCACGACGCTTCAGCTCGCGCGCAGGCTCCGCGGCCGGAACATCACCGTGGCGACCAGCAACCTCGCGGTCTACGAGGAGCTGAAGGACGACACCGAGGTCGCACTCGTGCTCCTCGGCGGCCAGGTGCGCCGCAACTACCGTTCCCTGGTGGGGCACTTGACCGAGTCGAGCCTGAGTCATCTCTACGCCGACCGGCTCTTCCTCGGCACCAGCGGAGTGCTGCCCGACGGACGCGTGCTGGACACCACCGACGTCGAAGTGCCCGTCAAGCAGGCCATGTTGGCCTCGGCACGGCACGTGGTGCTGCTCGCGGCCGCGCGCAAGTTCCCCGGTACGGGGAGCGCCCGCGTCTGCGGGCCGCAGGACATCGACGTGCTGATCACCAGTCAGGCGTCGGACCCCGGCACCCTCGCCGTCTTCCGCGAGGCCGGGGTGAAGGTGGAGACGGCCATGGAGGCGGAGGTGGAAGGCCGATGAGGCTGACGGTGCTGGGCGGCGGCGGGTTCCGGGTACCGCTGGTGCACCGGGCGCTGCTGGAGGACGAGGGCGACGACGCGGGACGCATCACCGAACTCGTGCTCCACGACACCGACTCGGACCGTCTGGGCGCGATCACGGCTGTCCTCTCCCACCAAGCGGACCAGGCTCGGCAGCAGCCGGGGCGGGGCGCGGGCGGACGGGACCCTGCGCCCGCCGTGCGTGCCACCACGGACCTCGACGAGGCCCTGCGCGGCGCCGACTTCGTCTTCTCCGCCATCCGCGTCGGCGGTCTGGAGGGACGCACCCTCGACGAACGCACGCCGCTCGCCGAGGGGGTGCTGGGGCAGGAGACGGTGGGCGCCGGCGGTGTCCTGTACGGGCTGCGAACGCTGCCCGTCGCGGTGCGCATCGCCGAACGCGTCGCCGAACTCGCCCCCGACGCCTGGGTCATCAACTTCACGAACCCCGCCGGCATGGTCACCGAGGCCATGGCTGGTGTCTTCCGCCAACGGGGCCTGGGCGAGCGGGTGATCGGCATCTGCGACTCGCCGGTCGGCCTGTGCCGCCGGGCGGCCCGCGCCCTGGGAGCGGACCCCGACCGCGCGGACTACGACTATGTGGGTCTCAACCACCTCGGCTGGCTGCGCCGCGTCGTCGTGGACGGGAAGGACCGGCTGCCCGGACTCCTCGCGGACGAGGCACTGCTGGAGTCCTTCGAGGAGGGGAAGCTCTTCGGGGCCGGCTGGCTGCAGGCCCTGGGCGCGCTGCCCAACGAATACCTGCACTACTACTACTTCAACCGCGAGGCCGTCGCCTCGATCCGTGGTTCGCAGGCCACCCGCGGGGAGTTCCTGCGCGAGCAGCAGTCCCGCTTCTACGAGGAGTCACGCCTGGGGCGTGCCGCCGGGCCGGCCGAGGCGTACGAGGCCTGGGACCGTACGCGCCGGGAGCGCGAGGAGACCTACATGGCCGAGAGCCGTGAGGCGACCGGCGGTTGGGAGCGTGACAGCTGCGACCTCGAGGGCGGCGGCTACGACCGTGTCGCTCTCGCCCTGATGCGTGCGGTCTCCCGCAACGAGCGCACCACGCTGATCCTCAACGTGCCCAACCGCACGGCCGTTCCGGGCCTGGACGCGGAGGCGGTCGTGGAGGTGCCGTGCCTGGTCGACGCAGGGGGCGCACGGCCCCTCTCGGCGGGGCCCGTCGCGCCGGATCAACTGGGCCTGATGCTCCAGCTCAAGGCGGTGGAACGCTCGGCAATCGAGGCGGCGGAAAGCGGCTCACGTGCTGCGGCGCTGCGGGCGCTGGCGCTGCATCCGCTGGTGGACTCGGTACGGGTCGCAGAGCGCATCCTCGACACGGCGGGCGGCTTCTGACCCGGCACGGCCCGTCCGGAGAAGCAGAGCGGGATCGGGCGCCGTCCGAACTCGCCGCCGTTCAGCGGTCGTTGCGGAAGACGAGCAGATAGCGCCAGAAGAGCAGCCTGCGGATGCGGCAACCGGTCAGCAGGACGGCCGATTCCGACCGGACCTGGGACAGGGGCATCCCAGGCTGCTTCACCGGGGGCTTCATCCGGGCCCGGCCTGCGGGCGCGGAGGCGGAACGCAGCCTGTCCCCTGCCCAAACCGCCAGCCTGGCAACGGCGTTGACGGGAACGGCGGCCAGGCTCCAGAGATGGTCGAGCCATGTCTCTTCCCGGTAGCAGCCGAGGATGACCAGGACACCGCCGGGTGCCAGCGCGTCCCGCAGCGCGGAGACCGTGCCGAACGGCACGTGGTGGATGCTGGCGAGGCAAGAGATGAAGTCGTAGTGTCCGCGGGGCAGTTCGAGAGCCATGATGTCCGACTGCCGGAAGCGCGGGCTGCCTACGGCCTCGGCCGGCGGGCACAGCCCACGGGCCTGCGCGATCACCTTCTCGGAGGGGTCGATCGCGTCGACATCCATCCCCAGCCGGGCGAGCCGCCGTGCGAACCGGCCCGTTCCGCAGCCCACGTCCAACGCCGTACCGCCGCTTCTCGGAACGTGACGTGACAGCAGCCGGTGGTAGTGATCATTGTGGTCGAAGGGCACCGCCCGATGGTGTCACGGGGAGGGGGAGTCCCCTTCCCTCCGGCGTGCACTCCCGGTTCCGGGGACCCGGCCGCGGATCGCCGGTGAATCCGGTGAAGCGGGCTCTTTCACCCGACCGCAGGCGAAGGGCGGCGGAAACGTGGACCGGGTGCCGCCGTGGCCGTAACTTTGATGCACAGAAGCGGCCTCGCGCGCACGCCCGGCAGCGAATACCTCCGAAGATCTCGGCCGGTGGTGATTTCCATGGTGCTCAAGGATCTCTGGCGAAGATTCCGCGCTTTCAACGCGGAGCAGATCGAAATCTGGGAACGGATCAATCTGCTCAACCGCCCGTGGGAGGAAGAGGTCCTCCACTGGGCACGGAGCGAGGACGGGTGGGTGCTCCACGGTCACCTTCCCCCGCCCGGTCCGGGCAGCCGGACGAGCGTGACCCGTTCGGGATGGTGCCCCGGGCTGAAGGGCTCACCGAGGCCACCGGGATCACGGGGATCCGACAAGCCGCCCGCCGGGGCCCTTTGACCGCACGGCAGGACGGAGCCGGTCGGCCGCTTCCGCGTCCTGGCCCGGTTCCGGTGCCGTGCGGATCGGGGAACCGGTTCAAGGACGCTGTTCAGGAGCGCGGGAAGGCATTGACGAGGGGTTCCCCCGCGGCATAGCGGCGGACCTGCTCCACCACGAGGCGCTCGGCGCGCGGCCGGAACGTGGCGGAGCCGCCCGCCACGTGCGGCGTGATCAGCACCCCGGGCCGGCCCCGCAGCGGATGGTCGCCCGGCAGTGGCTCGGGGTCGGTGACGTCGAGGGCGGCGCGCAGCCGTCCATTCCGGACCTCTTCGAGCAGCGCACCGGTCTCCAGCGTGCGGCCGCGTCCCACGTTGACGACGAGCGCTCCGTCGGGCAGCGCGGCGAGTTCGTCGGCCCCGAACATGCCTGCCGTGGCAGGGGTTTCGGGCAGCACGAGCACCGCGATGTCCACCTCCGGCAGCAGTTCCGGCAGGGCGGTCACCGGGTGCACGTCCTCCTCGGGCCTGGACCGCCGGGCCACGCGCACGACCTCCGCCTCACACGCCAGCAGCCGTCGCTCCAGCGCCTCCCCGATCGATCCGTAGCCGATGACGGCGACGCGCGACCCGGCGAGCGAGCGTGTGAAGTGCGGTTCCCAGCGCCCGGCCTGCTGGTCCGCGACCCAGCGCGGAAGGTCGCGCTGCGCGGCGAGGATCAGGCCGAGCGCGTGTTCGGCGGTGCTGGCGTCGTGCAGACCCCGGCCGTTGTACAGCTTCGCGCCCTCGGGCATCACCGGCAGCAGCTTCTCGACGCCGGCGCTGAGGGACTGCACGGCCCGCACGGCGGGGAGCCGCGGGAGCAGCCGCTCGGCGCCCGGCACCGCGTACGGCATCACCCACAGCTCCGTCGACTCCAATGCGTCCGTGGGCAGTTCGTCCTCGGGCGTGCGTCCGTCCCATACGTGCACGCAGACGTTCGAGGGCCACGGCCCGTGGCGCTCGTCGAGGCCGTTCCAGGGCAGGAGCACGTGGACTGCGGGATCGGTGGTCTCGGGCATCGGCGTGTGCCTCTCCTCGTCGCGGCGGCGGATGACGGGCGGAACGAACGGACCGACGGAGCCGGACCCGCGGACCGGCGGACCGGCGGGCCTCCCGGAAGTCCGGCGGCCTGCGGGCCCGGACTCGTCATGGCCATTGACCCGGCCCGCACACACTCGTAACGTCCTTCCCGCTCAGTGAAACACTTTCCACCCGACGGAAAAAGGGGTGTTCGGGAATGACGGCAGCGTCTTCCTCCCGCACCGCCAGCGGCGGCTTCTGGTCATCCACCCGCGCCCGGTATCTGATGCCGATCGCGTTCATCACGTACTCGCTCGCCTACCTCGACAGGTCCAACTACGCGATCGCCTCGGCGGGCGGCATGGCCGATGAGCTGAACCTCTCGGCCGGGACCGACTCCCTCATCGCGGCCTCGTTCTTCCTCGGCTACTTCTTCTTCCAGATCCCGGGGACGATCTACGCCGAGCAGCGCAGCGTGCGGCGGATGGTCGCCGGTTCGACGATCGCGTGGGGCGTGCTGGCGACGGCACAGGGGCTGCTCAGCAGCCCGGGCCAGCTGATCCCGGTGCGCTTCGCGCTCGGCGTCGTCGAGGGTGCGGTCCTGCCCGCGCTGGTGGTGCTGCTGAGCCGTTGGTTCACCAAGCGTGAGCGCGGCCGCGCCAACTCCCTGCTGATTCTGGGCAATCCGATCACCGTGATGTGGCTGTCCGTGCTCTCCGGATGGCTCATCGAGGTCTCCGACTGGCGGATGATGTTCATCGTCGAGGGCGTGCCCTCGATCATCTGGGGCGTGCTGTGCATCCGCTTCATCAAGGACCGCCCGGCCGAGGCCAAGTGGCTGCCCGAGGCGGAGCACGACCAGCTGCGCAAGGACCTCGCGGACGAGCAGCGGGCCGCAGCCGAGGCGCCGGGCTCGGCCGTGACGGCCACCGAGGTGAGCGCGGGCACGCCCGACTCACCCGCCGCCGGGTCGGACCCCGGCGCTCATGCCACCACCGCCGACGCGCCGCGCGCCACCGCGGCGGACTACAAGAAGGTGCTGCGTTCCCGCGCCGTGGTCGTGCTCGCCGCCCAGTACTTCTTCTGGTCGTTCGGCATGTACGGCTTCATCTTCTGGCTGCCGTCGATCGTGAAGCAGGCCTCGGGCGAAGGCATCGGCGCGACCGGCCTGATCTCGGCCATCCCCTACGCGTTCGCCGTCGTGGCGATGATGCTCAACTCCCGCCTGTCCGACCGCAACGGACGCCGCCGCATCGCCGTGTGGCCGTGGCTGGGCACCGGGGCGCTGGCGCTGCTCGGCTCCTACTTCGCAGGTTCGAACTTCCCGCTCGCACTGACGCTGCTCACCGTGGCGGGCCTGTGCATGTACGCGCCCTACGGCCCGTACTTCGCGTTCGTCTCCGAGCTGGCGCCCGCCGGAGTCGCGGGCGCGGCCGTCGCCGCCGTCAACTCCTTCGGTGCGCTCGGGTCGTTCGCGGGCACGTATCTCGTGGGCTGGGTGCGCGGCACCGCGCTCGGTGACGCAGGTGCCTTCGGTTTCATGGCGGTGTGCACGATGATCTCCGCGGCGCTGATGTTCGGAGTCCGGGAACCGCGGGTCACCCCGGGTGATACCTGTACGGTGAGCGGGGATCCGCACACGACCGCCGGCAGGGCATCGAGCAGTGGCGGACGCGACTGACCTTGCCGCGCACGATCTTCGAGGGAGCACCGACGGTGACCGCACCGCCCGGCGACGACATGCTCAGCCGGGGTCTGCGGCTGATGACCGTACTGGCCGACAACCCGTCGGGGCTCGGCGTCAGTGCGGCGGCGCGCACCGCCGGGCTTCCCGTCAGCAGCGCGCACCGGCTGCTGGGGCGGCTGGCCGCCGAACGCTTCGTCGCCTACGACGAGGACACCCGCCGCTACGCCCTGGGCGTGCGCGTCCTGGAGTTCTCGCGGGGTTTCCAGCGCTCCCCCGCCGGCTATTCGGCCGCGGCCGCACCGATGCGGCGCCTCGCCGCCCGCACGGGACTTCCCGCGATCGCGGGGATCCTCGACGGCAGCGAGGTGCTCATCGTGCTGAGCGCGCAGGGCACGCAGCATCTCCAGCTGCGCAGCGCCGAGGGCACGCGCAACCCGTGGCACGCCACGTCCATGGGCCAGGCGCTCGCCTCGGCGCTCCCCGATGAGGAGCTGGCAGCACTCCTCGCTGCCGACCTGCCCTCCCCCACCGCGCGCACCGTCACCGACCCGGCGGTGCTGCGTGACGAGGTCGCGCGCGTACGGGAGCGGGGCTGGGCCGAGGTCGACGAGGAGAACGAGGTCGGCGTCCGCTCCGTCGCCACCGTCGTACCGGACCTCAACGGGGGGCTGCGTCCCCGTCTGGCGATCTCGCTCGGTGCGACGGTCGTGCTCACGACCTGGGACGAACTCCACGGCCACGTACCGGCGTTGCGCGCCTGCGCGGAGGAGATCGCCTCTCTCATGGGGTGACAGATCTTTGGCCGACATCTCTTTGGGGTGACACCTTCCGCCGACCGTCCCGTCCTCCGGGTCGATCGCCGGGCGCAGGGGTAGGACTGGGTGCGATGGAAAGCCGAACGGCCTGGCGAGCGGCCGGGCCATGGGGGAGGAAACCACCGTGCGCACGGGCATCAAGACCCTGACCTTCGTCGTCGGCACCGGGCGCAGCGGCTCGACGGCGCTGTCCCAGGTGCTGCGGCTCCATCCCGACGTGCTCAGCCTCAGCGAGCTCTACTCCTGCATCGACGGCCCGCCGGCGCTGTCCCAACAGCCTTTGACGGGACCGGAGTTCTGGCGATGTCTGCGCGAACCGATGCCGGTCTTCGACGCCATGGTCCGCAGTGGCACCCCGCTCCCGGAGTTCATCTACAACCGCCACCCCGAGTGGCGCTACTCGGCCGAGACCACGGGCATCCCCGCGATCAGCATGATGCCGCTGCCACATTTGAGCGACGACCCGGACGCGCTCCTCGACGCCCTGGAGCCCGAGGTCCGCTCCTGGCCCGAGCGCCCCGCCCCGCAGCAGTGGCACGCCCTCTTCGGCGCGCTCGCCTCGCGGATCGGCGGGCGCGAGGCCGCCGTTGAACGCTCCGGATACTCGCTGCACCGCGTCGATCTGCTTCACGAGCTCTTCCCCGAGGCCCGCTTCGTGCACCTCTTCCGCGACGGCCCCGACTGCGCCCTGTCCATGAGCCGCCACAACGGCTACCGCATGATCTCCCTGCTCCGTGAGATCATCCGCCGCTCGGGCGTGGAGTCGGCCTCGGACCTGACCGACGACCACATCAAGCAACTCCCCGACGACCTGGCCCCGTTGCTCGGCCCGCAGTACGACCCGGCGCTGGTACTCGACCGCGAGATGCCGGTGCCGGACTTCGGCACGCTGTGGTCGGACCTGATCTGCGAGGGCATGGAGTACCTCGCCGCCGTCCCGCGGGAGCAGGTCACGACGCTCTCGTACGAACGTCTCCTCGACTCACCCCGTCAGGAGCTGGCCCGGCTGGCCGACTTCATCGGCGTCCAGCCCTTCGCGGAGTGGCTGGAGGAGGGCGACGAGATCCTCGACGGTACGGGCCGCCGCGGCTCGGCTCTTCGCCTGCCCGGGCGGGTCCTCTCGGAGCTGCGTGACAACTGTGCACGCGGGGAGCGTGCGTTGGGCGTGGTCGGCGCGGACGAGGGTGTCCCGCAACGTAGTTGACCGAACCCTCCTCATGGGCACTGCCCGTCGTCCCCGGTTCCCGCGGCGTTCTTCGCCGGGGGCCGGGGACGAATGACGCTCGCGCTCTGCCTCGGCGCCTGATCGTCCCCACGTCGCCTGGATTGCAAAGAGTTCTTCGCGAAGAACTCTTTGCGAAGAACTCTTTGTCTTCTAGAGTTCACGGCATGGGGGACATCGACAAGAAGGATCCGCAGGAGACCTCGCAGGACACGGTCGTTCTGGACGCGAAGGGGCTGCGCGCGCTGGCGCACCCTGTGCGCGTCCAGCTCGTCGGGCTGCTGCGCAAGAACGGCCCGTCGACAGCGACGCGCCTCGCCGACCAGCTCGGCGTCAACTCCGGGACCGCCAGCTACCACTTGCGCCAGCTGGGCGCCTCGGGCTTCGTCGAGGAGGACACCGCGCGCGGCAATGCCCGGGAACGATGGTGGCGTTCGGTCCACCGCAAGACGCGGTTCAACGACATGGAACTGGCCGAGCGTGAGCCGGAAGCAACGCTCGCCTACCTGCACTCCGTCGCCGCCGCCTACACCCTGCGCACCCAGCGGGCGGTCAACGAGTTCCAGACACTCCCCCGCGACTGGCGCGAAGCCTCGGACATGAGCGACTGGGCACTGCGCCTCACCCCGGAGGAAAGCCGTTCCCTGTACGAGGAGTTGGTCTCGGTCATCGGCCGGTACCGGCGGGACGTGCCCGGAGCCGACGCCCCGAAGGCCGCGGAACGGGTCATGCTGATCACGCAGATCCTCCCCGAGCTGGACGGCCCGGGGAGGCAGGCGTGAGTCAACTCCCCTCCGGAGGACGGTCGCTGCGGCCGCTGGCCGGCGTGCTCGCCGCGACCGGCCTGGCGCTCACCGGCACCCGCATCTCGGTCATCGCGCTGCCCTGGTTCGTCCTGGTCACCACGGGCAGCGCGACGCAGACCGGCCTCGTGGCCTTCTGTGAAATGGGGCCGTACGTACTGGTCAAGGCGTTCATCGGGCCGCTGGTGGACCGCAGCGGCCCACGGATCGTCTCCTGGTCCACGGATCTGGTGAGTGCGGCGGCCGCCATGACGATCCCCGTTCTGCACGCCGCGGACCTGCTCTCCTTCTGGCTGCTGATGCTCCTCGTGGCGATCATCGGCGCCGCGCGCGCTCCCGGCGATCTGGCAAAGCAGGTCATGGTTCCGGAGGCCGCGGACCGCGGCAGCGTACCGCTGGAGCGGGCCACGGGGCTCAGCGGCGTCATGGAACGCCTCGCGTTCACACTCGGGCCGGCCGCGGGGGGATCGCTCGTCGCGATCCTCGGACCGATGGCCGCACTGGTGGCCAACGCCCTGTGTTTCGCGCTGGGTTCACTCGTCATCACACTGGTCGTTCCCCGCGGCGTCGGCCGCACCGCCGAAGCGCCAGGCCCCGGTTCGGACAGCCCGGGTTACTGGAGACGCCTCGGCGAAGGCTTGCGCTTCCTGCGCAGCGACCCGCTGCTGCTCACCATCACGGCGATGATCGCGGTCACCAACCTGCTGGACACCGCCTTCTCCTCGGTCCTCGTACCGGTCTGGGCGAAGGAGTCCGGCTACGGCCCGGCCGCGATCGGACTCACCGGCACCGCCTGGGGGCTCTCGGCCATCGCCGCCAGCCTCACCGCGGCAGCCGTGGCGCACCGCCTCAACCGCCGCCTCATCTTCTTCGCCGGCTTCACACTCGCCGGCGCACCGCGCTTCCTGATCCTCGCGGTCGACGTGCCGATGTGGACCGTGGTCCTCGTCTTCATCGTCAGCGGTTTCGGCGCAGGCTTCCTCAACCCCATTCTGGGAGCGATCCTCTACGAACGCATTCCGCGCCAACTGCTGGGCCGCGTAACGGGCCTGGGCACATCGATGGCCTGGCTGGGCATGCCGCTCGGCGGACTCGCGGCGGGAGCAGTGGTGGCCTCCGTGGGCCTCGTCCCCGCCTTGGCCGCAGCCGGCGTCGCGTACTTCCTCACCACGAACCTGACGGGCCTGCGCCCGGAATGGCGCCAGATGAAGCGCCCATCCACGGATGCCACAGAGGAGGAGATTCCACGACCCAACGACCATGCGCCGACATAGGCTGACTGCAACGGAATCAGCACGCTGGGTGAGGGCGCATGACCGACATCGAAGATCTCGAAGCCGACGAGGCCGCACCGGACCCCGTACACAAGGTCCTCGGCAAGCAGATCAAACACCTGCGTGAACAAGCGGGCCTGACCCAGGCGGAGTTCGGCAAACAGGCGGGCTACGGCATGGATCTGGTCTCCTCCGTCGAGCGCGGCCGCCGCGCGGCCAAGCCGCAGTTCATCGACGCGGCCGAACGCATCCTGGACGCCCGGGGGCTGCTCAAGGCGGTCGAGGAGGACATCGACAGGGCGCGGCTCCGGTACCCGGCGTTCTTCCGTGAGTTCGCGCGCCTGGAGACCGAAGCGGTCGAGCTGCACGAGTACGCGACCATGGTCGTGCCGGGCCTGCTCCAGACAGAGGAGTATGCGCGAGCTCTGTACCGAATGCGGCGCCCACTCCTGGACGAAGAGACCGTTGAACACCGCGTGGCGGCGCGGTTGGCCCGGCAGAAGATCTTCAACCGATGGCCGCCGCCGACGCTGAGCTTCGTTCTCGAAGAGGTGGTGTTGCAACGACCGTTCGGCAGTGAGGACGTATTGCGGGGACAGCTACGGCAGCTGATCGCCTTCGGACGGATGCGGC
Source organism: Streptomyces sp. TAA486 (assembly GCF_000426165.1). NCBI lineage: Bacteria > Bacillati > Actinomycetota > Actinomycetes > Kitasatosporales > Streptomycetaceae > Streptomyces > Streptomyces sp. TAA486. The sequence goes on along the minus strand of NZ_AUEV01000012.1, from coordinate 119,945 downwards.
ATGTGGAGCTTCAGGTCATGCCGACCCAGCGGTCAGATCATCCAGGAGTCGCAGGACCCTTGATCCTTCTGGAGACCCAAGAGGGGCAGAAGCTCGCGTACACCGAAGCGCAGGGACGCAACGTCTGGTTCACGAAGCGTGACGCGGTCCGCACGGTGGATACCCGCTATGGAATCATCCGCGCGCAGGCTCTTACACCTCACGAATCCCTGCACCTCATCGAGCAGTTGGCGGGAGAAGCATGATCCCTGACGTGGCAGGCGCGTCCCTGACATGGTTCAAGAGCAGCTACAGCGACAACGAGGGCGGCGCATGCGTGGAAGTCGCCCTCGAATGGCACAAGTCCAGCCACAGCAGCGGCGAGGGCGGCAACTGCGTCGAAGTCGCCAACTGCCCTGGCACGGTCCACGTTCGGGACTCCAAGGACGCTGAAGGCTCCCAGCTGACCTTCTCCCACACGCCCTGGGCCGAGTTCATCGCGTACGCCACCCGCTGACCGGAGTCCCGGCAAGCACCGGCTTCATCGCGCGGTACGGTCGCCCTCCAGATCCAACCGAGAGAGGAGACAACGTGGCCGAGGCCGAGTTCCTCGCCGTGCTCACCACGACGGACAGCGAGGAGAGCGCTCAGGTGCTTGCCGCATCCGCGGTCGCGGGGCGGCTCGCCGCGTGCGGACAGGTCGACGGGCCGATCAAGAGCGTGTACCAGTGGCAGGAGAAGGTCGAGATCGACACGGAATGGCGCGTGCTCCTCAAGAGCACGTCGGCCCGTTACGACGAGCTCGAAGCGCTCATCAAGTCCCTGCACTCGTACGACACGCCCGAGATCATCGCCACCCCGATCACCGCCGGAAGCGACGAGTATCTGGCCTGGCTGCGGACCGAGACGACCGGCTGACACGCGGGGCCGACCGGGGTTCGCCGAACGGTGGCGCCGACTCCGTACATCCCGATGGCGGGCAACAGACGGCGAACCGCGGCCCGCCGCCTACGCCTTGATCTTCCCGAACTCCGGCGTCTTCTTCACCAGTCCGCTGTCCTCGTGGAACTGCCGCGCCACCTCGTAGGGCTCCTTCTTCAGCTCCGGTGACTGCGGCATCTCCCTGCGCAGGATCGGCACCAGCGCGTCGAGGGCCTTCGGGTCGGAGTCCTTGAGGTACTTCTCCAGGAGCTCCCGCACCTTGTCGGGGTCGCCCTGCACGTCCTGCTGGGCGCGCTTGATCGCGCTCTGGAAGCCCTTGACCTCCTTGGACTTCTTCTTCAGCAGCTTCTGCGTGGAGAAGACGACGCCGTGCAGCGCGCCCGCCATCTCCTTCACGTCGCCCCTGGCCGGGGATATGAGAATCCGGCCCGAGCCGTCGGCCTCGGCCTGCTGGCCGATCGGCTGGAAGAAGGAAAGCGCGTCGACGCGCCCCGACTTGAGCGCGCCGATGGCCGACGTGGCCGCACTTCCCAGGTTGACGAGAGTCGCGTCCGTCTTCGCCTTCTTGCCGATTGCGTCAAAGAGGTAGCTCACCAGGGCCTCGGTGCCGCTGCCCGGTCCGGTGATGCCGATCTTCTTGCCCACCAGCGCCTGAGTACGCTCCTCCAGGCTCGCCCTGTCGCCCGGCCCGGAGAAGGACTTCCCCACGACGATGTCCACGTAGTACTCGGTCACGAGGCTGGAGAGGACCCGCGTCTCACCGGGCTCCGAGGACTCCGCGAGGTTGAAGGCGTCCGTGAGCACCCCGGCCCCCAGGTCGATGGAGCCGGACTTCAGCGCGGCGGCCACCTTCGCACCGGTGCCGAGCCGCGGGCGGTCGCCGAGCTTGATGCCCTCGTCCTTGAAGTAGCCCTTCTCCTCGGCCACGAAGAGCGGGAAGAAGGCGACGGAGTTGCTGATCTGACCGATGTTGAGCGTGCCGGCCTTGGTGGTGGAGCCGTGCTCCGCGCATCCGGCGGCCAGTGGGGAGAGAAGTACGGGGGCGGCTGCGAATGACTTCAGCAGCGCGCGGCGCTCGATGTGCTTGCCCATGGTTCAAGCTCCAGTCGCATGAGTTCCAGCTCCGTTCGGAGAGGACGGAGAGGGCGGGGAATGACGGGGAAGGGGTTTGGCGGGATCGGGGACGGCGGAAGAGAGGACGGATGCGGGGGCGGCTGCGGCCGGCGAACGAAGAACCGCGCCACGGGGGGTCATCAGGCCTGTGACTCGACGGGTTTCCACCGGTTGACGCGGCGGTCGATGAGTCCGACGAGCACGTTCAACAGCCCCGCTATGACGCTCAGTACGACGAGCGTCGCGAACACGCCGGCGGTGTCGAACTGCGCGGCCGCGTCGTTGATCAGGTAGCCGAGACCCTGGTTGGAGGCCACCAACTCGCCGATGACGGCGCCGATCAGCGCGTACGGGATGGCGACCTTGAGTCCGGTGAGCACACCCGTCATCGACGCCGGCAGGACGACCTTGAAGGCGATGTCCCGGCGGCTGCCGCCCATCAGCCGCACGGCGTCGATGAGCCCGCGGTCCACTTCCCGTACGCCCGCGGCGGTGTTGAGGAACACGAGGAAGAAGACGGTCGCCGCGGCGAGCAGCACCTTCATGTGCATCCCGATGCCGAACCACACGATGAACAGCGGCGCCAGCGCGACCTTCGGGATCGAGTAGAGCGCCATCATGAACGGATCCAGCACGCGGTACGCCAACTGGAGGGAGGCCAGCACGAATCCGGCGATCGCTCCGGCCAGCGCTCCGAGTACGAAACCGTAGATGATCTCCTGGATCGTCACCCAGCTGTGCGTCCAGAGCGTGCCGTCGCCCGACCATTCACCGAGACGCTGCGCGATGGCGCTGGGCTTGCTCGTGAAGGTGATGTCGAAGAGGCTTCCGGCGGTCGCCTCCCAGCCGGCGAGCAGCACGACGACGAGGAGCAGCCGGACACCCCACACGGTCGCGGTGCGCCCGTTGCGCTGCCACCAGGTGCGTTCGACCGGTATCCGCACCGGTCCGGAGGGGGCCCCCTTTCCCGCCGTGCCCTGCGTGGTTGCGTCACCGGTCGCGGCCTTCCCCGCCGTCCCGGCCTGCGCTGCCTCGGACTTGCTCTCGGGCGACGGCGTCACGGTCCGCTCGGTCATGACGACCCCTCCTTCAGCGCGGCGGCCATCGCGGTGTGCAGCCTGACGAACTCCGGGTCCACGCGCAGCGCGTCCACGGAGCGGGGCCTGGCCAGGGTGATCTTCTCGTCGGCGACAATGCGGCCGAGCCCGCCGAGCACGACGATCCGGTCGCCCAGCAGCAGCGCCTCCTCGATGTCGTGCGTGACGAACACGACCGTCTGCCCGCTGCCGTGCCACAACTTCAGGAGTTCTTCCTGGAGTTCGGTGCGCAGCTGCGCGTCGAGCGCTCCGAACGGCTCGTCCATCAGCAGCGTGCTGGGAGTCCCGGCGAGCATGCGTGCCAGGGACGCGCGGCGCCGCATGCCGCCGGAGAGTTCGCGCGGATAGTGCCTCTCGAAGCCTTCGAGGCCGACGCGCCGGAGCAGTTCGGCCGCGGTCCTGCGCCGCTCGTCCGTTCGTACGCCGCGGATCTCCAGCGGCATTTCGACGTTGCGCTGCACGTCCCGCCACGGCATGAGGGTGTCGGACTGGGTGAGGTACCCGATGTCGACGTCCGGGCCGGTCAGCTTCGCGCCCCGGTGCGACACGACACCCTCGGAGGGTTCAGTCAGCCCGGCAAGGAGATTGAGCATCGTGGACTTGCCGCATCCGCTGCGTCCGAGGACGGTGACGAAGCTGCCTTCCTCGACGGTGAGGGCGAAGTCGCGCAGGGCCACGATCGCGCTGTCGTCCTTGGCGAACTGCTTGGTGAGCCCTTCTGCGCTGAGCACCGCGGTCATGTCACCGCCCCCTCGCACGTGTTCTCATCGGACTCCCGCATCCCGTACGCGTCGTAGCTGAACTCGCCGGCCGCCCAGCGCCTGCGCAGCCCGTCCTCCTTGGCGATGCGTTCGCGGACCGCCTCGATTGCCGACCCGACGTCGGCGGCCTCGACGGCGGTGACACCGTCGTCGTCGAGTACGAGCACATCGCCGGGGGCGACCGTCGTACCTCCGATCTCCACCGGCACGTTCACGCTGCCGCGTTCGTTCTTGGTGGCTCCGCGCGCGCGGCGCCAGCGGGTCCACACCCCGTAGTCGAGCCGCGCCAGTTCGGCGCTGTCGCGCACGGACGCGTCGACGAGCACCGCCGCCGCTCCGCAGGCCGCGGCCTGAGTGGCGAGCAGGTCGCCGAAGAGGGCGACGGGTTCCGGCTCGGGCATGGTCAGGACGAGGACCTCACCGGGGCGCAGATGCGTCATCACCTCGTGCACCGCACGGTTGTCGCCCTGCCCGCAGCGGGCGATCCGGGCGGGCCCGGCGATACTCCGTCCCGGCTGCAGCGGCGCCCACTCCACGTCGAGCAGCCCGCGGCGGCCGTACGCCTCGTAGACCGTGGCCACGCCCGCTGCGGCGAGCTCGTCGACGGCGGAGGCCGTGACCGCCGCGCTCACAGGGCACCCACCACGTTGGGCAGCAGCCGGTGGAACGCCTCCGCCTGCCGGATGTCCTGATTGCCGGTGACCTTGCGGGCGTGGTTGCCGCGCTGGTCGGCGCGTTGCGCGTAGTACTCCTGGAGGTACTGCTGAGCAGCCATGCAACTCATGGCCTCGGCCTTCCGGTTGAATACGGGCGTGATGTCCACGTAGACGGTCGGTGTGAAGCCGCACAGTTCGGGCTGGTGCGGTTCGAAGGCCAGGAACTCCGACGGGGGTGCCGTGCGGAATCCGCTGGCGACGCCGGCTCCCGAAGTGAGGAGCCGGGCACGGGCCACCGCCTCGTGTGCGACCGGGTGGTCCGGGTTGAACGGATCCTTCTCCGGGTGGGTGAGCACCACGTGGGGGGCGAAGTCCCGCATCAGTTCGGCGAGTTCACCCACGGACTCCTGTGAGACGTGGAGCGGGTAGTCGCCGAGGTCGAACGCGCGGAAGCCGGCACCGACGGCGGCGGCGGCCTTGGTCGCCTCCTCGTGGCGTATCCGCTTCACGTTCTCCTCGGTCTGGCCCTCCTCCTTCCACAGCACTCCGGACTCGCCGCGCTCCCCGTAGGTGAGGGCCACGACGAGAGCCTCGCCCCCGGCGGCCGTGTGCGCCGCGACCGTGCCGGCGGAGCGCCAGACAAAGTCGGCACTGTGCGCGCCGACGACCAGCATGCGCCGCTCGCTCGAACGCTGCTCGCTCATACGAGGCTCTCCTTCCGGTGACGGGAGGGAGCGCCATCGAGGGGCTCGGCGCCGACGAGCCAGCGGCTGTTGTGAACGGTCATGATGCGGACGTCGGCCTCGGAGAGACCTTCTTCCAGCAGCCGGTCGACACAGATGGCGAGGCCGTCCTCGACGGGCGGGTTGAACGGCTGGCCGAGGTCGCTGGAGATCACCGAGTTCTCGGGACCGGCCTCCCTGATGGCCCGGAACCAGGTCTCCCAGGAGACCTTGCCGGTGTATGGCGTGGTGAAGCAGCGCTCCAACAGGGCCCCGTGGGCGGCCAGTTCACGCTGGCGGTCGACGGCGACGCGCTGCGAGGTGAACTCGGGATGTGTGACGACCATCCGCTCGACGCCCTCCTCGGCGGCGGCCTCGACGACGGCGGCTATCTCGTCGGCGTGGAGGTGGCCGGTGGCGAGCACCATGTCGTGGCGGGCGATCAGCCGGAAGACCTGCCGTGCTGCGGGTACGACGTCGCCGTCGGGTGTGAGGACGTCGACGGGGTCGGCGGCCATGCCGTCGGCGCGCAGGTCGTCCTGGAGCTTGGCCCACATGGGAGGTGTGGCGCCTTCAGGCTCGCGGGCATGGCACTGGCGCTGGTTGGCGCTGTCGACGGTGGGCAACCAGACGAACTTCGCACCACCGCGTCCGGCGATCTCCACGGCGATCGGGTTGAGGCCGCCGACGGACGCGTTGAGCGTGATCGCGCCGAGCGCGGTGGCGCCGGGCTCGGCGCGGCGGACGACGGCGGCACGTTCGGCGGTGGGCGCGTAGTGCGACTTGAGCACGAAGCCCGCGAGACCGACGGCGGCGAAGCGCTCGGCGAGGGTCACGTCGTCGATGCGGCGCCGCATCACGTCCGGCGCCACGTGGATGTGCACGTCGTACGCGCCACGCACCAGCTCTCTCGCCCGCTCGGACGGCTGGGGGTGCTCCGTCATCTCTCTCCTTCGACCCTTTGCAGCCATAATCTCCGCTCAGATTGTTAACAATCTTGGCTACAGGGGTCAAGGGGTGCGTCGAAGGTAATGCCCCGCCGAGGGGCCGGGTGGTGAGCGGCGGGACGACCGTGCGGCGCCGGAGCGGAATGCCGGAGCCCGACGAAGCGGAAGGACGGAGGCCGAGGCAGAGAGCCGGAAGGGGCGAACCGGGAGCGGGGCCTGACCGACAACTGGCGGGCGCGGACTGGCGACCCGCGACGCGACCGGCGACCGGCGACCGAGTTACAGAGAATCGGCAACCGCGGACGGGCACCCGGCCGACCGGCGGGCCATGACGCACCGGCAGCGGGATGACGCCGTGAGCGCGAAGGCGCCGAGCGCGCGCCGATCCCCGGCGGGTTCAGTGAGCCGGCCCCGCTCCCGATCTGTCGACTTCCTTGAGCGCCTTGATGACGCTGCGCAGATGGGTACGGGCCGCCGCTTCCGCGGCCTCCGCGTCGTGCGTGCAGATGGCGTCGATGATCGCGAGGTGCTCCGGCAGGGACACCGTGGGGCGCCCGGGGTGCATGGCCAGCCGGAACTGGTGGCGCACGTTCTGCCCGCGCAGCCGCTCCAGCATCCGCGACGCCGTCTGCTGGCCGCCGATCTCCCGTACGCGGCGGTGGAGTTGCTGATTGAGGGAGGAGTAGCCGAGCAGGTCGCCGTCGGCGACCGCTTCCCGCATGGAGCTGCCGATCGACCGCAGTTCGCGGATCTCCTCGCCGGTCACGGCCGTGGCGGCCTTGGCCGCGCAGAGCCCCTCCAGCACCATCCGGACCTCGGAGATCTCGACGGCCTCGTCCAGGGAGACGGCACGCACGCGGGCTCCGCGGTTCTGTATGCGCTCGACGAGCCCTTCATTGGTCAGCTCCAGCAGCGCCGACCGCACGCTGGCCCGGCTGGCCTCGAACTGCGTGGACAGATCGGCCTCGACGAGCCGCTGGTTCGGTACGAACTCCCCGCGGATGATCGCTTCACGGATGGCCTCCACCAGGGGCACTCGGGCCCCGTTCCGCGCCCCGTCCTCTGACACGTCCGCTCCGGCTCCTCTCCGTCCGCAGATGCACACCGATATTGTCAACAATATTGTGCGAGTTTAGTGTACAGGCATGTCCTCCGACGCGACCCCCCGAACCGTCGTCGCCGTCCTCGGCCTGGGTGAGGCAGGTAGCGCGCTCGCCCGCGACCTGGCTCGGGCCGGTGCGATCGTACGTGGCTACGACCCCGCCCCGGTGCCCGTTCCCGACGGCGTACGGGAGGCGGGCAGCGAAGCGGATGCGGCGACGGACGCGCACCTGGTCCTCAGCGTCAACAGCGCCTCGGCCGCACACGACGCGCTCCGCGCCGGAATGCGCACGGCGCCGCCCGGATGCGTCTGGGCCGACCTCAACACCGCCTCCCCCGGGGCGAAACGGGCCCTCGCCGCCACCGCGGACGGCCACGGTGTGACGTTCGCGGATGTCGCGATCATGGCGCCGGTTCCGGGCCGGGGACTGCGCGTACCGATGCTGGCATGCGGACCGGGCGCCGCACACACCGCTGAACTCCTGGGCCCCCTCGGGGCGTTCGTCGACCTCGTCGAGGGAGGGCCCGGCACGGCCGCCGAACGCAAGCTGCTGCGCAGCGTGTTCTTCAAGGGCCTGGCCGCCGCCGTGGTCGAAGCACTCGCCGCGGGGCGCGCCGCGGGCTGCGAGGAGTGGCTCCGCGAGAACATCGCCGCCGAGCTCACCCGGGCCGACGCCTCGACGGTCGAGCGCCTGGTCGAGGGCACGCACCGTCACGCGGTGCGCCGTACGGCCGAGATGGCTGCCGCGACGGAGATGCTCGGCGAACTCGGTATCGACCCGGCAATCTCCACCGCCAGCCGCGACCTGCTGGCACGGCTGTCCGCGAAGTAGCGGCAGCGCCGTCCCGGCCGCGGCCGGCGGCGAATCAAGTGAGCGGCTATCCCACGGCCTTGGCCGCAGCCCTGCCCGCCGTGCGCCCGGAGAAGATGCAGCCGCCGAGGAACGTGCCCTCCAGCGAGCGGTATCCGTGGACGCCGCCACCCCCGAACCCGGCGGCCTCGCCTGCCGCGTACACGCCGGGCAGCGGCTCACCGCCCTTGCTCAGCACCCGCGCGTCCAGGTCGGTCTCCAGACCGCCGAGCGTCTTGCGCGTGAGGATGTTCAGCCGGACCGCGATGAGCGGCCCGGCCTTCGGGTCGAGGAGCCGGTGCGGAGTCGCGACGCGGATCAGCTTGTCGCCCAGGTACTTGCGCGCACCGTGGATCGCCGTCACCTGGGAGTCCTTGGTGAACGGGTTGGTCATCTCCCGGTCACGGGCCTCGATCTCGCGCCTCAGCCCCGCCTCGTCGATGAGCTTCTCGCCGGTCAGCTCGTTCATCCGCCGTACGAGAGCGCCGAGTTCACGTTCGATGACGAAGTCGGCCCCGTTGTCCATGAAGGCCTGTACGGGGCCGGGCGCACCGGAGCCGACGCGCGCCAGCAGCAGCCGCAGGTCCCGTCCCGTCAGGTCCGGGTTCTGCTCGGAGCCGGAGAGCGTGAACTCCTTCTCGATGATCTTCTGACTGAGCACGAACCAGGTGTAGTCGTGGCCCGTGTGCATGATGTGGTCGAGCGTGCCGAGCGTGTCGAAGCCCGGGTAGAGCGGCACGGGCAGCCGCTTTCCCGTGGCGTCGAGCCACAGTGACGAGGGTCCGGGCAGGATCCGGATGCCGTGCATGTTCCAGATGGGGCTCCAGTTCTCGATGCCCTCGGTGTAGTGCCACATCCGGTCGCGGTTGATGATGCGGCCACCCGCCTCCTCGGTGATGCCGAGCATCAGGCCGTCGACGTGTGCGGGGACGCCGGAGAGCATGCGGGCGGGCGGAGTGCCCAGCCGCTGCGGCCAGTTGGCGCGCACGAGTTCGTGGTTGCCGCCGATGCCGCCGGAGGTGACGACGACGGCTTGGGCACGCAGCTCGAACGTGCCGGCCACGTCACGGCTGCTCGCCGTGCCCCGCTCGGCGTCGCTGGGCTCCAGCACTTCGCCGGTGACGGTGTCGACCGTGCCGGAGCTGCGGGAGAGGCCTGTCACCCGGTGTCGGAAGCGCAGTTCGACGTTGCCGCGTTCGACGCCGGCCCGAACCCTCCGCTCGAAGGGCTCGACGAGGCCGGGGCCCGTGCCCCAGGTGATGTGGAAGCGGGGAACCGAGTTGCCGTGTCCCGTCGCGCCGTAGCCGCCCCGCTCGGCCCAGCCGACGACGGGGAAGATCTTCAGGCCCTGGCCGCGCAGCCACGACCGCTTCTCACCGGCCGCGAAGTCGACATACGCCTCGGCCCAGCGCCTCGGCCAGTGGTCCTCCTCGCGGTCGAAGCCCGCCGTGCCGAGCCAGTCCTGCCAGGCCAGCTCATGGCTGTCACGGATGCGCATGCGGCGCTGTTCCGGGGAGTCGACGAAGAAGAGGCCTCCGAAGGACCAGTGGGCCTGCCCTCCGAGTGACTGCTCCGGCTCCTGGTCCAGCAGGATCACCTTGCGTCCCGCGTCGGCCAGTTCCGCCGTCGCCGCGAGCCCCGCGAGCCCTGCTCCGATCACGATGACATCGGCGTCGTACGCCATGCGTTCCACCTGTTCCGCGCCCGTTGTCCACCCTGACGATCTGGTGACGGGAGGGTATGCCCCCTTGGTCGCGCGCGGCACCCCAGGGGCGCACGGTCAGGTGCCGTCCCTCTGCGGGCTGGCGTGACCGGGGCAACTTGTGTCCCAAGGACTCCCCGGACGGGATCTGCGTCTGAGGACAGCTGCGAACTGACCGATAAGACATGAGCCCGGCGGGCGCCGGCGGACCTGCTCAGGGTCCGCCGGCGCCCGCCGGTCGTCGCGAGCACGGCTCCGGGATGTCGGGCATCATCCTGCGCAGGTATCCGCGCTGCTCAGCAATGGGAGACTCGGTGGCAGATCCGATGACCGAAGGAGCCCTCTCGGCGGACGAGTTGCTCGACATCGTCGACGAGGAAGACCGCGTCGTGGGGCAGGCGCCGCGCGGCGAGGCGATGGCACGGAGGCTGCGGCACCGGGCCACGTCCGTCCAGGTGCGCGATCCGCTGGGCCGGATCTTCGTGCACCGCCGCACACCACGGAAGCTGGTCTTCCCGTCGATGTACGACGTGGTGGTCGGCGGCGTCGTGGGGGCGGGTGAGTCCTACGACGACTGCGCACTGCGCGAGGCGGAGGAAGAGCTGGGTGTGCGGGATCTGCCCGCGCCCGAGCCCCGCTTCACGTTCCTGTACGAGTCGCCGGAGCACACCTGGTTCCTCCGGGTCTACGAGTTGGTGTGCGAGCTGCCCGTACAGCCGCAGCAGGAGGAGATCGCCTGGTGGGACTTCCTCCCGGAGGACGAACTGGAACGCCGGCTGACGCTGCCGCAGTGGCAGGTCGTGCCGGACGGGCTCGAGTGCCACCGGCGTCTGCGTGCGTGGCACGGGCCGGGCAACGGTGGCTGAACCGCACGTGTGCGCCGGGCGCCACGCCGGCGGGGACGGCTACGGAAGAACCACTCCCGGATGGCGCACCGGGTGCGGACACTCATGTGGCGCTGAGTACTTATACGGATGCTTTGCCCCTTTTCCTGCGGCAATGTGAGATCCGCTGAGGCCCACGGGGGTCACAGATCTCATCGACCAGGGGGAAGTTCATGAACACAGCTCTTCGCACTGCCGCCGCGGGCGGGTTCGCGGCCCTGCTCATCGCGACCACCGGGGCCGGTTCGGCCGGGGCCGCGTCCACCTCTTCACTCCCTGCCGGTTCCGGCTCCGGCGACACGACCACGTCCGTTTTCAAGGCCCGTGACTCCAGGAGCAGCGACGTCATCACCTGCAAGATCACGACGCACACGCCGCACTACTCCCACCACGCCCACGCCGAGAACAAGCACCGCGTCAACGTCACCGCCGACATCAAGTGCTCGAAGAAGGTCTCGAGGCTCTCCGTCCAGGTCGGCCTCTACAAGAACGGGAGCCTCTACAAGAAGAGCGCCGTCAAGAGCTCGACCGGCAAGAACTACGTGAGCCAGAACGCCGCACGCCGGTGCGTGAAGAAGCAGACGTACACGGGCGCCGCCAACGGCACCGTGATCTTCCCGCCCAACTACACGCCGCGCACCAAGAACGTCAGCCACCAGAGTTCGAGCGTCGTGATCCGGGCCTGCAAGAAGAAGTGACATCCCGACAGTGACGCGAGGCGGACGCTGACGCCACCGCGAGGGCTCACTCGCGGCCGGCCTCCGGCACTCCGACCGCCATCGCCTCGAGGCGCGGTCCGCCCGTCAGATCCCCGATCAGACGGGCGGACCCGCCGACGAAGGACGAGTCCAGATCGACGTCGGTCGCCACGCACCATGCCCGGTCCCCCGGCCACCACAGATTCGGTGACTGCGGGAAGAAGAACCCGTCGCCGCGCTCCCCCATGTCGGCCGCCGCCTCGACGGGGCCCTCATAGAGCAGATACGCGCGGCTTCCCAGGTCCGCACGCGGCACCTCGTCGCCGCACTCGATCCAGCCCCAGCCGTCCCAGAGCCCCATGACGCAGTGCTCCGGATCGCTGGTGTGGAAGGCGAGCACGTCGCAGAGAACCGGCAGCAGCTCGGCGGGGAACGACCCTTGACGGGGCTCGGCGTCGACGGCCCCGGCGATCTCGGCGAACCCCGTCGCTGCCCGCAGCTCGACTCCTGCCCTCGCGGCGAGGTCGCTCCAGGTCACAAAGCCGCCCCCGGCCGCCTCGGCGGGGTGCAACACCCGTGCGTACGCCTCGAATCCCGCAGGCAGCGGCGTCGGGATGGCCGGCGAGAGGTCCTTGGCGCTCTCCTCGACCCAGCGTGCGGGGGCCGTGCCGTCGATGTGCCGCAGGCGGTTCCCCTGGCCCGGTGCTGCTACCGGTGCTGTCACGTGTCTGCTCCCCCTGAGACATCACGGGGTGCCGCCCGCCCCCGTACGCGGTCCGCCCCCCGGGTCGTGAAGAGCGGAAAGTCCAGTATGCGGCATCGGGCGTAATGGCCCCCGGAGCGAGTGCCCGTAGGCTCGTCCGCATGATCGACCGGCTCATGGCGACACTCCGCCTGTGGTTCGCACCTCAGCGCCTGCGGGCTGAGGGCAGCACACCCGACTACCGCTTCTCCCTCGCCAACGAGCGCACCTTCCTCGCCTGGATCCGCACCGCGCTGGCACTCGTCGCGGGCGGCATCGCAGTCGATCAGTTCCTCACGGGGCTGAGCTGGGGCGTACGTACGGCGATCTCGGTGGCGGTCCTGGCGTGCGGGGCGCTGTGCGCGTTCCGCGCCGTCAGCCACTGGATGCGCTGCGAGCGGGCGATGCGGCTCGGCGAGGACCTTCCGGTCTCCCGCTTCCCGGTGCTGCTGGCGACGGCGACCGCGGTGGCCGCCGTTCTGGTGCTCGTCGCCGTGGTGCTGGGGCGCGGCAGGTGAACGGAGGCGGCGGGCCGAACGCGCGCACCGGCGACCCCGCGGCCCAGCCGGAACGCACGCGCTTCGCATGGCGCCGCACCACCCTCACGTTCGCCGTCGCCGTCGCACTCGGCGTGCGGGAGGCGGTGTACGGGGGCGGCGGGGTCTCGGCCACCGAGGCGGCGGCCGCCGCGTTCGGCGTGCTGGCGTGGCTGCTGTTCCTGGTGCTGGCCCACCGGCGCATCAGAGCCATGGAGGCGGACCGGCCATCGGGCATGGGGCCCGCGACCGTACGGGCGGCGGCGCTGTGCACACTGGCCATGGTGACGGTTGGAGTGGTGCTGCTGTGGTGAACGAGGAAAGCGGGCGCGCAGAGCGCCCGGAGGATGCCGGCGGACGCGGGGCGGCCGACGGCCGACAGGCGCCCCTGGTCGTGGTGATGGGGGTGTCCGGGTCCGGCAAGTCCACCGTGGGCGAACTGCTGGCGGACCGGCTCGGGGTGTCGTACGCGGAGGCCGACTCCTTCCATCCGCCCGCGAACATACGGAAGATGTCCGCCGGCACGCCGCTGGACGACGAGGACCGGCGTCCCTGGCTCGACGCCATCGCCGGCTGGCTCTCGGAGCACGCGGAATCCGGCGGCGTCGTCAGCTGCTCGGCGCTGCGCCGCCGTTACCGCGACCGGCTGCGCGCGAGCGGCGTGCCGATGTTCTTCCTGCATCTGGACGGCTCGGAGGAACTGATCGCGGAGCGGCTGGGCAGCCGCAAGGGTCACTTCATGCCGCGCGCGCTGCTTCGCTCGCAGTTCGCGACGCTGGAGCCGCTGGAGGCGGACGAGCGGGGCGCGGCGATCGCCATCGGGGGGAGCCCCCAGGACGTCGCGGAAAGAGCACTCGCCGCGCTCGCGCCGTAGCCGCGGCGCCGAACACACTGAGAAGCTTTGGGCGTTGTGGCGCCGGAGCCACCGGCCCGACCGGGCGGCCCCTCCGTCGGCGGGCGAGTTCGGCGGGCGGCGAGAAACGAGGGAGAGAGCAGCGCATGACGTCTGCGTCAGCGGCGGAGGCGGGCGGCAGCGCGCCGGCGCCGGGTGAGCCGTTCACGGAGAAGATCGCCGAGGGCGTGCACGCCTACATCCAGCCGGACGGCGGCTGGTGCGCCGCCACGGAACGCCGGACCAAAGTGCTGCGCACGGCACTTGCGGCGACCGGCGCACCCGCACCGCCACCGTTGTGAGCGCGCGCCGAACTGGACGGATGCCCGCCGGGAGAACCGCTCGACATCCCCTCCGTGTGGGCCGACATGGAGCAGATGAACGGCGGCAGGCCGGTCGCGTGCCACGCCTGAGCCGCCACCCGCTCCGGTGCCGCGCCCGACGGGTCCTTTGCCGCTTCGCGGGTGTGTCTCGTCACATGCGGGCCGTTGAGCGGGGTCCGCGGCCCTGCACCCCTAGACGCCATACCGACTAGTCGGCATGATCGTGCCAACCGCCTTCCCACGATCGTCCGTCAGCCCGCTCCGCGCCTCCCCCGACCTCCGATCCTCTGTCGCCCACTCCCTGTCCCCCGCCCCACTCACGCAAAGGAGCGCTCACGCATGAGCAAGGAGAATCCGCCCGGCCTCGATCCGGAGCGGCTCGCCGCGTATCTGGACCGGGAGCGGCCGGGCCTGGTGCGGGGGCCGCTGGAGGCCGAGGTGATCCAGGGCGGCCGGTCGAACCTCACGTACCGCGTGACCGACGGCGTCAGCCGCTGGGTCGTGCGGCGCCCTCCCTTGGGGCATGTGCTGGCCACGGCACACGACATGGCGCGCGAATACCGCGTGATCACTGCCCTTCGGAGCACGGACGTGCCGGTGCCCGGGACGGTGCTGCTGTGCGAGGACGAGGACGTGATCGGCTCACCGTTCTACGTCATGGAGGAGGTCGAGGGCACTCCGTACCGCACGGCCGATCAACTGGCCGCGCTCGGCCCGGAGCGCACCCGCGAGCTGGGGCTGGCGCTGCCCGACACGCTCGTCGCGCTGCACTCCGTGGACCCGGCGGAGGTGGGGCTCGCCGACTTCGGGCGCCCGGAGGGTTTCCTGGAGCGGCAGTTGCGCCGCTGGGGCAAGCAACTCGACGCCTCGCGCAGCCGGGAGCTGCAGGGGATCGACGAACTGCACGCGTCGCTCGGGCAGCAGCTGCCCGAGTCCCCCCAAGCCTCCGTCGTGCACGGGGACTTCAGGCTCGACAACGTGCTGGCGGGCGAGGACGACCGGATCGCCGCCGTGCTCGACTGGGAGATGTCCACCCTGGGCGATCCGCTGACCGACCTGGGTCTACTGGTGATGTACAGCGAGCCGCTGAACGTCCCCGACGCGCCGGTCAGTTCGACGGCCGAGGCCCCGGGGCATCCCTCCCCCCAGGAGCTGATCGAGCGGTACGCCGACGGTTCGGGCCGGGACGTCTCCCGCATCAACTGGTACACGGCCTTCGCCTGGTTCAAGCTCGCGGTGATCCTCGAGGGCATCCACTACCGCTACACGTTGGGCCAGACAGTGGGGCCCGGCTTCGACCGGATAGGCGGCCTCGTCCCGGTCTTCATCGACAACGGACTCACCACGCTGCGGAAGGGATGAAGTCAGTGGACTTCGCATACGACGCCCGTACGGAGGAACTGCGCAGGAAGCTGCAGAGCTTCATGGACGAGCACGTCTATCCGGCCGAGGCAGTCGCCGACGAGCAGCGCTACGCGCAGGACTCGCCCTGGGACACGCCCCCCGTCGTGGAGGAACTGAAGAGGACGGCGCGCAAGCACGGCCTGTGGAACCTGTTCCTTCCCGACCGCACCTATGGGGCGGGGCTGACGAACCTGCAGTACGCGCCCCTCGCCGAGATCCTCGGACGCAGCCCCCGGCTGGCGCCGACGGCCGTCAACTGCGCCGCCCCGGACACCGGGAACATGGAGGTGCTCACGGAGTTCGGCAACGCGGAGCAGCGCAGGACCTGGCTGGAACCGCTGCTGAGCGGCGAGATCCGCTCGGGCTTCGCGATGACCGAGCCGGACGTCGCCTCGTCCGACGCGACGAACATCGAGACCCGCATCAGGCGGGACGGCGACGACTACGTCATCACGGGCCGCAAGTGGTTCATCTCCGGTGCGATGAACCCCGACTGCAAGATCTTCATCGTCATGGGCAAGACCGACCCGGACGCCCCCGACATCCGCCGCCAGCAGTCGATGGTGCTGGTCCCGCGGGACGCCCCGGGGCTCGAAGTGCGCCGCGCCATGCAGGTCTACGGCTACGAGGACCACTACCACGGCGGCCACGCCGAGATCGTCTTCGACAATGCC
Organism: Streptomyces sp. TAA486; assembly: GCF_000426165.1. Classification (NCBI taxonomy): domain Bacteria; kingdom Bacillati; phylum Actinomycetota; class Actinomycetes; order Kitasatosporales; family Streptomycetaceae; genus Streptomyces; species Streptomyces sp. TAA486. Next base: position 103,921 of record NZ_AUEV01000012.1, on the reverse strand, counting down.
CGGGTGCCCAGGAGCAACCTCGTCGGCGAGGAGGGCGGCGGATTCGCCATCGCCCAGGCCCGACTCGGCCCCGGCCGCATCCACCACTGCATGCGCCTGATCGGGATGGCGGAGCGGGCTGTCGAGCTCATGTGCCGCCGGGCGCAGGGGCGTTCGGCTTTTGGGCGGCAGCTCGCCGAGCAGGGGCAGGTGCGGGAGTGGATCGCCGACGCGCGCGTGCAGATCGAGCAGCTGCGCCTGCTGGTGCTCAAGACGGCGTGGCTGATGGACACCGTGGGCAACAAGGGCGCGCACACGGAGATCCAGGCCATCAAGATCGCCACGCCGCGTGCCGTCGTCGACATCCTCGACCGGGCGGTGCAGCTGCACGGCGCCGGCGGAGTCAGCCAGGACTTCCCCCTGGCGGAGCTGTGGGCGGCCGCCCGTACGCTCCAGCTCGCCGACGGACCGGACGAGGTACACCAACGCTCCCTCGCCAAGCGAGAGTTGAAGCGGCACGCCGCCGCCGAGTAGCCGCGCGCCGATGCCTCGGTCCCGCTTCCCGGCCAACGGCGGGGAGGGCGGGACCGGGCGCGCCGCGTCCGTCCCAGGGTGCTCACGGGGACGAGACGGCGCGGCGCCACACCTCCCGCCCGAGGTCGTCGCAGTTGACGAGGAGCACGCGGACATCGGGCGGGAATCCGAGCAGTTCGCCCGAGCGGGCATGTCCCTGGCTACGGGGCACGAGAAGTCTCCGTCCTGGAGATACCGGCGTCGCTCGACGCGATGGACCGGATTCTTCCGGGGAACGGCCCAGGGATCGATTGCCCGCGGGGTAATGGCCGGTCTCGTATTCCTCCTCAAGTTCCCTGTCCGCTAGGATCATTCACATGACTGCCGGGTCGGCCGTGGGCCGCACACAGAACGGATACCCGGCCGGCGTTTGATCACCGCGCGGGCGAGAGGCCCGCCCCCGTTACGAGAAGTGCGCACAGCCACTCGTAGCGGAAGGAGGTGAATTCATGAGCTGGCAGGAATTCCTCGCCCGTCACCAGGCAGGTGACGTCATCGAAGGCGTGGTCACCGCTGAAGTGCCGTTCGGTTCGTTCGTCGAATCCGAAGGGGTCACCGGTCTCGCGTATCAGGAGTCCTGGCCCGTAGGCACCCGCGTCTCGGTCCGCATCCTCGAGATCGATCCCGAGAACCAGCGGTTCAGCCTGGCCTCGGCCTGAGGCGAGCGCTGATCCGGGGGAAGAGGACTCCCCCGGATCAGCGTGACCGCATTATCGCGCCCGGGCCCGCTCCGGACCGCCCCCTCGCACGTGAAACGCCCCTCCCCCGCGAAAGGAATGCGTGGTGTGTGAATCGCCGCCCGCACAGACGGGCAGCAAACGGCTGCCGTGGGGCGGCCTGCCGCAGTCCGTGAGATCCGGGATCGAGGACCTCTTCGGAAGGAAGGCGGCCGTGGTCACGAGCCTGCCGGGCGGCTTCTCCGAAGGACTCGCCGCCCGGCTGGAGTCGGCCGACGGCCGCAGAGCATTCGCCAAGGCCGTCAACGCGGCAGCAGCACCCGCGGTGGGGGCATTCCACCGGCGCGAGATCGCGACGGCGGGCGCGTTGCCGCCCGGAACGCCGGCGCCTCGGCTGCTCGGTTCGTTCGACGACGGTGGGTGGGTGGCCCTGGTCTTCGAGCACGTCGACGGGGCGCTTCCCGCACAGCCGTGGCGCGAGGCCGACTTGGAGCGGGTGGTCGACGCCATGACCGGACTCGCGGAACGGCTGACACCGGCGCCGCGGCTCGAAGTAGCTCCCGGCGCACCGCGATTGGGCGGCTGGGCACGTCTGGCCGGTGACGGCCGGGCAATGACGAGGCTCGCGGACCTCGCTCCCGGAACCGCACGGGACCTCGGTCTGCACCTGACGCTGGAGGCGCACCTCGACGAAGCCACCGCGGGAGGGACGCTCACGCACGGGGACCTGTACCCGTTCAACGTTCTGCTCACCGGCGAACGTGTCGTCTTCGTGGACTGGCCGCACGCCTGGGTGGGCCCGGCTCACGCGGACCTCGTAATGCTGCTGAGCAGCGTGGCCCTCAGCGGCATCGATCCCGAACCGTTCGCCGCGCGCACTCCGTTGCTGAGCGGCATCGAGCCCGAAGCCGTCGACGTGCTCATCTCGGCGCAGGCGGGTTTCCTTCTGGCGTCGTCCTGCACGGCGGACCCGGGGGCGGACCCGCATCTGGTGCGCATGATGACGCGGCTCGGACTGGCCTGCCTGCGCTGGCTGTCAGCGCGCCGCAGGACGAACTCGCTGTCGGGGCACGCCGCTTGGGGATGGCCGGCGGCCGCACCACCTGGGAGGCATGAAGGCGGCGGTGGATGACATGGAACGCGGCACGGCAAGCCGTTCGGCAATGGGCAGTGCGCTGCTGAGAGCGGCCCACGTGCGCGAGGACGATCCGCCGTGGGTGCTGGAGGACACCGTCTCGGCTGGTTCCCCTCGGGTGGGTGCATGGTGCCGGGGCGTGCCGCGGCGACGGGGATTGCCGGGCGCCAATGCCCTTTCCGGTGAACTGGCCTTTCTTGCATACGAGTTGAACCCGTCCGCCTCCGCAGATGGTTCACGGGTACCTGGCCACCGGCGGGAGCCGCCGGCGAGGCGTCAGTGCCCTCAGGCGGAAGCATCCGGTGGCGACCGTCTGACACCACGGGTCCGGCGGGTGCACCTCCACGGCTCCGGCGCACCCGCCTCCCAAGTCCGCACCGCTCAGGGCTGGATGACCACACGCCCCGTCGTGATGCCGTCGAAGACGCGCTGCACCGCGCTCGCGCCCTCCTCCAGCGGAACACGTTCGCTGATGAGCGGCTTGACCGCGCCGTCCGCGGCGAGCGCGGTCAGCTCCTCGTGACAGGCCTGGACGGCGGCCGGGTCCTTGGTGTTGTAGAGACCCCAGTGCAGGCCGAGGATCGAATAGTTCTTGATCAGCGAGTGGTTGAGGCCGGGCGTCGGCACCGCCCCGCTCGCGAACCCGACGACGACGATGCGGCCCTCGAAGGCGATGCACTTGACCGACTTGGCGTAGGCGTCGCCCCCGACCGGGTCGTAGACGACGTCCGCGCCGCGGCCGCCCGTGGCTTCCTTCACCGACGCCACGATGTCGTCCTCGCGGCGGTCGACGACCACGTCACAGCCCAGTTCGCGCGCCGCCTCGGCCTTGGCCTTGCCGCCCACCACGCCGATCACGCGCGCCCCGGCCGCCTTGCCGAGCTGTACTGCCGCGCTCCCGACGCCGCCCGCCGCCGCGTGCACGAGCAGCGTCTCGCCGGGCTGCAGCCGGGCCCTGCGGTGCAGGCCGAACCAGCCGGTCTGGTAGCCGATGTGGAGCGCCGCCGCCTCCGCGTCGTCCAGTGCCTCGGGCGCCTTGCGGACACTCGCCGCGCTGACCAGCGTGCTCTGCGCGAAACCGCCCATGGGGAGCGCCGGCTGGGCTATCACGCGCGATCCCACCTCGGGTGCGTCGCCCTCCGGGGTGCCCTCCCCGACCGCGAGGACCTCGCCGCACAGCTCCACGCCGGGAGTGAACGGGAACGGCGGCTTGACCTGGTATTCACCCCGGCACAGGAGCGCGTCGGGGAAGTTGACGCCGGCGGCACGCACCCGTACGAGCACTTCGCCCGCGCCGGGTTCGGGGTCGGGGATGTCCTCCAGCCGCATCACCTCACGCGGCTCGCCGTTCATGTGGACGCGCCATGCCTTCACCGGTGCTACCTCCGGAACGTAGTTGCTGCTTTTCGCTCGTGTTGTCGCCCGGCGCCCGCCGCCCGTGGCGCCGCTCGCCGTGCGAGAGCCCGTATGCGTGTGCCTGCCCGGCCGCGTGCCGGTGCATGGGGGCGGCGGGCCCGTTGCCTGTGCCGGTGTCCGTGTGTCCGTGTGCCCGTGTCTGTGCCCGCGGACGTACGTCCTATGGCCGCAGCGCCCGCAGCAGCAGGTCAGCGAGATGGTCCGCGACCTCCTGCGGAGCGAGCCGCCCGTCGGGCCGGTACCAGGCGCTCAGGTGATGGACCGAACCGAAGTGGTAGTCCACGACCAGGTCCGGCGGCGTCGCCGCGTTGAAGACACCGTCGCGCTGGCCCTCCGCGACCAGGTCGCGGAAGCGTTCGTGGTAGCGCCGCCGCTCCGCGCGCACCTGCTTCTGCTTCTCGGGGCTGAGCTGGTGCATGGAGCGGAAGAAGATCCGCGCGTCGTCGAGGTTGTCGATGGTGGTCACGACGACGTCGGCGGCGGCCCTGCGCAGACGGTCCTGTACGGGCTGCTCCGCGTCGGCATAGGCGTCCAGACGGTCCTGCTGGAGTCGGAGCAGCCGCCCGTAGATCTCGTGCAGCAGATCGTCCTTGGAGCCGAAGTAGTGGTAGAGGGCGCCCTTCGTCACCCCTGCCGCTTCGACTATCTCCTGGACGGACGTGCGGTCGTAGCCGCGCTCGGAGAACAGACGCGTCGCGGCGGCCATCAGGCGCTGCGGTACGGGGGCGGCGGCCGTGCCGGCCTGACCGCTCTTGTGGGCGCCGGTGCGGGGCGCCGTTCTAGGTGTGGCCATGCGCCCTCACCTGCCTTTCCTCGTGCGCCCGCTCACCGCGAACACCGCGACGACCGCCGCCGCTGTCTCATTTGCCGCTGTCACCGCGGGAACGCAGTTCCCGCCTCAGGATCTTCCCACTGGTCGTCTTGGGCAGGTCGGCCAGGATCTCGATCTCCCGCGGGTACTTGTACGCCGCCAGCCGTTCCTTGCAGTGGTCGATCAGTTCCTCGGGCCCGGCCGGAGTCCCCGGGCGCAGGCTCACGTACGCCTTCACCGATTCGCCGCGGTATTCGTCGCTGACGCCGACGACCGCGGCCTCCCGCACGGCGGCATGACCGTAGAGGACGTCCTCCACCTCCCGCGGCCAGACCTTGAACCCGGAGGCGTTGATCATGTCCTTCTTGCGGTCGACGACGTAGAGCCAGCCGTCGGCGTCCATGAATCCGATGTCTCCGGTGCGCAGTTCGCCGTCGGGTATCGCTGCGGCCGACTCCTCGGGCCTGCGCCAGTAGCCCGGCACCACCTGGGGTCCGCGGACGGCTATCTCGCCCTGCTCGCCCAGCGGTACGGGCCTGCCTTCGTCGTCGACGATGCTCACCACCGTGTCCGGCCCGGGTACGCCCACCGCGAGCGTGCCGGAGGCCGGGTCGACGGGCGCCTCACGGCCCGGCGGCACGGAGGCGCAGGGCGCGGTGCACTCGGTGAGCCCGTAGCCGTTGCGCAGGTACGGGCCGAAGGCCGCGCCGAGCTTCTCCACGAGCGCGGGCGGCAGCGGAGCGCCGCCCGAGGAGAGCACCCGGAACGAGGAGAAGTGCTCCCGCGTGGCCTGCGGGTGGGCCGCCAGTGCCATGTAGGCGGTGGACGGGCCGACGGTGAAGGCCGGCCGGTGCTCCAGGAACGCGTCCAGCACGACACCCGCTTCGAACCGGTGGGCGAGGGCGAGGGTGCCCCGGCCCGCCAGGCAGGCCGAGAGTTCGCAGACCATGCCGGTGATGTGGAAGAGCGGCGCCAGGACGAAGATGCAGGAAGCGTCGGGCAGTTGGAGACCCGTGTGCTGACGCTCGGCGTTGTAGGCGATGTTGGCGTGGGTGTTCATCGCGCCCTTGGGAGCGCCACTCGTTCCCGAGGTGTAGCTGATGAGCGCGATGTCGGAGCCCGTCAGTTCGCGTCCCGACGGGGCCGCACCGCCGGAGCGCGCGACGGTGAGCAGGTCCTCGGCGTCCTCGGCGGGCGCCGCGCGCTCGAAGCCCAGCACACGGGGATCGTCCCGTGACTGCAGGTCGAGTTCGCAGGCGGTCAGCGCGATGCGTACGGGCGAGTCGGCGGCCGTCGCCCGCAGATACGGCTCCCATGCCCTCTCGTCGCACACCAGCGCCGTCACCTCGGCGTCGTGGAGTACGTGCGCGACCTCGCCCGCCTTGTACATGGGGTTGACCGGCACCACCACCGCTCCGGCCTTCCACGCGCCCAGCAGCGCGAGCACGAAGTGCGGGCTGTTCTGCAGCATCAACGCCAGGCGGTCACCGCGCTCGAAGCCGCGTGCCGCGAGGTGCGCGGCTATGCCGTCGGAGAGCTCGTCGGCCTCGCGGTAGCTGACGCGTCCGTCGAAGTAGGCGAGGGCGGCGCGATCGGGGACGGCGCCCGCCGCGTCGCGGAAGGCGTGCAGCATCGTCTCCGGCGGCTGCACCGGGGCACGCTGAACCTCGTTGAGCTGCTTCAGCCACGGCTTGTCCTCGTAGGTCACCGTCAACGTGCCGCCCCCTGCGAGCCCTCGGCGCCGTTGGATCCCGCCGCTCCCCCGGCCGGCTGCGCCTCCTGTGCCTCTTTGTCGAGGAGTTCCTCGAGCTTGCGCTGCATCTTGTTCATGCCGCCCAGCCAGTGGTCGGGGTGTCCGGCCCGGGCCTCGTAGAAGCCCGCGGTCTCGGGGTGCGGCAGTACGAGGAAGTGCCCCGCCTGCATCGCCTCGAAGAGGGAGTCGGCAACGGCCTCCGGCTCGATGGCGGTCTCCGCGAGCACCAGGTCGCCCGCGGCGCCCGTGCCCGCCAGCATGTCGGTGCGCACGCCCTGCGGGCACACGGCGTGCACATCGATGCCGCGGTGCCTGTAGGTGACCGACAGCCACTCGGCGAAGGCGAGCGCGGCGTGCTTGGTCACGCTGTAGGGGGCCGAGCCGAGCATGGTGAGCAGACCCGCCGCCGAGACGGTCGCAACGAACCGGCCCCGGCCCTGCTCCAGCCAGCCGGGCACCAGCTCACGCGCGGCCCGCACGTGTGCCATCACATTGACGTCCCAGGCGTGCTCCCACAGCTCCTCGCCCGCCTCCTGGCCACCGCGGGTCGCAACGCCCGCGTTGGCGCAGAAGGTGTCGATGGTGCCGCCGAGCGCTTCGCGGGCGACCGGCACGATCGTGGACGCGTCACCGGGAACGGCGACGCCGCCGATCTCCTCCGCGACCGCCCCTGCCTTGGCGGCGTCGAGATCGTTGACCGCTACGCGGGCTCCCTCCGCGGCGAACCGGCGGGCCAGTGCCGCCCCGATTCCGCCGCCCCCGCCGGTGACGACCACTGTGCTGTCGCGCAAAGACTCCATCCCCGCAACTCCCCTTCACACTCTCGGCGGCTCTCCCCGCGGCGGCAGACTAACCAGTCGGTATGCCGGGGGGAAGAGGGGGATCCGGACGCGGGTTCGGGAAGCACGGGGACGAGGACGCCGTGACCGCCGGCAGGCGACGCCCCGGTTCGGTCCTGACCAGCGGCCTTCGCCCGGCGGCGCCCGGGCGGGCGGTCAGGTCTTCCGGCCGACCCCTCCGTAGGTGGTGACGGGAGTCACCGGGAACGGCGTGTGGTCGGGACGCCACTGCGTGACGGGAACGAGCCCCGGCTCCAGCAGTTCGAGTCCGTCGAAGAAGTGGGCCAACTCCTCGGGGCTGCGCAGGTGGTAGGGGACGGCACCGCTGCTGTTGTACTTCTCGTGGGCCGCCTGACGCGCCGCGCTGATGTCGGTGCCGTCGCTCAGCGTGAGATAGCTGTCGGGGGGCAGGGCGCCCAGGAGCCGCCGCACGAGGGACCGGGCGAGTTCGTCGTCGGCGATGTGGCCCATGATTCCCAGCATCATCAGACCGACGGGCCGTTCGAAGTCCAGCGTCCTCGACGCGGCTTCGAGGATCGTGTCCGGCTCGCGCACATCGGCGTCGATGTAGTCGGTGGCGCCCTCGGGTGTGGATGTCAGGAGCGCTTGGGCGTGCACGAGCACCAGGGGGTCGTTGTCCACATACACGATGCGTGAACTCGGCGCGACGGACTGGGCGATCTCGTGGGTGTTGTCCACGGTGGGCAGCCCGGTGCCCACGTCGAGGAACTGGCGGATGCCGGCCCGGCCCGCGAGATGACGCACGGCACGGGCGAGGAAGTACCTGGATCCGCGGGCCGCGTCGACGATTCCGGGAAATGTCTTCGCGAACTCGTCACCGGCCTCGGCGTCCACCGGATAGTTGTCCTTGCCGCCCAGCCAGTAGTTCCAGATCCGCGCCGAATGGGGCACGGATGTGTCGATCTTCGGCGGGAGGTCCGGCTCGGACTTCTCGTCGGCCATGGTGATCGTCTTCCCGTCTGCCTGGTGGATTCCCGTCTCCACCCTACGGCGGGCCTTCATGTCCCGGGCACGGGAAAGAGAAACAGCGCCAAGAGCCCTGCGCGGCCAATTCCATGTGTGCCGAGCGGAGTTGACGCGCATAGAACACCCGGCGCACGTGACGGCGGGCGCACGTTCCGTCCGCGCCGTGCACAGCAGGCCCATATGCGGAACCACTCGTTGCGATGTCTTCACTACTGATGAGTGTTCTGTGAGAAGTCATGAGAACGAGGTGAGAATTCTCTTCAGGGGAGAGTGTTCAGGCGTTGCCGGGGTAGCTCACGGGCCCGGGAAGACCGGAGCACGGAAGGCCCGGACAACCAGAGGAAAATGACTTCGCAACGGGGGGATCCGATTGCGCGGCACTTACGTCATAACGCCGACGAGTCGGGTCCAGTCCGTCGGAGGTGGGATGATTGGCCGGTTTCAGAGCCCTCGCAGAGCAAGTCCGCGACCCTGAGAGAGCACCCTCACAGCGTCGCCAGGCGCTGCGTAAGTGCCTTGAGCGATTCGCCCCGTACGGGCACCGCGCGACATGGCAACACCTGTGTGCCCGCGCCGGTTTCGGCCCGGACGACCGTGAACCCGACCCGGAGCTGCTCGTCGCCGCCCTGGAGGAACTCGAAGAGGCGCGGACGGTGTGGCTGGAGTACGAGTCGCAGGTCGCCGTCCGGCGCAGAGCCGAGAAGCGCCACGGAATCAGACAGCCGGCGCAGCACGACGAATGGCACCGACTGACGTGGGGCGGCAGGTCGCTGCTCCCCTGTGACCCCTCGACTCCGCCCACGCCCCGACTCGCGGACGTGCTGCGCCGGATGATCACCGCCATGGACAAGGACGTCGGCAAGGACGTCATCCGCCTTGCCGGCCGCGGACGCCTGCTGCGCACCGGACTGGGTTCGATGGCCGCTTCCCGGAGCTGACCACACCGCACGCGCCTCCCGCTTCCTGCGGACGTTGACACGCGCGACAGCACCGCAGCATGCTGAGCTGAGCGAGCGCTTAGCATCCGGCGGCGCGCGACACGCATGCGGGAGGTTGTACGGATGGCGGAGCCCCGGGTCTTCACCTCGACCGACGAACTGGTGGCCGCGGTCGGCCAGGAACTCGGCTTCAGCGACTGGCTGGAGGTCGACCAGAAGCGGATCGACCTGTTCGCTGACGCGACCGGCGACCACCAGTGGATCCACGTCGACCCGGCACGCGCGAAGGACGGCCCCTTCGGCACGACCATCGCGCACGGCTATCTGACCCTCTCCCTGCTGCCCGACCTCGTACCGCAGATCATGCGCGTGGAGGGGGTCCGGATGGGCGTCAACTACGGCGTGAACAAGGTCCGTTTCCCCGCTCCGGTACCGGTCGGCTCACGGCTGCGCGCACGGGCGGAACTCGTCGACGTCAGCGAGGCCGGCGGCGGCGTGCAGGTCGCGGCCAAGGTGACGGTCGAACGCGAGGGCGGCGACAAGCCGGTGTGCGTGGCCGAGACCCTCAGCCGCTACTTCTGGTAGATCACCGGGAGCCGGCACCCGCCCCCGGCCCGGGAACCCGGGCGTCACCTGGCGGAGCGACCATGCGCAGGACGAGGTCGGCGTAGAGCGTGCCGATCTCGTCCGGTGTCCTGCGGCCGGACGGGCTGTACCAGCGGGCCACGTCGATGCAGAGGGACATCACCGCGAGCGTCGTGCCGCGGATGTCGGCGATCTCGAACTCGCCCGAGGCGTCCCCGCTCTCCAGCACGCCGCGCAGGATCTCCTCGCTGCGGCGGCGCAGTCCGACGATCTCCTCGTAGTGCCCCTCGCCGAGCGCCGCCAGTTCGTACTGCACGACGCGTGCCGTCGTGTGGTGCTCGGCGTGCCAGCGGACGAAGTGGCGCACCGCACGGGCCAGCCGATCCGAGTCGTTGCCGCCGCCTTCCGCGGCCTCTGCGAGCACGCTCACGGAGCGCTCGTGTCCGACCTTGCTGATCTGGAAGAGGAGTTCTTCCTTGGTCTTGTAGTGGATGTAGAGCGCGGCAGGGCTCATCCCCGCGCGGCCGGCGATGTCGCGGGTGGTGGTGGCGTGGAAACCGCGCTCCGCGAACGCGTCCACCGCGCCCAGCAACAGCCGCCGCGCGGCGTCCGGGGTCACGCCCTCGAAGGATGCGTCGGCAGCCGCGACCCGGGGTTCCGCCTCCGATGCCATTGCCTGTGCCTTCCCGTCGACCGGTCGAACACCATACATCGGCGACTGAGCAGATGCTTAGCCACGGGTGGTGCGGCCGGTGGCGGGGCGTACGGCGGCGGAGCGCGGGCGAGGCGTCCGCGCCGTCCGCCGGGCACGGTGCGCCACGCAGAGTGCCCCGCCCAGCGTGACCGGTTGCAGGAATGTGACCGGCTCCGGTTCCCCATTCGAGCCGCTCTACCATTCACCGCATGGCCAGACCGCCGAAGCCGCTGCTGAACCGGGAGAGGATCGTCGCGTGCGCGCTGGCGCTCGTGGACTCGGAAGGGCTCCAGGCCGTCTCCACACGCCGCCTCGCTGCCGAACTCGGCGTGAGCGGGCCGTCGTTGTACAACCACTTCCGCAACAAGGACGAGATCCTCGACGCCGCCGCCGACACGGTGTGCGCACAGGTCGAGGTGTCGATGTTCGACGACGGCACCGACTGGCGGCAGGCGCTGGTGGAATGGGCACGCTCCTACCGTGCGGCGCTCAACGCGCACCCGAACATCGTGCCGTTCCTGGCGCAGGGCCCGGGCCGACGCCCGAGCCAGCTGCGCATGGCCGACGCGGTCTTCGGCGCGATGACCGCGGCGGGCTGGACCAACGCACAGGCCACCCACATCGGCGCCCTCATGCGTTACTTCGTGGCCGGGTCGGCGCTCGGTTCGTTCGCCCGCGGCTTCGTCGGCGACGCGTCCCTGTACGAGGGCGACTACCCCCACCTGGACCAGGCCCACCTGCTCGCCAGGCATCAACAGCAGGTCGATGACGGGGCGTTCGAGACGGGTCTGCGCGCGATCGTCGACGGTCTGGCCGCGGGTTTCCCCGGCTGAGACCGACCGGGGCCGGAGGCCGCCGGCGCGCAGCCCTGTGAGGGCGCCGTTCCGGATCGTCCGAACGAGACGCGGCGCGCTGGGCCGGTCAGCCGCGCAGGAAGTACAGGACGGTCGTCGTCACCGCGGTGGTCAGAAGGACGCCCCGCAGCAGCGGGGCGGGGAGGCGGCGGGCGAGATGGGCGCCTCCGTAGCCGCCGGCCACGGCTCCGACCAGCATGGCGCCGAGCAGCAGCGGGGCGCTCAGGGCGTCGGAGGCGACGAGGAAGAGCACCGTCGCGCTGGCGAAGATGGCCGCGAGCTGCGCGATGCGCATCGGATTGCCGGCAGCAGAGTCGAGGCCGAGGCCGATGCCCCACAGGGCCAGCATCATCACGCCGACGGCCCCGCCGAAGTAGCCCCCGTACACGGCGATGAAGAACTGTCCGGTCAGAACGGCCCGCGAACTCAGGGCGACCGAGCGGCCCAGCCGGTCGCTCAGCGCCTGTGACACGCGCCGTCCGGAGGCGAGGACCACCGTGGCGAAGGCGAGCAGCCACGGCGCCGCGGCGTCGAACGACGAGGCCGGCAGCACCAGCAGCAGGCCTGCACCGACCCCGCCGCCGATCACGCTGACCGCGGTCATCTCCCTCATGGATGTCGGCCCGACCGGGCCGATCTCGCGTCGGCACACCCAGGCGCCGGCCAGGGCTCCGGGTACGAGGGCGATCCGCGACAACGCGTTCGCCGTCACCGGCGTCAGGCCCAACGCGACGAGAGCGGGCAGCGCCACGAAGGTGCCACCGCCGCCGACGGCGTTCAGCGCCCCGGCGGCGACACCGGCCAGCAGGGCGAGCAATATCTCGGACACCCGTCGAGCATGGGGCCGTGACCAGCCATTTCACAATGCGTAATCCCTGTACCCGGCCTAAGGCTGCTCCTTAGGCTGAGGCGGTGCGCTACGACTTGGACGATCTGCGACTGTTTCTCCACATCGTGACGGAGGGGTCGATCACGGCGGGTGCGCACCGGATGCATCTGAGCCTGCCGTCGGCCAGCGCCAGGGTGCGTTCGCTGGAGCGTCAGGCCGGTGTGGCGCTGCTGATACGCGGCCGGCGCGGAGTCCGGCCCACGCCGGCCGGTGCGACCCTGGCCCGTCATGCGCGCGATGTGCTCACGCGGACCGCGCGGCTGGAGAGCGCCGTCGCCAGCTACGTCCGGTCCCGGTCCGCTCCGCTGACCCTGCTGGGCGGCGGGTCCGCGATGCACCGGCTCGTACCGCATGCCCTGGTCTCCTTCCTCCGTGCCCACCCGGACATCGACGTCAGGGTGTCGGAGAGCCGCACTCCGAAGACCGTGCGGATGCTCACGGACGGTGAGGCGCATCTCGGCGTCGTCCTCGACGACGAGGCCCATGACTGCGGCCTGCGAGTGGAGCCGCTCGGTGACGACTCCCTCGTCGTGATCGGCCAGGCCGGAGGGATCCTCGCCGGGCGGAGCGCGCTCAGCTACAGCGAGGTCACCGAGCACCCTCTCGTCGGGCTGGACGCCGACTCCTCCCTGCGCCGCTGGATCGAGAAGCACGCCGGGCCGCACGCCTCGGTGGCGCGCTACCGCACCACGGTCGCCGACCTCAACGTCCTCGTCGCTCTCGCGGCCGCCGGTGCGGGGCTCGCCGTCGTACCGCGCCGCGCCCTCGACCCGGACCGGCGACTCGACGTGTGCGAGCTGCGGGACTCCTGGGCCCGCCGCCATCACCTGCTGGCATGGGGCGTCGGCGACGACGCCGCCTCGGAGGCCACCACCGCGCTGGCCGGACATCTGCGTGACGCCGCGTCGTCCGAGCCCTCCCGAGCGGTCCACGCAGGCGATCAGGACGGGACGGACTGACCCTCGAAGACCACCAGCGCACGCCCCCCGCGTCCGGCGAGCATCGCGTCGAAGGCCGCGGGAATGCCCTCCAGGCCGATCCGCTCCGTCACCAACGCGCCCAGATCCAGGCGCCCTTGACGTATGTGCTCCGCCAGCGTGGGCAGATCCCGGGCCGGGTCGCAGTTGCCGTAGACGCAGCCGGTGAGGGTGCGGGCGAAGTGGAAGATCTCCAACGCCGAGAACTGCACCTGCTCTTCCTTGCCTCCGATGCCGACCACGCTCGTACGGCCTCCGCGCCGCGTGGAGTTCCAGGCGGTGCGGATGGTCTCCCCCCGCCCGACGCACTCGATGGCCACGTCCGCTCCGTGGCCTCCGGTGAGTTTGCGGATCTCCTTGGCGGTCGTGTCCGAGGCGACGACGAACGCGCTCGCGCCGGCCGCCCGCGCCAACTCCTCCTTCGCCGGGGAGACATCGACCGCGATCACGGCTCCCGCCCCGGCCAGACGCGCCGACTGGATCGCCGCCAGCCCGACGCCGCCGGCGCCGAAGACGGCCACCGACTCGCCTGAGCGGACCCGGGCGCTGTGGTGCACGGCGCCGTACCCGGTCAGGGCGGCGCAGCCCAGCAGCGCGGCCTCGTCGAGCGGCACCCCCGCGGGCAGTGGCAGCAGCGAGCGGGACGAGACGACGGTCTCCTCCGCGAAGACGGCGGAGCTGAGCCCGGGGTAGAGCTCCTCCCCGGCCTTGGTGCGCGCGTACGGAACGGTCGTGCCGGCGTTGGCGTTCACGCACAGCCACGGCTCTTCGAGCGTCCCGCAGAAGTGGCATTCACCGCAGGAGGGCGCCCAGTTGAGGACAACGGGATCCCCCGGGGCGTGCCCCTCCACTCCCTCGCCGACGGAGACGACCGTGCCCGCGCCCTCGTGGCCGAGCACCGCCGGTACGGGCTGCCGCAGCGTGCCGTTGGAGAGCGACAGGTCGGAGTGGCAGACACCCGCCGCGGCCAGGCGCACCCGGACCTGCCCCGGGCCCGGCTCGGGCAGGTCGATGTCGGTGACTTCGAGAGGCGTTCCGACGGCGGAGAGTACGGCGGCGCGGACCATGTCGGGCTCCTGGCTGGGTCGGTTTCGCACGGTTCGTGCGCGGGCTTCGGGCGGGGCTCGCGCGGTCCGTGCCGGGACGCCCGGAGGGCGTGCACCGGCCGGACCGGTCGGCGAAACCCCCTAGAACTGCAGGGACTTGGTGTGCAGGTACTCGCCCAGCCCGTGCCGGCCCAGCTCCCTGCCGACACCGGACTGCTTGTAACCTCCGAACGGCGCCAGGGGGTTGAAGCGTCCGCCGTTGATGTCGACCTGTCCGGTCTCCAGCCTGCGGGCGAAGGCGACGGCCTCGTCCTCGTCCTTGGCCCACACGGCGCCGGCGAGCCCGTAGACGCTGTCGTTGGCGATGCGGACGGCGTCCTCGACGTCCTCGTACTTCAGGATCGACAGGACCGGCCCGAAGATCTCCTCCTGGGCGACGGTCATCTCCGGGGTCACGTCGGACAGGATGGTCGGGCGCACGTAGCAGCCGTCCTCGTACCCGTCGGGGGCGCCGGGGCCGCCCGCTGCCACCGTGGCGCCCTCCTCGACGCCCTTGGCGATGAAGCCGGTGACGCGTGCGTGCTGCTTGGCGTTGACGACGGGCCCGATGCGCGTCGTCTCGTCCTTCGGATCGCCCGGCAGATACTTCCCGACGGCCTCGGCGGCCATCCGCACGGCTTCGTCGTAGTGCTCGGAGTCGACGAGCATGCGCGTCCAGGCGCTGCAGGTCTGGCCCGAATTGGCCATGACGTTGGCGACGCCCTTCTTGACGGCCTTGGCAAGGTCCGCGCCCGGCAGGATGACGTTGGCGGACTTGCCGCCCAACTCCAGGGCGACGCGCTTGACCGAACCGCCCGCAGCGGCGCCGATCTGCCTGCCCACGGCCGTCGAGCCGGTGAAGGACACCAGATCGACGTCCTCGTGCCCGGCGAGTGCCTGTCCCGCGACAGGACCGAGGCCCGTCACGAGGTTGAACACCCCGGCAGGCAGGCCCACTTCGTGCACGGCCTCCGCGAACAGCTGGGCCACCAGCGGCGTGTCCTCCGCGGGCTTGAGCACGACGGTGCACCCCGCGGCGAAGGCGGGAGCGACCTTGGCGACGATCTGGTGCAGCGGATAGTTCCACGGCGTGATGGCGCCGACGACGCCCACCGGCTCGTGGAAGACACGGGAGTTGCCGATCTTCTCCTCGAAGGGGTACTCGGCCGCCAGCTTCGCGTAACTGCCGCAGACCGCGACCGGCACGGCGGCGTGCACCGCCTTGGAGAAGGCCAGCGGCGATCCCAGCTCCGCCGTGACGGTCTCGGCGATCTCCTCGCGCCGGGCCTCCAGCGCCTCGTGCAACGCGCCCAGCAGCGCCGCGCGTTCCGCGGGCGGTGTCGCGGCCCAGGCGGGGAAGGCGGCGCGGGCCGCGCGTACCGCGGCGGCCACGTCCTCCTCGCCGCCCGCCGGCACCGTTGCGATCACACTGCCGTCCGCGGGGTTCATGACCTCGAGCTTCTCCGAGGATGCTGCGGGGCGCCACGCGCCGTCGATGTACATACCGTCGTGTGCCTGCATGGACCCAAACTAGCGCCGCTAGTTTGGGGTGTCAGCACGGCGGCGGGTGCCATGAGTCACCCGCGCCCGGGACTCCCCGCGACCCCTGTGACCGTACCCGGCTACCTTCCGGTCGAGTTTCCCTGGCTTGCCGTGCCCGTTGCTCCGGCTACTGCTGCCGGACCCCCGGCGCTCTCCGCGATCCCGGCGCCTTCGGCGTTCCCCGTGGTCCCGGCGCCTTCGGTGTTCCCCGCGCCTTCCGAACTCCCCGCGCCGCCCGCGCCGTCGGACGTCGCCGCTGTGCTCCGCCGGTTCGGGCGCGAACGCGCAGCCGTGGCCGACGCCCCCAGCAGCAGCACAGCGAGCAGCACGAACGGTGCCGCCGCACCTGCCGCTCCCGCGACCAGCCCGGCCCCCGCGGGCGCGGCGACCTGGCCCAGCCTGTTGCCCGTGAGCCGCAGCGCCAGCGCAGTCGACCGTGCGCTGCCCGGCGACGCCTGCACGACCGTGGTCATGGTCAGGGGCTGGCCGACGCCGAGACAGAATCCGAGCACCACCAGTGAGACCGCGAGGGCCCACACCGGGAGGTGCACGGTCAGCAGCACGCACAGCACGCCCGCGAAGAGGCAGCTGACGACGAGCAGGGGCTGCCGGCCGAGCCGGGCCGTCATCCTCGTCAGCCCCGCGCGCGAGAGCACGGACGCCGCGGCGCGCAGGCTCAGCAGCAGGCCCACCACGCCCGGTGCGATGCCCCGCTCCTCGCCGACGACCGGCAGGTAGGCCGTCAGCACGTCCGTCGTGGAAAGCACCGCGAGGGAGGCGAAGATGCCCGCGGGCACTCCACGCGAGCGCAGAATGCGCGCGACCGGGACCGGCAGGGACGGTGGGCTGCCCGCAGCGGCGTCTCCTCCCGGCCGCCTCGGCACCGCACGGCCCTCGATGCGCCACAGCGTCGCGTACGAGCAGAGCGCGAGCACACCGGAGGCGAACAGGGCGACGGCACTGCTGTGTTCACCCGCCCCGGGAGGTCCGCCACCGGCACCGCCCACGAGCCAGCCGGAGAACACGGGCCCGATCAGCTGGCCCGCCGAGCCGCCGATGGTGAAGTGGCCGAAGTTGCGGTCGTGTTCGTCGGGGCCGCTCTGCCGTGCCACCAGCGACTGCGCACCGATCACGAACACCAGGTGCCCGAGACCCAGCAGTGCGCTCCATGCGGCGAGCAGGACGAGGGAGGGCGCCGTGGCGGCCAGTGCGCTGCCCGCGGCGACGAGAGCGACACCGGCCGGCAGCAGCGGCCCGCACCGCTGCCGGTCGGTGCGCCTGCCGAGCGGCACGGCGACCGCCAGCGGCAGCAACGCGAACGCGGCGGTGACGACGCCGACGGCACGGGCACCGGCGCCGAGTTCCAGCGCGTGGTAGGAGATGGCGGGCCTCGCCATGCTCACCGCGCCCTGCGAGAAGACGAAGGAGACGACGAGACGCAGCAGCCAGCGACGCGGCGCCTCGGCCCCTGCTCGTGACGACGACCGCGACGGCGATGGGACTCCCGAGGTCACCCGGCATCCGGAACGGCGGCCGGCGCGGCGGAAGTGGCGGCAGCGGCGGACGCGGCGGGCGCAGCCGGTGCCACCCGCACCGGGAAGCCGTTGAGGACGGCGGTGCCGGAGAGCGGGTCCAGCAGAGAGCCATCCAGGAGCTGGTTGACGTTGACCCCCGGATCGTCGGCGGCGACCCGCATGCGCGTACCGGGCCGGTCGTGGCCCCAGCCGTGCGGCAGGCTGACGACGCCCGTGCGCACGGCGTCGGTCACCTCGACCGGTGCGGTCACCTCTCCCCCGTCGCCGGTGACCCGGGCGTCCGCACCGTCGGCGAGGCCGAGACGAGCGGCGTCCTCGGGGTGGATCTGGAGGGTGCAGCGGTTCGTGCCGCCGCGCAGGGCGGGCACGTTGTGCATCCAGCTGTTGTTGGACCTCAGATGGCGCCGTCCGACGAGCACGAGGGTCTCCCCGGAGGCGCGCCGCCGCAGCGCGGACCGCAGCCGCGGCACGTCCGCGCGGACCGGCTCAGGGCACAGCTCCACCGTTCCGGAGCGGGTGCGCAGCAGCTCGGGCAGCCGCGGACGCAGCGGCCCCAGGTCGATGCCGTGCGGGTGTGACAGGAGCTTCGCCAGGCTGAGCCCCTCGGGGTCCGCGCCGAAGCCGTCTCCGTACGGGCCGAGCCGCAGCATCATGTCCAGGCGCCGCTCCACGCCGTCCCGCCCGGTCAGTTGCTGCGCGAGGCTCTCCGGGTCCTCGCCGTGCACGGGCGAGTGCGGATCGGCGACTGCCCGGCCGAGGGCACGGGAGATGACGGCGTCGTCGACCGCGCCGGCGGGAGCGTCGGTCTTTCCTGCGAGGCAGAGCAGGAGCCGGGCCATGATCTCCGCCTCGCCCAGCTCGTCCTTGCCGGGCTCGACGACGGCGCGCGTGTAGCGGACCTGGTTGCGTACGGGCAGCGCGTTGAAGGCGAAGTCGAAGTGCGCGGTGCGGCTGGGCCTGGCGGGTGGCAGCACGACGTCGGCGTGGCGGGTGGTCTCGTTGAGGTAGGGGTCGAGGCTGACCATGAAGTCCAGCTCCGCCAGGGCCTTTTCGAGCCCTTCGCCGTCGGGTGCGGAGAGCACCGGGTTGCCGGCGAGGGTGATCAGCGCCCGTACCCGTCCCTCGCCCGGCGTGGTGATCTCCTCGGCGAGTGCGACGACGGGAAGCTCCGACTTGGCCTCCGGGTGCGAGGCGACCCTGCTGTGCCATCGGCCCAGCGCGAAGCCCTTGCCGGGGGTGCCGGCCGGGCGCGGAGGCCGTGCGGTGGCGGAGAGCGGGAACATGGAGCCGCCGGGCCGGTCGAGGTTGCCGGTCAGGGCGCTGAGGACGTCGACCAGCCAGTTGGTGAGGGTGCCGAACTCGACGGTGGAGGAGCCGACGCGGCCGTACACGGCGGCGCTCGTGGCGGCCGCCAGCTCGCGCGCGAGAGCCCGGATGTCCTCCGCCGGTACGTCGCAGGCGTCCTGGACGGCTTCGGGCGTGAACTCCCGGGCCAGCTCCCGTACTTCGTCGACGCCGCTCAGATGCGGCCCGAGTTCGCGGGTGTCGGTGAGCCCTTCGTCGAAGAGCACCTGCACCATCGCCATCAGCAGCAGCGCGTCGCTGCCGGGACGGATCGGCACGTGCCGGTCGGCGAGCTTCGCCGTACGCGTGCGGCGCGGATCGACCACGGTGAGGCGTCCCCCGCGCTTGCGCAGCTGCTTCAGCCTGCCGGGGAAGTCCGGGACGGTGGCGAGCGATCCGTTGGACTCGACGGGGTTGGCCCCAAGGATCAGCAGGTGATCGGTGCGGTCGACGTCGGGGACGGGTATGGCCTGCGGATCGCCGTACAGCAGGCCGCAGGAGACATGCTTGGGCATCTGGTCGAGGGTGCTGGCGGTGTAGAAGTTCCGGGTGCGCAGCGCCCCGAGGAGCTGCGGCGGGTAGAGGGCACCCGCCATGGTGTGCACGTTGGGGTTGCCGAGGTAGACGGCGACGGCGTCGGCCTCGCCGCCCCCGAGAACGGGGCCGAGGCCGGCGGCGACGGCCGCGAACGCCTCGTCCCAGCCGGTCTCCCTCAGCTCACCGCTTCCGTCGCGCACGAGCGGACGTGTCAACCGGTCCGGGTCCGAGTCGAGTTCGCCGAACGAGGCGCCTTTCGGGCAGACGAATCCATGGCTGAAGACATCGTCGCGGTCACCCCGTGCCCCGGTGATGCGCCCGTTCTCCAGGGTGACTGTCAGGCCGCAGGTTGCTTCGCACAGCGGACAGATGCGGAGCCCGGTGCCGGTCTCCTCGTGGATACCGACTGCGGCGTCGGTGTTTTCGGCGGACGTCTCGGGCGTACCGGTAGCGGTCATCGCGCTCCCTCGGACCGTGCTGTTGTCACTCCGTGCCACGAACTGTAGGCCCTGCGAGCGGGAGTTCGCCCGGGAGGTGGGTGAACGTGACGGGGGTTACGGCGCCGCGCGGGCGGCGCGGCTCGCGGCGTCCCCGGGGCTCACCACGACTCCTTGCCGGACTCACCGCTGTTCATACCTCATTGACGCGGACACCCCGCATTCCTATGGTCATGTACAGGAATTCAGGGGGATACATGAGCGGCAGGAGCATCCGATGACCCTCGGCACCGGCGCCAACGGCGGTACGGCAGGCCAGGAGCAGGCACGCAAGACGGCGGAAGGTCTCGTCCACCTTTCCGGCTTCGGCAACGAGCACAGCAGCGAAGCAGTGCCCGGCGCTCTGCCCGTGGGCCGCAACGCGCCGCAGCGCGCCCCGCTCGGTCTGTACGCGGAGCAGTTGAGCGGCACGGCCTTCACCGAGCCGCGCGCCCGCAACCGCCGCTCCTGGCTCTACCGCATCCGCCCCTCGGCCGCACACCCCCGCTTCCGCCGCACCGGCAACGGCGGCCTGCGCAGCGCGCCGTTCGACGAGACCGAAGCCGACCCGAACCGGCTGCGCTGGAACCCGCTTCCGGAGCCGCCCCAGGGGACGGACTTCGTCGCCGGACTGTGGACGCTCGGCGGCAACGGCGACGCGGCGCAGCGCTCCGGCATGGCCGTCCACCTCTACGCCGCCGACGCCTCCATGACGGACCGGGTCTTCTGCGACTCCGACGGCGAGCTGCTGATCGTCCCGGAGCGCGGCGGGCTGCTGCTGCACACCGAGTTCGGGCTGCTGCGTGCGGAGCCGGGGCACATCGCGCTGATCCCGCGCGGGGTGCGCTTCCGTGTCGTACTGCTGGACGCGACGGCGCGCGGCTACGTCTGCGAGAACTACGGACAGCCCTTCGAGCTGCCCGAGTTGGGCCCGATCGGCGCCAACGGCCTGGCGAATCCGAGGGACTTCATGGCGCCGGTCGCCGCGTACGAGGAGGACGGCGGGACCGAGCGGCCGGTGGAGGTGGTCAACAAGTTCTGCGGGAACCTGTGG
Source organism: Streptomyces sp. TAA486 (assembly GCF_000426165.1). Lineage (NCBI taxonomy): Bacteria > Bacillati > Actinomycetota > Actinomycetes > Kitasatosporales > Streptomycetaceae > Streptomyces > Streptomyces sp. TAA486. Next base: position 83,241 of record NZ_AUEV01000012.1, on the reverse strand, counting down.
GCCGCCCGGTACGACCACTCGCCGCTGGATGTCGTCGCCTGGCACGGCAACCACGTCCCGTACGTCTACGACCTTCACCGCTTCAACGTGATCGGCACCATCAGCTACGACCACCCGGACCCGTCCATCTTCACGGTCCTCACCTCGCCGTCCGACACACCGGGGCTGGCCGGCGTGGACTTCGTGGTCTTCGCGCCGCGCTGGCTGGTGGGCGAGGACACCTTCCGCCCGCCCTACTTCCACCGGAACGTGATGAGCGAGTACATGGGCCTGATCGAGGGGGCCTACGACGCGAAGGCGGAAGGCTTCGTTCCGGGCGGCGGCTCGCTCCACAACATGATGTCCGCGCACGGACCGGACCGGGAGACGTTCGAACGCGCGAGCTCCGCCGAGCTGAAGCCCCAGAAGATCGACGACGGGCTGGCGTTCATGTTCGAGACGCGCTGGCCCGTGATCCCCACCTCACAGGCGCTGGAGGCCGCCCATCTGCAGTCCGGCTACGACGACGTGTGGCAGGGTCTCCAGCGCAATTTCCGCCCGTAGGGGGTGCACCTGTGTCCGTCTTCGCTCCTGACTCGCTGGAGCTCAACCGCAAGCTGCCGCTGTGGTACCAGGTCTCGCAGTCCCTGCGGGCCTCGATACTCGGCCGCACGCCGCAGTCGCCACTGCGGCTGCCGACGGAGGAGCGCCTGGCCCAGCACTACGGGGTGAGCGTCCTGACGATGCGGCAGGCGCTGAAGGAGCTGGAGACGGAAGGGCTGATCTCGCGGCACCGGCGGCGCGGCACGTTCATCGAGCCCGAAGCCTGCAGGACGAGGCCCGTACGGCTGCTGGGCTCGGTCGACACGATCGTGGCCCAGCAGTCGGGCGACCTGACGACGCTGCTGGACCACGGCGCGGCCCCCGTACCGCCCGAGCTGGCCGAGCACTTCCCGGGCGTGGCGGAGACGACGGTCTTCCGGCGGCTGCGGCGTGACCCGGAGAGCGGCGAGGCGACCAACTGGGCGGAGAACCACATCCATCCCCGCATCGCGCCGCACATCGACCCCGCCGATCTGGAGCGCGGCTGGCCGATGACGAAGGTGCTGCGGGACGCGGTCGGCGTGCGAATCAGCCGGATCACCGACACCGTGGAGGCCCGGCTGGCCGACCCGGCCACGGCGAAGCTCCTCGACGTGCCGCTGCTCAGCCCGATCCTGCACTACACGGGCGTGACGTACGACCAGGACGGGCAGGTCGTGGACGTGGCACTGATCCACTACCGCGGTGACCGGTTCTCCTTCTCGGTGACGGTCCAGGCGCACTGAGCACGACGGACAGCCTGCGGCGGGACGAGGGCGGCAAGCTCCACGCACTCCTGACGGCGGCACGCGCCCCCTCGTAGCATCGAGCGGTGAGCGACGACGGACCCGGCACCAAGGACGCACCCGCGCTCGACGAGGTGATGCTCGACGAGGTGATGCCCTGGTCCGTACCGCCTCTGCGCCTGGGCCGCGGGTGGGTGGCCGCACCCGACGCCGCGTCGCTGCGGGGACGTTGGAAGGCCCTGGTCCGCTCCGAGGACGAAGCGGAGCGTGCCGCGCTCTTCGGGCCGAGCCGGTCCCGCACGTTGCACAGCGCGGTGGCTCCCCTGCCCGGGATGCCGGCTCACGGCGGGCCGCTCACCCTGGAGCGGGGCGGCTGCCCGGAGCCGGTGCGGATCCTGCACGGGCCCTTCGACCAGCAGTGGCTCATCCCCGACCACCGGCTCGTCGACGCGGCACGGCCGCAGCTGTGGCGGGTGAGCGACGCACACCAGACGCACCTGGTCGAGACCGCCCACGACCACCGGCATCCCGGCCCCCTCTTCACCTTCACGGCGCTGCTGCCCGACGGGCAGGCGCCCGTCGGGCGTTCGGGACGCATCCGTCCGCTGTACAGACGTCCCGGCGGCCGTGAACCCAACCTTCTCCCCGGCCTGCTGGACCATCTCGCCGTGCGGCTCGGCGTGCGGGTCACGGCTGAGGACGTCCTTGCCTGGACCGCCGCCGCGGCCCGGCCGGGCCCGCGGGGACGTGCGGTGCCGCTGACCTCGGACCCGGGCCTGTGGCGGCGCGGCGTGGAACTGGGCCGCCGGGTGGTGCGGCTGCACACACGGGGCGCGCGGTGCGCCGGAGAGGAGAACGGGGGCGGCCGCCCTCGTCTGCCGGGCGGTCATCGTCCGTACGTGCGCGCCCCGTTGCCCGCCGCGGCGCCGGCGGCCGAGGAGCTCGTCCATGACCCGGAGGAGCGCGCGCTGCACGTCGGCGAGGGACGTGTCGCCCCGGTGGCGCCGGAGGCATGGGAGTACGAGGCCGGAGGCGCACGCGTGCTCGAGGCGTGGTTCGGGCAGCGGTCGGTGGCCCCCCTCGACGCGGGGAGGCTCGCCGCCGTGCGTCCCGGCAGCTGGCCGCAGGAGTGGACGTCGGAACTGCTGGAGCTGATCACGGTCCTGACGCTGCTGTCCGAACTGCGCGAGGAGCAGCGGGACCTGGCCCGCTCGCTGGAGTCCGGCGGGGAGCCGGGACGCGCCGGGCTCGAGGGGGCCGGCCTGCTGCCGGTGCCCCCGGCGTCACGTCTCCCGGCGTCCGTACTCGACGTGCCGGAAGAAGGGCCCAACGGCCAACTGGCGTTGCTCTAGGGGGAGTCCGGGATGTGACGGCGCGGCGCCCGCGCCCGGCGCCGGGATCGCACGACGGGACGACACGACTCTGGGGCGGTGGCCGGTCGGCCACCGCCCCAGGGTGCAGGGTCGGGGTCTCCCCGGGCCCAAGGGCCCAGGAGAAATGTCTGCGGAAGGAAGCTCAGCCGCGGCCGCCGAAGAGCGTGCGGCGCAGTTTGCGCAGTGGCGCGAACAGCGAGACACGCCCGCTCCGGGTTGCGGACCGGTTCCGCGCGGAGTCACGCTTGGTGATCTCACGCATGAGCGAAGTCGCTTCTTCCGTCTCACCCTGCGGCACGGCGGGGCCCGCGAGCACAGCCAGATGCCGGTCGAGGCGCGAACTCGTCGCACCCGTACCGCATTTGATGGCGGGCACTCGCGCCCTGCCGCTCACTGTTATCTGTTCCATGACACTCCCCACCCGTACGAGGGCACGAGGCCCGGGCACCGCAACCCTAACGCCCGACTGCTCCACCCGTGTATCCCGGTCACAGGATTCACCTGCCCCACAGGCGCGTTGACGAACATACGGCACGCCTTGTGATACGCACCTGTTTCCGGCCGGACGGGCGGAAACGTGCGTGCGCCGGGGCCCGTGATGCCGGATCATGGCAGCCATGCCAGCACAGTCCCGCCGGTCGTCCACCACTGACAGGAGTGAGACTCTGACTTCTCCGACCAGGCCCGAGCACGCGATCACTCCGTATCTGACCATCGACGACACCGACTCGCCGTCCGACGTCATCGACGCACTCTTCCTGGGCCGCTTCACCAAAGGGGAGCAGCCCTACTCGCGCAGTCACTCCGTCGACCGCGTCAAGAAGGGCCGCACATTGCTGCCCCCGGATGCGAAGGTGCTGCGCGAGGCGCAGGCCGACGGCCGCAGCACGGTTCTGGCGGAGGGCGAGGGCTGGACGGTTCTCGTCTCGCGCTGGACGCACGGCGCGGACGTCACGGTGACGGCGGTCAGCGGCGAACTCGCCCGGAATCGGCTCGACGCGGCCGTCAACGGCGCGGAGGACGAGCCGGAGCCGCAGTCCGACAAGGTCTCCATGGGGTTCTGGTACCACTCGCCGATGCGCGGCCCGCGCCGCACCACCCGCGCCATCACCGCGGGCACATGGCAGGAGGTACGTCCCAACTACACGGCACGCGTGGCCGATGCCATGGACGGGTTGATGAAAGTCACCCCTGACGAGGTCTCGGGCCGGCTGCTGCTGCTCCACGGGCCGCCCGGCACTGGCAAGACCTCGGCGCTGCGCACGCTGGCACGCTCGTGGCGCGACTGGTGCCAGGTGGACTGCGTCCTCGACCCGGAGCATCTGTTCAACAACATCGGCTATCTGATGGACATCGCCATCGGCGCCGACGACGGCGACTCCGACGAGCAACGCTGGCGGCTCCTTCTCCTGGAGGACTGCGACGAGTTGATCCGCGGAGAGGCCAAGCACGCCGCGGGCCAGGCCCTCTCACGTCTGCTCAATCTGACGGACGGTCTGCTGGGCCAGGGCCGCAACGTGCTGGTCGGCGTCACCACGAACGAGGACCTGGAGCGGCTGCACCCCGCGGTCGTGCGGCCGGGCAGATGTCTGGCACGCATCGAGGTCGGCGCCCTCAGCCGCAGGGAGGCCGTCAACTGGCTCGGTACGGAAGAGGGAATCGGTCGTGAAGGCGCCACGCTGGCCGAGCTGTTCGCGCTCCGCAAGGGCACCTCGCCGGCCTCGGTTCCCGCGCAGCACGACGGCGAGGGCTCCGGGCTGTACCTGTAGCCCGGGGCCGGGCCGGGGGCTCCGCGGGCCGGTGTATGCGCCGGGGCCTCCGGCTCACCTGATAAACAGTCGAGCAATTCACCCCGGCGCTGCCAGAATCACGCCATGGTCGACAACGTCGCTGAACTCGCCGAGCGCGCCGCACGCGGCGAGCGCTTCAAGTACCTCTACTTCTGGGGCCATCGGCCACGGCGGGACGGCGCCATCGGCAAGGGTTGCCTGAGCCAGTGGTGGCCCTCTCCCTTCGAGGTGGAGGGTGTCGAATACGCCACCGCGGAGCACTGGATGATGGCCCGTAAGGCGCGCCTGTTCGGGGACGAGGAGGCGGAGCAGCACGCGGTGGCAGCCCGCCATCCCCGGCAGGCGAAGGCCGCGGGCCGCTCGGTTCAGGGGTTCGACCAGAGCGTGTGGGAGCGCGAGCGCTTCGGCATCGTGGTCGAGGGCAGCCTGCGGAAGTTCGGGCAGCCCGGCGAGCTGCGGGAATATCTGCTCGGCACCAACAGCCGCGTACTGGTGGAGGCGAGCCCACTGGACCGGGTGTGGGGCGTCGGCCTCGCCGCGGACGACGCGCGGGTGCGTGACCCTTCGCAGTGGCGCGGAGAGAACCTGCTGGGGTTCGCGCTGATGGAGGCCCGCACGAGGCTGCTCACACGCACCGGGATGCTGACGTAGCCACTCCCGCCCGAGCGCACGGCATTCCCACGGGACCCGACTCCCTTGCCGCACCGGCCTGTTGAGGCTCCTGGGGCACTTGCCGGTGCCCTCCGTCCGCCCCTGCGCGAACTCCCGGCGGCCGGCTCTCAGCCGTACACAGCGCGCAGGGCGTCCTCGACCGCCGCACGCGCCGCGTCGCGGTCCAGGCCCAGCCTCTGCGCCCGGTGCGCGTAGGACAGCGCCGCCTCGGACACCTCTTTCGCCGCCGCGTCCCCCGCCGCCGCCACGAACGTGCCGTGCCGCCCCCTGGTCTCGATGACTCCGTCCGACTCCAGCGCCCGGTAGGCCTTCGCGACGGTGTTCGCGGCAAGACCCAGTTCCTCTGCCAGCCCGCGCACGGTCGGCAGCTTGTATCCCGTGGGCAGATCCCCGCCGCGCACCTGCCCGGCGATCTGGGCGCGCAGCTGCTCGTACGGGGCGTCCGGCGCGGCAGGGTCGATGGTGATCTGCAACGGCACGTGATCTCCGGTGTGTTCGCGGTTTCTTCCGTCAGGGCGGCGCATTCGTATGCGCTGCCGATTCTCCCTCAGGGGCGGGAAAATCAGGAGCGGCGCCACTGGCGGGCGCGTAGCGTGCCGGGTCATGACACCGAAGGTCACCGTCGAATCCTTCCGCCCGGGCGACGCGGGGACGGTGGCCGAGGTGAGGCGCGCGGCTGTGCCGTATCTCGTGTGCACGGCCGAATCGGTGGCCTGGGAGGCCGAGTCCGCCCCCGCGGCGGGACGTACGCGCTGGCTGGTCGCCAGGGAGCCCGACGGACGGGTGCTGGGCTGTGCTGACACGGGGCTGCTCATCGGCAGCATCGAGCCGGGACAGGGCTACCTGCACACGGCCGTGCACCCGGACAGCCGTGGACTGGGTGCGGGCGCGGCGCTGGTGGCCGAGGCGGAACGTCATCTGTCAGGCGTGGGCGCCGAGCGCGTCTGGACGTGGGTTTCCGACGACGGCCGCTCTCCCGGCTTCGCGGAGCACCGCGATTACACGCGCGGGAGGCGCGCCTGTTTCCTCGGTCTCGACCTCGCACGTGCCGGGCTTCCCGAACCGCCGGAGCGGCTGCCCGCCGGCGTCGAGCTCCGCACGGCTCTCGACTTCGCCGGTGACCTGCGTCCGCTGTACGAGGCGGACTTGGAGTGCACAGCGGACGAACCCGGCGATGTGCGCCACGGTTTCGTGCCGTACGAGGACTGGCTGCGGCTGAACTGGGACCGCCCGGACATCGACCACCGCCTCAGCTCCGTCGTGCTCGTCGGCGGCGAAGTCGCCTCGTACTCCGTGGCGCAGACGGACGGGCGTGAGCGCTACTGGTCGGGGATGACCGGAACCCGGCGCGCGTTCCGCGGGCGCGGTCTGGCGCGGCTGGCCAAGCTCGACTCCCTGCGGCGCTCCCGCTCCGAGGGCTGCCGGCGGGCCTTCACCGGGAACGACGCCACGAACGCCCCGATGCTGGCGCTCAACCGGAGCCTGGGCTATGAGCAGGCGGCCGCCGAATGGCGCTACTCCAAGCGGCTGTGAGCGGGCAGAACTCGCGGGCGCGGCGTGTGTCCGCGGCTGCGCGCCGGGTCGCATCCCTGCGTCGCGGCGCGCGGCTCAGAGCGCCGACCGGCTGCCGGTGTCGACGGCCCGGTCGTTGGCGGCGCCTCTCCTGGCGTGCTGCTGCACCTGTTCCGCGGTGAGTGCGTAGCCGGTAGCGGCGTCGGTCGTGGAGCGGGCGAAGATCACCCCGAGGACCCTTCCGTCCTTGGACAGCAGCGGGCCGCCGGAGTTGCCGGGCCGGACGGTGGAGCGTATGGCGTAGATGTCGCGGGTGCTGAGGTTGTCCCCGTAGATGTCCTGACCCCGCGCCTTGACCCGCTGGGAGATGGCGGCCGCACGCAGATCGAGGCTGCCGTTCTCCGGATATCCGGCGACCACGCCGGGCGTTCCGCGTCCGGCGTTGCCCGCGAAGTCCAGGGCGGGTGCCTTCAGTCCGGGCACGGCGAGGACGGCGACGTCCGTCTTCGGGCTGAACCAGACGACCCTCGCCTCGTAGCGCGGGCCGACACCGCCGATCCGCACCGTCGGCTCGTCGACTCCGGCGACCACGTGCGCGTTGGTCATGACGCGCTGGTTCGTGTAGACGAAGCCGCTGCCTTCCTGCCCGCGGGGGCTTCCGTCGACGTCGGCCACACCCTCGACCTTCACCGTGCTGCGCTTGGCGGCCTGGGTTGCGGCGGGGGTGACGGAATCGCCGGAGGGCTTGGCCACGGAGGTACCGGGTTCGTGCTCGAACGGGTTGAAGACCGGCGGGAAGCCCGCTGTCGTGAGCGCTCCCGTCGCGTCGTTGAACCAGGTTGCGGCCTGGTCGGGCATGCGGTCCTGGACGGTGCCGAGCACGACGGAGCCGCGGATGGTCTGGTTCAGCACGGGCGAGGGCGACACGGAAAGGGCGCTCGCCGCGACCCAGCCGACGACGAGGACCGCTATCGCGTTGACGGCCACTCCCCCGGCGCCGTCCGCCCAGCGCACCGGTGTCCAGCTGAGCGCGTCACGCAGCCGCCATCCCAGAGGCGCGGCCACGGCCTGCCCCAGTGCCGCCGGCACGAGGACGGTCAGCAGCGCCACGATGGTGGCCTCGGTGGTGCCGGGATGCACTCTCTCCAGGACGAACGGCAGGGCCCACACACCGACGACGGCACCGCCGACGAAGCCGGCGAGCGAGACGAATCCCGCGACGAGGCCGCGCTGATAGCCGGAAACGGAGAAGACCAGCACTGCGAGCAGCAACAGCACATCCAGCAGGTTCACCGCACATCCCTTCTCGCCCCACTCGGGTTACTCTTCGTGCTCACGTTGCGGCCCTGTCCTCCGATTGTGCCTCGCTCGTCCTCCGCATCTGCCCCCGGTCGCAGAACACACGCGAATCCGAGCAGGGTTGGTTCCGCATCGCACACGGCACGCGATCCATTCACCCGTTTCGGACCGTTTTGCACCCGAGAGCTTCACGCGGCCTGCCCGGCTGAGGTACTCACTCTCCGCATCTTCCGCCACCCTGTCGCCCCTGATCCTCCAGCCGCCGGGCCACCCGCCCCAGCCCCTCGCTGAGCACCGCCAGCTCTCCGTCGTCGAGGACATCTATCAGCGCCTCACGCACGGCGGTGACATGGCCCGGCGCGGCATCGCGGAGGGCGCGCCTGCCCTCATCGGTGAGCGCCGCGTAGACACCGCGGACGTCGCTCTCGCACGAGCGGCGGCACACCAGGCCGCGCCTCTCCAGCCGGCCGATCTGGTAGGTCAGCCCGCTCTTGGAGGTGACCAGACCCCTGGCCAGCTCCGTCATGCGGATCTCACCGTCAGGGGCGTCGCCGAGGCGCACGAGGATCTCGTACTGCGGATGGGACAGACCGCTCTCCTCCCGCAGCTGCTGCTCGAGGTGCTGCCCGACCCTGTGGCTCGCCTGGAGAAAGCTCTGCCAGGCCGCCATCTCGCGCTCGTCCAGCCACCGTGCGTCTGTCATGGGTCAATCCTAGGCGGTTGTTCGAATTCGAATCATCGGCTACCGTCCGAAGCGAGTGATTCGAACTTGAACAACACTCTGGCCACGACAGGCCCGCATGTTCGGGGACACCGCGGAGAGGCTGAAGCGATCATGACCACCGGCACCACCAGCGGCACCCCGGACGCGGCGGGAACACCCGCCCGCATGCCCGTGCTCTACCTCAGCCACGGCGCGCCGCCGCTTGCCGACGACGAGCTGTGGACCGCTCAACTGGCGGGCTGGAGCGCCCGGCTGCCGCACCCGAAGGCCGTCCTGATGGTCTCCGCGCACTGGGAATCGGCACCGGTGACGCTCTCGGCGACGCGCACCGTGCCACTGGTCCACGACTTCTGGGGGTTCCCCGAGCGCTACTCCCAAGTGCGTTATCCGGCGCCCGGCGCTCCCGAACTCGCCGAGCGGGTACGGAAACTGCTCTCGGGGCCCGGCGAGGAGGTGCACGACGCACCGGAGCGCGGCCTCGACCACGGGGCGTACGTGCCGCTCGTCGAGATGTATCCGGACGCCGACGTCCCGGTGCTCCAGATGTCCATGCCCACCCTGGAGCCGGAGGAGCTGCTGCGCCTGGGACGGAGGCTCGCCCCGCTGCGGGACGAGGGTTACCTGATCATCGGCAGCGGCTTCTTCACCCACAATCTGAGCGAGCTGCGCTGGGGCGCCGGCGTGGACGAAGCGCCGTCCTGGTCGAAGGAGTTCGACGCCTGGGGACGTGAGGCACTGGAACGGGGCGACGTGGACGCGCTGCTCGACTTCGCGCACAAGTCACCGACGGGACGCCTCGCACACCCCCGCAGCGAGCACTTCGCCCCGCTGTTCGTCACCCTCGGCGCGGGCGAGACGGAACTGGCGGAACAGCGCACGGTCATCGACGGCTTCTGGGCCGGACTGGCCAAGCGGTCCGTCCAGATCGGCGGCTGAAAAGAGCACAGCGGTGCGGCGGCCGTCGTGAAGTCCCGGGTACGGGGCGGCTGTTCCGCCCGGCACCCGGGAGTCGCAGGGTCTCAGCGGGGCGCCGCCCAGGTGTGGGCGACGTCGATGACGAGGCGGTCGCCCAGTTCGAGCACTCGGAACGGCAGCCGTGCCCTGACTCCGAGGCCCAGCTGGGTCGTTCCCTCGTAGCTGGCTCCGAAGCGCGCGTCGCGGAAGGTCTTGTAGCCCTTGAGGTTCACACCCGGCAGCGGCTTCCCGCCCCTGCCCGGATAGGTGGCCTCGTAGGTCTCCGGGTCGTAACTGGGCGCCGTGGCCACGATCTCCAGGATCGCACCACCGCCCACGTTGATGAGCTGGCCCGAGCCGTCCTGGTACAGCTTGTCGACGTAGCGGACCTGGTACGTCGGGGAAGCGGCAGGCGTTCCCGGACGGATGTCCAGGACCATGCGGTCGTAGCAGTCGTGCCGCCCCGTCCGTACGTCGGTGAGCGAGCGCGTGCCCGGGCCGCTGCCGGTCTTCGGCAGGCTCCCCCAGGTGACGCCGCAACTCGTGGCGGCAGCCGAGGCGTTAGACACGGACGCCGTGGCTTCGGCTCCGGCGGCCGTGCCCGCCGCCGCGGTGGTCAGGAGCCCCGCGCTGGTGAGCACGGCGATGATGAGCAGTCTGGTGTGTCGCATTGGGGCCCCCTTGTGTCGCATTGCTCTGGTAGGAGGCTAGACACTTGAAAAAGGGCTGGAGTTGTACAGAGGCATATTTAACGGAATCGGGTGAGGAAAGGGATGCACGGTGCACATCCATGCGCCCCGGGCTCCGCGCCTGAGCCCCCTCTTACCGCTGCCTTAACGCCACCATAAAGATGGGCAGTTGGGGCTTCCGGGCATCGAACAGGCAGCTGAGCGGGGCTAGCGTGCTGGTACATACCGCATCGGTCCGGCCCGCCTGGCACCACCGGGGCGCGCGGGGCACGGGCGACACGTATGTCCCCCACCATCAGGAGCCCCAGATGTCCGCTCGTCGCACGGTCGCACGCATGGCCGCTCTCGGAGCCGTGTCGCTCGCGCTCTCCATGGCAGGCGCGGCGCCCGCCGCAGCTCACGGATCGATGACGGACCCGGTGAGCCGCGTCTCGGCCTGCTTCGCCGAGGGACCGGAGAATCCGCGGTCCGCCGCGTGCAAGGCGGCCGTGAAGACCGGCGGCACCCAGGCGCTCTACGACTGGAACGAGGTCAACATCCCGGACGCGGCCGGCAGGCACAAGCAGATCATCCCGGACGGCAAGCTGTGCAGCGCGGGACGGGCCAAGTACAAGGGCCTGGACCTGCCGCGCAAGGACTGGCCCTCGTCGAAGATGACCGCCGGTGAGCACGCCTTCTCCTACAAGTCGACGGCCCCGCACAAGGGCAGCTTCGAGCTGTACATCACGAAGTCGGGCTACGACCCGTCCAAGCCGCTGAAGTGGTCGGATCTGGAGTCCGAGCCCTTCGCGAAGGTCAAGGACCCGCGACTTGAGGGCGGGGCGTACACGTTCAAGGGCGACGTGCCCAAGAGGTCGGGCCGGCACCTCGTCTACAGCGTCTGGCAGCGCTCCGACAGCCCCGAGGCGTTCTACACCTGCTCCGACGTCACCTTCGGGAGCGGTCAGGCTGCCGCGGGCACCAGGTCGCAGACCACTTCGCAGGGCCGGCCCTCCGCGCCGAGCGACTCGCAGATCAAGGCGGGCGCCGCCAAGTCGACCGTGGAACACGACGGCCATGGCAACCCGTCGGCCGGCGAGCACGGCACGCACAGCGCGCACGGCAGTGGCGAGCACACCCGGGCCGGCCACTCCTCCGACAACACCCCGAAGACGAAGGGTGCCGAGCAGGGCGGCCGGCTCGCCCAGTCCGGCAGTGACGGCACGACGACGGACATCGCGCTCGCCGGCGCGGGCGTCCTCGTCGTCGGTGCCACGCTCGTGTGCCTCGGTGCACGCCGCCGTGACCTCGGCCGTCGCAGCGGAAGCTGACACGTGCTCGTAGGATGCGGTTACGAGCAGGCCAGGGACGGAACCTGCGTGCCCTGCGGAGAAGGTGAGGCAGGGTGGAGCATCTGGAACCGCCGTCGGCGACGAGGGAAGTCACTTCGGAGGCCGAGCTGCGAGAACTGCTGGGCGAGCCCGCCCCGCACGCGGCGCGGAAGGTCCGGAGCACGCTGCACGCGCTGGACCGGGAGTGGCTTGCACACTCGCCGCTGTGTCTGATCGCCACATCGGGCCGCGACGGTTCGTGCGACGTGTCACCGAAGGGCGATCCGCCCGGCTTCGTGAAGGTGCTCGACGAACGTACGGTCGCGATCCCCGACCGGCCGGGCAACAAGCGGGCCGACGGGTTCCGCAACATCCTGCAGAACCCGCAGGTCGGGCTCATCCACCTGCTGCCCGGACGCGGCGACACGCTGCGGATCAACGGCAGGTCGCGGATCGTCCGTGAGGCGCCGTTCCTGGAGGAGATGACGGTCCGGCGGAACACGCCCGCACTCGCACTGGTGGTCCAGGTCGAGGAGATCTTCTACCACTGCTCGAAGGCCTTCCTGCGCTCCTCCGCCTGGAGTCCCGCCACCTGGGAGCCCGATGCGCTGCCCGGGCGGGCGAGGATGTCCAAGGCGCTGGAGCGTCAGGAGGACCCGCTGCAGGTGCTCGAGACGCACTACGGGCCGGCGTACGCGGAGAAGCTGTACGAGTGGTGACGTCGACGGAGCCCCGCCCAGAAGGCTTAAGTTCCAGTGGGGCCCCGTCGTCCGTCATTTCCGGCTCCGTCAGTCAGGAGGAGCAGGTCGTGCGCTCGGCGTTCGCCGGGTCGAGGGCGTTGGCCGTCTCGTGGAACGCGAGCTTGTCGAAGAGGCCTATCGCCAGGTGTTCGGAGATGTCGGCCGGGCACAGGTCCTGCAGCGTGACGTTGTTGACGTCCGGTCCCTCCAGGAACTGCGACTTGTAGGGCGTCACCACCTCGTCGTACTTCGTCGCGATCACGGTGTACTTCACGCCGGGCAGGGTGTCGCCGCCTTCGTTGAGACGGTTGATGAAGTCCGAGCCCTGCTTCTGCTGCATCAGCGACGGGGCGAGCCCGTCGATGGCGTCGCCGAGTCCCGGGATCAGGTCCACGAGCTTGGTGAGCCCGCTCAGCGTCGTGCCGTGGTTGCTCGGTGCGATGCCGACGAGGGCGTTCACCTTGTCCGCTCCGCCGAGGAACTTCATGTAGTAGCGGGGCATCATGCCGCCCTGCGAGTGGCCGACGATGTCGACCTTGCCCTTGCCCGTCGAGCCGAGGACCTTGTCGACGAAGGTGTCGAGCTGGACGGCGGAGTCCTCGATGGGGCCGAGGCCGTGCAGCAGCGGAATGCCGTTGTACTGGCCGTAGTCGAGGGAGAAGACGCAGTAGCCGCGCTTCTTCAAGTAGGGCGCGAGACCGAGCCAGTTGTCGATCTTGTTGCCTCCCGTGCCGTGCACCAGCACGACGGGGCGGGGATGTGCCTCCGAGGGCTTGCAGTCGAAGTCGTTCCAGCCACCCTTCGAATCTCCGGCTGCGGACTTGCCGGCCGAGCCGCCCTTCGGCTCCTCGCCTGCGGGCTTGTCGGCCAGCTGGGCCTGCCCGGCGGCGTCGGCGTCCGAGGACGTCTTGGAGTCCGGAGTGGACGTGCCCGATGCGGGGGCCTCCGAAGCGGAGGCACCGGATGCCGTGAGTGGGAGCGCCGTCATGACGATCGCGGCCGCCGCAGCGACTGCCGGGGTGTAGGGGTGCTTCCAGGACAGTTTCACTGCCGTCTCCTCGTGGGGGTGAGGGGGCGTTTTCCTGTGGCGCCTCGTGGGGGGTGGTGCAGGGGTGCTGCGTGGGGGGTGGTGGCTCTGGTGGGGGCAACTGAAGTGAGGCAGACCACACTTGTCGAAGTCACGTCAATTAACGCAGCGGTAACTTGGGAGGGCCATAAGCATGACTGTGAAGATTCTGTGAGCGCCCGGCTCTTGTGTAGGCTGCCGCGGCGGCACGAAGTCACGAGGGAGGAAGTCCCCTGGTTCAGAAGATCACCTCCCGCAACGCCCGCTTCCAGCAGTGGCAGTCGCTGCTCACCAACCGGAACAAGCGGCAGCGCGCACGGGAGTTCCTCGTCCAGGGAGTCCGCCCCATCACGCTCGCCGTCGAACACGGCTGGCCGGTACGGGCGTTGATCCACTCCACGCGGCGACCGCTCTCGCGGTGGGCCGAGGACCTGGTACGCGACGTCCACGCCGAACGGGTCGCGATGGCACCCGAACTCCTCGCCGAGCTCGGCGGGAAGGACGAGAGCGCGCCCGAGGTCGTCGCGGTGCTCGAGATGCCGGAGGACGACCTGTCCCGCATCGGCGTGGACGACGACTTCCTCGGCGTGCTCTTCGACCGCCCCACCGGGCCCGGGAACATCGGCACGGTCATCCGCTCCGCGGACGCCTTCGGCGCCGGCGGCGTGATCGTGACCGGACACGCCGCCGACGTCTATGACCCCAAGTCGGTGCGGGCCAGCACCGGTTCGCTCTTCGCGCTGCCCGCGGTGCGGGTGCCCTCGCAGCGTGAGGTCGTCGCATGGCTGGAGCAGCACAGGGCGCTCGGACGGCGCGTCACGATCGTCGGCACCGACGAGGACGGCGCCACGGACCTCTTCGACTCCGACCTGACCGGCCCGGTACTGCTCCTCGTCGGGAACGAGACAGCGGGGCTCAGCGCGGCCTGGCGCCAGCTGTGCGACGTCACGGTGCGCATCCCGATGAGCGGGGCGGCCAGTTCACTCAACGCGGCCGGCGCCGCGACCGCCGTGCTGTACGAGGTCTCCCGGCAGCGCATCGCGGCGCGCCGGGGCTGATGCGACCCTGGCCGCACCGGCTCCCGGGCTGGTCCGGGCGGCCGGGCCGGTCAGCCGCAGTCGGCCCCGCAGCGATCGGGTTCGAAGAATCTCGGAAACGAGGCCCGGCACGGAATGACCCTTTGCGGATAATCTGCCACGGATCGGATTGCTACGCTGGCGGGCATGACCGCCATGACGCCCACCAGTACCGAACCCGATCTGTCCTATCTGCTGGATCACACCAGTCACGTGCTCCGGAGTCAGATGTCCGCAGCGCTCGCCGAGGCCGGACTGACGGCGCGCATGCACTGCGTACTGGTGCACGCCCTGGAGGAGGAGCGCACCCAGATCCAGCTCGCCGAGATCGGCGACATGGACAAGACGACCATGGTGGTGACGGTGGACGCATTGGAGAAGGCCGGCCTCGCCGAGCGCCGCCCGTCCAGCCGGGACCGGCGGGCCCGGATCATCGCGGTCACCGAGGAAGGCTCCCGAGTCGCCGAGCGGAGTCAGAAGATCGTCGACCGTGTTCACGAGGAAGCGCTGGCAGCGCTCCCCGAGAAGGACCGGCAGGCCTTCCTGAGGGCATTGAGCCACTTGATCGCCGGACATCTGGCCGCCCCCGCCGAGAACCCGCACCCGGTGCGACGGGCGCGCCAGCGGGGGAAGTAGGCCCGAAGTAAATCGTCTACAACAAAACCATCTGCTAATGTCTCTCCTGCTGCCTGAGTCGACAGGAGAGGCCCATGTCCGCAACCTCCGCCCCGCCCCCCGCCGTTCCGCGCTTTCGGTGGACCGCCCTCGCCGTCATCACCACCGGGATGCTGATGACCATCCTCGACGGCAGCATCGTGACCGTGGCCATGCCGGCCATCCAGAGTGATCTCGGATTCTCCGCCGCAGGCCTCAGCTGGGTCGTCAACGCCTACCTGATCGCGTTCGGCAGCCTGCTGCTGCTCGCTGGACGGCTCGGCGACCTGATCGGCCGCAAGCGCATGTTCATGGCCGGTACAGGACTTTTCACCTCGGCCTCGCTCCTGGCGGGTGCCGCCGGCTCCCCTGCGGTGCTGATCGCGGCCCGGTTCCTGCAGGGGGTCGGCAGCGCGATGGCCTCCGCCGTCAGCCTGGGCATCCTCGTGACACTGTTCACCACGCCCCAGGAGCGGGCCAAGGCGATCGCCGTGTTCAGCTTCACCGGCGCGGCCGGTGCATCGATCGGCCAGGTTCTCGGCGGAGTTCTCACCGACGAGCTCAGCTGGCACTGGATCTTCTTCATCAACCTGCCGATCGGACTCGCGGCTCTCGCGGTCGCCGTACCCTTCCTGCCCGCAGACCGCGGACTCGGCATCAGGGCCGGAGCCGATGTGATCGGAGCCCTCCTCGTCACCACGGGGCTGATGACGGGGATCTACACCGTCGTCAACGTCGAGGAACACGGCTGGACTTCGGCACCCACGCTCGGCTTCGGAGCACTCGCCGCAGCTCTGCTTGCCGCGTTCACCGCCCGCCAGGCCACTGCCACAACACCCCTCATGCCGCTGCGGATCTTCCGGTCGCTCAGCGTCTCGGGGGCCAACCTGGTGCAAGTCCTCATGGTGGCCGCGCTGTTCTCGTTCCAGATCCTCGTCGCCCTCTACCTGCAGAAGGTGCTCGGATACGGTGCCGCCAGGACCGGCCTGGCCATGCTCCCGGCAGCAGCGGTCATCGGCGCGGTGTCCCTGGGCGCCTCGGCCCGCTTGATCGCCCGCTACGGCGAGCGCAACGTCCTGCTGACGGGGCTCGTCCTCCTGATCGGGGTCCTGGGCCTGCTCACCCGAATCCCCGTGCACGCGCACTACGCGACCGACCTGCTCCCCGTGATGCTTCTCGCTGCCGGCTTCGGGCTGGCCCTTCCGGCGCTGACCTCGCTCGCGATGTCCGGCGCGGGGGACGACGACGCCGGGCTCGCCTCCGGACTCTTCAACACCACCCAGCAGATCGGCATGGCTGCGGGCGTCGCGGTGCTCTCCACCCTGGCGGCTTCCCGCAGCGAGGAGCTGCTCGCACAGGGCAGGAGCCGGGCCGAGGCGCTGACCGGCGGCTATCACCTGGCCTTCACCATCGGTGCGGGGCTTCTCGCCACCGCCTTCGTCATCGCACTCATCGTGCTGCGCAGGCCCGGGCAGGCGTCGATTGCAGACGGCAGGTACGAGGACGAGAGCGCTGCGAAGGCGTCGGCGTTCTCGCCGACCGCCGCTCCAGCTCGTACGGACAGCGGCGGCCTCGACGGCTGAGTGCCTGCCCGCCCCGGCTACGCCGCGTCGAAGAGCCCCGCGGGGTGTGCCGCGGCCGCGCCGAACCGCAGCCGGGCCCGGTCCGCCGCCGCCTCGGCGCGCCTCGCCTTCTCCTCACGAGGGTCCAGGGACAGCTGCAGGGAGGCGAGTTCGGCCGGCATCAGCTCCTCCGCGCGCAGGGTCACCGCGCGCACGCGGGCCCGCTGCAGCCCGAGCCCGTCGTGCATGGCATAGGCGGCAGCGGTCAACGCCGGGGTGTGCGCGGTGGGTTCGGCGAGCGTGCGGGTGCGCGTGGTGACGGAGCGGTCGGCATAGCGGACGGTGAGGGTCAGCGCACGGGCCACCTGCCCGCCCGTGCGCATACGGAAGCCCAGTTCGTCGGCGAGGGTGAGCAGCGCACGGCGGCGCTCGGCCGGGTCGATCTCGTCCCGGTCGAAGCGGAATTCGGAGCTCTCCGAACGTGCCGGTTCATCGGGAACCACCGGTGTCGGGTCGATGCCGCGGGCGCGCTCCCGGAGGAGGCGTCCGGTCTTCGCGCCGAGGATGCGCTGCAGGGTGGCGGGCGGGGCGCCGGCGACGCGGCCGACGGTGTCCAGACCGTACGAGCACAGGGTGCGAGCGGTCACCGGGCCGACGCCGTGCAGTGCCGCGACGGGCTTGCCCGCGAGGAACCCGGCGGTCTCCTCCGGATGCACGACCCGGACCGCGCCCGGGGGTCCGGAGTGCGCGGCCATCCTCGCGAGCAGCGGATTGACGGCGACGCCGACGGTGCAGTCGGTGTCGTACAGGGCCAGCACGCGGAGACGGATGAGCCGGGCCAGCCCGGGTGCGTCACGGTCGAAGTAGCGCAGCGCGCCACGCACGTCGGCGAGCGCGGCATCGGGCGGCAGCGCCTGTACGACGGGGGTGAAACGGGCGAGGAGACCGAGGAGCACGGAGAACTCCGGGCGGTCCTCGTCCACTTGACGGACTCTGCCCCCGAAGTGGACGTACAGCACGCGCAGTTGCCCACCCGGTCCGCCCTGCTCGCCCGGCCCGCCCTGCTCGCCGTGTCCGCTGTGCTCGCTGTGCTCGCTGGGTTCACTGTGCCCGCCGGGCTCGCTGGAGCCGCTCATCCCGCGCTCCCCGGGCTGGAGTGCCAGAGCTTGCGCAGGGCGTTCGGAGAACCGGCGGCATCCCCGGGAGGACGCAGATCGGCCCAGGGATGCATCTCGTAACCCTTGGCCACCTCGACGGTACGGCCGCCGGAACCGGTGCCCGCGCCCTGGTTCTGGTCCTCGCCGCTCCCCTCGTCCTGATCCGGCCCGGGGCCCACGGGCGGCTCCGCCAGCCTGGCCGTGACCGCGTCCAGGCCACCGGCGCGGCGCAGTTCGGCCAGCTCGGCCAGATCCCATGCCGCCGACCCGACCACGCTGAGGCTGCGCGGCCCGCGCCGCTGCACCACTCCCCGCACCAGCAGCAGCCAGGAGTGGAAGACGGTGTGCGCACAGGCCGCGTGGCTGTCGTCGAAGAAGGCGAGGTCGACCAGACCGGTGCCGTCGTCGAGGGTGCTGAAGATGACGCGCCGCCCGGAGCGGATCGGCGGGGTCTGGGTCGCGGCCTTGGCCCCCGCGACCAGGACCGTCTCACCATGCCGTGCGTCACGCAGCGCACGTGCGGAGTGCGCGCCCAACTCCCGCAGGAAGGCGGTGTGATCGTCCATGAGGTGCCGGGAGGTGTCCATGCCGAGGACACCGAGTTCCGCTCCCAGCCGCTCGTCCGCGTCGAGGTCGGGAAGCCCGGCCGGCTCGGGTGCGGCGGCGCCTTTCGCCAGATGGTCCAGCGCCAGCTGCCCCTCGCGGGCACCGGATCTGCCGCGCTGCTGGCGGTGGAGTTCGGCGATCTGCAGCAGCAGGTCGCGGCGGTTGCCGTCGGGCGTGAAGGCGTCCAGCGCCCCCACGCGCGCGAGCCTTTCGGCGACGGGACGCGGCGGCCGTGCCCGTCTCCAGAGGTCCGCCAGCGAGTCGTAGGGCTGCCCTGCGGCGACGCGCTCCGCGTCCGCCTCGCTGATGCCCTGCACTTCGGAAAGGGCGAGACGCAGTCCCCACAGGCGCTGCACATGTTCCGCATGGCCCGCATGTTCCTGATGGTCCGGGTGTTCGGAGGAGGGCCCCGTGGTGTCCGCGAGCCCGTCTCCAACACCCCTGAAATCAGACACCAGTTCGACCTGATAACCGACCGACGACCGGTTCACATCCAGCGGCAGCACCGGCACCCCGCGCCTGCGTGCGTCCGCCAGCAGCAGCCTCTTGGGGTACATCCCCGGATCGTGCTCCAGCAGCCCCGCGTAAAAAGCCGCCGGATGATGGGCCTTCAGCCACGCCGACTGATACGTGGGAACGGCGAAGGCGACGGCGTGCGCCTTGCAGAAACCGTAGGAGCCGAACGCCTCCACGATCTCCCAGGTGCGTTCGACGGCCTCGGCGTCGTACCCGCGCCGGGACGCCTCCTGCGTGAACCAGGCCCGCACCCTCCCCTGCCGCTCGTCGTCCGAGAGCGCGCGCCGCGCCTCGTCGGCCATGGCGCGGCCGCAGCCGGTCATGACGGACAGGATCTCGATGATCTGCTCATGGAAGACCACGACGCCGAACGTCTCGCGCAGCGCCGGCTCCAGATCCGGGTGCGGGTACGCGGCGGGCCGCCGTCCGTGCCGCGCCTCGATGAACGGCCGCACCATGTCGGCGACGACCGGTCCCGGCCGGAACAGCGAGATGTCGACGACGAGATGGTGGAAGCTCTCCGGCTGCAGCCGTCCCACCAGGTCGCGCTGGCCCGGCGATTCGATCTGGAAACAGCCGAGCGTCTCGGTGGAGCGGATCAGCTCGTACGTCTGCGGATCGCCCTCGGGCACCTCGTCCAGCGCGACATGGCCGCCGCCGGTCCGCTCGATCTCCGCGACCGCGTGCGCCATCGCGGACTGCATCCGCACCCCCAGCACATCCAGCTTGAGCAGCCCCAGCTCCTCCACGTCGTCCTTGTCGAACTGCGACATCGCGACGGGCGCGCTCCCCCCGGCTTCACCACCTGGCTGCTCCCCCTGGCTTCGCCGGCCCCCAGGGAGGTGCCCGGGCCCGGAAGGATCGCCGGGACCGGCGGGGCCGAAGGGGATCTCACCGCTGGTGGGCACGACGGGCGTACGGGCGCGGAGCGAGGAGTCCGAGAGCAGCACACCGCACGGGTGCATGGCGATACCGCGGGGCAGTGCGTCCAGCGACTCGACCAGGTCCCAGAAGCGGGGTCCGTACTTCTCGGCGTCCACACCGCGCAGCTCGGGAAGCTCATCGAGGGCGGCACGCGCGTCGCGTGCCCGTATGTGCGGGAACGACTTCGCGAGCCGGTCGGTCTCGGCGGGGTCGATGCTCAGCGCCGCGCCCACGTCGCGGATCGCGTGCCGCACCCGGTAGGTCTCCGGCATGGCGACGGCCGCGACGCGCTCCTCGCCGAAGCGGTCGAAGATGGCGCGGTAGACCTCCAGCCTCCGCGCCGATTCCACGTCGATGTCGATGTCCGGCAGTGCGGCGCGGCTCGGCGAGAGGAACCGCTCCATGAGCAGGCCGTGTTCGACGGGATCGGCGTGTGCGATGCCCAGCAGATGGTTGACCAGCGATCCGGCGCCCGAGCCGCGCGCCGCGACCCGCACGCCCATCGCCCGTGCGTCCTCCACGACCTGCGCGACGGTGAGGAAGTAGGAGGAGAAGCCCAGCCCTTCGATGATCCGCAGCTCGTGTTCGAGTCTCTCCCAGCGCTTCCGCTGTCCCTCGTACCGCCGGGCGACCATCCCGGCCGCACACCGTGAACGCAGCACGCGCTCGGCGCTCCTGCCTCCGCCCGCACCGACCAGCCACGGCTCGGGGAAGTGCACACGCCCGATGCCGATGTCGTACTCCGGGTCGACACGGCAGCTCCCGGCGGTCTCCTCGGTCACCGCCAGCAGCCGGTTCGCGGTGTCGCTCCGGTAGCCCGCGGCAAGAGCGATGCGCTCCGCAGCCGACGCCATGGCCTCCGGACCCTTGAGCCACCGCTCGCCGCTGTCCAGTCCCTTCCGGGGGTCGACGGGGACCAGGCGGCGTGCGGCGTCCAGTACGTCCGCGACCGGGCCCTGGCCGGGATCGGCGTAGCGCACCCCGTTGGCCAGTACGGGCTTGACCCCTTCCCCTGCCGCGAGACCCAGCATCCGCGCGGACTCCCGCGTCGGCACATGCGCGCCGACCTCCAGGCGCAGCGCCTGCGTACCGAAGATCTCCCGCCAGCCGTCGAGTTGCCGTGCCGCGCGATCGGGCCGTCCGGCGGCGAGCGCCCGGCCGACGTCGGAGTCGGGGCCGAGCAGCACGGTCAGCGCCCCCTCATCTGCTCCGGAGCCTCCCGCGCCGGACGCCCCTCCCACCGCGGCCAGGTCCTCCCACTCCAGCCGGGGACGCTCACCGCCGGAGGCGTGGGCAGCCGTGACCAGCCGGCACAGGCGCTCCCACCCCGCCGCACCCTGCCCGGCGAGGAAGACGACGCGCTGTGCCGATTCGTCGATGAAGGCCCCGCCCCTGACGGGGGTACGGCGCCGGCGCACCGCGCTCTTCTTCTCCGGCCGCTCCGCCACGGCCAGATCCACCCCGTAGACGGGACGCACTCCGGCGCCGGCACTCGCACGGGCGAAGCGGACCGCTCCGGCGAGGGTGTCCCGGTCGGTGAGCGCGACCGCGTCCATGCCGCGCTCGGCGGCTCGTTCGGCCAGCGTCTCGGGGTGGGAGGCCCCGTATCTCATGGAGAATCCAGAGGCGACGTGCAGGTGCACGAATCCCGGCATCGCACGCACCTCCTGCCGCATCCGCACCTCTGCCTGTCCCTGGGTACACCCCCACCATAGACCAGTCTGTCGAACCAGTGTTCGAACAAGGTGTGTGACGTCCCTCCGCAGCTCACCGGCGGTACGCGGCCGCACGGGCGGGGCCCGCGGACACCGCACGGCCGGGGTGTGCGAACGGCCGCTCCGGGCGCGCCACGACGGGGTTTCCGCGCTGGGAGAACCACCCCTCGCCGGCCCCGTTGCCGGGCCATGCTGAGCCGCATGACCCGACAAGACGGACGCGTAGCGGTGCTCTCGGACATCCACGGCGTCCTCCCCGCCCTGGAGGCTGTGCTCGACGAGCCGGACGTGCGGACGGCAGACCACATCGTCCTCACGGGAGACCTCCTCGCCGGCCCGCAGCCCCTCGAGACCCTGGAGCTGCTGCGCGGGCTGGGCGACCGCGCCGTGTGGGTGCGGGGCAACGCCGACCGGGAGCTGGCCGAACACCGCGACGCCGCCGGACGCGTCTCGGACGAGGGCGACGGCGGGGAGAGCAGGGGCCATGAGCGGCGCGAGCCGGCCGAGCAGCACGACGCGCCCTTCGCCATCGGCCTGTGGGCCGCGGGCCTGCTGAGCGAGGCGGACGCCCGGTTCCTGGCGGGGCTGCCACCGACCGCACGCCTGGATGTCGACGGCCTGGGCCCTGTGCTCTTCTGCCATGCCACACCTCGCAACGACACCGAGGTGGCACTGGTCGATTCCCGCTCCGAGCGCTGGACCGAGGTACTGGCGGACGTGGACGCGGATGTGCGGGCCGTGGTGTGCGGCCACACCCATATGCCGTTCGTCCGGGTCGTCCAGGGTGTGCTGGTGGTCAACCCCGGGAGCGTGGGGATGCCGTACGGACGTCCCGGCGCGCACTGGGCCCTGCTCGGTCCCGGCGACTCCGTGACCCTGCGGCGGACCACGTACGACTACGCGGCCGCCTGCGCCCGCATCGCCGCCGAGTCCGCGTACGAGGGCGCCGCGGAGTGGGCGGACGAGTACGTGCACGCGCGCAACAGCGCCGAGGACGCGCTCACCGCCTTCGGCCCGCTCGACGGCCGTGCCGGGTGACCGGCGCGCCCGGTGGCTGCCCGTCCCGTGTGACCGATGTCAAAGAAGTGGCCGATCGTAGCGGGGGCAGGGCAGGGTAGAAGAGCCAGCGCCCGGCCGTACGCGCGCCGCGGACGGACAGGGCCCGGACACACTCGCACAGGACATGCACAGAAGGAGCCCCATGAGGATCGGGATCGTCGGAGCGACCGGCCAGGTCGGCAGCGTGATGCGGGAGATTCTGGCCGAGCGGAAACTCCCCGTCGAGCAGCTGCGTCTGTTCGCCTCCGCCCGTTCCGCCGGGCGCACACTGCCCTGGCAGGGCGGCGAGGTCACCGTCGAGGACGCGGCCACGGCCGACTACTCCGGGCTGGACATCGTGCTCTTCTCGGCCGGGGGTTCGACGTCGAAGGCCATCGCAGAGAAGGTCGCCACGCAGGGGCCGGTCGTCATCGACAACTCCTCCGCCTGGCGGCTCGACCCCGAAGTCCCGCTCGTCGTCTCCGAGGTGAACCCTGACGCGGCGAAGCGCCGCCCGAAGGGCATCATCGCCAACCCGAACTGCACCACCATGGCCGCCATGCCCGTGCTGCGTCCGCTGCACGACGAGGCCGGGCTGACGGGGCTGGTCGTCGCCACGTACCAGGCGGTCTCCGGCAGCGGCCTGGCCGGCGTCGCCGAGCTGAACGAGCAGGCGAGCAAGGCCATCGAGACCGACGCGACCCGGCTGACCTTCGGCGGCGACGCCGTGGACTTCCCCGACCCGGTCAAGTACGAGCGTCCCATCGCCTTCAACGTGCTGCCTATGGCCGGTTCGATCGTCGACGACGGCCTGGACGAGACGGACGAGGAGCAGAAGCTCCGCAACGAGAGCCGCAAGATCCTGGACATCCCCGGCCTGAGGGTGTCGGGCACCTGCGTGCGCGTGCCCGTCTTCACCGGTCACTCCCTCCAGGTCAACGCCCGCTTCGAGCGGGCGATCACGCCGGAGCGGGCGCGTGAGCTGCTGGCAGCGGCACCGGGCGTGGAGCTCTCCGACATCCCCACGCCGCTCCAGGCCGCGGGCAAGGACGCGAGTTACGTCGGACGCATCCGCACCGATGAGACCGCCGAGAACGGCCTCGCGCTCTTCCTCGCCAACGACAACCTCCGTAAGGGAGCGGCGCTGAACGCCGTGCAGATCGCGGAGCTGGTCGCCGCCGAGTGAGGCGGGTGCAGCCCTTCCGCGGCGGACTCCGCTGAAGCCGGACTCGAACATCACGACGGAACCCCCGGGCGCCGCCCGGGGGTTCCGCATGTGTGTGACTGTGCCCGTCACCGGGCCGGCGCCCGGTGCGAGGTCGCACCGGGCGCCTCAGGTGCGTCAGGGAAGCTGGGCACCCGTGGCCTCGAGGGCCGTCGTCACCGGCTGGAAGAAGGTCTCGCCGCCGCCGGAGCAGTCACCGCTGCCGCCGGAGGTCATGCCGAGAGCCTTGTCACCGGCGAAGAGGGAGCCGCCGCTGTCGCCGGGCTCGGCGCAGACGTCGGTCTGGATCAGACCGTTGACGGTGCCCTCGGGGTAGGTGACGGAGGCGTCCACGGCCTTGACCGTGCCTTCGTGTACCTGGGTGGTGCTGCCGCTGCGGGTGACCTGCTGGCCGACCTCGGCCTCGGCCGCGCCCGTGATCTCCTGGGTGCCGCCGTCGTAGAGGTTGACCGAGCTCGGGTGGTCGACCTCGGCGGTGTACGAGGCGATGCCGTAGTCGGCACCCGGGAACTCGCCGTCGCCGCTCTTGGCGATCTCCTGGCCGCCTTCGCTGTCCGACCAGCTGGCGATCGCGGTGGTGCAGTGGCCCGCGGTGAGGAAGGCCGGCTGACCGTCGAGGGTGACGTTGAAGCCGAGCGAGCAGCGGCCGCCGTCACCGTGGATGGCGTCGCCACCCGCGATCTTGGTGGTGTACTTGCCCGCGGTGCGGTTCAGTTCGACCTTGCTGCCCTCGGCCTTGGCCTGCTTCTTCAGCTGAGCGAGCTTGGCGCCCTTGACCGTCCTGTCGGCGGTGATGACGACCTTGTTGGACTTGACGTCCACCATCCGCGCGGTGCCGGCGATGTCCTTCGCGGTGAAGGCGTCCTTGACCGACTTCAGCTGGGACATCGTGTGCTGGACGATCTTCGCCTCGGCACCGGCCGCCTCGACCTGCTTCTTGGCGTCCTGGTCCGTGACGTTGACGACCAGCTTCTTGGCCTTCGCGTCGTAGTACGAACCGGCGTCACCCTTGACGTCCGAGACGAGCGTCGTGGCGAGCTTCGAAGCCGACGCGCTGGTCAGGGTCTTGAGACTCGGCGCGGAGTCTTCCGCGGCGTTCGCTGTCGACAGGGTCACCGATCCGGCCACGAGCGCTGCGACACCCGCACCCGCGATGACCATCTGCCGCTTCGATATCTTCTTCAACTCTGAACCTCCAGTGGGGGGTTGAGGCCGCCCTTGGCGTTTCCCGGGTACGGCCCCGGAGGAAGTACGAACACGCCCTTCGCCGATCGAAGGAAGTCGCGTCCATGCCAACTCGTACCCATGAGTATTACGAGAATCCCTGTTACCGCACAAGGCCGAGTAAGCGTCGTCCCATGAAAAGTCGGACCGTTGCAGGTGGACCGTACACAGCGCAACTCGTCGCGTCGATACCCTGATTGATCGCAAGGGGCGACAATGGCAGATGATGGCCTCAACTGGCACAACAAGCGGACTTGTCCCGTTCTGTCCATCGATTCCCGCTCGATGTACGGGATTTCATCAAGGTCTCAGCAATGGCGGCAGGAAGCGATTTCAGGAATTCCATGCTCCGCGTTCCCGCTTCCGCGTGTTTCCTGCGAATTCCGGCTTGCTGTTCGGCCGCGAACGCCCCGGAAACGATGATCGGCTACGGCGTCCGGCACGCGGATGTTGGGCCCCGCGCACGTCAACAGGCCGCGAACGCACGCAACATGATCCGCAGCCCTTGAGCGACACATGGACGGAGAGTCCGAACACCCCTTCTCCGTCTCCCTGTTGACCCCTCGCACAGTGTTTCGTACGCGTCGGACGGCGGCATCACACATGCGGCAGTTCACCATGGAGTGCGGGGTGACCCGTACCCGTCTTCCCCCCGCCGGCACCCGGTGGGAGGTGCACAACTTGCACACCGTCACCACGCGTGCCCCACAGGTTCCTTGACCCGGCACCATAGGTTCTGCACCAGTACCGTCACGAAACCCGTACTGGGCAGGTATCCACTTGGCGCAACATCCGCATCATGGACGACCATAGAGATGCGGACTCCCGGGGGGGAGCTGCTCGATGTGACTGCGGACGGACCGCGCAGAGGAGAGGAGGCGTCCATGGGATCGGTGCGCAAGGCGAGTGCCTGGCTGGGCCTCGTCGACGACAGCGAAATGCGTTACTACGACGACGACTACGCCGAGGGGCCGGAGCCCGGTGACGCCGCTCAGGAGTCCTGGGTCACGGACCCGCGGATCCGGGTGACGGCGGAGGCCGCTCAGGACCAGGGCACCCGGATCGCGACCGTGACACCCGACGGCTTCCGCGATGCGCGCGGGATCGGCGAACTGTTCCGGGACGGCGTGCCCGTCATCATCAACCTGACCATGATGGAGTCCGCGGACGCCAAGCGCGTCGTGGACTTCGCCGCCGGCCTCACCTTCGGGCTGCGCGGGTCCATCGAACGTGTGGCGACGCGGGTGTTCCTGCTGACGCCCGACGACTACAAGATCGTCGGCAGCGAGAACCGCCGCGCCGCGGAGGGCGGCTTCTTCAACCAGAGCTGATCCGGGCCGACGGCGAAGTCACCGCTCTCCCCCGGCATTCGACGCCGACGGCGGCAGGGCCGCACCTTCCGTGCGCCCGGCGGCCGGCCGCGCCCGTCAGGGCCGTGTGATCCCGCTCGGCAGAAGATCGCTGCCGTCGCCCTGCTTCTGCTCATGGCCGCGTCCGTTCCCGTTCCCGGGCCCATTCCCGCCGGGGGATCCCTTCCCGTTCCCGTTACCGGAACCAGCCGACGGCGCATGGGGAACCGCACCGGCCCGCTCCTGACTCCTGTCGGCTTGGCGCGGCAGCCGACCGCTCACGGACGCGGGTGCGCGACGGTCGCCGCCGCCCTCGGCCACTGCGGGCGCCTCGTCCCGTCCGTCCTGGTCGGCCCGCTCGCTGCCCTTCGGGCTCCCGGACTCCTCCTCGCCCGCTGCGGTGCCGTCCGCGGCGGTCTGCTCGTCCGCACCCCCGGGAGCACCGTCGTCCATGGAACGCGGCAGCCTCAGTGCTGCCAGAGCGCCGAGGAGCAGCAGTCCCGCACTGGCGATCAGCGTGACGTGCATGCCGTGGACGAACGCCTCGCGCGCCGCCGAGCGGAGCGCGTCCCCGGCGGAGCCGCCCACCTGGGCCGCGATGCCGTACGCCTCCCCGAGCGAGTGGCTCGCGTCGCCCTTCGCGGCGGCGGAGACGCCGGGCACGTCCCGGACGCCCGGCGCGTACGCCGCGTTCATCACGCTGCCGAGCACGGCGATGCCCATGCCGGCCCCCAGCTGGTACGCCGTCTCGCCGACCGCGGCGGCACCGCCCGAGCGGGCGGCGGGCGCTTCGTTGAGCATGGACTCGTAACAGCCGAAGAGCGTGGTCTCCAGACCGAAGCCCAGCAGCACGAACCCCCCGACGAGCAGCACAGGCCGGTCCTCCTGGCCCAGGCCCGTCAGGCAGATCACGGCAACGATGGTGAGCAGGAAACCCAGCCCGACCATGCACCGCGGGCCCAGCAGCCGCAGCAGCCGGGAGCCCACGAGTCCGGCGGCGATGGCCGCCAGCGAGAGCGGCAGCAGCCGCAGACCTGTCTGCAACGGCGAGAAGCCGAGCACCAGCTGCAGGTACTGGGCGGCGATCAGCGCGAGACCCACGAGGGCGAGCACCGTGAGCACGATGCACCCCACGGCGGTGCCGAAGGCGCGACGCGCGACCGTACGGACGTCGATGAGCGGGTACGTGCGCCGCCGCTGCCTCCGCACGAAGACCCCGAGCAGCACCAGACCCGCCATCAGCGGCACGATCGTGCCCGGCGAGAAGGGGTGGCCGCCGCCCGCGTGCTTGACGCCCAAGATGAGGCCGAAGAGGCCGCCCGCAGCCACGACGGCGCCGAGGACGTCCCAGGGCCCCCTGCGGTCGCCGGTGGACTCGGGCAGCAGCCAGCGCCCCACGATGAGGCCGGCGGCCATCAACGGAAGATTGACGAGGAAGACCGAGCCCCACCAGAAGTGCTCGAGCAGCAGCCCTCCGACGAGGGGGCCGACCGCGGCTCCGACCGCGGCGACGGCGCTCCAGATGCCGATCGCGAGGGCCCGCTCACGGCGGTCGGGGAACACGTGGCGCAGTATCGAGAGCGTCGCGGGCATGATCATCGCGCCGCCGACGCCCAGCAGGGCGCGTGCTCCGATGAGCATGCCCGGTGTCTGTGCGTAAGCGGCCAGGGCCGAGGCCGCGGCGAAGAAGGCGTAGCCGAAGAGCAGCACCCGGCGCCGCCCGGTCCGGTCGCCGAGCGTGCCGAACATGATCAGCAGGGACGCGCAGACCAGTGGATAGGCGTCCACGATCCACAGCAGTTCGAGGGAGCCGGGTCGCAGCTGCTCGGAGACGGCCGGGACCGCGACGTGCAGCACGGTGGCGTCGATGGCGACCAGAAGCAGACTGGCGCAGAGGACGACGAGCACCGTCCACCGGTTGGCAGGTGCTGCCTCACCGGAGACGCGGCGGGCAGCCGTGTGCGCGGGAACGTCAGACGCCTCGCCGGCTGATCCGGCCGGGGTCGTCCGGGACATCTGCGCACCTCCTCTCGCGCTCGCCCTTCGCAGGGTGGGGGATCACCGGGCCTGCTGCGGACGGTTGCCCCGGAGGGGACGGAACACACAGGGCGGCCCGGAAACAGAAGGGCGAGTGGCATGTCAGGGTACGCGAGTCTGCCGGACGCTCGCGTGGCGCATCTCACCTACCGTCCGACCTGCACCGCACCCGCACGTCGGCCCGCACGTCCCCCCACCTCCGGGCGGCGCGTCCCCTGCCGCGGGTCCCAGGGCGTCAACTCCGCGGCCCCGCAGGGGAATCCGGATGGAAAAGAGGAACCGAATTCCTCACCGACCGCTGGTGAACAGAAATTCCGGGGCGTGTTGGCCGTCCGCACTCGCAACGGCATCCGGAATGCGGTGTCTAAACCCCGGATAAGCTGCGGGAATTCACCACCACAAAGGACTCGGTGAGACACACTCCACATCACATCGTTGTCACGAACCCCCGTCACGTGTGCGGCCACCTCTCACAGCCGTTGTAACGTCGACTGGGTGCGTACCGACCGACTACTCGCCCGGCTGGAACAAGAGCCCGAGCGACCGAGCAACCGCGAAGTCCCGCGGATGAGCCGAACACGCAAGCTGTTGTTCGGCGCTACTTCGGTGCTCTATGCGGTGATTGTCGTCGCCGTGCTGGTCCGGGCAGATCTGGTACGGCTCGACTGGCAGGTGATGCTCTTCCGGCCCTACAAGCAGTGGCCGCAAGTGCACGAGTTCCTCGACTACTTCGTCGTCCTGGGCCAGCGCGGCCCGACCGCAGTCCTCGTCGCGGCGTGGCTGGGCTGGCGCTCATGGCGGCAGCGCACGCTGCGTCCGCTGCTGGTACTGGGCGCCGCGCTCCTGGCCCTCAACGCCACGGTCGGCGCCGTGAAAATCGGCCTCGGCAGACTCGGGCCGCACTATGCGACCACCGTCGGATCCGCCGAACTCTTCGCCGACGGCGATATATTTCCCTCGGGTCACACCGCCAACGCCGTTGTGACCTGGGGCATTCTGGCGTATCTGGCCACCACGCCCCGGGCCCGCCGGGTGCTGTCCGTCGTTGCCGCGAACTTCGCCCTCGGGGTCGGCGCCACCACCGTCTACCTCGGTACGCACTGGGTGAGCGACGTCCTGCTCGGCTGGGTGGCCGGACTGCTGATCCTGCTCGCGCTGCCGTGGGCCGAGCCCGTCATCGCGTGGGCCGAGGACCGCATCCAGGCCTGGAGGGACCGTGGACGCGCCACGCTCCCGGGCCGCCGCCTGGTGCCCTCGCCGCTCTCCCCCGTCACACGGCAGTCCCTGCTGCCCTCGGGCAGGGCTCGGCCGGCTGAGGAGATGACGGCGCAGGACGAGGCCCACGGCGAGACGGCGGTCATCGGCGGCCGCGCGCCCGCCTCGTCCTCGTCGGGGACGGGCATCGGCGCGGCCAGGCTCTACCACGCGCCGGGCCGTCAGCACCCGCTGCGCGCGGAGCGGGCGCCGGTCAGCCCGCAGCCTCCCGTCCGCCCCTTCCCGGACCGCTCACAGCCGCGCACAGCGCGTCTGGGACCCGGGGGCAAGTAGCCGGAAAGCCGAGCGGCCCCGGCGCCCTGTCAGGGGCGCCGGGGCCGCTCGCTGTCTGTCGGCCGTCCGGCGCGAACGGTGCGCCCGACCGGCCCGCCTTCGGCATCGCTCGTGGCAGCCGGATCACGGGCCCGGGCCGTGGGGGGCTCAGCCCTTCCAGCAGCGCACGACGTTGCCCGTGTCCTTCTCGACGGCGAAGTTCAGCCGCCCGCTCAGGTACTCCATGGTGATGATCGCGTCCGGCGGCAGGGAGCGCACAGTGGTCCAGCCGCGTGCGTATGCCTGCGCCTCGGCCGCCTCCGCTGTGAGTCCCACGTAGGTCTCGGGGTCGTCCTGCGGGTTGTCCTGGGCTGCGGATTCCGGTGCCATGCCGCCACCGTACCGCCGGAAGTCCGGGCCGTATCGTCAGCTCGTCACACTCTTGTCACAAGGGCCGCCGTCCGCTTCACCGTTCACCGTGTCACTCGTAGGTGGTCACTTCGCCAACCCGCATTCCGCTCTTCGGCGCACACGGAATCGTCCGCGGGAATTCTCCGGCGGACACGTCGTCAGGAATTGCGAGGCTCCGCAAATTCACCATGTGGCCGCGATCCGGTAACGCTCCGGAGGCGTCCCGAACTTGTGCGTCGCAACCGCTTGCACAATTCCGGCGTAACGAGCCTTCCCGCCCCGCTCCTCTCGATGGACTCGAGCCGTGAAGGAAGAAGAGGAAGGGTCGGAAGAGAAGGGGAACGGAGCGCAGAAGGGGAAGAGACTTCAGCTTCCGCCCAGAGCACCGTCCAGCCTGTCCCGCAGCAGTCTGACCTGCGAGAACAGCCCTTCTGGAGCGCGTACTTCGAAGTCGAACCCGAGCATCAGGATGTACGGAAGGATCACTTCCAGCGACGGCCCACCGGTACGGAGCAGACAGTTGTGCTCGTCGACCGCCTCCAGGGTCCCCGTCGACAGCGTCACCACCTCGGCCGCACGCTCGATCGGTACCCGCAGCAGCACCGTCACCTGCTCCGCGTAGGCCCTGACCGCCACGCCTTCGGACACCCATGCCGCCAGGTCCTCGGCCGGCGGTGTGCGGGGGGCGAAGAGGGAGCCGTGTGGGGGTGTGAGCGTGATGCGGTCGACCCTGAAGGTGCGCCAGTCCTGCCGCTCCGTGTCCCAGCCGACCAGATACCAGCGCCTGTACGTGCTGACCAGCCGGTGCGGTTCGACGATGCGGCGGGTGGTGGTGCCCTCGTGTGTCTCGTAGGAGAAGCGGAGCTGCTGGTGATCGCGGCAGGCGTGAGCGAGTTCGGTGATGACTTCCGGTTCGGCCGCGGGCCCCTGATACGCCCGCGTCATGGGGACGGTGTAGGCGTTCAGTGCGTTCACCCGGCGCCGCAGCCGGTGCGGCAGCACCTGTTCGAGCTTGGCCAGCGCCCGGGCGGAGGACTCTTCGATGCCCTGTACTCCGCCGCCCGCGGCGCCCCGCAGACCGACGGCGACGGCCACGGCCTCCTCGTCGTCGAGCAGAAGCGGAGGCAGTTGGGCTCCGGCGCCCAGTTGGTAACCACCCGCGGTCCCGGTGCTCGAGTGCACGGGATAGCCCAGGCCGCGTAGCCGGTCCACGTCCCGGCGGACGGTTCGGGGAGTGACGCCGAGGCGCTCGGCGAGCTCGGAGCCCGACCACTCGCGCGGGGACTGCAGAAGGGACAGCAGGCGGAGCAGCCGTGCGGAGGTCTCGACCATGCACATGAGTCTGCCACCTGTTGCGGACACGTTCTGTCCGCAACAGGTGGCAGCCCCGGGAGTGCTCTGCAGGTCGTGGCCGAGGTCGTGCGCGCGGCCACGTCCGGATCGCTACCAGCGATACCAGCGGGCCCTCGTCCCCCCGGCATTGGTGCTGCGCAGCAGGAAGCCGAGCAGCCAGATCACCAGGACCGCCACGGCGATCCACCACAGAGCCTTGAGTGCGAAACCGGCGCCGAAAAGTATCAACGCCAGAAGCAGCACGAGCAGAATGGGAACCATTCGCTTAACACCTCCTGGCGCAACGGGTGCCCCCCTCACGGGTTTTACACCGGCCCTCCGCAACTCACCTGTACGGACAGGTCGTTGTCGTGCGTGTAGTAGGGCCTGACGGAACGGGGTTCACCGTCCGGGCCGGTCACACGCTGCGGCGGATAGCTGAAGATCTGCCCCTTGTCCGGCACGTCGTCCAATATCCGGGCGAGCCGGACCGGCTCCTCACCGGCCGAGGGGCGTACCCACAGGTCCCACACCCGGTGCTCGGACGAGACGGCCTTCAGGGGCAGTCGGGCGGTGAAGCCTGCCGCGTGGTCCGCGCGGTCGACGCTCCCCCCGTCCGGGTCGCCGGGTTCCGCCCCGTCCAGGAACAGGGAAACGCTCACGGGATCCTGAACCCCGCGGGGATACGCCTCGAGGCGGGCGGTGGTGGAGAGCCGGGCGCCGTACAGCCTCCCCTGCAGCACCACGCAGCCGTCCGAGACGCACAGCGGGCCCGCCTCGGCGTGCGGCCAGCGCAGCCACGAACGGACCGTGAGATTCCCGTACTTGGTGGCGTACGGGATCCGGACGCCCAGCCAGGTGCGGCCCTGGCGCGGCACGCGGCCGATCAGTGACCGCAGGTCGTGCACGCCGGGCAGCAGCCTGCGCGGCTCCCCGCCGTCGAGAGCGACATACGCGTCCCAGCGCCCTTCGGGAAGGCTCATGATGCTGGGCAGCACGGCACGGAGCGTTCCCTCGGTCTCCGCCGGCCCCAGCGGCAACCGGACGGTGTCCTCGGGGCCTTCGCCGCCCCGCAGGCGGAGCAGGAGCGCGGCATCACCCGACGGGGAGACCGCGGCCGTGGCCCGGCCGTCGGTCAGCCGTACGTCGAAGGTGAGCCCTCCCGCGCTGTCGGCCGTGCAGTCGGCGCGCGGACGCACGATCGCGGGCGGAGCGCCGGGCGCCAGGGAATGCACCGACTCGTCGTGGCGGCCGTTCCCCGGAGCCGTCCCGTTCCTGTCCGCCCCGCGTGTTCTGCCGGACCTCTGTGCCTTCTCGGCACGTCCCGCCCGTCCTGTGCGCGCCCTTCGTCCCGTCCTCGTGGCCCTTCCGGCGGGAGCCGGCGGTGTGCCCGCGGGCGAGGCTCCCGCAGCAGCCGCGGCCGGGAGGGCGGTTCCCATGGCTCCGGGTGTGCCGGCGGCGTACGTGCTCATGCGCGTCCTCCTTGCAGTGCGAGCCCCGCGACCTTGAGGGCGTCCTTGGCCGCGTAGGCGCCGCCGAGCAGCACTCCGCGTGCCCTGTGCAGCGCACCGCCGCGGCGGTTGACGAGAGCGGTCATCAAGTCTTCGTAGCGTGCGCCCACTTGGGCCGGGTCGAAGCGGGCGGACGAGGTGAGCGCGGCCCGCCCCATCCTCTGCCGCAACGCGTCGTCGTTCATGAGTCGCAGCAGGGCACCGGAGATCGACGGCACGTCGCCCACGGGGGCCAGGAACCCGTCGACACCGTCGCGGATGATCTCGCCCGGTCCATGGGGGCAGTCGGTGGCCACGACCGGCAGCCCGCAGCGCATGGCCTCGACGATGGTCATGCCGAACGACTCAAGGCTCGAAGTCACCGCACCGATCGCGCCCTTGGCCCACTCGGCCTCGATGGGATGTGCCGGGCCCATCAGGAACACGTGGTTGTACAGGCCGAGTTCGTCGATCAAGGAGCGCAGCCGGTCACGCTCGCGCCCGGAACCGTAGATGCGCAGCCCCCAGTCCGGGCGCTCGACGACGGCTTCGCCGAACGCACGTATCAGCACGTCGTATCGCTTGGCGGGGGCGAGCCGTCCGGCGGCAACGACCCACTTGCCCGTGCCGTCGGAGGGCCTGACGTCGGGCGCGGGCACGCTGTTGGGCAGGGCCTGGATCCGTACGCCGGGGAGCCGCATGATGCGGCGGTAGTCACGGGCGTCGGCCTCGGTGACCGTGGTGACCGCGTCCAGCCGTGGATAGGTGGCGCGGAGCATCAGCTTCAGACGCGCCGAGTGCGTGGAGAGCGTGAGGTGTTCCTGTCCCAGACGAGCCGGACCGCGGCGGGTCTGACGGGCTATCTGCGCGTTGAGCCCTGGCCGCGTGCCGACGACGACGTCCGCCATGGTGCTGCCCAGATGCTCGCCGATCCGGCGGTCGGTCAGCGCGCTGTACTGCGGATGCCGGCCGTCGCCGCGTGGGAACTTCCGCGTCGGCAGGGCGTGTTCGGGATCGTCGCCCTCGTAGCCGGGGCTGTGCCGGCGCATGTCGACCAGAGACCGCAGGCGCACGCGCGGACCCGGGTCGAAGAAGGGCTTGTCCCGGTAACGGAAGACCGAGACGACCTCCACGTCGTGCTGTTCGGCAAGCGTCCGCGCCAGATTGAACGTGGTGCGGATGGTTCCCCCCATGCCGTACCCGCTGTTGATCAAAAACGAGATGTGCATTGCCCCGACTCCTACATATGTAGAGCGTTCGTTCCCCCAACTACTCATCGGTCACTTGCTAGACGGGCCCGGGATGGCGATGGTTGGACGCAATAGGGTTTTGTTCCAGAAGAGTTCCGACATTGTGAAGAAGATCCTGGAACCTGATCGGCAGGTGCGGCGTTCCCTGCTCTACGCCGGTTCATCGGCGGCGGTTTGATTACGCGTCCGATCGCGCGTGACCGGGACCACGGCTCCCCCGTTGTTCATACGGACAAGAACCGAACGCCCAGGGAGCCCCCGTGTCCCCCATGCTCGATGTCAGCGACGACGTACGCGCCGAGATCGGCGACGATGAAGCCAACAGGCTGCTCACGGGCGACAACGCCCCGGGCAGCTACGACTGCACCTCGTGCCGCGCTCCGGGCGACACGGGCCAAATCCCCACCAGCACAGTCCTGTTCGTGGGCGAGGAAACCGCGGTGCTCGCGTTCGCGCACGCCACGTGCGTCCCGTCGCAGGTGGTAAAGGTCTCCGAGGAGGAGGTCCAGGGCGCCGTCCGCACGATCACCGCCGACGCCGCGGCGGCCTCCCACGCAGCGCCGCCGGCGGCCTCGCACACCGCTCCGCCGGCACCCTCCGTACCCGCACCGGCGCCCGGGTCCATGTCCCCGCCGCCACCACCGGCACCGGGCGCATACGCAGCCCCGCAGACGCCCCAGTACAGCCCCTCCTACGCCCAGGCTCCCGCACCCGGCCCGGTTCACCCGGGCGCCGGACGGCCGGCCCCGGAGCGCGCCGTGCTCGGCGTCACCTGCGGGCAGGTCCTGATCAACGACACTCTGCACGCGGCCGTCGTCGTCGAACCGACGGCCCGCATCGCCCGCCCCGGATCCGACGGACGCGGCGACGACTTCCTGCCGCTCCTGGTCGAACAGGGCTTCCTGCCCGTCACGGGTCTCACCCAGACCCCGGCTCCGGTGCCGGGCTGGTCCGTCCTCGTCGCGATGGGCCAGTTGCACGCGATCCTGCAGCCGCCCACGGGAGCAAGTCTCCAGCAGAACATCTGGTGGCAGGCGCACGAGGCGCTGCCGGTCACCGACGGATGGCGCACCGCCGCGAACCAGAGCAACTCGGTTCTCGTCTACGCCGCTCCCGTCGGCTCCATCGGGCAGCAGCCACGTGAGGACCTGCTGCGCGAGGCACTGGTGCAGGCCGCGGCCCAGGGCGTCCTCGTCGCCGCGGCCATGCCGCTCGCCGGATCCTGACGGAGGCGGGGCGACCCGTTCCGTGTGTACGGCTTCGCACGTACGGACCACAGCCCACCGCTGCGAACAGGTCATTCGTCGCGCCGCCCCGCATCCGCGGGGCGGCGCCGTCGTTGGCCCAGACGTGCAACCTTACGAACCTTCCCGAGCTCCCCGTCCCTACAGAGGCCCCGGCCTCGGCATCCCCGCCATGCGGACCGGCCACGATTCGCGAGCGAACAGCGCCTCCGCCACGCCCATTTACGACGCGCTGTACGCGGAGTACAGCAGGCTCTTCCGCACACTGCCCGGCGACCGGACCGGAGAGGAAGAGCTGCGCTTCGAGGGATTCGGCACGGTGCACGGCACCGGCAGTTGGGGCAGCGAAGGCTGGCAGCACGACTCACTGCCGCGACGCAGCACCCGCGTACCGGCGGCGCTGCCACCAGGTCCGCGGGACGGCCAGGCCTACTGATCCGGCCACGGCCCGAGAAACCGGGCCGGGGCCGTAGTCCCACGACCCCGGCTCCCGGGCTCCGGCTCCCGGCCGCTGCCCGTCCGCTACTTCTTCTTGCCGCGCTTCTCCCGCACCCTCACCGAGATGTGGATCGGCGTCCCTTCGAACCCGAACTCCTCGCGTAGCCGGCGCTCCACGAAGCGGCGGTAGCCCGCCTCCAGAAAGCCCGAGGCGAACAGCACGAACCGCGGCGGCCGAGTACCCGCCTGCGTCCCGAAGAGGATGCGGGGCTGCTTGCCGCCGCGTACCGGGTGGGGGTGGGAGGCGACGATCTCGCCGAGGAACGAGTTCAGCTTCCCCGTCGGCACCCGCGTCTCCCAGCCCCCCAGGGCCGTCTCGATCGCGGGCACCAGCTTCTCCATGTGCCGCCCGGTGCGGGCGGAGATGTTCACACGCGGCGCCCAGCGGACCTGGACCAGGTCCCGCTCGATCTCCCGCTCCAGGTAGAAGCGGCGCTCCTCGTCGAGGTTGTCCCACTTGTTGTACGCGATGACGAGGGCGCGCCCCGCCTCCACCGCCATGGTGATGATGCGCAGGTCCTGCACGCTGATCGCCTCGGTCACATCGATCAGTACGACCGCGACCTCGGCCTTCTCCAGCGCGGCCGCGGTGCGCAGCGAGGCGTAGTAGTCGGCGCCCTCCTGGAGGTGGACACGGCGGCGGATGCCGGCGGTGTCGACGAACATCCAGTTCTTTCCGGCCAGTTCGATCAGCTCATCCACCGGGTCGCGCGTGGTGCCGGCGGTCGCGTCGACGACGACGCGGTCCTCCTTGGCGACCTTGTTCAGCAGCGAGGACTTGCCGACGTTCGGACGGCCGATGAGCGCGACCCGGCGCGGGCCGCCGGTCCCGACGCCGCCGAAGGTCTGCTCGGGCGCCTCCGGCAGTGCGTCCAGCACCTTGTCGAGCAGGTCGCCCGTGCCGCGCCCGTGCAGCGCCGAGACCGGGTGAGGCTCGCCGAGGCCCAGCCCCCACAGAAAGGTCGCGTCGGCCTCTCCGGTCGGGCCGTCGACCTTGTTCGCGCAGAGCACCACGGGCTTTCCGGCCTTGCGCAACATCCGCACGACGGCCTCGTCGGTGTCCGTCGCGCCGACCTGGGCGTCCACGACGAGCACCACCGCGTCCGCCGCCTCGACGGCGAACTCCGCCTGGGCGGCGACCGTGGCCTCCATGCCGAGAACGTCCTGCTCCCAGCCGCCGGTGTCCACGATCTTGAAGCGGCGGCCGGCCCACTCGGCCTCGTACGTCACGCGGTCGCGGGTCACGCCGGGACGGTCCTCCACGACTGCTTCGCGCCTGCCGAGGATCCGGTTCACCAGGGTCGACTTGCCGACGTTGGGGCGGCCGATGACGGCCAGCACCGGGAGCGGGCCGTGCGAGGCCTCCTCCAGCGCGCCCTCAACTTCTTCGGCGTCGAAGCCCTCTTCGGCCGCGAGCTCCATGAACCGGTCGAACTCGGCGTCGCCGAGCTCACCGTGGTCATGCCCGGGCTCGTAAACGCCGTGCTGTTCCTTCTCGTCCATGCGGTCTCGTCCTCGTCGTTCATGTTCAGGTGGTCTGCCGTTGTGCGGGGCGCTCCGCACAACGGCTACTGCAAGTCTGCCGGGCCGCGGCGGCCGGATGTCCTGTCGCCGTACGAGGTGCCCGTACGGGCGGCAGCGCGCGATGCCCGTTCACGGCGGGCGCCGTCAGCGCTCCGTGCGGCGCCTCGCTTCCGCGAGGTGGTCCGTGAGCCGGCGCTGGATCCGCACAGTGGCCTCGTCCAGCGCCGCCCGTGTACGCCTGCCGCTGCCGTCGCCCGCCTCGAACGGGTCGCCGAAGACGACGTCGATGCGGCTGCGCAGGGCCGGGAGGGCCTTGACGAGCCGGCCCTGCCGGTCGTTGCTGCCGAGCACCGCGACCGGGACGACCGGCGCACCCGAGCGTACGGCGAAGTAGGCCAGCCCCGAACGCAGGGAGGCGAAGTCCCCCTCGCCTCGGGTGCCTTCGGGAAAGATGCCCATCACCCCTCCGCGCTCCAGGACTCCCAGGGCTCCGAGGACCGCGGCACGGTCCGTGCTGCCTCGGTCGACCGGGATCTGTGAGATGCCGCGGAGGAACGAGCCGAGAGGGCCTTTGAACATCTCCTGCTTGATGAGGAAGTGCACAGGGCGCGGAGCCGTGCCCATCAGCATCGGGCCGTCTATGAAGTGCGAGTGGTTGACGGCCAGGATCGCGGGCCCGCTCGGCGGTACGTGCTCCGCGCCCAGAACGCGCGGACGCCACAGACCGTGCATCACGCCCAGGCCGATCCGGCGCCCCACCGCCGCCCCTCGCGTACCGGGCGCGGAGCCGGTCGATGTCACTTGGAGATCTGCCCCGCCTTCTCATCGGAACCGTCGGCGGCCCGGCCGGAACCGCTGCTCCGGCCGTTCTCGCCGTCACGGCCCCGCTTCGCGGAGACGGCCTTCTCGACCAGCGTCACGACGCACTCGACGACCTGCTCCAGCGTGAGCGGGGTGGTGTCCACCTCGACCGCGTCGTCCGCCATCTTCAGCGGCGACGTCTTGCGGCCGCTGTCGGCAGCGTCCCGCTTGATCAGCGCCTCGCGGGTGGCCGAGAGGTCCGTGGCCTCCTTGCCCTTCAGCTCCCCGCTGCGGCGGGAGGCCCGGGCCTCGGGCGAGGCGGTGAGGAAGATCTTGAGATCCGCGTCGGGGAGGACGGTCGTGCCGATGTCCCGCCCCTCGACGACGATGCCGCCCGTGGCCTCGGCGGCGATGGAACGCTGCAGCGCGGTGATGACGGCTCGCACCTCGGGAACGGCACTGACGGCGCTGACCGCCGAGGTGACCTCCTTGGTACGGATCGGGCCGGAGGCGTCCGTCCCGTCGACGGAGATCGTGGGGCTGGCCGGGTCGGTACCGGAGACGATCACGGGCTCTTCGGCCGCCGCCGCGATCGCCGCCGGGTCGTCCACGGGAACGCCGTTGGTCAGCATCCACCAGGTGACCGCCCTGTACTGGGCGCCCGTGTCCAGGTAACTGAGGCCGAGCGCCGCCGCGACCGCCTTGGAGGTGCTGGACTTGCCCGTGCCGGAGGGGCCGTCGATGGCGACAATCACTGCAGACACGCTGTGGGGGACCTTTCTCGAACACGGGCAGGGCGGGCGGGGCCGTGCCGTACCGGCCCGGGCACCAGGCTACCGGCTCGGCGAAGGGCTCATTCCCGCCGCCCTCGCACGGCCCCAGCCCCTTCCGGCCCGTCCCCGCAAGGCCCGGACGGCCGCGTTCACTGCTGCCGGAGGGCCCAGCCCCGCTCCCGCAGCGCCGCTTCCAGCACCGATGCGGCGCCGGGCTCGACCATCAGCTGCACATGGCCGGCCTGCTGTCCCGTCGCGTGCTCGATCCGCACGTCCTCGATGTTGACGCCGACGGCCCCGGCGTCCGCGAAGATCCGTGCCAGCTCTCCCGGCCGGTCACTGATGAGGACCGCCACGGTCCGGTAGGCGGCCGGTGCCTGGCCGTGCTTGCCCGGCACCCGGGCGCGGCCGGAGTTGCCGCGACGCAGCACGCTCTCGATGCCGGTGACACCGCCGCCCCGCTTCTCCTCGTCGGCCGAGCCGAGCGCACGCAGCGACCGAACGGCCTCGTCGAGGTCGCTCGCAACGTCGGCGAGGATGTCCGCCACGGGGCCGGGGTTGGCCGAGAGGATCTCCACCCACATCCCGGGGTCGGAGGCGGCGATGCGGGTGACGTCCCGGATGCCCTGACCGCACAGGCGTACGGCCGTCTCGTCCGCGGTCTCCAGACGGGCCGCGATCATGCTGGAGAGCAGCTGCGGAGTGTGAGAGACCAGCGCGACGGCCCGGTCGTGCGCATCGGCGTCCATGACGACGGGGACGGCGCCGCACAGCGCGATCAGTTCCAGCGCGAGGTTGAGCACCTCGGTGTCGGTCTCGCCCGTGGGTGTGAGCACCCAGGGCCGGCCCTCGAAGAGGTCGGCGGTGGCGGCGAGCGGACCGTTCTGTTCCCGGCCCGACATGGGGTGGCTGCCCAGGTAACTGACGAGGTCGCCGCCCAGTTCGACGACCTCACGGCGGGGCCCGCCCTTGACGCTGGCCACGTCGATGCAGCCGCGGGCGAGACCGCGGCGCTGCACGTCGGTGAGGACGCGGGCCACGTGCGCCGGCGGCACGGCCACGATCGCGAGGTCGACCGGCTCCTCGGGCTCGTCCTCCGTACCGGCGCCGAGGGCCGTCGCCGTGCGGACGCGCTCCGGGTCGACATCACTCAGGTGCACCCGCACGCCGCGTCCGGTGAGGGCGAGCGCCGCGGAGGTGCCGATGAGACCTGTGCCGACGACGAGAGCTGTACGCATTACTGGGCGATGTCCTTGCGGAGTTCTGCTGCGGCCCCGAGGTAGACGTGGTTGATCTGCGACTTGGGCAGGTCCGACTCCACGTGCGCCATCACGCGCACCACGCGGGGCATGGCCCCGGCGATGTCGAGTTCCTGTGCGCAGATCAGCGGCACGTCCACGATTCCGAGCTTACGTGCGCCTGCCGCCGGAAAGTCGCTGTACAGGTCGGGGGTGGCCGTGAACCAGACACTTATGAGGTCGTCCGCGGTGAGGCCGTTGCGCTCGAGGACGCTGGTCATCAGCGCGGAGACCTGATCGTGCATGTGGCCCGATTCGTCCCGCTCCAGCTGTACGGCTCCCCGTACTGCTCGTACCGCCACGCCTTCCCCGCTCCCTGCCGCTCCGTGCCGCCGTGCTGCTTGGTGCCTTCTGTGGCCGGATGTCCGTGCCGACCGCACAGCGTAGATCGGCACGGGGAACCGGCGTCCGGGCGGACCGAACACTGAGACGCCGGCTCCCGCGACGTGACTGCGGAGGCTGAGGTCTAGAGACCGACCTCGTTCATCAGCATGCCGACCTCGGTGTTCGTCATGCGGCGCAGCCATCCGGACTTCTGGTCACCCAGCGCGATGGGCCCGAAGCGCGTGCGCACGAGCCGTTCGACGGGGAAGCCCGCCTCCGCGAGCATGCGGCGCACGATGTGCTTGCGGCCCTCGTGCAGGGAGACCTCCACCAGGTAGTTCTTGCCGGTGTTCTCCACGACCCGGAAGTGGTCGGCACGCGCGTAGCCGTCGTCCAGCCTGATGCCGTCCTTCAGACGCTTGCCGAGGTCGCGCGGCAGAGGGCCCTGGATCGCGGCGAGATAGGTCTTCTTCACGCCGTAGCGGGGGTGGGTGAGCCGGTGGGCCAGCTCACCGTGGTTGGTGAGGAGTATGAGGCCCTCGGTCTCGGTGTCGAGGCGCCCGACGTGGAAGAGACGTGTCTCCCGGTTCTGGACGTAGTCCCCCAGGCACTGGCGCCCCTCCGGGTCCTCCATAGACGCGACCACGCCCGAAGGCTTGTTGAGCGCGAAGAAGACCTGCGACTGGGAGGCGATGGTCAGACCGTCGACCTTGATCTCGTCCTTGTCGGGGTCCACGCGGACGCCCTGTTCGACGACGATGCTGCCGTTGACCTCGACCCTGGCCCGCTCGATCAGCTCCTCGCAGGCACGGCGCGAGCCCATGCCGGCACGGGCCAGTACTTTCTGCAGCCGCTCACCCTCCTGCTCACCGAAGGTCTTCGGCAGCTTCCGGGCGGGCCCGGTGTGGCGGGCGCGGTTGCGCTCCTCGACCTGCGCCTCGTACTCACGCGGGCGCGAGGGCGCGGAGGCGTTGCGAGCGCGGGCCTTGGGGGCGCCACTGCCGGTGACCTTGCGCGGGCCGCTCTTGGCGGCGTTCTTCGCCGCGACGCTCCTCGCCGCCGCTCCTCGGGCCGTGGGGCTCTTGGGGCCGCCCTTCGCCCCACTCTTGGCGCCGCCGCTACCGGCAGCGGACGCCTTCTTCCCTGCAGCCTTCGGGGTGCTCCTCGAAGGGGTCTGCGCGGATTTCCGTGCGGGCTTGCCGCCGCCGCCCTGCTTGGCGCCGCCGCCCGCGGACCGCTCCTCGCCCTTGCCGTAGCGGCGCTCCTCCGGGCGCGGACGGTCCGTCCGCTTCTGCCTGGCTCCGCCCCCTCCGGCTGCGCGGGGGGACTGCTTGCCGCCCGAGCCCCTGTTCTTACGGTTGCCGCCGGTGTTGCCGCTGCTTCGCATCAGTGTTCCGTCTGCGTTCTGTCGTGGACTTCGTCGCCGCTGTCATCTACGTCGAACGACGGCATGCCCTCCTGTGAGTCCCCCTCGACGGCGTCCGCCTCGGGAAGGAAGGGCGCCAACTCCGGGAGCTCGTCCAGGCCACGAAGGCCCAGCCGCTCCAGGAAGTAATGCGTCGTCGTGTACAGGATCGCACCTGTCTCGGGTTCCGCGCCCGACTCCTCGACCAGCCCCCGCTGCAGGAGGGTGCGCATGACGCCGTCGCAGTTGACTCCGCGCACGGCGGAGACCCTGGACCGGCTCACGGGCTGGCGGTAGGCGACGACGGCCAGCGTCTCCAGCGCCGCCTGCGTCAGCCGCGCCTGCTGCCCGTCGAGCACGAAGCTCTCGACGGCCTCGGAGTATTCGGCCCGCGTGTAGAAGCGCCATCCCTCCGCGACCAGA
Organism: Streptomyces sp. TAA486; assembly: GCF_000426165.1. Lineage (NCBI taxonomy): Bacteria > Bacillati > Actinomycetota > Actinomycetes > Kitasatosporales > Streptomycetaceae > Streptomyces > Streptomyces sp. TAA486. The sequence continues at coordinate 40,422 of NZ_AUEV01000012.1, read as the reverse complement.
CGCAGTTCGAAGCCCCGGTGCTGACGGTCGTATTCGTCGGCCAGTTCACGCAGTGCGTCCGAGATCTCGCGGCGCCGCCGCTGCAGCACCTTCGCCAGGTGCTCCTCAGTGGCCGGCTCGTCGACGACCATGAGGACGGCTTCCAGGGCGGGCTTCAGTTCGAGTGCCGCGACTCCGTCGATGTCGTCGGGATCACCGGCGTCCGGGTCGTCGGGGTCCGGCCCCTCCGCGTCCGCGTGCGCCTCGCTGTTGCCGGCCTCCGCGGCCGCCTCCGCCGCGAGCACCGGCTCGTCCGCCGCTTCCGCCCCCGCTTCCTGGATCTCGTACGTCTCCTCGCTCATGGCTGCATCTCCTCCTCGGACGCGGACTCCTGCCGGGGCTCCCGCTCCTCGTCCTGCCGTCCGGATTCCTCCTCGACCACAGACTCCTGCCGGGGCTCCCCCTCCCCGTCCTGCCGTCCGGATTCCTCCTCGACCACAGACTCCTGCCGGGACTCCCGATCGTCGTCCTGCCGTCCGGGTTCCTCCTCGACCACAGACTCCTGCCGGGACTCCCGATCGTCGTCCTGCTGTCCGGGTTCCTGGTCGAACTCGTCCGTCACCAGGGGCTCCTTGCCCTCCTCGCCGCTCCAGCGGACGGTGAGCGCCCCGAGTGCCTCCTCCTGCTCGAGAGACACGGCCCGCTCACGGAAGAGTTCCAGCAGGGCGAGGAAGCGGGCGACGACCGTCAGTGTGTCCGGGGCGTCCTGCGTGAGCCGCTGGAAGGTGACCTCGCCCAGCTCCCGCAGCAGGGCCACAACGACCTCGGCCTGCTCGCGCACGCTCACCAGGGGTGCGTGGATGTGCTCGACGTACACCTGCGGCTTCGGCTTCGGCTGCATCGCCTTCACCGCGAGGCGTGCGAAGCCCTCGGGGCCGATGCTGATGGCCACTTCGGGCAGCAGCTCCGCGTGGTGCGGCTCGAGACCGACCGTACGGGGGTGGCGGTGCGCCTCCTGCGCCATGCGTCCGGCGAAGATCCCGGCGATCTCCTTGTACGCGCGGTACTGGAGCAGCCGCGCGAAGAGCAGGTCGCGGGCCTCCAGGAGCGCGAGGTCCGCCTCGTCCTCGACCTCGGCGGTGGGCAGCAGCCTCGCGGCCTTCAGATCGAGCAACGTCGAGGCGACGACGAGGAATTCGGTGGTCTGGTCGAGGTCCCAGTCGGGGCCCATGGCGTGGATGTAGGTCATGAACTCGTCGGTGACCTTGGAGAGAGCGACCTCCGTGACATCCAGCTTGTGCTTGGAGATCAGCTGCAGAAGGAGGTCGAAGGGGCCCTCGAAGTTGTCCAGGACGACCTTGAAGCGCCCGTCGTCGGGCTGTTCATCGTCCTGCTTCCGCTGTCCGTCCGGGACGACCGGCGCTGGGTCCTCGCCGCTGGGGGTGGCGGCACCGGAGTCCGTGCCGGACTCCTGCTCCTGCTCCTGCTCCTCCACGGGCTCCGGCTCGGACTCGGTTCCTGCCTCCGGACCCGGCGCAGGCTCCGGCACCGGTTCCGCGTCAGGCACCGGTTCCGCGTCAGGCACGGGGGCCGATTCGGGTACGGGGGCCGCTTCTGGTGCGGTCTCGCGCTCCGGTACGGACTCAGCTTCCGGTGCGGGATCGGGCTCCGCTACGGGATCGGGCTCCCGTACGAACTCCTGCGGCGGTTCGGACCCGGACTCCGGTACGGGCCCGTCCGCGGGCTCAGGTCTGGGCTCGGCCGGCCACTCCTCGACGGGTTCCGACTCCCACCCGGGGTGCCCCACGCCCGAAGAAGGCGACGTCGTACCGGGCCCACGCCCGAGAGAGCGACGGGCGGAGCGAGGCGTCGTGTGGGCGTTGTCGTCAGGACTGGGCATCGCGGGGCAGCGTACTGGGGAGGAGCCGGTCAGGGCGTTCCGGCTCACTCATGTGCCCGCGCTTTCGGATGAGGTGACGCACAGGAATGTTTCAGCGCCCCCGCAGCCGCCGTACGAGGATGCTCGCGTCCCCGCGGGATTCCAGGTCGGCCAGCACGACGGCCACGGCCTCGCGCACGATGCGGCCGCGGTCCACGGCCAGGCCGTGTTCACCGCGCAGCACGAGGCGCGCGTGCTCCAGGTCCATCAGTTCCTCGGCGGAGACGTAGACGGTGATCTTCTCGTCGTGCCGCTCGCGGCCGCTCGGGCGCCTGTTGGCACCGCGCCCGCCGCCGCGCCGTGGCGAACCGGCCGCCTGCTGACGGCTCCTGGGCTCCGCGGCACGCGGACTCTTCGGCTGCTGCGGTGACTTCGCGGGGCTGCCGGCCGGAGCCGCCTGCCCCGTCCGCCGGGACGGGATCTGCGCGTCCGAGTCCGCCCGGCCGCCTCCGCCCGAGGCAGCCTGCGACGTGCCCTGGCCGGGCACCGAAGGGCGCGGAACGGACCGGCCCTCCTGGCCTTCGCCGCCCTCACGTCCCGAGTGCTCGCCGCCGCCCGCGGTGGCCGGGCCACCGCCCGGCGCCGCTCCGGCCTCGCCGGCGGAGTCGTCAGCCTCCCCCGCGGCGCTGTGCTCGCTCTGCCCGCCGTCCTCGGTCCGGCCTCCGGCGTCACCGTCCTCCGTGGCCTCCGTGGCGCCCGTGGAGTCCTGTTCGCCAACCGGTGCCGGAACGCGGGTGGTGGACGGTGCGCTCTTGCCGGACGGCTCCTCACCGTTGGCGTGGTTCTGGTTCGCGGGGGACGACGGCTGGACCGCTGAGCCCCCGGTCGTACGGAACAGTTCGTCAGCTGCAGGAAGACTCACTCGGCGTGGCACCGGGCGAGCACCTCCCTGGCGAGCTGGCGATACGCGGCTGCACCGACGGAGTTGGAGGCGTACGTCGTGATCGGTTCACCCGCGACGGTCGTCTCCGGGAAGCGGACGGTCCGCCCGATGACCGTGTGGTAGACGTTGTCGTCGAATGCCTCGACCACACGCGCCAGAACCTCGCGGCTGTGCACCGTTCGCGAGTCGTACATCGTCGCCAGGATGCCGTCGAGCTCCAGCTCCGGGTTGAGCCGCTCCTGCACCTTCTCGATCGTCTCGGTGAGCAGCGCGACACCGCGCAGCGCGAAGAACTCGCACTCCAGCGGAACGATCACCTTGTGCGCCGCCGTGAGCGCGTTCACGGTGAGCAGACCGAGCGAGGGCTGGCAGTCGATGACGATGAAGTCGTAGTCGTTCATCAGGGGTTGGAGGGCGCGCTGCAGCGTCGACTCGCGGGCGACCTCGCTGACGAGCTGAACTTCGGCCGCCGAGAGGTCGATGTTGCTCGGCAGCAGGTCCATTCCCGCCACGGCCGTCTTCAGCAGCACCTCGTCGGGTGCCAGGCCGCGCTCCATCAGGAGGTTGTAGACCGTGAGTTCGAGCTCCATCGGGTTCACGCCGAGCCCCACCGACAGCGCCCCCTGAGGGTCGAAGTCGACGAGCAGCACGCGCCGTCCGTACTCCGCGAGCGCCGCGCCCAGGTTGATGGCGGAGGTCGTCTTGCCGACGCCGCCCTTCTGGTTGCACATCGCGATGATCTTCGCCGGGCCCGGTTCGTTGACCGGGCCGGGGATCGGGAAGTACGGAAGCGGGCGCCCGGTCGGGCCGATCCTCTCGCGGCGCTGCCTTGCGGCGTCGGGCGCGAGGGTGGCCGCGTACTCGGGGTCGGGTTCGTATTCCGCGTCCGGGTCGTAGAAATGCCCTTCGGGCAGCTCGCCGTAGGGGACGCGGTGCGGGTCACTGTAGTCGGCGAGTTCGGCGGACTCGTCGCCCGCCGAGTTGCCGGCCATGGCGTTCACTTGGCGGCCGTCCATGCTCTGTTGGGCTGTCGTGGTCGGTGATGCGTTCTGGTGGGCGGCGAAGGTGCGGACAGCGACGGAGCCGACATCCTCGGACCCCGAGGACCCCTGGACCCGCGCAGGTGCTCCTGGTTGACCACCCCCGGGAGAAAGTGTCGACTCATTCACAAGTCGTCCTACCTCCTTGGTGACCAGGAAACTTCTAGACAGATCAGCGTGACACCATGCCGATGATTGGCGACTCTATGGCGTGTCGGCCGTTCGCAGCAACACAATCCACCGGAGACGGCACGATGTGTCGAGCTGCGAACACTTCGATGTCAAGGGGCAATGCGGCTCACGGAACCCCTCCGGGAGGGCCGCGGAGCGGCCCGGAGACCCGCGAACGGGGCGGTCCGGGCCCGTGGTTGAGCGGTTGTCACCACCCCGGAAAGACGTCACCGGCCCCGCCGTCGCGGTGACGGAAGCAGGGCCGGTGACATCCGGTGACATGCCCTCAGTGGCAGGTCGGCGGCATTGACTTGCGCTGTTGACGTGCTGAATCAGCCGAGCAGCGTGCCGAGTTCGCGGCTGCCGAGACCGTGCGCCTCGGCGACGGGTCCGTAGAAGACCTCCCCGTCATGGACGTTGAGCCCCTTGGCCAGGGTCGCATCCTGCCGAAGGGCGTTCCTCCAGCCGCAGTTGGCCAGCTCGACGATGTAGGGAAGCGTCGCGTTGGTCAGCGCGTACGTCGACGTGCTGGGCACTGCGCCCGGCATGTTCGCGACGCAGTAGAAGACCGACTCGTGCACCTGGAAGGTCGGTTCGGCGTGCGTGGTCGGCCGGGCGTCCTCGAAGCAGCCACCCTGGTCGATCGCGATGTCGACAAGAACACTTCCCGGCTTCATGCGGGAGACCAGCTCGTTGCTCACCAGCTTCGGCGCCTTCGCGCCCGGGATCAGCACCGCGCCGACGACCAGGTCCGCCTCGAGGACGGCACGCTCCAGCTCGTAGGCGTTGGAGGCGACCGTGCGCACCTTGGTGCCGAAGATCCGGTCGGCCTCGCGGAGCTTGTTGACGTCCTTGTCGAGGAGCGTGACGTGGAAGCCCAGCCCGATGGCGATCTGCGTGGCGTTCCAGCCGGAGACGCCGCCGCCGATGACGACGGCACGCCCGGCCTGCACACCCGGCACGCCGCCGGGCAGCACACCGCGCCCGCCGGCGGAACGCATCAGGTGGTACGCGCCGACCTGTGGGGCGATGCGGCCGGCGACCTCGGACATCGGGGCGAGCAGCGGCAGTGCGCGGTTGCTCGTCTCGACCGTCTCGTAGGCGATGGCCGTGGTGCCGGAGTCCAGGAGCGCGTCCGTGCACTCCTTGGAGGCGGCGAGGTGGAGATAGGTGAAGAGCGTCTGGTCCTTGCGCAGCCGCCCGTACTCCTCGGCAACCGGCTCCTTGACCTTCAGCAGCATGTCGGCGGTGGCCCAGACCTCGTCGGCGGAGCCCAGGATGGTGGCTCCGGCAGCGACGTACTCCTCGTCCGGGATGGAGGAGCCGAGTCCGGCCCCACGCTCCACCGTGACCTGGTGTCCGTTGCGTACGAGTTCGTGCGCCCCGGCCGGGGTGATGGCCACGCGGAACTCGTTGTTCTTGACCTCGCGGGGGATGCCGACCTTCACGTCGATCACGGTCCTTGACTTCGGGTTGTCGGAAGCGCCCGCACCTGTGGGTGCGGGAGCATCCGTGGCGCACATCCCGATACGGCAGCACATAGGAGGTATATACCGGCTTGTCGCGTGGACGGCCACGGCCCCGCCAGTCTAATGAAGGATCGCGCGCTGTCCAGCCTTACAAACAAGGAATCTTTCCAGCTCTGGCTATTGGTTTCTTAGGTCTACTCCACGTGGACCGTCAGGTTGTGCGAATCCAGCAGCTCATCGGCCGCGCGGCGGTGCTTTCTGCCCGCCCGTACGTCCCCCGTCCGGTCGCAGGCGTCGGCGAGCCTGAGCAGCAGGGCCGCCCGCAGCCGCACGTCATCCTCTTCCTGCGCGACCTGGATTGCCTGACGGCACACACGCACCGTCTCCTGCGGACGTCCGGCGCGCTCATGGACCCTCGCGAGTTCCGCCAGCGCACGGGCGTGGGCGCCCGCGTCGCCCAGCCTCCGGAAGTTCGCCGCCGCCGCACGCCACTCGCGCAGCGCCTCCCCGAAGCGCCCTCCGGCGGTGTGCACGGCGCCCAGCCGTCCGTGGAGCCGGGCCGCGGCTGCGAGGGATTCGCGGGTCTGATGGTGGACGAGGGCGCGTCCGTACCAGTCGGCCGCGCGCTCCAGATCGCCCATGTCCTCGTAGGTGGAGCCGATGGACTCCAGGGCGCGAGCCGCCGCGGGATGGTCCTGCGTGCCGCGTGCATCACGGCCGTTGCCGTTCTCGCGGACCGTGCGCTCCCGGCCGCCGCCCTCGTTCCCGTCACCGTCGCGCGCCGCCTCCAGTGCTGCCCGGTAGCGCTGGAGGGCCCGGGAGTGGCGGCCCGTGCGGGCGTCCAGGTCTCCGAGGTTGAGCAGCGCCGCGGCCCGCTCCCGCTGCAGGGCAGCACGTTCGGCGACGTCCAGCACCAGCTCGTGCAGCCGGTACAGCTCCGGCGCCGCCTCCTCGGGCGAGCGGTGCGCGTCGAAGGCGCGCGCCAGCGCGGAGATCAGCCGCCGCGCGAGGCCGTCAAGCCTTCCGCCGCCCTCCGCCACGGCGAGCCGGGCCGCGGCGAGTATCGCGGGACGCCGGGCCTCCAGCCAATCGCGTGCCTCGCGGCGCGTGGCGAAGCGGACAGTGCGCGGCAGGAACGCGAGCCTCTTGCGGGCCTCGGAACCATCCGGCTCGGTGACGGCATGGCAGGCCCGCAGTTGCCGTACCGTCCGCTCGAGCATCCGCGCGCGGGCGAACACCGTCTCGTCAGGGCCTTCGTGCACCGCGAGCTCGGCGCGCAGCAGCGGGTCCAGGCAGCGCGGCACCGCGTAACAGCCCGGCGCGAGGGCACTGGTGCGCAGCAGCCCGAGCCGCAGGAACTCCTCGAGGATCTGGCGGGCGGCAGCCACAGGGCAGCCCGACAGCGACGAGGCCGTGTGAGCGTCGACGAGGCCCTCCGGGGCGAGAGCGAGCATGCGTAGCACGCGGGCCGGGGTCTTGGTCAGGGAGTCGGCGACGAGCCGGAAGGCACGCTCCAGCGGGTCGGCCTGCGGGAGTTGGCCGAGTTGTTTCGCGGCGTCGGCCACCGAGAGCTTCGGCCGTGCGGCGAGCCATCCGCCCGCCAGGACGAGGGCGGCGGGGAGGTATCCGCAGGCCTCGGCGACGAGTTCGGCGCTGCGCGGATCGACGGTCGTCCGGTGCGGGGCGCCGGCCCGTGAGGCGAGGAGCGACACGGCGGCGTCGCCGTTCAGCCCTCCGACGGTGCAGGGCCGCACGTCCGGCACCCCGGTCAGCGGCCCGGCCGCGACGGCGACGACGAGGCAGTCACGGGTGTCGGGAAGCAGGTCGAGCACCTGCTCGGGCAGAGTCACGTCGTCCAGGAGCAGCAACACCTTCCGGCGCCCCAGCTCCGTCCGGAGCGTCTCTGTCAGCTCGTCCTCGTCGGCTCCGGCCGGGACGGGGTCGGGGCCGAGGGCGGCCAGCAGGTCGCGCGCCGTGCGTTCCGTGGGTACGGGGGTGCCGCCCGGTTCGGTGAGGCGTGCCCGCAGGATCCCGTCGGCGAACGTGCTCGCCGCCTGCCGCGCGAAGGCCTCCGCAAGCGCCGTTCGGCCGGAACCCGGTCTGCCCGCGACGAGCAGCACACGGCTGTGCGGCGAGGGACGTCCGGACAGCGTGTGCAGGCCCGCTTTCTCCATGTCGGCCCGCATTTGCGCGAGTTCGTCGTCGCGTCCGGTGAAGTGGCCTGCGGGTGCGGGGACCGCGGCTCTCCCGGCCGCTCCGGCGCCGTCGCGCGGGGCACCGCCGGCTGCGTCGTCCGTGCCTGCGGGCTGCACCGCCTGATCCGTCACGGGCCACGCTCCCGTCCACCTGCGTCTGCGCGTACGACCCCCGTCGCAGCAGCGACCGGGAACGCACAGAGCGTAGTTCACCGCAGGCGGCGGCATGCGGTGCGCACGCCGCACGCGCCGGATGTCAGGCCCGCCCGAGGCAGCCGTCCCTGAAGGGCTGACGCGGACAAGTAAGTCAAGCCTTACTTTTATTTGTTTTCTCCGCATACTGAGTGGCCGGCGAAGGGACGGCTCGAATGCGGACGGACGGCAGGGTGGCACGGCAAGTCGCGCTCGAACGCGGCTCTGTCGACCTGATGTACCGGCGCCTGGACGAGTTGGCCGCGCAGGCACATACGGCGCGGCGGAGGGCGCTCGCCATGGAGACCGAGAGCGCGGAGGATCTGTATGCCCGTGATGTCGAGATCGCGCGACTGACCCGCGCCATCGCCGAGTTGCGCGCCGGGGAGAGGGCGCTGTGCTTCGGCCGGGTCGATGCGTCCGGCGGCGGCTCGGTGTACATCGGCCGCAAGGGCCTGCGCGGCGAGGAGGACGGCGCAGTGCTGCTGGTCGACTGGCGCGCGGAGGCCGCGCGTCCGTTCTACACCGCGACCGCAGCATTCCCGATGGGCGTACGCCGCCGCCGTCACCTGCGACTGGACGACCGACGAGTCGTCTCGGTCACCGACGAGATCCTCGACGGATCCACCCCCACGGACGCCGACGTGATCGGGGACGGCCCCCTTCTCGACGCGCTCGGGCAGGCGCGAACGGGCCGGATGCGTGAGGCCGTTGCAACGCTCCAGGCCGAGCAGGACACGATCGTGCGCTCGCCGCATCAGGGTGTGACCGTTGTGCAGGGCGGGCCGGGCACCGGCAAGACGATCGTCGCACTGCACCGTGCCGCCTACGTTCTCTACGCGTACCCCCGCGTCGCGCAGCAGGGGGTTCTCCTCTTCGGTCCGAACCGTCGGTTCCTCGACTACATCTGCGATGTGCTGCCCTCATTGGGCGAGAACGACGCCCAACTGGCCACCGTGGCGGAGTTGGTGGGGCTCGCACCGGACGCCCGCGAACCCGACGCCGCCGCGCGGACGAAGGGCCGGGCGGAGACGGCGGCGGCGCTCGCCGGATGGGTGCGCGAACGGCAGCCGCACGGCGTCCCGCTCGCCGTACGGATCGGACTCGACACCCTCACGCTGCACCCGGCGACGGTCGACCGCGCCCGGCGGGAGGCGTTCCAGGGCGCCGCCGGACACAACCGCGCCCGCGGGGTCTTCAAGGAGAGCGTGGTCGACGAGCTCGTGGAGGTGCTGGAGAAGCAGACGGAGCAGAGCCTCGAAGACATCGACGCGGACGTGGCGTCCGTCCTGGGCATGGACCTCGACAAGGCTGTCGCCGACGATCTGCGCGCCCTCGGTCTCGACGGCTCCCCCGCCGCCGCGGGTCCTCCCGGGTTCGACCCGGTCCAGGTCCGTGCCGCGCTCCTCGACGACGCCGCGCTCGACGCGGCGATCGAGACCGTGTGGCCGCGGCTGCACGCCACGGACGCCCTGCGGCAGTTCCTCGCCGAACGTGCCGCGGCCGGCGGATCCCCCACCGCCGAGGAGGCGGCACCGCAGGCGCCCCGCCGTCGGGAGAGCGACCTCACCCGCGCCGACCTCGTGCTGCTCGACGAGGCGCGCAGTCTCATCGACGGGCCGCCGGAACAGGTCTTCGGCCACATAGTCGCCGATGAGGGGCAGGAGCTGACCGAGATGGAGTGGCGGATGCTCATGCGGCGCTGCCCGTCCCGGTCGATGACGGTGGTGGGCGACTTCGCCCAGGCAGGGCCGGCCACGACGATCCCGTCCTGGTCCGCGGCGCTGGCCCCCTTCGTCGGGACGCGCTTCACCCGGCACACCCTGAGCGTCAACTACCGCAGCACCGCGGAAATCCTTGCGCTAGCCTCCCCGCTGCTCGATCGGATCGCGCCGGAACAGGACCCGTCACGCTCGATCCGCCACGGTGACCCGCCCCGGACCTTCGAGGTCGCCGACGCCGAACTCCTCGACGCCGTCCGGCGTCACGTACTCGAGCTGGCCGCGCAGTTCCCGGACGAACTCATCGGGGTCGTCGGCACCGAGGGGCGAACGGCAGCGCTGACCGCCGCTCTCGGAGGGACGCGGGCGACCGTGGTTCCCGCGCAGGAAGTCCGCGGCCTGGAGTTCGACACCGTGCTGGTCGTCGACCCCTCGGCGATGGAGACCGGCCGCGCGACCGGCATGCGTGATCTGTACGTGGCCGTCACACGCGCCAACAAGCGCCTGTTCCTGTACCGGCCCCTGGCTGGTTGAACCCGTACGTGGCGGCCCACTCGCCGGATCGGTGCCTCCGGGCCCGATCCGCCCAGCCGGGCGCTAGGTGTTCTCGAACGGGCGGGCGGGCCACGGCGCGTCGGCCGGGCGCAGCGACTCCAGCCCGGGACCGGAACGGGCGGCGGTCAGCGCCAGAACGCCGACCACGAGGCAGTTGTTGTGCAACTCCCCCGCCAGCACGCCGCGCACGAGATCCGCGACGGGCACGCGCGCCAGCTCCATGTCGGCCTCTTCCTCGGAGACTTCGTAGCGTTCGCCGTCGGCTGCGCCGATCTCACGCGCGAGGAAAATGCGTACGGCCTCGTCGGAGCCGCCGGGCGTCGTGTAGACGTCGGCGAGCACCCGCCAGTCCTCCGCCTTGACGTGTGCCTCCTCGTACAGCTCGCGCCGTGCCGCGTGGAGGGGGTTCTCACCGGGCACGTCGAGGAGCCCGGCCGGGATCTCCCACAGCTTCTCCCGCACCGGGTGCCTGTACTGGCTCAGCACCAGCACCCGGTCCTCTTCGTCGAGGGCGAGCACGGCGACGGAACCGGGGTGCACCTGGTAGTCGCGGCGGACGACGGAGCCGTCGGGCATGACGACGTCGTCGGTGCGTACGCCGGTCTTCTTGCCCTCGAACGGCAGTGCGGTCGAGGTGACCTCCCACGCCTCGGGAGCATCTGCGATGTGCTTTCCGGACTGCACCGGCAGCGTGTCCTCCGTCATGTCTCAGCCCTCGCCCTGCTGCCGTGCCACGGCGGCCGCGACCAGTCCGGCGAAGAGCGGGTGGGGGCGGGTCGGCCGCGAACGCAGCTCGGGGTGGGCCTGGGTGGCGACCAGGTACGGGTGCACCTCCCGGGGATATTCCAGGTACTCCACCAGCTTGTTGTCCGGTGAGGTGCCGGAGAAGACCAGGCCGGCCTTCTTCTCCAGTTCGCCGCGGTAGGCGTTGTTGACCTCGTACCGGTGACGGTGGCGTTCCTCGACGTACGGCTCTCCGCCGTACACCTCACGCACGATGGAGCCCTCCGCGAGTTTCGCGGGGTAGAGGCCGAGCCGCATGGTGCCGCCCATGTCGCCGTCGCCGGCGACGATGTCGAGCTGCTCGGCCATGGTGGAGACGACCGGGTGTGCCGTGCCCTGCTCGAACTCGGTGGAGTCGGCGCCCTCGATCCCGGCCAGGTTCCGCGCGGCCTCGATGACGATGCACTGCAGGCCGAGGCAGAGGCCCAGAAGAGGAATCCGGTTCTCGCGCGCGTAGGTGATGGTCGAGAGCTTGCCCTCGACCCCGCGCTCACCGAAGCCGCCCGGAATGCAGATCGCGTCGCAGTCCCCGAGCTGCCTGCGTGCGCCCTCCGGCGTGCGGCAGTCCTCGGAGGTGACCCACTTGACCTTCACGCGGGCGTTGTTGGCGAAGCCGCCCGCGCGCAGCGCCTCCGTCACGGACAGATAGGCGTCGGGAAGGTCGATGTACTTGCCGACGAGCGCCACCGTCACCTCGTGGTCCGGGTCGTGGACGCGGCGCAGCAGGTCGTCCCACTGCGTCCAGTCGACGTCACGGAAGGGCAGGTCCAGCTTGCGCACGACATAGGCGTCCAGGCCCTCAGCGTGCACGACCTTCGGGATGTCGTAGATGGACGGGGCGTCCTTGCACGCGATGACGGCGGAGTCGTCCACGTCGCACATCAGCGAGATCTTGCGCTTGATGGAGCGGGGCACGTCCCGGTCGGCGCGCAGCACGATCCCGTCCGGCTGGATGCCGATGCTGCGCAGCGCGGCCACGGAGTGCTGGGTCGGCTTGGTCTTCAGCTCCCCGGACGGGCCGATGTAGGGAAGCAGCGAGATGTGCACCACGAAGACGTTGTCGCGGCCGACCTCGTGGCGCACCTGGCGCACGGCCTCGAGGAAGGGCAGGGACTCGATGTCGCCGACGGTGCCGCCGACCTCGGTGATGACGACGTCCACGTCGTCGGTGGCCAGGCGACGGATGCGGTTCTTGATCTCGTTGGTGATGTGCGGGATGACCTGCACCGTGTCGCCCAGGTAGTCGCCCCGCCGCTCCTTGGCGATAACGCTGGAGTAGATCTGCCCGGTGGTGACGTTCGCGGATCCGTCGAGGTCGACGTCGAGGAAGCGCTCGTAGTGCCCGATGTCCAGGTCGGTCTCGGCTCCGTCGTTGGTGACGAAGACCTCGCCGTGCTGGAAGGGGTTCATGGTGCCCGGATCGACGTTCAGATACGGGTCGAGTTTCTGCATCGTGACGCGCAGGCCCCTCGCCTTGAGCAGCGCGCCCAGGCTGGAGGCGGTGAGCCCCTTGCCGAGTGAGGAGGCCACACCCCCCGTGACGAAGAGGTGCTTGGTCGTCCTGGACGTGGGCGGCAAAGCCAAGAGGTGCTCCCGTGGTAGCGAGGTGAGGTACGCACCGGCGCCCTGGCCGCAGAGTTACTGGGCCCGCAGCGGTGCGCAGCGGATGTTCAGGGGTACCGTCGCTGCGGCTCGGGGGGCTTCCGTGCCGGAGATTCGAGGACGAATCCGGGAACTCCCGCCCACCGGTCCACGGGCCACCAGGGTATCAGCGACCCTCCGCGGCTGTGTCCCGCCGTGTGCCCGACTGCGTCCGGCGTCACAGCTCAGGGGGCTTCGGAGAGCGTTCGGCCGTCCCCTACGGTGAGGGCATGGTCGCACCTTGTGAGCGGCTCGGCAGAGGGTCGCTCTTCAGCTCATCCATAGTGGCTAGAGCGCGGGGCGGAGCTCTTCGCTCCGTCGTATCCTGCTCGGACGCTCGATCGGACGCATGATTGAGTGTGACGGAAATCCGCAGGTCATCGCACGTCCCAAGGGGCGAGCCACAGTTCGACTGGAGATATACGTGGCTGGGCGCATCGAAGATTACGCACTCATCGGGGACATGCAGACAGCAGCCCTGATCAGCCGGGACGGCTCGGCTGACTGGCTGTGCCTGCCGCGCTTCGATTCCCATGCGGTCTTCGCCAGTCTCCTCGGCAGGGGAGAGCACGGCTGCTGGCAGGTGGGCCCCGCCCCCGCCAACGGCGCCGAGCCTCCGAAGGCAGACCGCCGGCGCTACCGTGGCGACTCGCTCGTCCTGGAGTCCGAGTGGGACACACCACGCGGCACCGTCCGCGTCATCGACTTCATGCCTCCCCGCGAACAGCACGCGCCGCAACTGGTGCGGATCGTGGAGGGCGTCAGCGGCCGCGTGCCGATGCGTTCCGCCCTGCGGATGCGCTTCTCCTACGGCTGGGTCGTGCCGTGGGTGCAGCAGATCGACGGCCGTACGGTCGCGGTCGCGGGGCCCGACTCCGTCTGGCTGGACACCGAGGCCGAGACCTATGGCAAGGATCTGACGACGTACGCGGACTTCACCGTCTCCCCCGGCGAACGCGTCGCCTTCACCATCAGCTGGCAGGCGTCGCACAAGAGCCCCCCGGCGGAGCCGGACCCGGAGTCCGCGCTGGAGGCGACGCAGGAGTTCTGGCGGGAGTGGGTCGACCACTGCACGTACCACGGCCCCTACCGCGAGGCGGTCGTACGGTCCCTGATCACGCTGAAGGCGCTGACGTACGGGCCGACGGGCGGCATCGTCGCGGCTCCGACCACGTCGCTGCCGGAGTGCATCGGCGGCATGCGCAACTGGGACTACCGCTTCACGTGGCTGCGTGACGCGGCGATCACGCTGTCGTCCCTGCTGCGCACCGGCTACCACGACGAGGCGCTGGCCTGGCGCGAGTGGCTGCTGCGCGCGGTCGCCGGCGACCCGGAGAACCTGCAGATCATGTACGGCATCGCGGGTGAGCGGGAACTCGGCGAGGCCGAGCTCAACTGGCTGCCCGGATACGAGGGTTCGACGCCGGTGCGGATCGGCAACGGGGCCGCCGGACAGCTTCAGCTCGACGTCTACGGAGAGGTCACCGAGGCCCTGCACCTGGCTCACATGACCGGCCTCTCACGCAACGACTACGCCTCGCTCCTCCAGCTGAAGCTCATCAGCTACCTGGAGGACCACTGGGACGAGCCGGACGAGGGCATCTGGGAAGTGCGCGGCCCGCGGCGGCACTTCGTGCACTCCAAGGTGATGGCGTGGGTCGCGGTCGACCGTACGGTCAAGCTGATCGAGTCCGGTGACGTGGACGGTCCGCTGGACCGCTGGCGCGACCTGCGGGACGAGATCCACCGCGACGTGTGCGAGAAGGGTTACGACAAGGAGCGCAACACCTTCACCCAGTCCTACGGTTCGCGCGAGCTGGACGCCTCTCTGCTGCTGATCCCGCAGATGGGCTTCCTGCCCCCGGACGACAAGCGCGTCATCGGGACGATCGAGGCGATCCAGCGGGAGCTGTCCACCGAGGACGGTTTCGTGATGCGCTACCCGACGTCCCAGGTCGACGGCGAGAACGTGGACGGACTGCTCGGCGAGGAGGGCGCGTTCCTCGCCTGCTCCTTCTGGCTCGCCGACGACCTGGCGATGATCGGCAGGGTGGAGGAGGCGCGGAAGCTCTTCGAGCGGCTGCTCTCGCTCCGCAACGACCTGGGGCTCCTCGCGGAGGAGTGGGACTCGCGTCTGCAGCGTCAAGTGGGCAACTTCCCGCAGGCGTTCAGCCATGTGCCCCTGATCGACACGGCGCTGCGGCTGACCGCCTCCGGCGCGTACGGCGGCTGACACGGACCACCCGGCCGGGACTCCCCCGCAGACGTACGGAACAGCACTCACCAACGGATCCACGCCCGCTGCCCGGCGACAACCGGCAGCGGGCGTGGAGGTGAGAGAACGTCAGGAAGGGGCCTCCCCGGGCCAGAACCCCCGGGGACCCGGCGGGTGGGCACGGCCCCGTGATCGGTTCCCTCAGAACGGGGTCAGCGTCAACGTCATTTCGCCGGCCCCGCCGTCTTCGATGTAGGAAGCGAAGCTCGCGACGTCGTCGAATGCGAAGCCGTAGGCCTTGCCGTCCTCTGTGGCCGCGTGCATGGCCTTCGAGTACTGGTGGGCGAACTTGCCCTTGTAGAACTCGGCCGGGTCGGTCGTCGGCTGGGACGCCGTCGAGGCGAGCGTGGTCCGGTTGAACGCGGCGCCGAGGATGGCGGCCACCGGACCGGTGGTGCCGTCGTTCGGTGCCGCGAGCGCGCCGTCGCAGAAGAGGATGTCCTTCGTGCTGGGCTTGTTGAAGGAGACCTCGGCGGGCCCGCTGAAGGAGAGCTTGTCGCCGCTGACCTTGCCGGTGAACTTGCCGGCGTTGGTGGTGACGACGAGTTCCTTGCCGGAGTAGGTGCTCCACACCTCTTCGACGTACGCGTCGAAGAAGTTCTCGGCGAACTTCCCCTCGCCCAGGCCGTGTCCGGGAGCGATGACACGCTTGTCGTCGATCACCAGGTCGGAGAAGCCCTCGGCGGCGGCGACGTCCTTGAAGATCTTCTCGCGCCCGCCCTCCTTCAGGGTGCCGGTCGTCTGGTCCTTGTCGCCCTTGAGCTGGATGGACAGCGGCACGCTGAACATGTCGACCATGGTGGTGTTGCAGTACATGGCGCCGTTCTTGTACGTGAACTCCGCGCAGTCGTGCAGCACTCCGAAGTTGGGGTCGGACGCCACCCAGCCCGCCGGGTAGGCCAGCGCGGCCTTGCCGTCGCCGCCCTCGACCGCCTTGATCTTCAGCTTGTCGCCGAGCGCGAAGTAGATGCGTCCGGACATCTCGGGAAGCTTGAGCGTCGTCTCGCTGCCCGAGAGCGGGATGGCGTAGTCCGTGAAGCCGTCGCTGCCGTTGTCGCCCGCGGAGACCGGCTTCAGCTCGCCCTCCGGGGTGACGTGGACCTGGTTCGTGCCGTCGTTGCCGACGATGTAGACGTGGACCGACTTGTTGTCGAACTGGCCGCTCTTGTTGACGATCTTCAACGACAGGGGGCCGGCGGCCTTGGCGGACTTCTCGCGTGTCACACCGCCGGCCTGCGTCACCAGGAGACCGGCCGCCGGCAGGGCGACCGCCGAGGCGGCGGCACCGCGGATGAGGGACCTGCGGCTGATCACTTGGAGGCACCTCCGGTGCTTTCGACGGACACGTAGTCCACGGTCAGGGAGCCGCCGGACTTGGTGGCGGCGGTGGGGGTCTTCGAGCCCGCGACACCGTCGGGGAAGGCGCCGCCCATGGCGAGGTTGAGCAGGATGAAGTGGCCGTGGTCCGTGGCCTTGGACCACGTTCCGGCGTCGATGTCCGACTCCTTCACGGAGTGGAACTGCTCGCCGTCGACGTACCAGCGCAGTTCCTCGGTCCCGCCACTGCGGTCGAGTTCGAGGGCGTACTCGTGGAAGTCCGCCTTGCAGTCGCCGGCGCACTCGCGCGCCTTGCCGATGCCGGTCGTCTCGTTGCACGGCCCGCCCGGGTTGGTGCCGCAGTGCAGCACTCCGTGCGTGGTGTTCTGGCCGTTGACGTTCTCCATGATGTCGAACTCGCCCACACCGGGCCAGTTCTGATAGTTGCCGCGGTAGGCGTCGCCCAGGGTCCAGAAGGCCGGCCAGTAGCCGAGGGCCTCGTCGCCGGAGACGTCGGGCAACTTGAGGCCCGCCTCGATGCGCAGCTTTCCGCCCTCGGGTGCGGCGAAGTCGGTGCGCTTGGTCTCGATGCGTGCGGAGGTCCAGTTCTCACCGTTCTTCAACGCGGTGATCTTCAGGTGGCCTTCGCCGTCGAGCTGCAGGTTCTCCGGGCTGTCGGTGTACTCCTGGATCTCGCCGGTGCCCCAGTTCGCGGGCCCGCCCGGGTAGTTGTGCCCCTTGTCGATGATCCAGTCGTCGCCGGACGGAAGGGATCCGGCGGCGCCGTCGAAGTCCGTGCGCCAGACCTCCTCGAGGGCCGGCGCCTTCTTCTGCTTCTGCGCCGAGTTGCCGCCCTCGTCGGCCTGGGCGTACGGGGCCACACAGGTCCCGATGGCGGCCAGTGCCGCGATGCCGGCAAGTGCCCAGCGCCGTCTGTCGCTCTTCAAGAGCATGACTTACGCTCCTCGTTGGTGGGGGGTGAGAGCGCTCTCACGTCATGCACAGCACACTGCCCACCGAACCCGGCATTGGTCAAGACCTAGGCAAAGAATGGGAGTTGTTCGTGCACACTTTCCGCGAGTCCCGCCCGACCCTGGAGGCCGTGGCCGCCCATGCCGGGGTCTCACGGGCGACGGTGTCGCGGGTGGTCAACGGGGGGCCCGGCGTCCGTGAGGAGATCCGCGAGAAGGTGCGGAACTCCGTCGAGGAGCTGGGTTACGTGCCCAACAACGCCGCCCGCACGCTCGTCACCCGGCGTACCGGTGCCGTGGCCGTCGTCATCGCGGAGCCGGAGAGCCGCGTCTTCGCCGACCCGTTCTTCGCGCAGCAGTTGCGGGGTATCAGTCGCGAACTGGCCGACCACGACACGCAGTTGCTGCTGATGATGCTGGAGCGGCAGAAGGACTACGCGCGCATCGGACGGTACCTGTCGGCCGGTCACGTAGACGGCGCCCTGATGTTCTCCCTGCACGGCGACGACCCCCTGCCCGCCATGGCACGCCAGTCGGGTCTGCCGGCGGTCTTCGGAGGCAGGCCCGGCTGGCCGGGGGCCGAGAAGGAAGCGGATCTGCTCTACGTCGACACCGACAACCGGGACGGCGCACGACAGGCCATTGCTCATTTGCAGGAGCGAGGGCGGCGCACCATCGCCGTCATCAACGGACCCCTCGACCAGACCTCCGCCCTGGACCGGCTGCACGGCTACTGCGACGCCCTGGGCATCGGCGTCCACGAGGCGGACCGATCGCTCGTCGCGCAGGGCGACTTCACCGCCGAGGGCGGCGAGCGTGCCATGGCCCGTCTCCTCGACGTCTCCCCTTCGCTGGACGCCGTCTTCGCGGGGAACGACCTGATGGCTTCCGGTGCGCTGCGCACGCTGCGTGCCCGAGGACGCCGCGTGCCCGAGGACGTGAGCGTCGTCGGCTACGACGACCTGGAACCCGCCGCCTGGGCCTCGCCACCCCTCACGACAGTGCGTCAGGACGTGGAAGGCATGGGCGGGATGATGGCCGAGTTGCTGCTGCGCCGCATCGGGCTGGCCGTCGGAACAGCCGCGGCACCGCCCGCGCCTGTCATCACACCGGCCACGCTGGTCGTGCGCGAGTCGAGTTGAGTCGAGCTGACTTCCCTCAACGAACAGGATGGGGACGGGAGTACCGGGCCGGAGGGCTTCTCGACGGACGAGGACGGACCAGGTCGGGACAGGGGGGCGGAGCTCCGACCAGGACTCAGGGGCTGCCCTCTCAGGTCAACTCGTCGTAGACGCTGAGGACATGGGCCACCGTCGACTCCTCCGTGGGCCACTCCGCGGCCCGGGCCCGGCCGCGCGCGACGAGGTTCTCACGGCGCTCGGGATCGGCGAGCAGGCCGCCGACAGCCGCCGCGATGGCGCGCGCGTCGCCGTAGGGCACCAACTCGGCGGCGTCGCCGACCAGTTCCGGCACACCCCCGACCGAGGTGGCGACCAGCGGAACCCCTTCGTGCAGCGCCTCCTGCGCCAGCAGCGGACGGCCCTCCCAGCGTGAGCTGAGAAGAGCCACATCCGCGCCGGCCAGCAGCTCGAAGGCGTCATCCCGCCGGCCCAGAAGCCGTACGGGCAACTCCTCGTCCGCGATGCGCCGCTGCAGCTGGGCCCGCTGCGGCCCCTCGCCGGCGATGGCCAGCAGCGGCGGCGGATCCAGGTGCCGCCAGGACCGGGCGGCGCTCAGGGCCGTGCCGTAGCCGTGACGGCCGTCGAGACGTCCCACGCTGAAGACCAACGGACGCCCCACCGCCCCCACTTCGGCACGCGACTTGTGCTGCCCCCGGCTCTCGACGGCGGCCCGCGGCTCCAGCGGGGTCTCGTCCCGGGCCGGCCCGGGAAGGACGACAGGCGCGAGCCGTGCGTCGTGAGCGCCGCGCCGCCGGGCCCGGTCGACGAGGTCTGTGGTGACGGCGAGAACGACCGACGCGCTGCACGCGACGCGGCGCTCCATCAGCCGCCGCAGCGGCGCCCGCGCAACCGGGGCGTTGCTGCGGTGATGCCAGGTCACCACGAGCGGGACCCGCCGGGCGCGCCCCGACAGGGCGAGCGTGGTGAGGGCCAGGAGCCCGGCGCGCACGCCGTGTGCGTGCACGAGGTCGGCGTCCGCGCACAACCGGCGGAGCACTGCCGCCGCCTCCGGCTCGCTGCGCGCGGGGAGCGGTGCGAAACGGGCCCCGGCGCCGGTGAATCCGTACACCGCCTCGGCGCCCGACGGCGCGCAGACGGTCACCCGCAGGCCGCGCGCCACGAGACCCTCCGTGAGTGAGCGCACATGGGCGCCGGTCCCGGCACTCGCACCGTCCACGACCTGGACGGCGTGCTGCGGCTCCCGGACGGCTGAGGGTGGGGGCGGCGTGGGGGGAAGGCTCACAGCAGGTCGAGCTCCAAAGTGGTCTCGGTCGGAGGAAGGGCGCCGGCATGCGGGGCGGCAGGCCGTGCGGGACTGGCCCAGCATGCCAGTTGAGGCCGGCGCCGCGTCACCGCACGGGAGTCACCGGTGCGGCACATCGCGCCCCGTACCGTACCGCTATCACTCACTCAGGTGACGTCGCATGTACTACGGGCCGGCCGGCTCACGGCGGCGGCACAGAGGGGGCCGAGGCCGCCTCTCCCCTGCTTCAGCTCCTCCCTGCTCCGGCCCGCCTGCCGCTACGTCACGCCGGTCCAGCGGGACGCGTCGGCTGCGCTGCGCTCGACGGCGTCCAGGACGCGCTGGACCTGCAGCCCGTCCGCGAAGGAAGGGCGCAAGGGCGTACCCGGGTCCGCCACCGCCGTCACGAAGTCGTGGATCTCATGGACGAACGCGTGGTCGTAGCCGAGGCCGTGGCCCGGCGGCCACCATGCGTCCAGGTAAGGGTGGGCGGGCTCGGTGATGAGGATGCGCCGGAAGCCGGCTTCGGTGTCGTCTGCGGTCGCGTCGTGGAAGTGGAGCTCGTTCATCGACTCGAAGTCGAAGGCGAGGGAGCCCTGGGAGCCGTTGACTTCGAACCGCATGGCGTTCTTCCGCCCGGTGGCGAACCGTGTCGCTTCGACGACCGCGAGGGCGCCGCCCTCCAGGTGCCCGGTGAAGGCGGTGGCGTCGTCGACGGTGACCTGTCCGCGGCGGGTGCCGGACGTGGTCGCGGTCAGTCCGGCGGAGGCTTCCGGGAGGGGGCGTTCGCCGATGAAGGTCTTCTGGACGGCCGAGACACCCCTCAGCCGCTGTCTGGTGACGTACTGGAGCAGATCGATGACGTGGGATCCGAGGTCGCCGAGCGCACCCGATCCGGCCTGGTCCTTGCGCAGGCGCCACACGAGCGGGAAGTCGGGGTCGGTGATCCAGTCCTGCAGATACTGCGCCCGCACGTGCCGGATGTCCCCGATCCGGCCGTCGGCGACCAGCCGGGCGGCATGGGCGAGGGCAGGCACGCGGCGGTAGTTGAAGCCGACCATGGCGCGTACTCCGTCGCGCCCGGCCTGCTCGGCGGCCTCGGTCATGCGTTCCGCCTCTCATTCCGGGCCAGGGGTGGCCCGGGTCCAACGTGCCGTCAGGCTCCGGCGCGGGCGCCCTCACCGGCGCCCGCGCCCGTCAGGAACCCGAACGCGCCGCTTCGAGCAGTTCCTCCGCGTGGGCCCGAGCCAGCTCGGAGTCCTCCTGGCCCGCGAGCATCCGGGACAGCTCCCGCACCCGGGACTCCCCCTCCATCGCCTGGACGCCGCTGTGTGTGACGGAACCGTCGTCGGTCTTCTCCACGACCAGATGCCGGTCGGCGAACGCGGCGACCTGCGGAAGGTGCGTGACGACGACCACTTGGGCAGACCGTGCAAGCCGTGCCAGCCGCCGCCCCACCTCGACCGCCGCCTTGCCTCCGACTCCCGCGTCGACCTCGTCGAAGAGGTACGTCGGTACCGGGTCGGCACCCGCGAAGACGACCTCCACGGCGAGCATCACGCGCGAGAGCTCACCTCCGGAGGCGCCCTTGGCGACGGGACGCGGCTGCGCCCCGGGGTGCGGCGCCAGCAGCAGCTCGACCTCGTCCGTGCCGTGCGGCCCGAACGCGACGCTGCGGCCGTCCAGTTCGAGTCCCGTCGCGCCGGCGGCCGCGTCGCTGCGCCCGAGCGCGAAGGAGACCCTGGCGTGCGGCATGGCCAGCTCGGACAGCTCCTCGGTGACGGCGTCCGCGAAGCGCTTCGCCGCGTCCGTACGGGCGTCCGTCAACTGCTGGGCGAGGCCGGTGAGTTCGCTGACGAGGGCGTCGCGCTCGGCGGACAGTTCGCCGATGCGCTCGTCGTCGCCCTCGAGTTCGGCGAGGCGTGCGGCGCTCTCCTCCGACCAGCTGAGGACGGCGGCGATGTCCTCGCCGTACTTGCGGGTGAGCTGGGCCAGTGCCGCGCGCCGCTCCTCGACGGCGGCGAGCCGGAGGGGATCGGCGTCCAGATCGTCGGCGTATCCGGCGAGTTCGCCCGCGACGTCGCCCATCAGGATGGAGACCTCGCCGAGCCGGTCCGCGAGCGAGGCCAGCGCGGGGTCGTGCGCGCGCTGGGCCTCCAGGGCGCGGTGCGCGGCCGAGACCAGTGCCGCCGCGTCGGAGTTCTCGGGGCGGCCGGGGTCCTCGGGGTCACCCGCGAGGGCTCCGTGCGCGGTGGTGGCGGCGGAGGCGAGGGCTTCGGCGTGGCCGAGGCGTTCGGCCTCGGCTGCGAGTTCGGTGTCCTCCCCCGCGAGCGGCTCGACGGCTGCGATCTCCTCCAGGCCGAAGCGGAGCATGTCCGCCTCCTGGGCGCGTTCGCGCGCCAGGGTGGTGATCTCGTCGAGTTCGCCGCTGACGCTGCGCAGCCGCTGGTACGCGGACGTCCATCTGGCCAGCGGCGCGGAGACGGCCTCACCGGCGAAGCGGTCCAGGGCCTGCCGCTGGCGAGCGGGGCGCAACAGGCCCTGCTGGTCGGTCTGTCCGTGCACGGCGACGAGGTCGTCGCTCAGCTCGGCCAACAGCCCGACGGGCACGGACCTGCCGCCGACATGCGCACGTGAGCGTCCTTCGGCGGAGAGCGTACGGCTGACGAGCAGTGCCCCGTCGTCGAGTTCGGCTCCGGCCTCGCTCGCGCGGACCGCGGCGGACGACTCCGGCGGCACGACTATCCGCCCCTCGACCACCGCCGCCTTGGCTCCCGCCCGTACGAGGGCGGCGTCCGCCCGTCCGCCGAGCAGCAGCCCGAGGCTGGTGACGACCATGGTCTTGCCCGCTCCGGTCTCACCGGTCACCGCGGTGAAGCCTGGGGACAGTTCGACGACAGCGTCGTCGATGACGCCCAGGGACCTGATCCGCATCTCCTCCAACACGGGTACGACCATACGCAGTCCGCGGAGGTACCCCCACCCCAGGCCCGGAAGGGGTGGTCGCCCAGTCGTGGGAGGCGGCGCGCGTCAGTGCGGCGCGCCGCGCCAACCCGCCACCGGCAGCGCGAACTTGGCGACGAGCCGGTCCGTGAACGAGGCGTGGTGCAGACGCGCCAGCCGCACCGGCACCGATCCCCGGCGGACCTCCACGCGCGCACCCGCGGGGAGTTCGACGCTGCGTCTCCCGTCGCACCACATCACACCGTGCGGCGTCTGCGGCTGCACCTCCACGGCGAGCACCGACTCCGGCGCCGTCACCAGCGGTTTGGCGAAGAGCGCGTGTGCGCTGATCGGCACCATCAGCAGCGCCTCGACCTCGGGCCAGACGACGGGCCCGCCGGCGGAGAAGGCGTAGGCCGTGGAGCCGGTGGGTGTGGCGCACACGACACCGTCGCCGCCGAACCGGGAGACGGGACGGTTGTCGACCTCGGTGACGACCTCCAGCATCCGCTCGCGGGAGGCCTTCTCCACGGACGCCTCGTTGATGGCCCAGTCGCGGTGCACGATTCGCCCGTCGGTGCGTACGAGGACGTCGAGCGTCATCCGCTCCTCGACCTCGTAGCCCCGGGTGACGACCCGGTGCACGACCTCTTCCAGGTCGTCCCGCTCGGCCTCCGCGAGGAACCCGACCCGTCCCAGGTTGACGCCCAGCATCGGAACGCCCGATGCGCGGGCGAACTCGGCGCCGCGCAGCAGCGTCCCGTCGCCGCCGAGCACGATGATCAGCTCGCAGCCCTCCACCGCGTCCTCCGTGGACGGCACCGCACGCACGGACTCGGGCAGCGGCAGGGCACCGGCCTCCTCCTCCAGCACCCGCACACCGATGTCCTTGCGCAGCAGACCCTGTACGACCAGTTCGGCGCTGCGTACGGCTGCTCCGCGGCCTGTGTGGGCGAGCAGGAAGACCGTACGGGCGTCACCGGCTGTCGTCATTTCGGACCCTCCGCCACAGCTCGCTCGACATCGGCCGCGTCGATCCCGGGAGCACCGGCGCGCAGCCAAAGAAAGTACTCGACGTTGCCGGACGGCCCCGGCAGCGGACTCGCCGTCACTCCCAGCGCGCCGAGGCCCAGCCGTGCGGCGTGGTCGGCGACTCCGAGGACGGCCTCCGTGCGCAGCGCGGCGCCGCGCACCACGCCGCCGCTGCCGAGCCGTTCCCTGCCGACCTCGAACTGGGGCTTGACCATGAGCACCAGGTCGGCGTCCGGCGCGGAGCACCGCACCAGGGCGGGGAGCACGAGCCCCAGGGGGATGAAGGACAGGTCGCCCACGACGAGGTCCACGGGGATGCCGTCCACGTCGTCCAGCGTCAACTCCCGTACGTTCGTACGGTCCTTGACGGCGACGCGTTCGTCGCTCTGCAACGACCACGCGAGCTGCCCGTAGCCGACGTCCACGGCCACGACCTCCGTCGCGCCGGCGCGCAGCAGTACGTCGGTGAAGCCGCCCGTCGAGGCGCCGGCATCCAGGGCGCGGCGGCCCTTGGTGCGCAGGCCGAGCGGCCCGAACACCGCGAGTGCGCCCGCGAGTTTGTGGCCGCCGCGGGAGACGTACTCAGGGTCGGAGTCGTCGGCGCGTACGACGACGGCGGCGCTGGTCTCCACCTGCGTGGCCGACTTGGCCGCGACGTTGCCGCCGACGGTGACCCGTCCCGCGGCGATCAGCTGGCTGGCGTGCTCACGCGAACGGGCCAGATTGCGGCGCACCAGTTCCGCGTCGAGTCGGCGTCGGGGCAACTGTCAGCTCCGGGGGTACTGAGGCCCTGGCACGGGACGGCCCGGACCGTGGGCGGAGGCAGGGCCGGACACGGGTGAGGGATCGGCGTGCCGGTCGAGCCCGGCCAGCGCCTCGCGCAGTCCGCGGTGCACGTCCTCGTACACCTCGAGGTGGCCCGAGACCGCGAGATGGTCGGCGTCCTCCAGACGTCTCAGCTGGACGTCCACGGGGGCGTGCCCGGTCGGCTCGACGCGCAGCCCCAGCGGGCGCGGCCCGTCGTCCTCTTCTTCCGGTTCCCCGGGTTGCGCGGTCTCGTCCGCGTCGGCGTACTCCGCCTCCTCGATGGCCTCCGGGGGGTGCGGCGCCTCTTCTCCGGCGGATTCCGCTTGTTCCGCAGGTCCCGCGGCTCCCGCCGCCTCCGCGGGGTCCGCGTCCTGCTGCGCCGGCAGTGCGCCCGGCATCGACTCGCTCATGCCCCTGACGCTACCGCTTCCGGCGCTCGCCGCGGGTCCGGTCCGTGCGTGCGGGCTCAGGTGCTCCGCGCTGCGCGCGCTCGCGACCGCGCGGCCGGGACGACCAGCGGCGTCCCCGACTCCGGATCGTCGATCACCCTGCACGGCATGCCGAAGACCTCCTCCACGAGGCGCGCGGTGACGACGTCGCCCGGAGCGCCCTCCGCGACCACTTCGCCGTCGCACATCGCGATGAGGTGCGTGGCGTAGCGCGCCGCGTGGTTGAGGTCGTGCAGCACCGCCACGAGCGTGCGGCCCTCCTCCTCGTGCAGCCGGGCGCACAGGTCCAGGACCTCGATCTGGTGGGCGATGTCGAGATACGTGGTCGGCTCGTCCAGGAGCAGCAGCGGCGTCTGCTGTGCGAGCGCCATGGCGATCCACACGCGCTGCCGCTGGCCGCCCGAAAGCTCGTCGACGAAGCGGTTCTCCAGGTCGTCCACGCCGGTCGCCTCCATCGACTCCCGCACGACCCGCTCGTCCTCGCGCGACCACTGCCGCAGCAGGCTCTGGTGCGGGTAGCGGCCGCGGGCCACCAGGTCAGCGACGGTGATCCCGTCGGGGGCGACGGACGACTGCGGCAGCAGCCCGAGGGTGCGTGCCAGCTTCTTCGCGGGCATCCCGCCGATGTCGGCGCCGTCCAGCAGCACGGAGCCGGCGGCGGGCCTGAGCATGCGGGAGAGGGCGCGCAACAGCGTCGACTTGCCGCACGCGTTGGGGCCGACGACCACCGTGAAGGACTTGTCCGGCACGGCGACGGTGAGTCCCTCGGAGACGGTGCGCCGGTCGTAGGCGAGGGTGAGGTCCTCGCCGGTGAGCCGGGCGCCGCCCTGCGGAGTGCCTTCGGTTCGCGGGGACTTCGGTGCCCGCGCCTCCTGCGGGGCCTCCGGGGTCTGCTGCCAGGTCACGCTCGCCGTCCTCGCACCGTTGCCTCTGCCTGTCGTCGCATCCGTCATCGCGTCCGCCGGGTTCTCGCCGCTCATATCCGTCCCGCCCTGCGCTCGGTCGCCAGCAGCCACACCAGATAGCCGCCCCCCAGCACACCGGTGACCACGCCGACGGGCACCTCGCGTCCTCCGAACGCCCGTTGGGCGACGAAGTCAGCGGTGACCAGAAGCGCGGCACCCATGCACATCGACGGCAGCAGGTTCGGTCCGGGCGACTTCGTCAGACGCCTCGCCAGCTGCGGCGCGGTCAGTGCCACGAACGCGACGGGTCCCGCGGCCGCCGCCGCGAGGGCCACCAGGAGCACGGCTGCGGCGAGCAGCACGAGCCGCACCCGCTCCACTCGTACGCCCAGCGCCCCGGCCGCGTCGTCGCCCATCTCCATCATGCGCAGGGCCCGTTCGCATCCGAGCAGTACTACCGGGACCAGCACCGCCATCGCGGCGAGCAGCGGCATCGCGTCGCCCCAGCCGCGCCCGTCGAGGCTGCCCGTCATCCACAGGACCGCGCGCCCGGCCTCGGTGATCTGGGCCTTGGTGAGGAGATAGCCGTTGACTCCGGTGAGCATCGCGGCGACGCCGATGCCGACGAGCACCAGCCGGTAGCCGTGCAGACCTCCCCGCCACGCCAGCCCGTACACCGCGACCCCGGTGATGACGCCGCCGACCATCGCACCGCCCGCGAGCGCGGCGCTGCCACCGCCGACGATCACGATGGCGATCAGCGCACCGGTCGCGGCACCGTGGGTGAAGCCCAGCACGTCGGGGCTGCCGAGCGGATTGCGCACCACCGCCTGGAACACCGCGCCGGACAGTGCCAGCGCGGCACCCACGGTGAGAGCCGTCACGGTGCGCGGCAGCCGCAACTCGCCCACGATGAAGGCGTCCGCCGGTGCGCCCTGCCCGGCCAGCGTGCGGAGCACGTCCGCGGGCGACATCGGGTATTCACCGCTGCCGATGGCGAAGACGCCGACGACGAGGGCCAGCACCGCACAGGCCGCGCCCGCCAGCGCCGCTCGCGGGCGGAAGTTGACGGAGTATCCGCCTGCGGTACGTATCACGCTCACGCTTGTGCCACCCTCCGGCGCCGCACGAAATAGAGGAAGAACGGCCCTCCGAGCACCACGGTCAGGATGCCGACCTGCAACTCCGCGGGCCGCCCTAGCACACGTCCCAGCACGTCAGCGCCGAGCATCAGCACCGGCGCCAGCAGCGCGCAGTAGGGCAGCAGCCAGCGCAGGTCCGGGCCCGTAAGGGAGCGCACCATGTGCGGCACCATCAGGCCGACGAAGACGATGGGCCCGCAGGCCGCGGTCGCCGCACCGCACAGGAGCGTCACGGCCACGATGGCTGTGGCGCGCGTGAGCTCGGGACGTGAGCCGAGGGCGCGCGCCGCGTCCTCGCCCAGCGCGAGCGCGTTGAGCGGACGGGCCAGCGCCAGCGCCAGCAGCACACCGGCCAGCACGAACGGCAGCGCCTTGAGGTTGGTGTCGTCCTGCGCGCGGGCCAGCGAGCCGACCGTCCAGAAGCGCATGCGGTCCAGCGAGGCCGTGTCCAGCAACTGCACGGCGTTGACGTAGGAGATGAGCGCCGCGTTCAGTGCCGTACCGGCGAGGGCGAGCCGTGCGGGCGTCGCCCCGCGGCCGCCGCCCACCGCGTACACGGCCACCGAGACGGCCGCGGCGCCGGCGAACGCGAAGCCGATGTAGCCGGTGTAGCCCGAGACCCCGAAGAAGGAGATCGCGGTGACCACGGCCGCCGCGGCGCCCCCGTTGATGCCGAGCAGGCCGGGGTCCGCAAGCGGGTTGCGGGTCAGCGCCTGCATCACGCCGCCCGCCAGCCCGAGCGCGGCTCCGGCGAGCAGCCCGAGGACGGTGCGCGGCAGGCGCATCTCGTGGACGACGGAGTACGACGCCGAGCCGGGGTCCGTCAGGCCGTTCAGCACCTCCGCGGGTGAGAGCTGCTTCGCCCCGACGGCGATGCTCAGGGCGAGGACGAGCAGCAACAGGGCCGCGGCGCCCAGCAGTCCGGCGGCGCGGAGCACGACGGCGGTCCGGCCGCCGCCCGTCGCGGGGTCACCGCTCCGCTCCATGGGCCCGATCTTGCGGGCGCTTCCCGTCCGTACGGACTCCCCCTCCTGCGGGGGACGTTCGTCTTGTCCGGGACCTGCGGCCGCCGAACTTCCCGATGTCTGGCGGGACTTGATGAGAGTCACGTACGGGCTCCGGTCGGGGACGGGGGCGTGGGACACCCGGCCACTGGACAACAACGACTTTGGTTAGGTTAACCTAACTCGCAACCCGGCCACAGCTGCCCGAAAGACACCGAGGAAGAGAAGGCTCTGTCATGCCCTATTCGTCCGCGTCCCCAAGTCTCTCCCGCCGCGGTCTGCTGGCTGCAGGCGGTGCCGCGGGTCTCGGTGCTCTGCTCACCGCCTGCGGCAGCGACGGCGGTTCGAAGTCCGGCTCCGGCAAGGGCGGAGGCGCCTGGTCCTTCACGGACGACCGCAAGAAGAAGATCAGCCTCGACGCCGCACCGAAGCGCATCGTCGCCTACGTCGGCACCGCCGCCGCCCTGCACGACTTCGGCGCCGGCGACGCGATCGTCGGCGTGTTCGGCCCGACGAAGAAGAAGAAGAACGGCGAGCCGGACGTGCTGGCCGGCGACCTGAACGTGAAGAAGCTGGAGATCATCGGTAACGCCTTCGGCGAGTTCGACATCGAGAAGTACGCGAAGGTCCGTCCCGACCTGCTGGTGACGAACATGTACGTCAAGGACGCGCTCTGGTACGTGCCGGACGAGAGCAAGGCGAAGATCCTCAAGCTCGCCCCGTCCCTGGCGCTGAAGACCGCCGAGACGTCCATGCTGGACACCATCAAGCGCTTCGCCGAACTCTCCGAATCGCTCGGCGCGGACCTCAAGGCCAAGCGCGTCACCGACGCCAAGGACCGCTTCGAGAAGGCCTCCGAGAGGCTGCGCAAGGCGGCGAAGTCGAGCGGCGGCCTCAAGGTGATGGCCGCCTCCGGTGCCCCGGATCTCATGTATGTCTCCGACCCCTCCGCGAACGCCGACCTGCGGTACTTCAAGGAGCTCGGCGTCGACATCGTCGTACCGAAGAAGCTCAGCAAGCAGGGCTTCTTCGAGGAGCTGAGCTGGGAGAACGCCGACAAGTACAAGGCCGACGTGATCATGCTGGACAACCGGACGCAGGCTCTCCAGCCCGCCGCCCTCAAGTCCAAGCCCACCTGGTCGGACCTGCCCGCCGTCAAGGACGGCCAGGTCACCACGTGGGACGCCGAGCCCCGCTTCTCCTACGCGGGAGCCGCCCCCATCCTCGAGCAGCTCGCCAAGGCGATCGAGGACGCGAAGAAGACCGCCTGAGCGCCGGGTCGGGCGGCGGCAGGTCCGCCGCCCGACCGCGATCCGGACGTTCCGGACCTCAATTCGCCGCACACGCGGCGCACTTCACACGCACCATGGCCCGCCGCGTCCGCGGCCGGAGCACTCCGCAGTCCAAGCACCCACGCACGGCACGGCCACCCCGGGAGGAGAGCCGCAGCATGAGCACCGCAGCCCCCGAAGCCCCCGCCCGCACCATCCCGTTCGAGTTCTTCGACACCTACGTCGTACGGACTCGCCGGCTGGGCCCGACGATGCTGCGCATCACCTTCGGGGGCGAGTCGCTGCGGCACTTCACCTCCGGCGGGCGCGACCAGCGCTTCAAACTCTTCCTGCCGCACCCGGGCCAGGACGCGCCTGTCGTCCCCACGGACGCCGGCGACGCGTGGTTCACCGTCTGGCGGTCCATGGACCCGTCCGTGCGCGGCATCATGCGCTCCTACACGGTGCGCGAGCAGCGCCGTTTCCCGCAGGACGAGCTGGACATCGACTTCGCCCTGCACGGCGTCGGCGATCCGGCAGAAGCGGCCTCGGCCGGCTTCGTGCCGGCGGGACCGGCCTCCCGGTGGGCCGCCACCGCGCGACCCGGCGACCGGGTCACCCTCCTCGGACCCACCGTGGACGACAACGGCGGTGTCGACTTCCGGCCGACTCCCGGTACCGACTGGGTGCTGATCAGCGGTGACGAGACGGCGCTGCCAGCGATCGCGGGAATCCTCGAGTGGCTGCCGCCGGGCACCCCGGCCAAGGTGTGGATCGAGGTGCCGAACGCCGAGGACATCCAGGAGCTCCCGACGGCCGCGGACGCAGACATCACCTGGCTCGTCCGGGACAACACCACCGAGAACCGCACGGACTTCCATCTCGCGTCCATCGCCTCCGCCCGCCTCCCCGAGGGCACCCCGTACGCGTGGATCGCGGGCGAGGCCGGAACCGTCAAGACGCTGCGGCGCCATCTGGTCGGCGAGCGCGGATTCGACCGCAAGAGGGTGAAGTTCACCGGCTATTGGCGGATGGACACCAGCGAGGAGCAGCTCGTCGAGGAGGCCGTGGCCGGCGCCGCCACCGCCGGAAGCGACTGAGGAGAAGGACCAGGGCGCCGCCGGGGCCGCCTCCTCCCAGGCTCGGGAGCATGCAGGCTGGGGATGGCCTGCATGCTTCAGGAGGGAAGGGGCCCCTGGCGGCGTCCTCTGTCTCCCGCTCCTTCGCCCTCCTCAAAATCCGGGCCCTTCCCGTTACTCACAGTCCCAGCCGCGCAAGGGCCTTGTCCGCCTCCAGCGCGCAGCCGTCGTCGCCCGCGGCGGTCCACGCCGCCGCGCACAACGCCCGCAGCCCGTCGAGTACTTCACCCTCGCCCTCGAGCACGAATTCCTCCGAGCCGGCCTTGGCGTTCCACCCGCCGCAGCCGAAGCCGGTCCCGGCGTCGCCGCTCAACTCCGGGTGCGGCTGCGCCAGTCCGCGCAGATCCCGGGCCACGTATGCAGGGCGGTGTTCGGGCCGCGCCGCGAGCAGCTGCGCCGCGTCGGTCACCCCGGTCAGCACGAGCAGCGAGTCGACGCCGCCGACGTGCGCGCCCTCGATGTCGGTGTCCAGGCGGTCGCCGACGACCAGGGGCCGCGTCGCCCCCGTACGCAGAATGGTCTCCCGGTGCATCGGGGGCCGCGGCTTCCCCGCGATCTGCGGCTCGGGGGCATCGCGCATCCACCGGGTCGCCATGCGGACGACCTCGACGGCCGCGCCGTTGCCCGGCAGTATGCCCCGGTCCCCCGGGACGGTGACGTCGGCGTTCGAGGCGAACCACGCGGCGCCCCTTCCGACGGCGAGCGCCGCCTCGCCGAGCCGTCCCCACTCCAGCTGCGGGCCGCCGTAACCCTGCGCCACGACGGCCGGTTCGTCGTCCGCCGATCCGACGACGCTCATCCCCTGCTCGCGCAGCGCCTGCCGGAGTCCTTCGCCGCCGACGGCCAATACCCGCGCGCCCTGCGGATGCTGCTCGGCGATGAGACGTGCCACCGCCTGCGCCGAGGTGATCACGTCGCTCGCCTCCGCCGGGATGCCCAGGTCGCACAGGTGCGCCGCGACGGCCTCCGGCGTGCGTGACGCGTTGTTCGTCACATACGCCAGCCGCATGCCGGCGTCCCGCGCCTCCTCCAACGACCGCACGGCGTGGGGCACCGCATCGCCTGCGACGTGCACCACGCCGTCCAGGTCGAGCAGAGCCGTGTCGTACGCCTCCCGCAAGGCCCGGCCGCTTCCGGAAGGGCTCGTACGCACAGTGCCCGCCATCGTCTCTCGCTCTCCTCGCAACGGATCTCTCCTCACCCGACTCCCCCGATGATGCCGCCCTGGGCCGCCGGGCCCGCTCCGCCCCCGTACGGAGTCCGGCATAGCATGCGGTAATGACCACCGACGGCCTCCGGCTCACCCCTTTTCGCGGCCTGCGCTACGCGCCCGGGAAGGTCGGCTCCCTCGCCGCCGTGACGTCGCCGCCGTACGACGTGGTGGTCCGCCCCGACGAGTTGCACCAGCTGGAGACGGCGGACCCGTACAACATCGTCCGGCTGATCCTGCCGCAGGCCGCCGACGCGGCCGGCAGGCAGGCCAAGGCCGCGGCGACGCTGCGTTCCTGGCGCGCCGAGGGCGTACTGGCGCTGGACGGTAGACCGGCGCTCTACGTCTACGAGCAGCGCCGCGGCGACCTTCTTCAGCGCGGACTCATCGGTGCGCTGCGGCTCTCCGCGCCCGAGGAGGGCGTCGTACTGCCGCACGAGGGCGTCATAGCCGAGATCGTGGAGGACCGTGCGGCGCTGATGCGCGCCACCGGGGCCAATCTGGAGCCGCTGCTCCTCTCCTACCGCGGCGACGGCACGGTGACCGGTGCCACGGCAGTCATCGAACGGGCAGCACTCCGCGCGCCGTTGCTCTCCACGACGACCGAGGACGGCTTCTCGCACCGTCTGTGGTCCCTGACGGATCCGGCCGAACTCGCCGAGATCGAGGCCGACTTGTCCCGACACCGCGCTCTGATCGCGGACGGGCACCACCGCTGGGCGACATATCTCCGGCTCCGCAGCGAACACCGGGAACGCCCGGAGACCGGCGAGGGCGGCGAACACGGCGGCTCCGGCGACGACGCCGGATCCACCAACGGCCCGTCCGTGCCCGGCGGTTCACCCTGGGACCACGGCCTCGTCCTGCTCGTCGACACCGTCCGCCACCCGCTGCGGGTGCAGGCCATCCACCGGGTGCTTCCCAGGCTGCCGCTCGAACAGGCCCTGCACACCGCCGAGTCCGAAGGCGCCTTCCGCGTACGGGCCCTCGGGACCGTGCCGCTCCCGCAGGCGCTCCGCGCCCTGGACGAGACCCCCGGCAACGCCTTCCTGCTCACCGACGGCGGCGGCTTCCATCTGCTGCACGACCCCGCTCCCCGTCTGCTGGAGGCCCTCGATTCCGGCGGTCCCGAGTCGTGGCGCCGCCTGGACGCGACCGTGCTGCACTCCGTGCTGCTCGACGAGGTGTGGCGGGTGCCCGACCTTCCGGAGGAGATCAGCTACATCCACGACGCCGCCGCAGCCGTCGGCAAGGCTGCCCGGGCGGGCGGAACCGCGGTTCTGATGAGGCCCGTTCGGGAAGAAGTCGTACGTGAACTCGCCGAGCAGGGCGTGATGATGCCCCGCAAATCGACCTCCTTCGGCCCGAAACCGGCGACCGGTCTGGTGCTCCGCGTCCTCGGTGACGGCTCCTGAGGACTTCCCGCCCCGTGTGACGCTCGTGACCCACCCCGGTCCGCCCTTACCGCGACATGGTTAGGGTAGCCTTACCTCACCGCACTCTCCGTGCGGTGCATGACGACGATGCCCGCGTCAGGGAGGACAGTTCATGAGCAGCAGGTCACACCTGCTCAACGACGGGACGGCGGAGCACTACCGGCGCTCCGTCACGGAAGGCGTCGACCGCGTGGCGGACAGGATCGCCCGCACCGAGCGCCCCTTCACCGGAGTCACCCCGTCCCAACTCGGCCCGGCCGTCCACGGCATCGACCTGGAAGAGCCCCTGGGCGACCCGGCCGCAGCCCTCGACGAACTGGAGAGCGTCTACCTCCGCGACGCCGTCTACTTCCACCACCCGCGCTATCTCGCACATCTCAACTGCCCAGTGGTCATCCCGGCGGTCCTGGGCGAAGCCGTGATCTCGGCCGTCAACTCCTCGATGGACACCTGGGACCAGAGCGCGGGCGGCACGCTGATCGAGCGTCATCTGGTCAAGTGGACCGCCGAGCGCATCGGCCTCGGCACCGCCGCCGACGGCATCTTCACCAGCGGCGGTACGCAGTCCAATCTGCAGGCCCTGCTGCTGGCCAGGGACGAGGCCTGCCGCCTGGTGGAGAAGAACTCCCCCACCCCGCTTCGGAAGCCGGAGATACTGCCGCGGCTTCGCATCCTCACCTCCGAGTGCAGCCACTTCAGCATCGAGAAGGCCGCCACGCTGCTCGGACTGGGAGCCGAGGCCGTCGTCGCCGTGCCGTGCGACGAGGACCGGAAGATGCGCACCTCCGCCCTCGCGGCCGAACTCGACCGGTGCGAGCGCGAGGACCTGATGGTGATGGCCGTCGTCGCCACCGGCGGCACCACGGATTTCGGGAGCATCGACCCGCTGCCCGAAATCGCGGACCTGTGCGAGCAGTTCGGCACGTGGCTGCACGTGGACGCGGCCTACGGCTGCGGTCTGCTGGTCTCCCGACGGCGCGCTCTGCTGGAGGGCATCGAGCGCGCCGACTCGGTCACCGTGGACTACCACAAGTCCTTCTTCCAGCCGGTGAGTTCGAGCGCCGTGCTCGTGCGCGACCAGGCCACGCTCCGCCATGTCACGTACCACGCGGACTATCTCAACCCGGCACGGATGGCGGAGAACGACATCCCCAACCTGGTCGACAAGTCCATCCAGACCACGCGCCGCTTCGACGCCCTCAAGCTGTGGCTGACGCTGCGCATCATGGGCGCGTCCGGCATCGGTGAGCTCTTCGACGAGGTGGTGGACCGGGCGGCCGACGCATGGCGGATGCTGCGCGACGACCCCCGCTTCGAGGTCGTCACCCGGCCTCAGCTGAGCACCCTCGTCTTCCGCTACCTGCCGCCCTCACCGGCCGGCCAGTCCGTCACGGACGAGGTCAACCTCCATGCGCGGCACGCCCTTTCGGCTTCCGGCGAGGCAGTCATCGCGTCCACCGTCGTCGACGGACGTCACTACCTCAAGTTCACACTGCTCAACCCCGAGACCTCCCTCGATGACATCGCCACCGTCCTCGACCTCATCGCCGAGCACGCGGGCCGCCGCTTCACCGAACGACGGGGCGGCCTCGAAGCCCAGCTCCCGGACCCGGAACCGGTCCACCCCCGCGCCAGCTGACCGCCTGCCCCCGGAGATCCGGAGTCCTTTGTGTCCACCCCACAAGGCACCACCCGCGTACACGACTTCATAGCCATCGGCCTCGGCCCCTTCAACCTCGGCCTCGCCTGCCTGACCGAACCCGTCGGCGAGCTGGACGGCCTGTTCCTCGACGACAAGCCCGAGTTCGACTGGCACTCGGGCATGCTGCTCGAAGACGCCACGCTGCAGACCCCGTTCATGTCCGACCTGGTCACCCTCGCGGACCCCACCTCCCCGTTCTCCTTCCTCAACTACCTGAAGGAGTCCGGACGCCTCTACTCGTTCTACATCCGCGAGAGCTTCTATCCGCTGCGGGCCGAGTACAACGACTACTGCCGCTGGGCGGCGGGGAAGCTGGATTCGGTGCGGTTCAACAACCGCGTCGCCGGCGTCGAGTTCGACGAGGGCGAAGAGGTCTATATCATCCGCGCCGACGACCTGAGGGCCGGGGAGCAGCGCACGTACCGGAGCAGGAAGCTCGTGCTCGGCACCGGCACCCCGCCCCACATCCCGGACTCCTGCCGCGGCCTCGGCGGGGACTTCATACACAACTCCCGCTATCTGGAGCACAAGGCGGAGCTGCAGAAGAAGAAGTCCGTCACGGTCGTCGGCAGCGGTCAGAGCGCCGCCGAGATCTACTACGACCTGCTCCAGGAGATCGACACCCACGACTACCACCTCACGTGGGCCACCCGCTCCCCGCGTTTCTTCCCGCTCGAGTACACCAAGCTGACGCTGGAGATGACCTCCCCGGAGTACGTGGACTACTTCTACAGCCTCCCGTCGGCCATCCGGGACGAACTCGTCACGTCGCAGAAGAACCTCTACAAGGGCATCAACACCGAGCTGATCGACGGCATCTTCGACCTGCTCTACCAGAAGAGCATCGGCGGACCCTGCCCGACGCGGCTGATGACCAACACCTCGCTGACGGACGCCTCTTACGACCCCGCTGCGGGTGCGTACACCCTCGGGCTGCGCCAGGAGGAGCAGAAGCAGGACTTCACCCTCACAACCGAGGGCCTGGTCCTCGCCACCGGATACCGCTACCGCACGCCCGAGTTCCTCGGCCCCATCGCCGACCGCATCGAATGGGACGAGCAGGGCCGCTTCGACGTCCGGCGCAACTACCGCGTCGACAACGGCATGAGCGCCGGCCGGGAGATCTACGTGCAGAACGCTGAGCTGCACACCCATGGCTTCGTCACGCCGGACCTCGGCATGGCCGCGTACCGCAACTCGTGCATCATCCGCGAACTGCTCGGCCGCGAGTACTACCCGATCGAACAGTCCATCGCCTTCCAGGACTTCAGCGCCCCCGTGCCCGACGCGGCACCGGCGCCCGCCACACGGACGGAGGTTCCCCACCCATGAGCAGCGCCCGTACGAACTCCGGCGGAGCCACCGCCACCGTGCACACCCGCACCGACCCGGACCTGGGCCGCTTCGCCCTGCGCCCCGTCGACCCGGCCGGCGACGCCGAACTGCTGCACACCTGGGTCACCGACCCCAAGTCGGCCTTCTGGCTGATGCAGGAGGCGTCACTCACCGACGTGGAG
Source organism: Streptomyces sp. TAA486 (assembly GCF_000426165.1). Classification (NCBI taxonomy): domain Bacteria; kingdom Bacillati; phylum Actinomycetota; class Actinomycetes; order Kitasatosporales; family Streptomycetaceae; genus Streptomyces; species Streptomyces sp. TAA486. The sequence continues at coordinate 4,310 of NZ_AUEV01000012.1, read as the reverse complement.
CGGGAGTTCATGGACATCTCCGCCTCCGAGCACCACGACGCCTACCTCGGACTGCACGACGGCGAGCCGCGCTTCCTCATGGAGCGCTACGACCCCGCCCACGTCGAGCTCAAGGGCCTCTACGAGGCACAGCCGGGCGACGTCGGCATGCACTTCCTGTGCGCCCCGACCAAATCCCCGGTCCACGGCTTCACCCTCGCCGTGATCACCACGGTGATGGACATGCTCTTCGCCGACCCGGACACCCGCCGGGTCGTCGTCGAACCGGACGTACGCAACACCGCCGTGCACGCACTCAACGAAGCGGTCGGCTTCCGCATCGAGCGCACCATCGCCAAGCCCGAGAAGGACGCCTACCTGAGCATGTGCACCCGGGAGCAGTTCGAGGACGCACGCAAGGCCCTCGAGACCCGAGAGGCCGGCGGTACCCGCGAGAACCCAGGAGAGGCGAAGAACCGATGACCACCCCCACGTCCCTCTCCCCACGCGATGCAGTCGCCCATCTCACGCCCGAGCGCTGGGACTTGGCCAACAGGCTGCTGATACGCAAGGCGCTGGCCGAGTTCACCCACGAACGGCTCCTCTCGCCGGCGCCGATACCGTCGCAGGACGGGCAGTCCGCGGACCGGTACTCCGTCCACAGCGACGACGGGACCACCGAATACCGGTTCACCGCACGGCAGTTCGCCCTCGACCACTGGCAGATAGACGCGGGCAGCATCACCCGCCACCGCGACGGCGGCCAACTTCCCCTCGACGCCCTCGCGTTCATCACCGAGCTGCGCGACTCGCTGCGTCTGGGTGCGGAGATCCTGCCCGTCTACCTCGAAGAGATCAGTTCCACCCTCTCCAGCACGGCGTTCAAGCTGGCCCGTACGCCCGTCGGCGCCGACCGGCTGGCCCGCTCCGGCTTCCAGGAGATCGAGGCGGGCATGACCGAGGGTCACCCGTGCTTCGTCGCCAACAACGGCCGCCTCGGCTTCGACATCGCCGAATACCTGGCCTACGCGCCCGAAGCCGGCGCCCCCGTACGGCTGATCTGGGTCGCCGCGCACCGCGACCACGCCACCTTCACCGCGGCCGCGGACCTCAGCTACGACAAGCTGCTGCTCTCGGAGCTGTCCGCGCAGACGCTGCGCCGCTTCTCCGCCGCGATGAAGGAGGACGGCCTCGACCTGGACGACTACTTCCTCATCCCCGTCCATCCGTGGCAGTGGTGGAACAAGCTGTCCGTCACCTTCGCCGCCGAGGTCGCACGCCGCAATCTCGTCTGCCTCGGACACGGGGACGACGAGCACCTCGCCCAGCAGTCCATCCGCACCTTCTTCAACGCCACCAACCCGGGCAAGCACTATGTGAAGACGGCCCTCTCCGTCCTCAACATGGGCTTCCTGCGCGGCCTTTCGGCCGAGTACATGAAGGCCACACCCGCCATCAACGACTGGCTGGCCCGCCTCATCTCCGAGGACGACGTGCTGCGCGAGACGGGCCTCGCGGTGCTCCGCGAGTGCGCCGCAGTCGGCTACCACCCGGCACCGTACGAAGCAGCTGCCGCCAAGGGCTCCCCGTACCTCAAGATGCTCGCCGCCCTGTGGCGCGAGAGCCCCGTACCGCTTCTCGCACCGGGTGAGCGGCCGGCGACGATGGCGTCCCTGCTCCACACCGACGCCGAGGGCGCCTCCCTGGCCACCTCGCTCATCGAGCAGTCGGGCCTGGACGCGGCGACGTGGCTGCGCCGGTACCTCGATGTGTATCTCACGCCGCTGCTGCACTGCTTCTACGAGTACGACCTCGTCTTCATGCCGCACGGCGAGAACGTCATCCTCGTCCTCGACGAGGACGGCGTCCCCAAACGGGCGATCTTCAAGGACCTCGCCGAAGAGGTGGCGGTCATGAGCGCGGACGCCGAGCTCCCCCCGGAGGTCGAACGCATCCGGGCCGACGTGCCGGAGGAGAAGAAGCTCCTCTCCATCTTCACGGACGTCTTCGACTGCTTCCTGCGCTTCCTCAACGGCATCCTCGCCGGCAACGGAACGCTGGACGAGGACGCGTTCTGGTCCGCGGTCGCCGACTGCGTCCGCGACTATCAGAAGTCCGCGCCGCACCTGGCCGAACGCTTCGAGCGCTACGACCTCTTCGCGGACACCTTCCCGCTCTCCTGCCTCAACCGCCTTCAGCTGCGCAACAACCAGCAGATGGTGGACCTGCAGGACCCGGCGGGCGCCCTCCAGCTCGTCGGCGAGCTGGAGAACCCGCTGGCGCGCTTCGCGCCGTAGTCCCCGTCCCTTCCTGGACGCGTCCCACGACGAGGAGGCGGGAGCCCGCTACGGGCTCCCGCCTCCTCATGTCTCCCGGCTGCTCCCCGGCCTCACTCCGATGTGGTGCCGCCGACACCGTCCGCAGGGGCCCCGTCCTCAGCGGCCCCGTCCTCGACGTCGTCCTCCTCCGCCTCCGGGTCGAGGGCGTCGATGAACTCCACTCCGTCGAGTTCGGCCAGCCTGTCCGACGCGTCCGTCGACCCGGCCTGGTCGGCCTCCAGCGCCTTGGCGAACCACTCCCGCGCCTCGTCCTCGCGGCCGACCTCCAGCAGAGCGTCTGCGTACGCATAGCGCAGGCGGGCAGTCCACGGCTGCTGGGAACCGGACGCGAGCTCGGGGCTCTGCAACGTCACCACGGCAGCTTCGGCCTGGCCCATGTCGCGACGGGCCCCCGCCGCGACGAGGCGCATCTCCACCTGCCCGGCCTTGTCCAGCTTCTGCACCTCGGGCTCGCCGGCCATCGCCAGTGCCTTCTCCGGCCTGCCCATGCCGCGCTCGCAGTCGGCCATCACCGGCCACAGGTGCTGCAGCCCCGTCATCCGCCGCGCGGCACGGAACTCCGCCAGCGCCTCGGCGTACTTCTCCACGGCGTACGCAGCGAAGCCCGCCGCCTCACGCACCGACGGGACACGGGAGGCCAGCCGCAGAGCAACGCGCGCATAGCCGTAGGCCGCCTGCGGATCCTCGTCCAGAAGCCTGGCAACCATGACGAGGTTCTTCGCAACGTCCTCGGCGAGCGTCTTCGGCAGGCTCATCAGCTCCTGCCGGACGTCCTTGTCGATCTCGGCACCGGTCACGTCGTCGTCGATGGGCAGCCTCTTCGGCGCATCGCGATCCAGACGCCTGTCGTCCCGGCGGCCTTCCCGGCGGTCGTCGCGGCCGGGGCCACGAGAGGGACCTCCGCGGTCGTCGCGTCCCCGGAAACCACCACGCCGCTCCCGGTCGTCCCGACCACGGCCGCCACCTTGACCGTACGGACGCCGGCCACCACTCCCGCCCCGCTCATCATCCCGACCACGGCCGCCACCCTGACCATACGGACGCCGGCCACCACTCCCGCCCCGCTC
>NZ_AUEV01000012.1:0-915 GCF_000426165.1 Streptomyces sp. TAA486 | reverse complement strand
CCCTGACCATACGGACGCCGGCCACCACTCCCGCCCCGCTCATCATCCCGGCGGGGCCCACGCGGTCCGTCATCCCGGCGGCCCTGGCGCGGCCCATCATCCCGGCGGGGCCCACGCGAGCTGTCGTCCCTGCGGCCCTGGCGCGGCCCGTCAGAGCTGCCCATGTCCGGTCGGTGCCCGCCGCCGCGGCTCTCGCCCCGCCTCTCCGGCTGGCCCTTCTTCTCGTCGCTCCGCCCACCTGGACGGAAGCCACCCCCGCGCGGGCGGTCCCGGTCCTTCCGCTCGTCACGCCGGTCATCTCGACGTCCGTCATCACGCCGGTAGCCGCTCCGTCCACGGTTCTCGCCGCTTCCCGCGCGCCCATCGCGCCTTCCCCCACGGGGCCGGTCGTCGCCGCTCCCCGGACCGGACCGACGAGGACGGGACTCAGGCCGATCGTCTGGCGAATCGGTGGACATCGACGTGACTCCTGTCTGCCGTACGGACCTCTCTGCCAGGCCCGCACAATTGCAATATCGAAAACAAAAAAGCCCGTGGCCCACAGCGCATGCACGCTGTGGGCCACGGGCCCTTAATAGGAGTTCGGCGGTGACCTACTCTCCCACACGCTCCCGCATGCAGTACCATCGGCGCAGTAAGGCTTAGCTTCCGGGTTCGGAAAGTAACCGGGCGTTTCCCTCACGCTATGACCACCGAAACACACCCCCAGCACCAGCCGGGGAAACTCATGTGTGTGTCAGCGCACTCTTCAATTAGAACCGGCAAACAACAACGGTTGTTGTTTCAGATACCGCACAGTGGACGCGAGCAAAAAGAATCTGTGGTCAAGCCCTCGGCTTATTAGTACCGGTCAACTCCAACCCTCACGGGTCTTCCATATCCGGCCTATCAACCCGGTCATCTCCCGGGAGCCTT
>NZ_KE384504.1:203738-337927 GCF_000426165.1 Streptomyces sp. TAA486 | reverse complement strand
CCCCGCACAGCCCGATGAGCAGGACGAATGCTCCGTACCGCGCGGTGGGACCCTCTGCTGTCAGGGCGCCGACTCCCAGCACCATCGCACCCACGAACGTGGCAACCGCGAACACGGCACGCGGCAGGCCGAGCACGGTGCGCCAGCCGGGCCGGATCGGGTGTGCCGCCCGTCGCGGCAACGTCGCGGCGGCCCGCCGGTCGACCCGCCGCACCCGCCGGTCCAGCAGCGACTGAGCCAGCACCAACGCCACGACCACCGCCGTCAGGACCAGCAGCGACCAGTGCCGGTACGCCCCGGACCCCTCGACCGCGGCGCCGGTGAACTTGTCGACGGTGTAGATGAGGGCGACCGCGATGATGAACACGGCCAGCAGGACATCCGCGGCCAGGCGGGTACGTCGCCGGGCCTCCAGGCGCGTGGCCAGCAACGGTGTCGGCCGGGCATCGGCCAGGCCGTGCTGGGCCAGCCACGCAGCCGCCCGCTCAACATCCGCCGGAGGTACCGACTTGTCACTCATCCGGCCACCTTCCTTTCAGCGCGACATGTCTATGTCTTAAGTCTTGTCGCAACATGGTGCGTCAAGACTTAAGACAAGTCAACGGACGAAAGAGCGGCGGCCACAGGGCCTGCGTCGGCCCCGGCCGCGCTGCGGGGGCGGAGTGGGACATGGGAGGGCGGGGCGGGGGACTGCTGATCCTTCGGCTCGACCTGCCCTTTCGGTGCCGGGCGCTCAAGTGCCCCTCGGGGGTGGCGCGTTGTCAGCCCGACTGGGGCGACTTGCGGTCGGCCTCGTCCTTGAGGAGCCAGGACAGCAACGACGCGACGGTCAGGCCGGCTTCGGCCGGGTGGCGCAGCACCTTACGGGGCTCGATCTCGTACGTGTTGGCGCGGCCGACGCGGGTGTGGGAGAGGTAGCCCTCTTCCTCGAGGTCATAAATGATCTTCTGGACGGCGCGCTCTGTGAGACGGCAGTGCGCGGCGATATCGCGAATGCGGGCGTTGCGATCGTCGGCGATCGTGGCCAGCACTCGCGCGTGGTTGGTCAGAAACGTCCATCCGGTGTGGGGCTCGGGCACTCCGTCCATCCTCCGACTCTACCGATCAGGCATTCATGCCCTTAATAACACGTACTGCAGTTCACGTATATTAGTGCGTGTGCGACCTAGGGGTGGGCTGACGGCCGGGGTTGGCCGCGGAGGGAGGGGAGAGAACCTCATGGTGGAGCCTGCGTTCTTCGGGCAGACACCTGAGCAGGATGCAGCGCTGACGGACAGCGGCAGCACACAGGCGGTGCCTGGGCCGGGCTTGGACGACCGTCCCGGCCCGGACGACGTGGAGGCACTCATCACGGGTGGCCTGCTCGAGGATGCCGATCAGGATCTGCGCCTCGAAGTGTCGCAGCTGCGACGAGCCATGCAGACCCGGCCTGCCATCGATCAGGCCAAGGGTGTCCTCATGGCCGCGTACAGCCTCTCCCCGGATGACGCCTGGGAGGTCTTGGTGACCGTCTCCCAGCACACGAACACCAAGCTGCACGCGGTGGCAGAGGGGATCACGGCGAGCACTCAGGAACGTGTCGTGGACGCACGCCTGCGGGGCGCGGTCCAGGCTGCGCTGAAGGAGCTGGGGAAGCAGTAGCCCGAAGCAGTGGGCCCGTCCGACTCCGCTGCACGGCAACGGTCGCTCCATGGGGCTGTCGTCGCAATAACGGAGTGCCCTGCCCCGCCTGGCGGGAGAGGGCACCCACGTCACGGCCTGCGCGGCTGTTTGTCCAACCGGCGAACGCCTAGGAAGTGTGCATTACCGGTCATGCAAACAACCTGAAGGCAGAGGTACCCCGTACGAAACAGCGCATGCCCGCCGAGCGGTCCCCGTCCCGTGGCCTCCCGTGATCGCCTGCCCCGACGGTTCGCTTCTCAAGGGGGCCGTACTGCTCGATCTCCACGGTGGAGGCCGGCAACCGGCGCTCGTGAAAGGCGGATCAGGCGGTGCGTGATCGCTTCTTCCGCTGGGGCCTGGAGCGTTCGTCGAGCTGGAGTTCCCGCTCCGCACCTCGGGTCCCGGCCGCGATCTCGCGGCTGCGTTCCCGCTCGGCGTTGAACTCGGCCCCCAGCAGGATCGCGAGGTTCGTGATCCACAGCCACACCAGGAAGACGATCACTCCCGCGAGCGCCCCGTAAGTCTTGTTGTACGAGCCGAAGTTGACGACATAGGCGGCGAAGCCGACCGATGCGACCAGCCAGATGGCCAGTGCCAGCAGGGCGCCCGGGACGACCGACTTCAGGCCGGACAGACGGGCGTTGGGGGACGCGTAGTACAGCACGCAGAACATGAGAACGACGACCAGCAGCAGAACGGGCCACTTCGCGAAGTTCCAGGCCGTCACTGCGGAGTCGCCCGCGCCGATGACCGATCCGGCCTTCGTCGCCAGCGGCCCGCTGACCACGAGTGCGATCAGGATGATGGCCTGCAGCAGGACGAGAACGAGCGTGACGAGCATCTGCAGGGGGCGGAGCTTGACGAAGGGCCGGCCCTCCTCGACCTCGTAGATCACGTTCGAAGCGCGCATGAAGGCGCCGACGTAGGCCGACGCGGTCCACAGAGCTGCGGCGACACCGACGACGAGCAGGACCCCCGCTGCTTCCTTGCTCGCCGCCAGGTCGTTGATCGGGCCCTCGAGGGTGTTCACCGCCGACGCGGGTCCGATCGAACTGACCAGGTCCGTGCCCGCACTGATGATCTTCTTCGGGCTCATCACCAGGCTGACGAGCGAGAACAGCGCGATGAGCGCCGGGAAGATCGACAGCACCGCGAAGTAGGTCAGGGACGCTGCCGCGTCCGAGAGATTGTCTTCCTTGAACTCGCTCATCGTGCGCTTGAGCGTCTGCCCCGGGGTGCTCTTCCTCGGGTGCGGAGGGCCCTCGGGCCTGCGGCCCGAGCGCTTCTCGTCGAGGTGGCTCACGGAGGCGGACCGGGACTCGGAGCCCGGGGCCTCCCGGCCGGTGTGCTGCCCGGAGGCGCGCTCAGGCGTCGGCTCGGACGCCGGGCCTTCGCGCTGCCCGCGCGAACGTCCCTCGGGATCGTCAGGTGATGTGGGATCCGTGCCGGACATCGAACCTCCTCCGCCGGAGGTCGGGGTCACTGACGGGTGCCCCTTCTGAGCACCATCGCGTCCAGGCTAGGGCCGGGATTCCTGTGCTGCACTCGGAGCAATGTCGTGCCGCGACGTCGACGGTCCGCGTGGCCCCGCCGGGCCCGGCCGGAGTCGCGAACGTCGGGGCAGGGCACGCGAGTTCGCGACGACGTCGAGCCGCTCAACGCCGGGGCGCGGAGGTGCAGGCGGCCTGGAGCTGTTCCGCGACGGTGGGGCCGGCCGGCGCCGGTGCACGCCGCGCCTGTGGTCCGAGGTGGGCCTGCCGGAGCTCGTCCATGAAGGTCTCCCAGACCGGTGGCCCGCCGGCGGCGAGCACCCGCGCGCGGGCGGCGTACTCCTCGTCCACGGGGAGGTGGCGCACTCCCCACGCGCTGAGCTGGACGAGCACGGGGACCAGCTCTATCGCGCGCTCGGTGAGGCTGTAGGTGACCTTCTGCTTGTGCGAGGGGTCACCGGCCCGGCTGAGAAGTCCGTGCTCGACGAGGACGGCGAGCCGGTCGGCCAGGATGTTCGACGAGATCCGCTCGGGGCCGGAGAGCAGTTCACGGAAGTGCCTGGCGCCGGTGAAGATGACGTCGCGCAGGACGAGCAGTGTCCAGCGGTCGCCGAAGATCTCGAGCGACAGGTTGACCGGGCAGCCCGACCGCTTGTCCTTCCTCACCGCCCCCACCTCCGAACCAGTTGCGTTTCCGAAGCAGTATTCCCTAGGCTGCATCCAGTTGCAAAATGAGATCGGTCTGGAGGGATCGCGATGACGACGATGGCGAACCTGCCCGAGGTGGTGTCGCGGGAGGAATGGCTCGCCGCCCGCAGGGAACTGCTCGCGAAGGAGAAGGAGTTGACCCGGGCCCGTGACCGGGTCAATGCCGACCGCCGACGGCTGCCGATGGTCCGCATGGACAAGCCGTACACATTCGAGGGCCCGGGCGGGGCGATGAGTCTCCTCGACCTGTTCGAGGGCAGGCCGCAGCTGGTGATGCATCACTTCATGTTCGGCCCGGACTGGGAGCAGGGCTGCTCGAGCTGCTCCTCCGCCGCCGACGGGATCGGCAGGCTGCGGCAGCTGCACGTGCGCAACACCACGCTCGTCGCCGTGTCACGAGCCCCGTACGAGAAGATCGCCGCGTTCCGGGAGCGGATGGGCTGGACCTTCCCCTGGTACTCCTCGTACGACAGCGACTTCAACTACGACTTCCACGCCACGCTCGACGACCGCGTCGCGCCGGTGCTGCTCCACTTCCGCACCGAGGCCGAACTCGCCGAGGCCGGAACACCGTGGACGGGCGGGCCCTGGGCGGAGAGCATGCGCGGTTCGGAACTGCCGGGGATCAGCGCGTTCCTGCGGGTCGGCGAGGAGGTCTTCCACACCTACTCCACGTACGGCCGGGGCATCGAGGAGTTCCACAACGGCTACCAGTACCTCGATCTCACCGCTCTGGGCCGCCAGGAGGCGTGGGAGGAACCGGAGGGGCGCGCCGTCCCGCTCGGGCTGCAGGTCGGCGGTCCCCACATGCGCCTGCCCGACGAGTACGACGCCTGACAGCTCGCGGTGCGGCACGTCGCCACCCGACGCCTCGCCGTCCGATCGGGGACGCCTCGGCCCGGGCGGCGCCGGTCACTTCACGTCGTTGAGTTCCTCGAACTTCACAAGACCCGTGTCCTCCAGGACCGTGATGTGGTCGAGAACGATGGTGTTGGCGCGGGTCGCCAGGTTTCGCACCATCGAGTTGCGGGTCTGATCGCGCACCAGGCCCACCAGGCCGAAGACCACGCCGTGCTGCTTGCGCAGGTGGGCGACGAGGATCTTGTCGAAGTCCTTGCCCGTGGCGTTGTCCATGTCGTTCAGGTACTTCTGCTGGGAGCCGGTCGGCTGGTTCGGCAGCGAGACTTTCAACGCGCGGCTGGCGGAGATGGCGCGCCTGTCCAATTCCTCATGGCCGTCGACGAGATGGTCGCCCGCGATCCGCACCGACTTGGTCGTGCCCCGTTCCTGTGCGGAGCGGCCGGCAGGGCCTTCCCACAGTCCCGCGGCGCGCACCTTCCGTACGAAGTCACGGTCCATCGGCGTGAGCGGCCCGTACTTCGTGTTCCAGGTTCCCCTGCCGTCGTCCTGCCATCCGGCCCTGGCCAGCGCGCTGGCCCTGTTTCCCTCGAACATGTCGGAGGGCATGATCAGTGCTGCGAGCGTGCCCGCGAGCGCGATCACCACCAGCACCGTGCCGATCGCCCGTCCCGTGACCATGCCGGACCCCATCCGCCCCACCTCTCGACACACGCGTTCCAGTGCAAGGAGGTTAGCGAGGTGTTCGCCGTTGCGCTCGGCCCTCGTCCCGACCGGACAAGAACCGTTTCCGCAGCGCCCAAGACTGCTATGTGGTTCGGGAAGCCGGTCGCGATCCGGACAATGGCCCCACCAGTCGGCCTACGGCACGATCCGGTAGCGGAACGGGAACCGGAACCCAATCCGCTCAGGCGCCGCAGGCGTGCGCGGCCCGCTCCGCGAGTTCCACCTTGCGGATCTTGCCCGTGGCGGTGAGGGGGAACTCCTCGACCAGCTCGACCACCGGCACCTTGTACACAGCCATGTTCGCGCGCGCCCATTCCCGCAGATGACCGCTGGTGAGGAAGGCCCCGGGGCGTGTACGCACGAACGCGTAGGGGAGCTGCCCGCTCCGGGAGTCCGGCACCGCGACGACGGCCGCGGAAACGACGTCCGGGTGCCTGTCCAGCAGGGCCTCCACCTCGGCCGGGAAGACGCTCATGCCGTTGACCTTGATCATGTCCTTGTCCCGGCCGAGGTAGTGCAGACAGCCGTCCTCGTCGAGCATCCCGATGTCGCCGGTGTGCAACCAGCCGTCGCGCAGCGCCTCCGCCGTGGCCTCGGGTGTGCGCCAGTACCCGCGAAGGAGGGACGGACCGCGCAGCACGATCTCTCCGTGTTCCCCCAGCGGCAGCGGCTCGCCGGTGCTGAAGTCGGTGACCATGACGTCGGTCTCCGGGACCGGCAGTCCGCAGAAGACGGGGTCGGTGAGCAGATCCCGGTCCTCGTCCTGGAAGCCCAGCGTGAAGGTGTCGCTGGTGTGCGTCTCCGTCATCCCGTACGAGGCTTCGCGCAGCACGCTGTGTCCGCCGACCGCTTCGCGCCAGCGTCCGCGCAGTTCGGGGGAGAGCTTGCGGATGAAGGAGATCACGGTGGGGTTCGTGAGGCTGCTCAGGTCGCAGTCGCCGAACTCGGGGTGTTCCAGGAGCTCTTGGTAGTTCTCCACCGTCCCGGTCAGTACGTCGACTCCGTAGCGCTCGATCCCGCGGAGTGCGGCGGACGGGTCCCAGCGGGTGAGGAGCACGCTGGTGCCGCCGCTGACCAGCGGTGCGAGGATGCCGAGGTTCTCGCCGGCGATCCAGAAGACGGGCAGGTGGCACAGCACCGTCATGCCTTCGCCCTCGGTGAGTGAGGACCCGGCGCAGACGGCTGCCGCCGTGTAGACCATGTGGCGCTGGGTGTGCTCGCACCCCTTGGGAAGGCCCGTGGTTCCGCCGGTGTAGTTGAGTGCGGCCAGGGCGTCCAGGTCGTCGGCAACCTGCCCCAGCGGAGGACGGGCCAGGGCCTCGGCCCACCCGGAGCGCGGCAAACCGTGCTGCCCGGCCCCACCGGCCCCGTCCGTCATGGAGCGCGGCAGCGGGAGCACGGGCTCCTCGGGCAGCGCGTCGGCGAACGACGTGACCAGGACCTTCCGTACGGACGTCCCGGGTCGCACCTCCTCCACCAGCGGAGCCAGCGCGTCCAGCGTGATCACCAACTCCGGGGCGGCGTCCTGGAGTTCGTGACGCAGTTCGGTGGCGCGGAAGAGGGGGTTGACCGGCACGTGCACCGCTCCGGCCCGCAGCACCGCGAGGAACGCAACAAGGAATTGGGGGCAGTTGGGGAGATGGACCCCGACGCGGTCCCCGGGCCGTACTCCGGCGTCCACGAGCCATCCGGCCAACCGGTCGGAGGCGTCGTCCAGTTCGGCGTAGCTGGTCTCGGCGCCGTAGAAGACGATCGCCGGGTGCTGAGGGCGGACCCGGGCCCAGTGCCGGACGTGGGCGGAAAGGGTGATCTCGCCGAGCGGATAGCGCGGCCGTGTCGGGAGCTGCGCGGGGCGTATGCGGTCCTGGCGTCGGCGCACTTCCGCCAGGTAGGTCTCAACCGGGCCGGGATCGTGGTGCGTCGGGCCTCGCGTCGCGCGGTGCTGGGGACGGTTCGGATCCATGGGGCGGCTCGCTCCCGTCTCGCGGAGTGACGCGTAGCAGGTGGAGATACATGGTGGTGACGTCGCGCACGGCGTCCTCGTACACATCCGGCTCGGCGGCCACCAGACGCGCCCAGGTCGTGGACATCGCACCCACGGCGCGTGCCAGCGCGAGTGGTTCGACGACCGGGTCGGCACGGCCGGCCTTCACCAGCCCGCGTACGTATCTGGCGTGCCGGCGCAGCGGGCGGCGCTCGATCTCCGTCCACAGCTCACCGACCTCGTGGTCGGAGAGAGCCTGCTGCTCGAAGAGGGCCAGCAGCGGCAGATGTTCGGCGTATGCGGCGATGAACGCGCCGGTGGAGGCCCGCGCCACCGCGCAGGGGTCGTCGGGGTCCGTCCCGGGAACCTCCTGCGCGGCCAGAAAGGCGTCGCGCACCTGCACCGCCAGCACCCTGAACACCTCTGTCTTCGAGGCGAAGTAGACGTAGAAGGCGGCACGCGAGAGGCCCGCCTCGGCGGTGATGTCGGCGATCGTCGCGGGCCCGTATCCGTGCCGCGCGAAGACCCGCCCGGCAGCCGCGAGGAGCAGCGCACGGGTGCGGGCGTCCCGTCTGTCGTGCTCCGTGCGTGCTGCCCATGCCTGCTGCTGCCGTGGTGCCACGACGGGCAGCATATTGACGTTGACACCAGTGTCAATGAGCATGACGTCCTCGGAACAGTGCAGCGTGGAGGGCATATGGAACCGGCAGCCGTGCTCGTCGCGAACCGTGGGGAGGCCGCGGTACGGGTGCTGCGCGGCGCGGCCGAGGCCGGGATGCGTACCGTCGCCGTGCACGCGGTCGACGACGCCGACTCGCTCCATGTGCGGCTCGCCGACGAGGCGCACGCGCTGAAGGGTTCGGGCCCCGCCGCGTATCTGGACGTCGACGGGCTTCTGGACGTGGCCGAGCGCGCGGAGTGCCGGTTCGTCCACCCCGGCTGGGGATTCCTCAGCGAGCGGGCCGACTTCGCCCGTCGCTGCGCCGAGCGCGGTCTCACGTTCGTCGGGCCGCCTCCCGAAGTCCTCGACCTGTTGGGCGACAAGGCACGGGCACGCGAACTCGCCGCGGACAGCGGCGTCCCCGTGCTGTCCGGCACCACCGGGCCCACCACGCTGGAGGAGGCCCGAGCCTTCCTGGACGGGCAGGGCCGCGACGGCGCGGTGATGATCAAGGCTCTCTCCGGTGGTGGCGGACGCGGGATGCGCGAGGTGCGCGGCGGCGAAGGGAGCGCGGAAAGGCTCGACGAGGCGTGGAAGCGCTGCGCCTCGGAGGCCCGGCACGCCTTCGGACGCGGCGAGTTGTACGTGGAGAGGCTGCTGACCGGCGCGCGGCACATAGAGGTGCAGATCGCCGGGGACCGCGACGGCGCCGTGGTGCATCTGTGGGAGCGGGACTGCAGCGTCCAGCGGCGGCATCAGAAGCTGATCGAGACCGCGCCCGCGCCCTCACTCGACGAAGGGACGCGGGACCGTCTGCTGGAGGCGTCGCTGGGGATGGCGCGCGCCGCCGGTTACAGCGGCCTTGGCACCTTCGAATTCCTGGTCGAGGGCGGGGAGTTCTACTTCCTGGAGGCCAATCCGCGTCTCCAGGTCGAGCACACCGTCACCGAGGAGATCACCGGACTCGACCTCGTGGCCGTACAACTCGCCCTGGCCGGCGGTGAGTCGCTGGCGGACCTCGGGCTGGGCAGCGCCCCGGCGCCCCGCGGGTACGCGATCCAGGCGCGGGTGAGCGCCGAATCGGCCGGGAAGCTGACCCGCTTCGTGCCTCCTCACGGCCCCGGCGTGCGCGTCGACACCGGCGTCGCCGACGGGCATGAGACCGGTACGGCCTTCGACCCGCTCCTCGCCAAAGTCGTTGTCCGCGCACCCCACTTCACCGCCGCGGCCGAGCGGGCACGCCGCGCGCTGGCGCAGTTCCACGTCGAGGGCGTACGCACGTCCGTGCCCTTGCTGCGCACACTGCTGGACGAGCCCGGATTCCTCACCGGCGACATCGACACCGGGTTCGCCGACCGGCACGTGAGCGGCGGAGCGCCGGATGCGGACGCGGGCATGAACGCGATTGCTGCCGACGGCGCGGGGGCCGCCCGCGCTCCCATGAGCGGCACCGTGATCTCGCTCGATGCCTCTCCAGGGGACGCCGTACGTGCCGGGCAGCAACTCGCCGTCCTCGAAGCGATGAAGATGGAACACGTCGTACAGGCGTCAACTGCCGGAACTGTGCTGGCAGTTCCGGTAGGCGTGGGCGACACCCTGACCGAAGGGCAGCCCGTCGTACTGCTCGACCCGGCCGGCACCGGGGACGACGGCCCCGTACAGGAGCAGGAGACCGACCTCGACCTGGTGCGCGACGACCTCGCCGAGGTCATCGGCCGGCACCGTGTGGGGCAGGACGCCGAACGCCCCGCGGCCGTCGCCGCCCGGCACGAGCGCGGGCGGCGGACCGCGCGCGAGAACCTCGCCGACCTGTGCGACGAGGGCAGCTTCACCGAGTACGGGGCTCTTGCCCTCGCCGCGCAGCGCCGCCGCCGCAGCCTGGACGACCTGATCGCGAACACCCCCGCGGACGGCATGGTCGCCGGCACCTGCACCGTCAACGCGGATCTCTTCGGCCCGCACCGCGCCGACTGCGTCGCCCTCAGCTACGACTACACGGTTCTGGCCGGGACCCAGGGCCATATGAACCACCGCAAGACCGATCGCCTGCTGGAGGCGGCCGAACGCAGGCGCGCCCCCGTGGTGCTCTTCGCGGAGGGTGGCGGCGGCCGTCCCGGCGACACCGACACCACGGCGGTCGCCGGACTCGACGTGGCGACCTTCCACCAGATGGGACGCCTCAGCGGTCTCGTACCGCTGGTCGGCATCGCTTCCGGCTACTGCTTCGCGGGCAACGCCGCGCTGCTGGGCTGCTGCGACGTCGTGATCGCGACTCCCGAGTCCAGCATCGGCATGGGCGGCCCCGCGATGATCGAAGGCGGCGGGCTCGGCCGCTACCGGCCGTCCGAGGTGGGCCCGCTGGACGTGCAGGTCGCGGGCGGCGTCGTCGACATCACCGCCGCCGACGACGCCGACGCCGTCCGTCTCGCCCGCCGCTATCTCGCCTACTTCCAGGGCCCGTTGAGCGACTGGGAGGCGCCCGATCAGCGGCTGCTGCGCCATGTCGTGCCGGAGAACCGTCGCCGTGCCTACGAGATACGGGACGCCATCGAGGGACTGGCCGACACCGGCTCGGTGCTGGAGCTGCGGCGGGGCTTCGGCGCGGGAGCGGTCACCGCACTGATACGGATCGGAGGCCGCCCGATGGGGCTGATCGCCAGCAACCCCGCGCACCTGGGCGGCGCCATCGACAGCGACGCGGCGGACAAGGCGGCCCGCTTCCTCCAACTGTGCGACGCCTTCGGCCTTCCGGTCGTCTCCCTCTGCGACACCCCCGGCTTCATGGTCGGTCCCGACTCCGAACGCACCGCCACCGTCCGGCACTTCTCCCGGCTCTTCGTGACGGGCGCGAATCTCTCCGTCCCGGTCTGCGCGTTGGTACTGCGCAAGGCGTACGGGCTGGGCGCGATGGCGATGCTGGGCGGCTCGACGCGGGCACCGGTCGCCACGGGTGCCTGGCCGAGCGGAGAGATAGGCGCCATGGGCCTGGAGGGTGCCGTCCGGCTCGGGTACCGGCGCGAACTGGAGGCGATCGCCGACCCCGAGGCACGCGAACGCGCCTTCCAGGACCGGGTCGATGAGCTCTACGCCAACGGCAAGGCGCTCAACGCGGCCACGGTCCTGGAGATCGACGACGTCATCGACCCGGCGGACAGCCGCGGTTGGATCACGGCCGCCTTCCGCGACCATGCGGATGCCGCGCCGTGGGACGGCAAGCGCCGCCCGTACGTCGACACTTGGTGAGAGCGCGACACGTGGGCGGGGGCGAAATCCGGTGACGTTCCGGCGGCGCGGCCTCCGTCCGCCCAACTGCCCGAGCGCGACGGTCCCTCAATGCTCCGGTGAATCCCCCGGGTCGCGGGCGCCCTCGCGGGCACGGTCGGCGGCCTGCCGGAGGAAGCCGCGCTCGGCCTGGTTCTCGGTGCGGGCGATCGCCGACTCGTAGGCCCGGGCGGCTTCGTCCCCGCGTCCCAGCCGGCGCAGCAGGTCGGCCCGCACGGCGTGGAACACGTGGTAGCCGTCGAGATCGATGCCCTCCACCAAGTCCAGCGCCTCCTGCGGGCCTTCGACCTCGGCCACCACGACCGCCCGGTTCAGCGCCACGACCGGACCGGGAGCGACCATGCTGAGCTGGTCGTACAGCTGCAGCACCTGCCCCCAGTCGGTGTCCGCCGCCGTCGCCGCGTCACTGTGCACGGCCTGGATCGCCGCCTGGATCTGGTACGGGCCGGGACGGTCGCGGCGCAGGCACCGGCGGACGAGTGCCTGGCCCCCGGCGATGAGTTCGCGGTCCCACAGGCCGCGGTCCTGGTCGGCCAGCAGCACCAGTTCGCCGTCGGGCGTGGTGCGGGCCTCTCTGCGGGACTCGACGAGCAGCATCAGGGCGAGCAGCCCCAGGACCTCGGGCTCGTCGGGCATGAGCTCGGCCAGGAGCCGTCCCAGACGCAGGGCCTCCGCGCACAGGTCCGCGCGCGCCAGGGTCTCGCCGGAGCTTGCGGTGTGGCCTTCGTTGAAGATCAGGTAGACGACGGCCAGCACGCCCTGGAGCCGGTCGGGGAGATCGGCGTCGGCAGGTACGCGGTAGGGGATCCGCGCGTCCCGGATCTTGCCTTTCGCCCGTACGATCCGCTGGGCCATGGCCTGCTCGGACACGAGGAAGGCACGGGCGATCTCCGTGGTGGTGAGCCCGCCCAGCAGCCGCAGTGTCAGCGCGACTCGGGCACCCGGCGCGAGCGCCGGATGGCAGCACGTGAAGATGAGGCTGAGGCGCTCGTCGCGCACGGGACCCTCCTCTGCCGGCTCGTCGCGGGTATGGAGGAGCGCCGCCTCGGCGTGCCGTTCGGCACGGGTCGCTTCCCTGCGGAGGCGGTCGACGGCGCGGTTGCGGGCGGTGGTGATGATCCATCCGGCCGGGCTGGGCGGCAGTCCGTCCGCCGGCCACCGCTGGACCGCCGTCGTGAACGCCTCCTGGACCGCGTCTTCGGCGACGTCGATGTCACCGAAGACGCGGACCAGGACGGCGACCGCGCGCCCGTACTCCTCGCGGAACACCTGCTCGACCGCCGAGGCGGACACCTGAGACATGCCGTGCCTCACTCACGTCACCCGCAGTGCCCGAACTCCATGGGCCTGACCTCGATGGAGAGGGGCTTGAGCACCTGGGCGAACTTGCTGCCCCAGGCCAGGGCGGCGTCCAGATCCTCCGCCTGGATGACGGTGAACCCGCCGAGGTGCTCCTTGCCCTCGACGTACGGGCCATCGGTGGTGAGCACCTCCTCGCCCTCCGCCTGCAGCACGGTCGCCGTGCTCGGCGGGTTCAGACCGCCGGAGAAGACCCAGGCACCGCTCTCCCTCAACTCGGCCTGCAGCGCCTCCATGTCCCGCATGATCGGGTCCAGGACCTCCGGAGGCGGCGGGTCCCCGTCGGGCTGGTAGATGCTGAGCAGGTACTGCTTCATGGTGGGCCTCCTCGTGACGGTGCCGGTCCGGTGCCCGTGGCATCCCGGCTTCTCACTCTCTATACGAACGGCGACCCCCTGGATCGACACACCGGGCGGGAAATTCTCGTGAGGCGGCGGTCCCGTTGCGGGGGACCACCCCGGCGGTGCGGGGGATGTGAATCGGCGGAAGAGCGGGCGGGCGGAATGCAGGCAGGCCGGAGTGGGTGCGGTCGGCACGTGCCGAGTCTTCGAATTCCGGCGGTGCAGTGACGTCGTCGTGCGCTCGAATCCCGGCGCCGCACGTCACGGGACCGGCACGCATCGCGTCGACGAAGCGACATTCTCGCCGGCTCGGCCGATGGACTCCGTTCGTTGACTGGTGGTGGCTCAGTCCTCCACAAGGCGACGGAACAGAGCGGGAGTTGGGGGTACGGAAGGGCGCGCGGCTTCCCGCGAGGTGGAGGAACGAAGGAGGAAATCGGCAGGGGCTGCGCCAGTATCCGGAAGGAGAAAGGAAGGGCCTGGAAGGGGCCTTCGAAATTACTGGCGGCCTTTCACTAAATAGGGTTACCAGGAGTTGCACCCCGATCTCCGGGGCGGCATAGTTCCCCGGACCAAGCCCCGACCGGCCCTGCTGTCCCCCTGGTTCGGCGTCCTCGGCGGCTCCATGTCCCCTGGAAGGTTCCCCTAGTTGATCATGCATGTCTCGAGCCGGCGGGCACGCCGGGCAGCGCTGCTGGGCACCGCCACCATCGTCGTCGGCGGCGCGATGATCTCCGTCCCGGCCCACGCAGCCTCCACGGACGGACACTCCGGATCGACCGGCAAGGCCACTGCCGTCGCGGCCCGCGCCGATCTGAACGTCTCCGTCGTGAACGCCGCCAAGGTTCCGGTCCGGGCCTCCCTCAACTCTGTCAGCGCGCCCCGTGACGCCGACAAGACGCTGCTGACCGCAGAGGTGAACGGCGCCAACAAGGGTCAGCCCGTGCGGCTGGTCGAGGCCGAGGTCGCCCGCTCCGGCGCCAAGGCAGGCGCGCAGCGCTCCGTCGGGCACGTCAAGCTCGCCGGGCTCCGCGCCTTCGCGCCCGGCCTGCCGACCAAGCCGCTGGTGAGCGCCGACCTTCTCACCGCCACCGCCCTGTGCAAGGCGGGCGAGAAGCCCGTCGCCAAGGCCGACCTGGAGAACGTCTCCGTCCTCGGGAAGCCGGTCAAGGTCAACGGACTCGGCAGCCAGAAGGTCGAGTTGCCCGGTGTGGGAACCGTCGACATCGCCCTTGAGGAGACCACCACCAAGGCCGCGTCGGGAGCCGCGACGGCGCTCAAGCTGTCGTACGAGGTGAACCCGGCCAACCTCAACATCGTGAAGGCCGCCGGTGAGATCGTCCTCTCCGAGGCGACCTGCGAGACGCCGAAGGGCGCCGGGGGCAACGAGCCCGGCCCGCAGACCGGTGACGACGACGGCGGCGGCCTCGCGGAGACCGGAGGCAACTCCGCCACCCCGATCATCGCCGGCGTGGGCGCGCTCCTCGTCGTCGGTGGCGGGACGATGTACCTGATCCGTCGCCGCGGCGCCCGGAGCAGCTGACGAACCAGCGGGACCGGCGGTACCGCACGAACCACGTGTTCAGTGAGTCCCTGTGGAGACCGGTCCCCTTCCGACCGAGGCCCATCGCGCCCCTCCCCCGAGGCGCGGTGGGCCTCGGTGTTGCGTGGGGATTGCTGCCCGCCGTTGTCGCTCTCAGCACGTTCTCGATTTCCGGAACGAGACGGGGGAGGGCGAACGCCCCGGCTGCGTACCGGAGTTGTGGCTCGCACGGCGGAAATGAAGCCGTGGCCCCGGACGGTGGGGCCCTCGAAGCCGAATTCGTGCGTGGCAATCGGCGGGGAGATCGGCTTTCCCGTTCGCCGGCGGACGGAACGCCGGAGCAGGCCACGGCTCCCCAGCCGAATTCGCCGCAGACCTGCGTGCCGGACATGCCGTAGCGAAGAGCTCCAGGGGATCTTCGTCGGCTCGGCCACCTTGCCGTCCACGCAGCATCGGAGATACCAGCACCGGGCCGGGAACCTACGGACGGAATCGCGGCCGGAAACGCCGTCAGCGCGGAAACGCCGGTGACAGCTCGTGGCCTGCCGGAATAGCGCGCCGCAGCGACTTGCTTCGGCCCATGTGGAGAAGCGTCCGGAGAACGCCGAGGGAGCCTCGCCGCAGGAGCGGCGGGAGGCCGCAGAGCGGATCGATGAGGCCAGGGCCGGGAACGAGCGGCTGGTTGCTTCGCTGACGCGCCTGTGGGACGGCGTGGTCGAGGCGTCCACGCAGGCCAACATCGACGACGAGCACGATCCCGAGGGGGCGACGGTGGCCTTCGAGCGCGCCCAGCTACGGGACGCGCTCAAGCAGGCACGCTCCGACCTGGAGGATCTCGACAGGGCTGCGCAGCGGCTCCACGCCGGTGAGTACTGGGTCTGCGAGCGCTGCGGAGGCCCCATTCCGGCCGCACGGCTCGCCGCGCGCCCGACGGCCGCCCGCTGTATCGACTGCGCGGGCAAACCCTTCTGACGAGGACGGGTGCGGCCGTCCTCCCTGGTGAGAGCCTCTGCGCGCCGCACGGGCCCGCGGGGGCCGCCTGGCCCGGAGGCTGAGGGAGGGTCGGCCCTTCGGCCCTCGCTCACCAGGCAGGGGCCGGGGCGTGCTGCCGTTGTCGCCCGGTTGGTGCAGGCTGGAAGCAGCGGCCCGGCCCGCCTCACACTCCGCGCCGTGGGAAGAGGGCGGTGATGACGCGGCAAGGAATTGCGGTTTCGCGACGCGATCGGCCCCATGACGGGGACGACGTGACGACCCCTGCCACGGCCGTCCTCGACGAGCAGGGCAAGGTGGCCGCGTGGAGCGAGGGCGCCCGCCGTCTGCTCGGCCATCGCCGCGAGGAGGTCGTCGGACGCGACGGCGCCGAGCTGCTGTCGGAGGACGCCGATCAGCCGGAAGGCCCGGCCCCGGGCAGCCGGACTTGGAGCGGGCACGCCGTACTGCGGCACCGGAACGGCTTCGATGTGCGCGTGGCGCTCCTGGCGCGGCGCCGCGAGACCCCCTTCGGATCCGACTGGCTCGTGGTGCGGGTCGCCGAATCACGGCTGCGCCCGTACCGGGACGACACGTTGATGAGGTGGGGGTTCGGCGAATTCCCCTGCATCCTCGCGATCTTCGACACGAATCTGCTGCTGGTGAGGGCGAACCCCGACATGGAGCGCGCCGTCGGTCTCACCGAGGAGCAGCTGCGGGGCCTGCGTCCCTCGGAGATGCTCTCGTCGCAGCCCCGGCCCGGCAGCGTCGAAGAGGCCATGCACGAGGCCATACGGAAGGACGAACGCCGGCATCTGCGCATGTTCCTGTGGGTGCCGGGCGAGGACCGCGAGCACGCCTGGTCCGTGTGGGTCGCGCCGGCGAAGGACGAGGACGGCCGGCTGCGCGGCGTGTGCTTCACCGCGCAGGACCAGACGGAACAGTACGCGGCACAGCAGCGGCTGCAGCTGCTCAACAAGGCCGGCACCCGCATCGGTACCACCCTGGACATCAGCCGCACCGCGCAGCAGCTCGCGGACGTCGCGGTCCCGGAGTTCGCGGACTTCGCCAGCGTCGACCTGCTCACGTTCCTCGAACGCGGCGAGGAGGCGCCCCCGGGTCCCCGTGCGGGACCCGTCGCCCTGCGCCGTGCCGGGCAGCGGTCCGCGAGGAGCGGGAAGCCGGAGGACCTGGTCGTGCCCGGTGACGTGATCACCTACCCGCAGTTCTCGGCCCTGGTCGAGTCGCTGGACGGCAGAAGGACGACGACCCCTGATGCGAGCCGGGACCTCCTCACCCGGTGGTCGCCCCAGGACCCCGAGCGGGCCGCCCGGCTGCGCTCGCAGGGGATCCACTCCGTGATGGTCGTGCCGATGCGTGCCCGCGGGCTTCTCCTCGGGGTCACCGTCTTCATGCGCCACCGGCACCCGGAGCCGTTCAACGAGGACGACATGCTGCTCGCCGAGGAGCTCACCGCACGTGCGGGGGTGTCCCTCGACAACGCGCGGCGCTACATCGCCGAACGCAGCAGGGCCGAAACCCTCCAACGTGACCTGCTCCCGCAGCGGTTGCCCGAGCTGAGCGCGATCGAGACGGCCGCCCGCTACCTGCCCGCCAGGGAGCAGGCGGGCGTGGGCGGCGACTGGTTCGACGTGATCCCGCTGTCCAGCGCCCGCGTCGCTCTCGTCGTCGGCGACGTCGTGGGGCACGGTCTGCAGGCCTCGGGCGCGATGGCCCGGTTCCGTACGGCCGTACGGGCCCTGGCGGACATGGGGCTTCCCCCTGACGAGCTGCTCACCCGCCTCGACGACATGGTCACGCGCCTGTCGGACGAGGACGGTGCCGCGGGTGCGAAGTACATCGGTGCGACCTGCCTCTACGCCGTGTACGACCCCGTCTCCCGGCTCTGCACCGCAGCATGTGCCGGCCACCCCGTGCCCCTGGTCGTGGGGCCGTCGGGGGAGGCGGAGATCGTCGACCTTCCCACCGGGCCCCCACTGGGCATCGGCGGCATGCCCTTCGAAGCGTCCGAGAGTGAACTGCCGGAGGGCAGCGTGCTGGCCTTCTACACCAACGGCCTGATCGAGACGCGTGACCGGGACATCGACGAAGGGATCGAACTGTTCCGCCAGACTCTGGCCGGGACGCCCCCGTCGCTGGAGGCGGCGTGCAACCACGTCGTCGCGACCTTGCTCCGCGATCCTCCGCGGGACGACGCCGCGCTTCTCCTCGCCCGCACCCGCGCCCTGAGCCCGGAGCAGGTGGCCACCTGGGAGCTCCCGGCGGACCCCGCGGTCGTCGCGCGGATCCGCGGAGACGTCGAAAGCCAGCTCAGCCGGTGGGACCTGGACGACCTGGCGTTCAGCACCGAGGTGGTGGTCAGCGAGCTGGTCACCAACGCGATCCGCTACGGCCAGTCGCCGATCCAGCTGAGGCTGATCCACGACCGGGAACTGATCTGCGAGGTCTCCGACGCCGGCATCGCGGCCCCGCACCTGCGTCCGGCCAACCTCATGGACGAGGGCGGACGCGGCCTGCTCCTCGTCGCGCAGCTGTGCAGGCGCTGGGGCGTGCGGTACGGCCCGCAGGGCAAGACGATCTGGGCGGAACAGAGTTCACCGGCCGACCATCCGACCCCACTGGGGATGTGACGGGCGGTCGGCGATGGCAGCGACTGTGGTGACGGCGGCGAAGGACCGGGCACTGACGTCGGCTCCTGCGCGGTGCGCGCCGCTCCGATGAGTTTTCAGCGGCCGGCTCGTCTGCCTGGGGGAGGCGTCACCGACAAGCCGTCCCGGAGGACATCATGAGGAAGATCACCGCTGGGTTGTTCATCTCGCTGGACGGAGTGGTGGAGGCCCCCGACCAGTGGCACTTCCCGTACTTCAACGACGAGATGGGCGCCGCCGTCGACGCGACCCTGGGTTCGGCCGACACCGTCCTCCTCGGCCGCAGGACGTACGACAGCTTCGCCGGGGCGTGGCCGGAGCGTGAGGCGGCGGGCGGTGAGGACTCCGGCTTCGCCAAGAAGCTCGGCGACGCACGCAAGATCGTCGTCTCGAACCAGCAACTCGCTTTCACCTGGCGGAACTCGGAGCAGCTGACGGGCGAATTCGCCGAGGCCGTCACGGCGTTGAAGAACGAGCCGGGCGGGAACATCGCCATGAGCGGG
Source organism: Streptomyces sp. TAA486 (assembly GCF_000426165.1). Lineage (NCBI taxonomy): Bacteria > Bacillati > Actinomycetota > Actinomycetes > Kitasatosporales > Streptomycetaceae > Streptomyces > Streptomyces sp. TAA486. Next base: position 319,172 of record NZ_KE384504.1, on the reverse strand, counting down.
TCCGTCTCCGTCGTCCGCCAACTGCTCGCCGCCGGGCTGCTCGACGAGTTGCACCTTCTCGTGCACCCGATCGCGGTCCGCAAGGGCATGCGCCTCTTCGACGAGGGTGAGACCGCGATCCCCTTGCGACTGATCTCGTCGGAGGCGTTCCGGACCGGCGTGCTGAACCTTGTCTACGCCCCGGACGCGACGGTCGGCGACGCCACGTACGACGACGCCAAGGAGCACCTGCCCCAGGGCTACTGAACTGGCCCGGTGGTGTGGGTGCGGGGAGGTTCCTGAGGGGTGGTGACCGCCTTCGCCAGCTTCCCGGCGAGGTCGCCCTTCCTGGCCACCGAGACGTGTTCGAGGCCGAGCCAGCGGGCGAGCAGCCGCAGTTCGTCCGCCAGTTCCAGAGCCACCGCGCCGAGATCGGCCCCCGGCTCGGCGAACGCACCGAGCACCCGCAGGACCCCCGCACCGCGGTCCCTCTTGACGTCGATCCGTGCCACAAGAGCGTCGCCGAGGAGGAACGGAAGCACGTAGTAACCGTGGACCCGCTTGGCCGCCGGGGTGTAGAGCTCGATCCGGTGGCGGAAGTCGAAGAGCCGTTCGGTGCGTGACCGCGACCAGACCAGCGGGTCGAAGGGCGTCAGCAGGGCGCGTGCTTCGCGCACAGGCGTGGGAAGCCGTCCCGCCGTGACGTAGGCAGGGGCACTCCAGCCCTCGACCCGGGTCGGGGTGAGGAGGCCGGCCTCGACCAGTTCGGCCAGGCGCGCCTTGGACTCCTTCCGCGGCAGGCGGAAGTAGTCGCCGAGGTCGGGCTCGGTCGCGACGCCGAGGCGTGCCGCTGCGATCAGCAGCAGCTGCCGCTGCGCCTCGTCTTCGGCCGGGGTCGGGGCGTCGAGGACGCCCTTCGGCAACACCCGCTCGGGAAGGTCGTAGCGGCGCTCGAAGCGGACACGATGGTCGGCGCAGACGAGGCCGGCGAAGAAGAGGTAGTCGAGCGCGATCTTGGCCTCGCTCCAGTTGTACCAGGGGTTTTTGGGCTTGCGCACCGGAGCGGCGAGCTCGGCGGCACGGATCGGCCCCCGCTCGCGCACAGTGCGCAGAACCGACTGGAGCAGTTCGGGCTTCTCCGCGGCCAGGAGGCGGGCCGGCTTCTCGGTGAGCGTTTCCGCCCGCGCCATCCGCCAGCGCAGCAGCGGCTGCATGTCGACCGGCAGCAGCGAAGCTTCGTGTCCCCAGTACTCGAACAGGCTGCGGTCGCTGCCGGCTCGCGGTGCGGGTCCGGCGGCGTCAGCATGTGAGGCCAGGCGGTCGAGGATGGTCCGCGAGTAGGGGCCGAGCCGGGAGAAGAGCGGCATGTAATGAGCGCGGCAAAGGACGTTGACCGAGTCCAGCTGCAGCAGGCCGACTTCGTCGATCCCACGCCGCAGGCGTCGGGCGTCGACCCGGCCGTTGGGCCGCGGTCGGCCCAGGCCCTGCGCTGCGAGTGCGACGCCTCGCGCCTCCGCCGCACTCAGCTCGATCTCGGCGCCGAGGCTCACCGTCCTTGTTCCGGCGCTCACGTTGATCGCCTCCTACCTTTCGATGGCGCCGGAGGAGACGCACACCGGTCTTCGTGGACGGTTCGAGGATGTCCCACTCGTGGTAGAACCTTCGACGACCGCCCGGAGTGTGCCCGTCAGGCGTGTGCAAGCGTAGCCCCCTCCTCGGCCGGGTCGGGTGCAGCGTCAGGTGGTGGACCTGCGGAAGCCGTGGCGGTGGCCGGTTCGGCGGCGCCCGTGACGTGCAGGATTCAGGGAGCGCAGGTTGGGGAGCGCGGCGACGTGAACGCCGACTGGCTCACCGTCTTCCAGCTGCCTGCCTACGCGCCGGACCTGAACCGCCTGATCACGGGTGGCTGACCGGCATCACGCGTTCACGTTTCATGGCGTCCTCTCCCGAAGTCCTCCCGCTCTGCCGGGAGTTCGGCTGCGCGTGCGCGCACCTCAGCCGGTCACCGGAGACCCGCCGTCGGCGACCGCGGATCACGAAGCCGGAGCCTCGCGGTTCCAGCCGCCCTCCCGTACCACCTGCCGCAGGATCCTCGCCATCGCCGTCCCCACCGGGGACGGCGCACGGTCGGCGGAGTGGGCGAGCATGATCCGTCGCGACGGTGCCTGGCCGCCGAGTTCGAGGACGCGCACGTCCTCGCGCACTCCGCTCAAGGCCAGTTGAGGCACGAGCGCGACGCCGAGGCCCGCGGCGACCATCGCCTGGGCCTCCTGGTAGTCGTGCGCCTCGAAGGCGACGGCGGGTTCGTAACCGGCCGACTGGCATGTCCTCAGCAGCACCTCGACCACGGGATGGTGGTCGGCCCGCGTGATCCACCGCTCCTCGGCGAGCTCGTCCACGCCGACGGCGTCCCGGTCGGCCAGGCGATGGCTGCGCGAGACGACCAGCCGCGTCGGGTCGGCGAGCAGCTCGTGGACGCTGAGGCCCTGCTCGTCCAGCCGGGACCACTCGTAGTCCCAGAGAACGGCCATCTCGATCTCCCGCGAGTGGAGCAGGTCGAGCAGCCCGGTGAGGCGGGCGCTGCGCACGGAGAGCGAGACGTCCGGGTGGCGTGAAGTGAAGCTCGTGATCGCGAAGGGCAGCAGCGAGGCGCCGAAGGTGGGGAAGGTGCCGAGCCGCAGCGTGCCCGCACGCGCGCCGCGGATGTCCTCCAACTGCTCGCGCAGCGCGGCCAGTTCACGTTCGATTCCGGCGACGTGCTCGACCACCGCACGCCCGGCGTCGGTGAGGTCCACCCCTTTGGCATGACGGGCGAGGACGCGGAGGCCCAGTTCGGTCTCCAGTTTGCGGATCTGCTGGGAGACGGCGGAGGGCGTGTAGGCGAGCCGGTCGGCGGCGGCGGTCATCGATCCGTACCGTGCGACCGCGGCCAGCAGCCTCGACCGTCCGATGTCGACATGCACGGGACGGGACTTTAGCAAAAGTTAAGCCTGCGTGGAGAGATGGGAGATGGTGTTCAAGCCGCACCTGTAGCAGGGTGTCTCCCACTTGGCGTACAGATTGCATGCAACTTGCATGGCGAAGGGGAGGCGGGCGAACGATGCAGGTACCGGCGGTACTGATGCGGGGCGGGACCAGCCGGGGACTGTTCTTCCACGAGTCGGACCTTCCCGCCGACCCGGAGCTGCGCGACCGGTTCATCCTGGCCGCGTACGGCAGCCCCGATCCGTACCGCAGGCAGGTCGACGGTGTCGGCGGAGCCACCTCCGCCACCAGCAAGGTGGCGATCATCGCCGACGGGACCCACCTCGGCGTCGACGTGACGTACGAGTTCGGGCAGGTCTCGATCGACCAGCCGTTGGTGGACAGGACGGGCACCTGCGGAAACATGTCCGCCGCCGTCGGGATCTTCGCCGTCGACGAGGGGCTGGTGCCGGCGACGGACCCCGTCACGCAGGTGAAGTTCCTCAACATCAACACCGGCAAGGCGGTCACCGCCCACGTGCCCACCCGCGACGGCCGGTTCGATCCGACGGGCGACTTCGCGATGCCCGGTGTCCCCGGGACGGGCTCCAGCATCCGGCTCGACTACCTGCACCCCGGCGGCGCCGTCACCGGCTCGCTGCTGCCCACGGGGCAGACGGTCGACAAGGTGGACGTTCCCGGCATCGGGACCGTCGAGATGTCCATCGTCGACGCTGCCAACCCGCTGCTGTTCGTCAGGTGGGAGGCCCTCGGCCTGACAGGCAGGGAACTCCCCGACGAGATCGACTCCGACCACGAACTACTCGCCCGGCTCGAACTCGTCCGCGCCTCCGCGGGCGTGCACATCGGGACGGCGTCATCCGCCGAGGACGCGACGAAGCGGACGCCCTCGGTCCCGAAGCTGGCCCTCGTCGGACCGCCGTGCGACTATCCCCTGCCGGACGGCACCGTGCAGAGTCACACGGGCCAGACGCTGAGGGCGTCGATGATGTCGATGGGCAGGCTCCACCGGTCCTACGCGCTCAGCGGAGCCATCTGCACCGCCGTCGCCGTGGCGATCCCCGGGACCCTCGTCTCCCAGGTCGCCCGGGCCGGTTCCCCTGACGACGAGATCCGAATAGCTCATCCCTCGGGCGTGCTTCCGATGACGGCCCAGGTCGAACGCAGCGGCGACGGATGGGCCGTGCCCGTCGTCTCCGGCTACCGCACGGGACGGCGGCTCATGGCCGGAGAGGTCCTCGTGCCCGACGCGAGGGTCGCCTCTCCCGCGTAGCGGTCCCGAACCCGCATCCCGATCCCCGATCCGCGAGCACGAATCCCGTATCCCCGAGTCCTTGATCCCCGAGCCCCCGATCCGACGAAGACAAGCTCAGCAGCCAGGTGGACGCCTGCCGCAGGTCAGCCAGGACACGTCACCGCTCAAAGGAGGACCCTCGATGAGCCGCAAACCGATGGCACGAATACGCGTAACCGTGGTGGTGGCCGCGGCCGGCCTCGGGCTCGGAGCCTGCGGCAACCCCCAAGGCGTCGGGGACGACGGCAAGACCGACGCGGGGGCGAAGGTCCCGTCACGCGTCGAGATGGTCATCCCCTACGACGAGGGCGGCGGCACCGACACCTGGGCGCGCTTCCTCGCGCCGTATCTGAAGAAGCACACCGCCGGCGGCCCGACGTTCCTGCCGGAGAACAAGCCGGGCGGCGAGAGCATCACCGGCTCCAACGAGTTCGTGCGCTCGGGCGGAACCGACGGCAAGGAGGTCCTGGTCACCTCCGGGACCACCTACTACCAGGCGCTGCTGAAGCGTCCCGAGGTCGAGTTCGACTTCTCCAAGATGCGGCCGCTGATCATGAACGGCTCGGGCGGCGTCATCTACACCTCTCCGAAGTCCGGCATCAAGAGCGCGAAGGATCTGGTGAAGTCCAAGAAGAAGCTCAAGTACGGCGGCATCAGTGCCACCGGTCTCGACATGACGATGCTGCAGGCGATGGACGTGCTGAAGAAGCCCGTCGACGCCACGTTCGGTTTCGAGGGACGTGAGACGGCGCTGCTGGCCTACCAGCGCGGCGAGGTCGACATCGACTACCAGACCACGTCCGCCTACAAGACCCAGGTGGAGCCGCTGGTCAAGAAGGACAAGGCCGTTCCGCTGATGTCCTTCGGCGTCATCAAGGACGGGAAGGTCGTCCGCGACCCGAACGTGCCCGACCTGCCGACGGTCGAGGAGTTCTACAAGAAGATGTACGGCAAGAAGCCGTCCGGGTCCGCCTACGACTCGTACAGGGCCTTCCTCGTCCCCGGCTGCACGTACCAGAAGGGCCTGTGGGCGAACGAGGACACCCCCGACTCGATCGTGAAGGCCTACTGGAGCTCGGTCGACAAGCTCAAGAAGGACAAGGAGTTTGCCGAGAAGAGCGGCGACGTGCTCGGCGGCTACCCCCTCTACTCCGGTGAGAAGGGGGAGAAGCAGATCCAGAAGGCGTTCGAGATCGACCCCTCCGCCCGCAAGTACGCCCTCGACATGCTCGAGCGCGAGTACGGCGAGAAGCTCGGCGGAACCTGACCGGCCCGTCCCCGGGGGCGCCTTCGCACGGCGGCGCCCCCGGTGCGGTGTCCCGGAGCGAATGTGAAGCAGCACCCCGAAAGGCTTGATCGATGCTAGACGCCGCGTTCAGCGCGCTGGGCAACCTCTTCGCCCTGTCGAACTTGATATTCCTGCTGCTGGGAGTCGGCTCCGGCCTGGTCATCGGCATGATCCCCGGACTCGGCGGCACGGGTGCGGTGGCGATGCTGCTGCCGTTCGTCTTCGCGCTGGAGCCGACGCAGGCGCTGGCCCTCATCATCGGCGCGGTCGCCGTCGTCCACACCTCCGACACCATCGCCTCGGTGCTGCTGGGCATACCCGGGTCCGCCTCCGCGAGTGTGCTGATGCTCGACGGACATCAGATGGCGAAGAAGGGTCAGGGCGCGCGGGCGCTGTCGATCGCCTTCATGTCGTCGATGATCGGCGGGCTCCTCGGCGCTCTCGGGCTGACGCTCTCGATACCCGTCGCCCGCCCGCTGGTTCTCAGCTTCGGCGCGCCCGAACTGTTCATGCTGACGCTGCTCGGCGTATCGCTGACCGCGGTGCTCTCGCGCGGGAACATGGTCAAAGGGCTGCTCGCCGGCGCGTTCGGACTGCTGCTCGGGGGGATCGGCGCGGCACCGGCGGCGGCCGACTACCGGTTCACTTTCGGCTCGCTGTTCCTCTCCGAGGGCCTCGACCTCGTCGCCGTGGCTCTGGGCATCTTCGGCATCGCCGAGATCGTCACGCTGGTCGGCACCCGTTCCAGCGTCGCCACCGGGTCCGGACTCGGCAGCGGCTGGCGGACGGGCCTGCGCGACGTGCTGCACCACTGGCGCCACGTCATACGCGGAGCCCTCGTGGGGATGTGGGCCGGTGTCCTGCCGGGACTGGGCGCCACCGCGGGGACGTGGATGGCGTACGGTCAGGCGAGGGCGACCACCCGCAAGGAGACCAAGAAGACCTTCGGCAAGGGGGATCCCCGCGGGATCATCGCGCCGGAGAGCGCCAACAACTCCGTCGAGGCCGGGGACCTGATCCCCACGCTGCTGTTCGGGATTCCCGGAGGCGCTCCGGCGGCCCTGCTCCTGGGCGCCCTGCTGGCCTTCAACATCGAGCCGGGTCCGGCGATCATCACCAAGGACCTCGACATCGTCTACACGATCATCTGGTCCTTCGCGCTGGCCAGCATCCTCGGGGCGGCGGCCTGCTTCCTGCTGAGCCGTCCGCTGGCGAAGCTCAGCTTCGTGCGGTTCCCGGTGCTGGCCGGCGGGCTCATCGTCGTACTGTTCACCGCCGGCTTCCAGGAGTCCGAGCAGATCGCGCTGCTCCAGGTCATGCTCCTGCTCGGCGCCCTCGGGTGGGTCATGAAGGTGTGCGGCATCCCACGGGCGCCGTTCCTGATCGGCTTCGTGCTGAGCCTGCCGATGGAGCGCTACTACTTCCTCACCGCGAACCTCTACAAGTTCGACCAGTGGGTCGTGCGCCCCTGGGTCCTGATCCTTCTCGGCGTGCTCGTCGTGCCGACCGTCTTCTCCCTGGTGAAGAAGCTCCGCTCCCGCCGCGACGAGGAGGCGGCCGACGAGCCGGACGACGAGGTGGGCGAGGGGCCGCAGCCGCCGAGGATCTGGGGCGTCGTGGTCCCGGCCGCCTTCCTCGCGGTCTTCGTCGCGGCGTTCGTGATCTCCCGCGGTTACAGCAGCCAGGCGCGGCTCGTGCCGGGGCTGGTGACGGTGGTCGGAGCCGCGATGGCCGCGACGGCACTCGTCATCGGCATCCTCGCGCTGCGGCGGGCCGGGGCGCGGGAGGAGTCCGAGCGTGAGGCGTGGGTCGTCGAATGGCGCGCCGTGCTGCGCTCGTTCGGATGGCTCGTCGTGTTCATCGCGCTCACCTACGTCCTCGGCGTGCTTCTCGCGGCGCTGGTGTTCCTGCCGCTGTTCCTGCGCCGGGTGGCAGAGATGAGCTGGCGCACCATCGCCGTCTACACCGTGTGCACGGTCGCGGCGCTCGGCGCCCTGGCGGCCTTCGCGGACATCGCCCTGCCCATCGGCTATCTCACGCCGGTCGGGCTGCTGTGAGCGAGGCGTCGCCCTCCTTCCCCCGTGCTGCGGTCGGACTGCTGGCCGGGGCGGCCGGCGGGCTGCTGCTCACATGGCTGCGGGTACCGGCCGGGACGCTGGTGGGTGCCGTGCTCGGGAGCGCGGTGGCCGGCGGCGTCGTGAACGCGCGGCGGCATCCGGTGCAGCGCTGGGTGCGTACGGCCGGGCTGGTGCTGATCGGCTGTGTCTCGGCGGCACGGCTCGACGGGGAGAGCCTGGAGATGATGGGGCGCATCGCGCTTCCCGTCCTGGGGGCCGTGCTGCTGCTGCTCGTCCTCAATGCCGTGCTGGCGCGCTGGCTGATCCTGCGTCACGGGCTCGACCCGACGACGGCGGTTCTCGCCTGTGCGCCGGGCGGGCTGAGTGAACTTGCCGTACTCGCGGTCAAGGAGCGGGCGGACGTCCCGACCGTCACCGTCATCCACCTCGTCCGCGTGCTGCTGGTCGTCCTGGTGGCACTGCCGGCGCTCGTCTTCGTCCTGGGCCGATCGGCATGACGGGCGCACCGGGCCTGGTGCTGCTGCTCGGGCTCGCCGGCGCCGGGGCAGGGCTCGGCCGGATGCTGCGTCTGCCGATGTGGCCGGTCACGGGCTCGATCCTGGGGGCGGCGACGGCTCCGCTGGTCGGGCTGGGCGGCGTCGTACCGCCCGGGTGGTGGTCGGTGACCGGCCAGTTGCTGGTCGGTTCGGGTGTCGGCTCCATGGTGGGACGAGGCTTCTTCGCCTCCGTGCGGCGCGTCAGCGGGCCCGGGGCCCTCGTTGTGCTGCTGATCGTCGCCGTGGGAGCCGGTGCGGGGGCGGCACTCGCGGCGAGCGGCGCGCTCGAACCCGTGCCGGCGCTGCTGGGCTCCGTCCCGGGTGGCGTCGGGGAGATGGTCGCCGCGACGGCGGGGCTGGGCGGCGACAGCGGACTGGTCGCCGGGATGCATCTGATCCGGTTGGTCGTCGTGCTCTCGGCGCTGCCCTTGCTGCTGCGGTGGGCCCGCCGCCGGTACGGCCGGAGCGGAGTATGACGGCGTCAGCCGCCCAGCAGCACGGCGAGCCGGATCTCACGGGCGCGCCGCATATGGGCCCTGGCCTCCGCCTCGGCCGCCTCGCCGTCGCGTTCCTTAACCGCGCGGGCGACCGCCTCGTGTTCGGCCAGGACCTCCTCGGGCCGGCCCGGATGCACGAGGGTCGTCGCCGGGAGCCGCCGCACGGCGTGCTCGACCTGGTTGAGGAACCTCTCCAGGTACGGGTTGGCTGCGCCGGTGCGCAGTGCCCTGTGCCAGGCGAGGTTGAGCTTGGACAGGCCGGTGACGTCACCGCGCTCGGCGGCTTCCCGCATGCTCGCGTTGATCTCGTCGAGCTGGTCGACCAGTCCCTCCGGACACCGCACGGCCGCCAGCCGGGCGGCGAGCCCTTCGAGGTCCTCGCGGACGACGTAGAGAGCGAGCACGTCCTCCAGCGACAGGGCGGCGACCATCGCGCCGTGGTGGGCGGTCTTGACGACCAGGCCCTCGTCGGCGAGCCGCTTCAGCGCCTCACGGACCGGGGTGCGGCTGACCTTGAAGGCAGCCGCGAGTTCGCTCTCACGCAGCCACGTGGACGGGGAGAGGACGCCGTCCAGGATCGCCTCTCGCATGGCGCCCGTGACGTCGTCGGTCGTGCGGCCCCGTACCGCTGCCCCCTGGTGCAGGTAAGCGCGAAGGCGCTCCACCGACTCCTCTGACTGACTCGTGATGCCGCTGGTCGTAGGTGCTTTGTCCTCCTGCACGGAGTGAACCGTACGGGAGTGGTCAGATCGTCCGCAAGTTGCGTACAATTCTGAGTCGATTGCATGCAATTTGAATGTGACAAGGATGCGGGAGTGGGCATGGCAAGTCGGCGAGTCATCGTTGTCGGAGCGGGAAACGCGGCGCTGTGCGCGGCGTTGGCCGCGCGGGAGCAGGGCGCGGAGGTCCTGGTCCTGGAGCGGGCGCCGAAGAAGGTGCGCGGCGGCAACACCGCGTTCACCGCCGGTGCCATGCGCGTCGTCTACTCCGGCGTCGAGGATCTGAAGAAGCTGATGCCCGACCTGACCCCGGAGGAGATCGACAGCACCGACTTCGGGAGCTACACCGCCGAGGCGTATCTCGACGACCTGGCCCGCGTCACCGAGTACCGGACCGACCCCGAACTCGCCTCCACCCTGGTGGAGAAGAGCCTGCCGACCCTGCTGTGGATGTCGGAGAAGGGCGTGCGCTTCGTGCCGATCTACGGGCGGCAGGCCTTCAAGGTGGGCGGACGCTTCACCTTCTGGGGAGGCCTGACCGTCGAGGCGTCCGGCGGTGGAATGGGTCTCGTCGAGGCCCTGACGCGCGCGGCGGAACGGGCGGGGATACGCATCGAATACGGGGCGCGTGCCCTCGGACTGCTCCAGGACGACGGCGGCGCAGTCCAGGGTGTGAGCCTGCGTCAGGACGGCCGGACGCGTGAGGAGCGTGCCGACGCGGTGGTGCTGGCCAGCGGTGGCTTCCAGTCCAGCCCCGAGATGCGCGCCCGTTACCTGGGCCCCGGCTGGGACCTCGCCAAGGTACGGGGAACGATGTACAACACCGGCGACGGTCTGCGGATGGCGCTGCGCGCGGGGGCGAGCCCCGCGGGGAACTGGTCCGGCTGCCACGCCGTCGGCTGGGACCGCAACGCCCCCGAGTTCGGTGACCTGGCGGTCGGCGACAGCTTCCAGAAGCACAGCTATCCCTGGGGCGTCATGGTCAACGGCCGCGGCCGGCGGTTCGTCGACGAGGGCGCCGACTTCCGCAACTACACCTACGCCAAGTACGGCCGCGTGATCCTGGAACAGCCCGGCCAGTTCGCCTGGCAGGTCTTCGACCAGAAGGTCACGCACCTGCTCCGCGACGAGTACCGGATCCGCCAGATCACCAAGGTGACCGCGCCGACCCTGGAGAAGCTGGCCGAGAAGATGGACGGGGTGGACCCGGCCGGGTTCGTGGCGGAGATGGCGGCCTACAACGCGGCCGTCGACACCGGCACGCCGTTCAATCCGAACGTTCGGGACGGCCGCGGCACGACGGGCCTCGCCGTCGACAAGACCAACTGGGCGAACACAGTGGACGAGGGGCCGTTCGAGGCGTACGCGGTGACGTGCGGCATCACCTTCACGTTCGGCGGCGTGCGCATCGTTCCCGACACCGCGCAGGTCCTGGACACCGACATGAATCCGATCTCCGGTCTCTTCGCCGCGGGGGAACTGGTCGGCGGGCTCTTCTACTTCAACTACCCCGGTGGCACCGGCCTGACGAACGGGTCGGTCTTCGGGCGCATGGCCGGGAGCTCGGCCGGACGGGCGGAGTGACGCCGATGCCAGGAGAGCGGGAGCAGCCCGAGCAAGAGCAGGACCGGGACCGGGCGCGGAACGAGGAGCAGGACCGGGACCGGGCGCGGGAAGCCGGGCCGGAGCCGCTGGACCTCGTGGTGATCCCCGGGGACGGCATTGGGCCCGAACTGGTGGACAGCGCGCTGCGCGTGCTGGAGCGGCTGGCGGCCATGGACGGCTTCGAGTACCGCGTCACCACCGTCGAGGCGGGCGCCGGCGCGTACCGGAACACCGGACGGGCACTGCCGGAGGACGCCGTGGACCGCCTGCGCGCCGCCGACGGAGTGCTCAAAGGTCCCGTGGGTCTCCCCGGCGTCAGGCATCCGGACGGTACCGAGGCCGGGCTGCTCGGCGGACTGCTGCGGATCGGCCTGGACACCTTCGCCAACGTCCGGCCGATGAAGCTGCTTCCGGGCGTCCCCGGCGGCACGCGGCATGACGCGGGCGAGATCGACTACGTGGTGGTGCGCGAGAACACCGAGGGCCTGTATCTCTCGCGGGGAGCGGGCGCCGCCACTGCGCACGCCGCCTGCGACCAGCTGATGGTCACGCGCGCGGGCACCGAGCGCGTCGTGCGGTACGCGTTCGAGCTGGCGCGGGCGCGCTCCGGCGCCCCCGTCGACGGTGCACGCCGGGTGACCTGCGTCGACAAGAGCAACGTGCTGCGCAGCTACGCGCTCTTCCGCAGGGTGTTCGACGAGGTGGCCGAGGAGTACCCGGACATCGAGACCGAACATCTCTACGCCGACGCCGCGGCGCACGACCTCGTGGCGCGACCGCAGTGCTTCGACGTGATGGTGATGGAGAACTTCCTCGGAGACGTGCTCAGCGACCTCGGCGCCGCCACGGTGGGGGGCCTCGGCATGTGCGGTTCCCTCAACGTCGGTGCGGACGCGGCCTACGCGGAGCCCGTGCACGGCAGCGCTCCCGACATCGCGGAGCAGGGCATGGCCAATCCGCTCTCCCAGATCCTGAGCCTCGCGCTGCTGCTGGACCACGCGGACCTGCCCTCATCGGGTGACCGCGTCAGGCGTGCCGTGGAGTCGGCGCTCCTGCTGGGAGCCGTCGAGCTGGGCGAGAGGGGACAGCCCGCGGGAGGGACGCAGTCCGTCACGGCGGCCGTGTGCGAGAACCTGAGGCCGTGAAGCCGTGAAGCCGTGAAGCCGTGAAGCCGTGAAGCCGTGAAGCCGTGAAGCCGTGAAGCCGTGAAGCCGTGAAGCCGGGGGCGCCGGGCGGGCCGGGCAGCCGGCTCCGGCGAGGCAGAACCGGTAGGCGGAACCGGAGCGTCCGTGTCGCGGTGGTCGCACGCGGGCATCCGCAGTTGGGAGACCGGCACGGCTGGTTCCTTCCTCAACCGCGAGCGTGGAGGCGTACATCCGATGAGCAGTGGCAGCGACGTGGACCCGGCCGAGGAGACGATCTTCACCTGGGGGGCGCCCCCGCTGAAGTTCGGTGCCGGCGCCTCCGACGAGATCGGCTTCGACATGGCGCAGTTCGGGGCGGAGCGTGTGCTCGTACTGACCGATCCCGGCGTCGCCGCTCTCGGGATTCCCCAGCGCGTGGCCGAGAACATGAAGCGGTACGGCATCACCGCGGAGGTCTTCGACGGGGTGCACATCGAACCGAGTGACGCCGCCTTCGAGACGGCCGTCGACTACGCGCGCGCCCAGGGCCCCTGGGACGGGTTCGTGGCCGTCGGCGGCGGCTCGGCCATCGACACCGCGAAGGCGGTCAACCTGCTCACGTCCTGCTCCGGCGAGTTGATGCACTACGTCAACAAGCCGATCGGACGGGCGGAGGTGCCGCCGCACCAGCTCAAGCCGCTCGTCGCCGTGCCGACGACCGCGGGCACGGGCGCCGAGTCCACAGCCATGTGTGTGCTGGACGTCCTGTCGATGAAGGTCAAGACCGGCATCAGCCACTGGCGGCTGCGTCCCACGCTCGCGGTGGTCGACCCGCTGCTGACGATGAGCCTTCCGCCCGAGGTCACCGCGTCGGCGGGCATGGACATCGTCTGCCACGCCCTCGAGTCGTACACGGCCAAGTGGTACGGGGATTCCGGCCGGCGCCGCCCCGAGGAGCGGGTGACGTACTGCGGCTCGAACCCGGTCTCCGACCTGTGGTGCGGGAGGGCGATGGAACTGATCGCGAAGTCCTTCCGCCGGGCCGTGCACAGCGGGGCCGACGACGTCGAGGCGCGTACGGACATGATGATGGCGGCGACCTTCGCGGGCATGGGCTTCGGGAACTCAGGCGTCCACATCCCGCACGCCAACGGCTACCCGATCGCCGGCATGGTGAAGGACTACCGTCCCGCCGGCTACCCGCAGGACGAGCCGATGGTGCCGCACGGGCAGGCGGTCTCACTGACGGCGCCGGAGGCCTTCCGGTTCAGCTTCCCCTCCGCTCCCGAGCGGCATCTGCGGGCCGCGGAACTGCTGGCGCCGCAGACGGAGCGGCTCCCCGACCCCGTCGAGCAACTGCCGCAAGTGCTCGTCGAGTTGATGCGCGACATCGGCATCCCCAACGGCATCGGCGCCGTCGGCTACGGCGAGAGCGACGTGCCGGACTTGGTGCCGGGGACGATGAAGCAGCAGAGGCTGCTGTCGACCTGCCCCCGCCCCGTGGGCGAGGAGGAGATCGAGCGCATCCTGCTGCGTTCCGTGCAGAACTGGTAGCTCCGTCAGGGCCGTTGCCCTGCCCGGCCGTCGCCCCGCCCCCTGTCGTCCCTCAGCCCGCCTCGACCTGACCGGCCGTCGCGGGATCAGCGGCGGGGGGCAGGGGCGAACGGCCGCGCAGGGCCCGCCAGACGACCTCGACACCCGACTCGCCCGGTGCCGCCGGGCCCTCGATGGCGCGCCGCCGCTCGACCTCCGTGAAGCCCAGGCGCATCGGCACTCCCCCGCTGGCCTCGTTGGCCTCGTCGTTGTGGATCTCCACCACGTCGATCCCGGGCAGCGAGAACGCCTCGCGCAGCAGGGCCGCCGCGGCCGCGGTCGCGAAGCCCTGCCGCGTCCACGACGGGTGAATCCAGTAGCCGATCTCCAGGCCACCGGGGCCGATGCGGCGCATCAGGCCGCAGCTGCCCACGGTCGAACCGTCCACCGACACCGCGTAGTTGTACGCCTTGCCCTCGGCCCATTCACGCTCGCACCTGGTCACGAATTCGAGCGACGAATCAGGGCTGTAGCCGTCGTCGGCCCACGGCATCCACGGCACGAGGTGGGCGAGCGATTCCGTGACCACGCGGTAGTGCACGTCGGCGTCCCCGTAGCGCCAGCGGCGCAGTTCGACGCGGTCGTGGCGGAGCCGCTCCGCAGGCTGGTTCATGCGGGGAGCATTCCCCGCATGAACCTGTCCACAACTCGAGGGCGTGTGGAGGCCGTTGCCTTTCTCACGCCTGTCCGCGGGTGTAGTAGGACATCAACTCCTCCGGAAGCGGCGGCACTTCGACAGGAACGTTCCCTGAGCGCAGCGACCTCGCGGCAGCGTGCCCCGCCGCGACCGCCTCACGTGCCGCGAGCGGCGAGGTCTCCGTCGGTCCGCCGGCCGCGGCGAAACGGAGGAACTCCTCCACCAGCAGGCGGTCTGCTCCCCCGTGCATCCCCTCCGACCGCGGTACGGGGACGGTCAGATCGGCGTCGTCGCGGTAGCCGGAGCGGCGGGAGTTCCAGACCTTGATGACCGATCCGTCGAGGTCGCCGAAGTTCTCCAGCCGTCCGTGGTCACCGATCACCGTGTAGTTGCGCCAGTAGTCGGGAGTGAAGTGGCACTGCTCGTAACTGACGAGCACGCCGTTGTCGGTGCGGCCGTGCAGCATGCTGATGTCCTCGACGTCGACGACCGGGTTGAGCCCGCTCAGTGAGGTCGGCGGCCAGTTCGCCTCGGGGTCGTGCCACTCCGACATCCGCTCCCCGCAGCGGTCGCGCCGGTCGGAGATGCCGCCGTAGACGGCGAGTTCGCCGACCGCCGTCACCCGGCGCAGGGAACCACCGGCGAGCCAGTGGATGACATCGAGGTCGTGCGCACCCTTCTGCAGCAGCAGGCTCGTGGTGTTGCGCCGCTCCGCGTGCCAGTCCTTGAAGTAGAAGTCGCCCCCGTGGCCGACGAAGTGGCGGCACCACACGGCCCGTACCCGCCCGATCGCCCCGTTCAGGACGAGCTGCCGCATCCGGCGGACGAAGGGCGCGTGCCGCAGGTTGTGGCCGACGTAGAGCCGGCTGCCCGTCGTTCTCGCGGTGCGCAGGACCAGATCGCAGTCCTCCGTGGTGATGGCGAGCGGCTTCTCGACGAAGACGGCGATGCCGGCGCGCAGCGCATCGAGCACGCACCGCGCGTGGAGATGGTCGGGGGAGAGGACCATGACGGCGTCGAGCCCGCCCGCCGCCAGCATCTCCTCATGCCCCCGGTGTACGGGCACTTCGGGGCCGAAGAGCGTGCGCGCCGCCTCCTGCCCGCGCGGATGAGGGTCGGCGCAGGCCACGACGCGTGCTCCGGCCCCGGGGTGGTGGGCGTGCGACGCCAGCACCGCCCTTTCGCCCACGCCCACGACTCCGATCCGCAGGTCGTCGCTCGACATGGCCCGCCCCTTCTCATATCCAGGAGTCCTTCGTAATTGCCCGGTCGGAAGCCTTCACGCCCGCTCGTGTTTATGCAACAGTCCTCAATCAATCAATCCGTACAAGCGACGCGGACGGGCCTCACAGGCTCCCCGCCTGTCCGGACCGGACCCTGCGTACGTGGAGGAGGTGCACGGGATGCGAGGCCACGACCTGGCCGCTCTCCGGCGGTTGAACACGATCGCCGTGCTGCGTTTCCTGCGCTCCCAGGGGCCGGGCCGTCCGCAGTCGCTCAGTCAACTCGCCGCCGCCACAGGGCTGTCGCGTCCCACCGTCGACCAGGTCGTCGAGGAACTGACCGCCCAGGGCTGGCTCACCGAGGCGTCCGACCCGGTGGCCGGACGCTCCGGCCGTCCGGCCAGGCGCTTCCGGTTCCGGGGCGAGGCGGGGCGGGTCGTCGGCGTCGACATCGGGCTGCACAAGATCGTGCTGCTGCTCTCCGACCTCGCCGGTGACATCACCGCAAGCGAACGCGAGGAGATGGACCCGGACATGGGCGGCGCGGAACGCCTCGCCTTCCTCCGTGCCCGCGTCGCACGCTTCCTCGACGAGCAGAAGGTGCACCCGGACGAACTCTGGGCCCTGTGCGTCGGGGTGCCGGGAGTCGTCGGCGAGACGGGCCGCATCACTTCGGTGATCGTGCCGGAGTGGTCGGACTTCGAGCTGGCGCGCAGGCTCGGCGAATCCTTCCCCTGCCGGATACTCGCCGAGAACGACGTCAACCTGGCGACCCTCGCCGAACACTGGCAGGGCGCCGCCCAACTCGCCGACGACGTCGTGTGTCTGCTGATCGGCCACCGATCCTCGTGCGGGGTGCTGCTCGGCGGCCGGCTCCACCGCGGTCACCGCGGCTGGGCCGGTGAACTCGGGCTGCACCGCGGGCTCGGACTCGCACACGCCCACGAGGCGCTGTCCTGGCGGGGCGAGCGGCGCACCGGGGCCTCCCCGCCGGAGGCAGGGGAAGAGTCGGAGGTCGCGGCGCTCGCCCGCGCCGCCGGTGAGCGGGACCCGGACGCGCTCGACGTCCTCGACCGCTACGCGGCCCGGCTCGCACCCGGCATCGGCGCGCTTCTGCTCGCAGTCGACCCCGAACTCGTCGTTCTCTCGGGCGGGATGACCCCCGTCGGGGAGGCGCTGACCCCGCTGCTCACACAGCATCTGCGGGACGTCGCGCTGGACGTGTCGCTGCACGTGCCGCGCATCACCGTCAGCACGCTGGGCGAGCAGGGCGTGGCGCTGGGCGCCGTGCGCAAGGCGCTCGACAGCGTCGAAGCCCTGCTCTCCGACGCCACCGGTCCCCTGCCCTCCGTGCCGCCGTCCCCGATCCGCTGAGGCGGGCCCGCCCGGCCCGCGCCTGCCGTTCACGAATCAGATCCGGACACGTCGTCCGGACCCGCCCCTCACCCTCCCCGTGCCCACACCGTCCCCGGGAGTCCCCGATGCGAAGGAGAACACTGCTCGCCGGAGCGCTGGCCGCAACGCCGGTCGCCGCCGGCGCGGCCACGGGCTGTTCCGCGGGAGGCGCGTCCGCGCGCACTTCCGGCGGCCGCACCACCATCTCGTACGGGATGTGGGACCAGCTCCAGGTCGCCGGCATGGAGAAGATCATCAAGGCGTTCGAGGCGGAGCACCCGAAGATCTCCGTCACCATCCAGGTCACGCCCTTCACCTCGTACTGGACGACCCTCAAGACCGCCATGCGCGGCGGCTCCGCCCCGGACGTGTTCTGGATGAACGCGGTGAACCTCCAGCTGTACGCCTCGGAGGGCGTTCTGGAGCCGCTGGATCCCTTCATCGAGCGCGACGGGTTCGACATGGGCGTTCATCCGGAGGAACTGCTGCGGATGTACACCTACGAGCGCACGCGCTACGCGATGCCGAAGGACTTCGACACGATCGGGCTCTGGTACAACAAGGAGCTCTTCGACAAGGCCGGCATCAAGTACCCGGACGAGAGCTGGACCTGGGACACCGTCCGGGACGCGGCGGCCGAGCTGACCGACCCGCGTGCGGGCGTCCACGGCATCGCCGCCGAGATGAGCAGGCAGTACACGTACTACAACTCCATCGCCCAGGCCGGGGGTCACGTCATCCGCGACGGGCGCTCCGGCTTCGGCGACCCCCGGACCATCGACGGACTGCGCTTCTGGACCGAGCTGATCGACCGGGGCCACTCGCCCTCGCAGAGCGCGATGACCGACACGAGGGGCCGCCAGCTGTATCTGTCGGAGAAGGTCGCGATGAACTACGACCTCTCCGCGATGGCCTCGCAGATGTACGCGGAGCCCGCGATCAAGGACCACGGCGGTGTCGCCGTGCTGCCGAGGGGGCGCCGGCGCGGCACAACCATCCACGGCCTGGCCAACGCGATATCCGGAAAGAGTCCCAACACCGAGGCGGCGTGGGAGTTCGTGAGGTTCCTCGGCTCGCGGAAGGCCGCCGAGATCCAGGCGCGTGAGGGCGTGACGATCTCCTCGTACGACGGCACGCAGGACGCCTGGGTGAAGTCCATGCCGGAGTTCGACCTGAAGGTCTTCATCGACATGCTCGACTACGCGGTCCCTTATCCGGCCTCGAAGTACACGACGGTGTGGGAGAACCTCCAACCGCAGCTGCTGGGCGGCCCGTTCACCGGCAAGGGCGGCATCGAGGACGCCTCGCGCACCCTGGGCCGCCAGATGGACCTCGCCCTGGAACAGGAGAAGTGACATGGCTGTCTTTCCCTCCACGGCCGGGGCGCAGCAGGCGGAGCGGCGCTTCCGCAACAGCGGGCGCGGCGACCGTCGTTCACCGGCGAGCGGCGGGGGCGCGGGCGCCAAGGGCGGCCGACGCTCGCAACGTGCCGCGTACCTGTTCATCGCGCCCATCGCGCTGGGCTTCCTCGTCTTCTACATCTGGCCGCTGCTGGAGACGTTCTGGTTCAGCTTCACTTCCTTCGGCGCCTTCGGCGGCAACTCCTGGGTGGGCGGCGAGAACTACGAACGTGTGGTGCGGGACGTCACCGTCGGCAGGGCGCTGGGCAACACGCTGCTGTACATGGTGATGGGACTGATGACGCTGCCCGTCGCCATCGTGCTGGCCGAGCTGATGAACCGGCGCGGGCTGCGCGGCGTACCCGTCTACCGGGCGCTGTACTTCATGCCGTTCGTGACGCTCCCGGCGGCCGTCGGCCTGGTCTGGAACTGGCTCTACAACGGCGACTTCGGCATGGTCAACGAGGCGCTGTCGTGGATCGGCGTCGACGGGCGGTACTGGGTCTCCGACCCCTCGACCGCCGTGTACGCGATCGGCATCGTGATGATCTGGTCCCACATCGGCTACTACCTGATCATTTTCACCGCGGGTGTGAAGGCCATACCGCGCGACTACTACGAGGCGGCCGAGATCGACGGCGCCGGGCCCCTGCGCCGCTTCTTCCGCATCACGCTGCCGTTGCTGAGCCCGAGCATCTTTTTCGCCTCCGTCATCTGCATCATCAACTCGCTCCAGCAGTTCGACCTGATCTTCGTGATGATGAGCCCCGAGAACCCGGCGCTCGGCGAGACGCAGTCCATCGTGACGCTCTTCTTCAAGTGGGCCTTCGACGAGAACTCCCAGGGCGCGGCTGCCGCCCTCGCCTTCCTCCTCATGCTGCTGATAGCGGCGCTCACTTACCTGCAGTTCCGGTTCCAGAAGAGGTGGGTGCACTATGCCTGAACCGGCTCCCGTGACACCGGCCGCCGCTGCGGCGGCCGTGACGACACCTGACCCGGCGGCCCCCGCGGCTTCGTCAACCGGGCGCCCGGCGCGCGGCCGAAGGTGCGACCCCGGATCCGTCGCCACCCACGCGGTCCTTTCGCTGGGTGCGCTCGCCATGGTCTTCCCGTTCGTGTGGCAGCTGCTGACCGCGTTCAAGACCATGCCGGAGGCGGTGCGCGTACCGCCGACGATCCTGCCCGAGGCGTGGAACTGGGCGGCGTTCGAACAGGTCTTCACCGCGGTGCCGTTCGCGGAGATGCTCACCAACAGCCTTCTGAACACGGCCGGCCGGACACTCGGGCAGCTGGTCTTCTGCTCCCTCGCCGCCTACGCTTTCGCGCGGCTCCAATTCCGCGGCAGGAACGTGCTGTTCGCGGTCTTCCTGTCGGTGCTGATGGTGCCGCCGCAGCTTCTCGTGCTCCCGCAGCACGAGATCATGATGAAGCTGGGGCTGCTCAACAGCGTCCCCGCGCTCTTCCTGCCGGGCATGTTCAGCGCGTTCGGCACGTTCCTGCTGCGGCAGTTCTTCCTCGCCCTGCCGAGGGAGCTGGAGGAGGCCGCCCGCATCGACGGGGCCGGGCCGTTCCGGATCTTCTGGAGCATCATGCTCCCGCTCGTACGGCCCGCGCTCGCGGCTCTCGCCGTCATCACGGCGATGTGGTCGTGGAACGACCTTCTGTGGCCGCTGGTGGTCAACACCGACCCCGCGAAGGCGCCGGTCAGTGCCGGACTGATCTCCCTGGAGGGGCAGTTCATGACCAACTACCCGGTCATGATGGCCGGTTCGGTCATCGCCAGCCTCCCGATGCTGCTCCTCTACGTGCTGCTCCAGCGCCACTTCGTCCAGGGAATCGCGCTCAGCGGCTCGAAGGGCTGAACCGCCGGGGCCACCACGGCCCGCAACCGCCCCTCGGCCCGTCACCTCGCATCCGCACCCCCGACAAAGGAAGGCAGTCACTCCCTATGCCGGAACTCGCAGTGGGGCTCATCGGCGCGGGCGGCATCGCCCGCGCCCATCTGCCCGCGTGGCTCGAGCTGGGAGCGCGGGTCACCGTGTTCACCCCCGACGACAGCGGAGGGAAACTCGCCGCGCAGTACGCGCAGCAGGGCGTGCGGGCGGCGAGCAGCCTCGGTGAACTCCTGGAGGTGGCCGAGGCGGTCGACGTCTGCACGCCCACGCACACCCATCGGGAGGTCGCACTCACCGCGCTGCGCGCCGGGCGTCACGTCGCGTGCGAGAAGCCGCTCGCGCTCACCGCGGAGGACGTCGAGGAGATGATCGCGGAGGCGGAGCGGGCGGGCGTCCTGCTCTTCCCCGCCCACGTGGTGCGGTACTTCCCCGAGTACGCGGCCATGGCGAAGGCCGTCGCCGGCGGTGCGGTCGGGGAGCCGGCGGTGCTGCGCTTCACGCGCACGGGCACCTACCCGGTCTGGTCTCCGTGGTTCGCCGACCCGTCGCTCTCCGGCGGACTGCTCGTGGACCAGATGATCCACGACTTCGACTTCGCGCGGCTGCTGGCGGGTGAGGTGGCCCGGGTGCACGCGCAGGTACGGGGACACCAGGAGGCGCCCGCGCCGGCGGGCTGCGTCGCCTCGGCCACCGCGGTGCTGACCCACGCGTCGGGCGCGATCAGCCACGTGCACGGAGTATGGGGCCTGCCCGACTCACAGTTCCGCACGACCTTCCGCATCGCCGGACGCCGCGGGGTGCTCCAGCACGACTCCGCGCAGACCAAGGCGTTCCGCGTGATCTCGCAGGGCGGGGCCGCCGAGGGCGAGGGGATCCCCGCGACGAACCTCACCGAGAGCCCTTTCCTCACCGAGCTGCGGGAGTTCGCGGAAGCGGTCCGGGGCGGCCCGGCCCCGCGGGTGACCGCACGGGACGGACTTGCCGCGGTACGCATCGCCCTCGCCGCGTCCGCATCGGCACGCACGGGACGGGCGGTGGCGACCGGCAGCGGCAACGACGAGGCCGCCGGGGACCCCGCGGCCCACGAGACCAGGGAGGTGGCCCGATGAAGGTCGGCGTGCTCTCGTTCGCCCACGTGCACGCGGCGGGCTACGCGAAGCTGCTCCGCGGCATGGACGGCGTCGAGGTCCTCACCAGCGATCCGGAGGGCGGCTCGGCACCCGCGGGCGAGGTGCGCGGCAGCGCGCTGGCCGAGCAACTCGAAGTGCCCTACGCCGACACTTACCAGGAGGTGTTCGACTGGGGACCGGACGTGGTCGTCGTCGCCGCCGAGAACTCCCGGCACCGTCCGCTCGTCGAACTCGCCGCGAAGCACGGCGTGGACGTGCTCTGCGAGAAGCCGCTGGCGACCACCGTGGAGGACGGTGAGGCGATGGTCGCGGCCTGCCGTGAGGCAGGCGTACGGCTGGGTGTCGCCTACCCCGTGCGCTTCAGCCCCGCCTACGCGGCGCTGCGGGAGGCGGTACGCGGTGGCGGCACCGGGCCGGTGCTGACCGTCGCCGGGGCGAACAACGGACGGCTCCCGGCGGACGCCCGCGCCTGGTTCGCCGATGCCCGGCTGGCCGGTGGCGGCGCCCTGATGGACCACACGGTGCACATCGCCGACCTCCTGGACGACCTGTTCGGCGACGCACGCGCCGAAGAGGTCTACGCACAGACGAACAACCTCATGTACGAGGCCGACGGCGTCGAGGTGGAAACCGCCGGTCTCGTGACGGTCCGCTACGGCAACGGCGCCGTCGCCACCATCGACTGCAGCTGGAGCCATCCCGACCATCACCCCACCTGGGGCGGTCTCGAACTCCAACTCGTCGGCGAGCGGGCCACGGTGGAGATGGACGCCTTCGGCCAGGTCGTCTCCGGCTTCGACGAGTCGCGCCGCGAGGGCGTGCTGCTGCCGTGGGGGAGCGACCTCGACGATGCGATGGTTCGGGCATTCCTCCACGGAACGCGGGACGACTCCGCGGTCCAGGTCGCCGACGGTGCGGCCGGCCTCCGCTCACTGCGCATCGCCCTGGCGGGCTATGCCTCGGCACGCTCGGGGCAGCCGGTGCGGCTGGAAGGCTGAGCGAGGCCGCGCACGGACCCGCCGCTACTGCTGCGACCGGTGCAACGACCGGGCCGCCGCGACCGCTTACCGGAGGCGGCAGGACTGACCGCGGGTGGTCATGGCCCCGTGCCGGGACGGGACGCTCACGCGGCTGTCAACCTCGCGGTCGCAGTCAGCCCAGCGCCCCCGCGTCCTCCGCGATCGCCTTCGCGACGTCTTTCGGCTGCCGGTGCGTCGTGTCCACGATCTGCGCCGCGTCGCGCAGCCAGGGCAGCGCTTCCTCGTAGTCGGTGAGATGCCGCAGGCGCCAGTCGTGGCCCGTCGGCCGGTCGTTGACGATCCGGTGGGCGAGGGTGTCGCGGTCGGTGTGGAGCACGTAGTGGTGCACCTCGATGCCGGCTTCGGCGAGGCCGGTGCTGATCTCGGCCCAGTACTGCTTCACGAGGACGGTCTGCGGGACGACGAGGATTCCGCCCACGTAGTCGAGGAGTTGGGAGGCCGTCTCGACGACGAGGTGGCGCCACGGCGGCCAGTGCTGGAAGTCCCCGAGTTCGGGGAGGTCCGGCACGGTCGCGAGCATGCCTCCGACCTGCTCGGTGTCGAAGAACCGTGCCTGCGGGAGGAGTTCGGCCAGCGTCCCGGCGGTGGTGGTCTTGCCCGCCCCGAATGTTCCGTTCAGCCAGATGATCACGGGAGCTGAGCCTAGTCCCGTGGAGGGCACCCGCTCAGCCGTTCGCACGATGGAGACGCGGAGTCCGCCCGTCCCCTCTCCCGCGCGTCACCTCGTCACCCCGCCACCTGTCACCGCCCGTCCGGGGACGAACCCGCCGTCCGCGTCCGCCACTTGCTGCGGTAGTGCCTGACGAGGCCGAATCCTGTCAGCACAGCCATGGCCAAGAAGCCCCACTTGCTCCACCCGATGTCGACCCAGGGTGTCTGGGCGAGTTGCAGCACGGCGATGCCGAAGAGCCCCCACCGCCTGTAGAGGCTGAGCTCCTGGCGGGAGGGGCGCTTCGCGCCGCCCTCCTCCACGAGGCTCAGTGCGTATCGCTCCACGTCGCCGAACTCGTCCTGCGGCCGGGCGCCGGACGCCTCCAGGTGCTGCCGTGCATCGGCGACGAGACGCCGTGCCTCGCTTCGTCTCACGTGGTGCCGCCCCCTGAGCAGCCCGTGGAGGTGCGCGAGCCAGCGGCGGGTCTCGCGGGCGTCAGGTGCGCCGGAGGCAGTCGAGCCACGCCGCGCCGCACGCCGCCGGAGTGCCTCGATCGCTCTGCGCTCAGCCGTGTCGGGCCGCTCCAGTCGCTCGCCCGCCCAGTTGAGCAGCAGGGCCACGACGATGAGCGTCGGAGTGGGTATCCGGCCCAACCCGTCGTGGGGCAGTTCGAAGAAGGCCAGGGCGGTCGGGCCGGTCAGCGCGAGCGCGACGCACAGCGTGACGAGTGCGGCGCGCCGGTGGCCGGCCGCCCGGAGGGAGTGCGCGCCTCCCAGAACGGCGCAGATGACCCCGAGCAGGAAACTCCCCACGAGCCCGGCGACGGTGACCCGGATCCACAGCCCCGCGTCGATCCACGCGAGGATTCCGCCCAGGAACATGTAGAAGGCCGGCATTGTCAGCGGCGCGCCCCAGTATTCGTCCATGCTGACGTTGTCGTAGTCCGTCCGCGCACGCTTCGAGACGGGGATACGGCTGGTGGCGACGGAGTCGGCGTACTCCTCGGGATCGCCGAACGCCTGCCGGAGGCTCTCGCCGGACTCCTCGCAGTGGGCGACGGCTTCTGCCACGCAGGCCTCGGCGGTCTTCTCGTCCAGTCCGCGCTCCATCAGCGCGGTCGTGAATTCGTCGTCCCAGCCGATGTCTTCTTCCGTGGTGCTGCTCATGCGGTGCGGCCCTTCTGGACGTTGGTGGTCAGCAACTGGTCCATGCGTTCGGCGAAGCGGCCCCACAGGGTGCTCTGTTCCGCCAGCCACCGGGCGCCGGAGGCGGTGAGCGAGTAGACCTTGCGGCCCGGTCCGCCTTCCCCCGCCGCCCACGTCGAGCTGAGGATCCCCTCCGACTCCAGCCGCGCCAGGACGGGATAGAGCACCCCGCCCTTCATCCGTCCGAAGCCCGCTTCGGTGAGGCGCTGAGCCACGGCATAGCCGTGGTTGTCGCCCTCTGCGAGCACGGCGGCGGCCGCCAGTTCGATCACCCCGCGCAGCCACGCGGCGGGTTCCTCGTTCGTCGCTTCGGTGGTCACGAACTGAGAGTAGACGGTTTCGAGCACTAGTCAATATTTCGACTAGTCTTCGTGGTAAGCCCGCCACTGGCCTGTGGTCCGAGCCCGCCTCGGACCTGCGGTGCGGTACGGGAGACGTACGCCCGACCCGGCCCCGCGTCCGATGCCGGACGGCAGCCGCCGTGGCCACAATCGCGGGAACGGGAGAGGGACGGACGGGAAGGAGAGCCGCATGTCGTATCCGGAGCCCCGGTACCTCGGCGAAGGAGGCGAGGTCACCGCGGTGTTCAGGCCGTCCTCCACGGACCCCGACATCACGACCGGGACGGGCAACCGCACGCACTACCTCGCCACGGGCGCCGGCACCGGGGGCGAGTTCGGGCTCTACAAGGTGGACATGGGACCTCGGTCGCCCGGGCCGAGCACGCACTTCCACCGTTCGATCTCGGAGTCGTTCTACGTGCTGTCCGGGGAGGTGCAGCTCTTCAACGGCGAGCGCTGGATCACCGGACGTGAGGGGGACTTCCTGTATGTGCCGGTCGGCGGGCTGCACGCGTTCAAGAACGCCTCCGACGGCCCGACGTCGATGCTCCTGCTGTTCTCGCCCGGCGCACCCCGCGAGGAGTACTTCGAGCGGGTGGCCGAGATGGCGCAGCGCGGAGGCAAGGAGTTCGAGGACTTCCTCGTGAAGCACGACAGCTTCTTCGTCGACACGGAGTGAGGGCGAGGAAAGCGCGCCGCACCTGAAACGGCAACGGCACGGCGGCCCCCGTCGCTCGCCCGGGGATACCCGCCGTGCCGTTCGCTCCGTTCGCTCCGTTCGTGCGGTCGGCACGGAGCCGGAGGCCGTCGGCCGGTCTCAGCCGTCGGCCCGTGGCCATCGGCTCCCGGCCGAGGACCGCCGTCCGCTCCGGTCCTCAGCCCTCGCCGGCTCCGTCCCGCAGCCACACCGTCGTCTCCCCGGGGATGCCCTCGCCGTTCAGCGGGCCGCTGCTCAGCAGGACCTCACCCTCGGGCAGCGGCTTCGTGTCCGTGCCGAAGTTGGTCAGGCAGTGCCATCCCTCGGGACGTACGAAGTGCAGCAGGCCCTCCCGCTCCGACTCCTCGTCGCCGCGCCACGTCAGCGACTCGTCGGTGCCGACGAGCTTGTGCCGCAGCCGCAGCGCTTCCCGGTAGAGCTCCAGCGTGGAGCCCTCCTGGCCCTCCTGCGCCTCCGCGGACAGCTCGCCGAAGCCGGCGGGCTGCGGCAGCCACGGGTTCTCGCCGCCGAAGCCGAACGAGGCGCCCGTACGCGTCCACGGCAGCGGTACGCGGCAGCCGTCGCGCCCCTTGCGGGTGTGCGAACTGCGGATCCACGTCGGGTCCTGGAGGTCCTCCTCCTTGAGAGAGGCGACCTCGGGCAGCCCCAGCTCCTCGCCCTGGTACATGTACGCGGACCCCGGCAGCGCCAGCTCCAGCATGGTGGCGGCCCGCGCCCGCCGCAGCCCGCGCTCGACGTCGGCCGGCGGCTTCGTGCCGCCGCTGAGCAGCCACTCGTCGGTGTCGGTGCCCTCAGGGAGCGCGAAGCGCGAAGCGTGCCTGATGACGTCGTGGTTGGAGAGCACCCACGTCGCCGAGGCCCCGGCCTCCTGCGCCGTGCGCAGCGAGACGTCGATGACGCGGCGGAGCTCCTGCGCGTCCCAACCGGTCTTCAGATACTCGAAGTTGAAGGCCTGGCCCAGGCCCTCGGGACGTGCGTAGAGCACCAGGCGGTGGTTCTTCACCCATGCTTCGGCGATGCCGACCCGGGGCGGGTCGTACTCGTTGAAGACCTCGCGCCAGTCCCGGTAGATCTCGTGGACCTCGTCGCGGTCCCAGAACGGGTGGCTGCCGTCCTCCAAGTCCTCCATCTGATCGTCGAAGGAGATCGGCCCCATGTCGCGCAGCGGGTCCTCGAGGTCCTTCATCAGGGCGTTGGCCACATCGATCCGGTAGCCGTCGACGCCGCGGTCCGACCAGAAGCGCAGCGTCTTGCGGAAGTCCTCGCGCACCTCCGGGTTCTCCCAGTTGAGGTCCGGCTGCTCCGGCGCGAAGAGGTGCAGGTACCACCAGCCGTCGGGCAGCCGGGTCCAGGCCGGGCCGCCGAAGGCGGACTGCCAGTCGGCCGGCGGCAGTTCACCGTTCTCACCCTTGCCCTGGCGGAAGACGTAGCGCTGCCGCTCCGGCGATCCTGGCACGGCACGCAGCGCCTGCTGGAACCACTCGTGGTCCTCCGAGGTGTGGTTGGGCACGATGTCGATGATCACCTTGATGCCGAATCGGTGTGCCTCGGCGACCATCGCGTCGAAGTCGTCCAGCGTGCCCAGGCGCGGGTCCACGTTGCGGTAGTCGGCGACGTCGTAACCGCCGTCGGCCAGTGCCGAGGGGTAGAAGGGGCTCAGCCAGACGGCGTCGACCCCGAGTTCGGCGAGGTAGGGCAGCCGGGAGGTGATGCCGGGTATGTCGCCCAGGCCGTCACCGTCGGAGTCGGCGAAGCTGCGGGGATAGATCTGGTAGACGGCGGCCTGCCGCCACCAGTCGGGGCCGTCCTGGCGGTGCGGTGCGGATGCGGTGCGGTCGGTCACGTGAGTCCTCGCTCATACGGTCCTGTGCGGATCAGTGGTCTGGTGTCGATGGGGCCGGGGTCCCGGTGGCTCAGCGGCTCGTTCGGAGGCGTCGAAGGAGAGCCGCCGAAGACCTGGACGGCGCCCCGCGGTTGGGGGCGCGGGCGCCCTGGGCCCGGAAGCCGTACGGAACCGGCGCTCACAGTGCGAGCCATACCGCGGCGTCCGGCGCCAGGTAGCCGTCGTCGAGCTGCCGGCTCGCGAGCAGCACCTCGTGCCGCTGCGGCAGCCGGTACGGCTCGGCCGAGAAGTTGACGACGCACGCGAAGTCAGGATCGCGGTTGAAGGCGAGCACTCCCTCGGGGGCATCCCACCAGGTCAGGCTGCCCTCGCCGAGGGCAGGACACGCGCGCCGCAGGTGCAGGGCGCTGCGGTAGAGCTCCAGCATCGATGCGTCGTCACCGGTCTGGATCTCGACGCTGTGCTCCTTCCAGTGCGCAGGCTGGGGCAGCCAGGGCTCGCCGGTGGCGCCTTCGGGGCTGAAGCCGAACGGCGCCGTCTCCCCGGACCACGGAATGGGCACGCGGCAGCCGTCACGTCCGCGGTCGGTGTGCCCGGACCGCTCCCACATCGGGTCCTGGAGGACGTCGTCGGGCAGGTCCTCGACCTCCGGCAGGCCCAGTTCCTCACCCTGGTAGATGTAGGCGCCGCCGGGGAGGGAGAGCATCAGCAGGGCGGCCGCGCGGGCCCGCCGCACTCCGAGTTCGAGGTCCAGGGGACCTTCGGGCCGGAAGCGCTCGTTGGCCACCCACTTCTTCACCTGGTCGCGGCCGAAACGACTGGGAGGGCGCGCGACGTCGTGGTTGGAGAGCACCCAGGTGGCCGGTGCGCCGACCGAGCCGAGCGTGGCGAGCGAGTCGTCGATGACCGCCCGCAGCTCCTTGGGGCCCCAACTGGCCATCAGGAAGTCGAAGTTGAACGTCGTGTGCAGGCCGTCCTGCCGTACGTAGGCGGCGAGCCGCTCGGGGGTCTCCGCCCAGGCTTCGGCGACGAACGACCGGTCGCCGGGGAACTCATCGGCCACCCGACGCCACGCGCGGTAGATGTCGTGCACCTCGTCGCGGTCCCAGTGCGGGTGGGCCACCCGTTCCTGAGGCGCCGGGCCGTCCGGGTCGACGCGCGGTGGCAGATCAGGCAGTTCGGGGTGCTTGATCAGGCCGTGCGCCACATCGATGCGGAATCCGTCCACCCCACGGCTGAACCAGAAGCGCAGGATGTCCTCGAACTCCGCCCTGACCTCCGGGTGTTCCCAGTTGAGGTCCGGCTGCTCCGGGGCGAACAGATGCAGATACCACTGCCCGTCGGGCACCCGGGTCCAGGCCGGACCGCCGAAGACCGACCTCCAGTCATTGGGCGGCTCGGCGCCTTCGGGGCCGCGCCCGGCCCGGAATATGTAGCGATCCCGCTCGGGACCGCCCGGCCGGTCGGACAGTGCGGCCCGGAACCACTCGTGCTGGTCGGAGGTGTGGTTCGGCACGATGTCGGGGATGACGCGGAGGCCGTACTGGTGCGCCTCCTCGATGAGTTCCTCGGCCTCGGCCACGGTGCCGAACTGCGGGTCGATCTCACGGAAGTCCGCCACGTCGTAACCGTGGTCGGCCATCGGCGACTTGTACCACGGGTTGATCCAAATGGCGTCGACGCCCAGCGACTTGAGATACGGCAAGCGGGAGCGAATGCCCGCGATGTCACCGACTCCGTCGCCGTTCCCGTCGGCGAAGCTGCGGATGTAGACCTGGTAAATGACGGCACTGCGCCACCAGGGTGCGGTGCTTGACATGCTGCTGCAGGCTCCTTCGAGTAAGTGATCCGCGGAGAAGGCCGGGCTACTTCGCCGAACCGGAGGTGAGGCCGGCAACGATGCGGCGCTGGAAGACGATCACCAGGACGACGAGCGGGATGGTGACGAGCACGCCCGCCGCCATCTGGCTGCCGAACGGGACCTCGAATTCAGAGGCGCCGGTGAATTTGGAAACGGCGACAGGAGCGGTCTGCATGTCCTCCTTGTTCGTCATCGTCACGGCGATGAGGAATTCGTTCCAGGCGATGATGAAGACGATGATCGCGGTGGTGAACAGGCCGGGCGCGGCAAGGGGAATGATGATCTTGCGGAACGCCTGGCCCCGCGTGCAGCCGTCGACCATGGCCGAGTGCTCGAGTTCCTCCGGCAACTGCCGGAAGAAGGTCGTGAGGTTCCATACAGCGAGCGGCAGCGCGAAGGACAAGCTCGGCGCGATCAACGCCTGATAGCTGTTGATCCAGCCCAGGTCCGTGAACAGCTTCAGCAGCGGGACCACGATCGCCACCACGGGAAACATCGAAGTGGCGATGATGACCGTGAGCACGACGCGCTTGAAGCGGAAACGGAGCCGTGCCATGGCGTAGGCGGTGAAGGTGGCCAGTACCAGAGCCACGGACGTGGTGACGCCGGCCACGACGATGCTGTTGAGCATCGCCCTGGTGAACGACTGGGAGGGGTCGAAGACCGCGATGTAGTTCTCGAGGGACGGGTGGCTGGGAAGCGGCGCGTTCTCGAAGATGTCCGAGGTACGCCGAAGGCTGGACACCACCATCCAGTAGAACGGCGCCAGGCAGTAGGCGACGACGACGGCGACACCCACATACGGAAGCCACCTGCGGATCTTTACCGGGATGTTCATGCCGACACCTCCGTGCGACGTCGCGTCAGCCACCGGCGGCGGCGCTTGGGGGTGGGGTCGTCGTCGCGGACGAGATCGGTGCCCAGCAACCGGACGAAAGCGAGCGCGATCAGGAAGACATAGATGAAGAGGACCACCGCGTATGCCGCGGCCGGTCCGAACCGCACGTTCGACGCCTCGTCCTGGGCCAGCATCGACAACGTCTCCACCGATGCCTTCTTCGCGCCGATGAGCACGTAGGGAAGTTCGAACATCCGCAGTGCGTCCAGCGTCCGGAACAGCACGGCCACCAGCAGCGCGGGCTTCACCAGGGGCAGAGTGATGTTCCAGAACTGGCGCAGTGCGGTTGCCCCGTCGATCCGGGCGGCTTCGTAGACCTCCTTGGGGATCACCTGGAGGCCGGCCAGCACGAGCAGACCGATGAACGGCGCGGTCTTCCACACCTCGGCGATGATGACCGCGACCTGGGCGTGGAATCCCTCCGTGGTCCACAGGACCTGCTCGCCGATGATCTTGTTGGCCACGCCGTCGCTGTTGAATATCCAGCGCCAAAGGATCGCGGAAATGGCGGTGGGGATCGCCCATGGGATCAGGATGCTGGCACGGACCAGTGCCCGGCCCTTGAATGCCTTGTGCATGATCAGCGCCATGGCCACGCCGATCACCGTTTCCAGCGCGACCGTGGTGACGGTGAAGAACGAGGTGTTCCAGAAGGCGTTCCAGAACCGGGAGCCCGCCTCGCCGAAGATGTCGGCGTAGTTGGACCAGCCCACGAACGGTTCCGTCTTGCTGACGAACCCCGTCTTCGGGTCCAGACCCGCGGTGCCGTAGAGCGAGTCCCTCAACGCCAGGATCGTGGGGTAGAGCACGACGATCGTCAGCACCAGCAGAGTGGGGGAGACCAGCAGCGCGGCCATCCGCGCCGATCCCGACGTCGCCCCGGGCTGCCGGCGCCGGCGCTTCGCCGGCGCCGGCAGCCCGTCGGGCGAACTGCCGCCCGAGCGGTCGCGCGACGACTGATCCGCACCGGCCGTCGCACTGCCGCCAGGGTTATGCGTTTCCACCATGAGCGGGCCGCTCCTTACTGCTGCGCCGTGGGCTTCTGAAGGGCCTTCTGCAGGTCCTTCAGGGCCTCAGCACTGCTCTTGGTGCCCGTCATGGCTGCGTAGGCCTCCTTCTGCATCGCACTGCTCGCGTCGCCGTAGTTGACGACGCGGGGACGCGGCTCGGCGGTCAGGATCGACTTCTTGAGCGTGGGCAGGTACGGGAATTGCTTGACCAGCGCCTTTTCGGTGTAGAGGCGCTCGTAGGGCGGCGCGAGAGAAGCCTCCTCGAGGGCGAACCGGGCCTTCTGCTCACTGGTGAAGAACTTCATGAAGTCGATCGCCGTGGCCTTGTTCTTCGCCGAGGACGACAGGGCGACGTTGTGGCCGCCCAGGCTCGAGGTGCCGGGCCCCTTCAGGCCGGGCAGAGGGGCCACGTCGAACTTCCCCGCGACCTTGCTGGAACCGTCCTTCTTCGATGCGAGGGAGTGCACGTACGGCCAGTTCCTCAGGAAGATCAAATCCCCACCCTGGAAGGCCTGTCGGCCCTGTTCCTCCTGGTAGGTGGTGGCTTCCTTGGGGATCGTCTTGTCCTTGACGGACTTGGCGAGGAAGTCCAGGCCCTTCTTCGCCTCGGGGGTGTCGAGGTTCGGCTTGCCCTTCGCGTCGAGCACTTCACCGCCCGCGGAGTTCACGGCCTCGGAGAAGTTGACCGTCAGACCCTCGTACTTCTGGTGCTGCCCCGCGTAGCAGTCCATTCCCTTCGCCTCGGGCAGCTTCTTGACCTTGGCGCAGTCGTCCTGCATCTCCGCCCAGGTGGCCGGGGCCTTGTCGATGCCGGCCTTCTCCAGCAGGTCTTTGCGGTAGTAGAGCAGACCGCCGTCCGAGGCGTGCGGGATCGAGTACTGCCCGCCCCGGTACTTCCCGGTCTCCACGACAGGCTTCATCATCTTGTCCAGCGGGAACTTGTCCGCGGGCAGCCTGTCGATCCACTGATGGGCCGCGAACTCCGAGGTCCACACGACGTCGAGGGACAGCACCGAGTACGCGTCGGACTTCGTCTGCGCGTTCTGGATCATCTGCTGACGCTGCGCGTCGGCGTCCGTGGGCAGCTCGACGAAGGTCACCTTTTCCTTCGGGTGCGCCTTGTTCCATTTGTCGATCACCTTCTGGACGGACCCTCCGGCGTCCTTGCCGGCCACGTACTTGATGGGGCCGCGGCCCTTGAACGAGGGGTTCTTCTGAGCGGCGTCATCGCCACCGGACGATCCGCAGGCGGTTGTGGCCATGAGGCTGGCAAGAACGACAGCCGAGCACTGAACCGCCCTGGTAGCACTGGTCTTCACGTTGTCTCTCCTAACGGTGTGGAACCGAATCGGCCGGATCGTTCCGGCGCGCAGCCGCTGACCGGTTCCGGCGAACGAAGGCGTACTCCCCGCTGGGACGAAGGCACACAGTTGTCCGCCGATCCCCGGCGGTGCGAACTCTGCGGGTGGGCGCAGCGATGACGGCGACCCCTGTCCCGTTGTCACGGTTGCCCGGGCGGGTCACGTACGCGTAGGCCTCGGCAAGCAGATCTCCATCGGCAACGTCCCAATACAGGCCATCGACAGCCGAGCGGTCACTCCAGGGGCAGCACCTGGTGACCCTCTCGGGACTCGCTGCAGCCATGCGAATCTCATCCCTTCACCGGCCGCGCTTTCAGACGGTGTGCATGGACGCTCAAACGGCCTGATAAAGGCGCTGTCATAGACGTGTTGAACGACCGACCTGCAGGTCAAAGCCATGAAGACGCACGCAACGCGTGCATGGTGTTGACTACTTCAAGACAGCGCGTTCAACGTATGGATGCATATGCGGGAAGTCAATGGGTGTCACGCAGGGATCTCTCGAACTTCTGCTATGGAATGTCCGTTTTGGGCCGAGAAAAACCAAGCATTCAAAGGTTGAATCGTCGCGAACTTCCGTGGCAGCGCTGTCATAAGCTGCCGCTGCGAGGGGCTTCCCGTGCTAGCGTCCCCGTCATGCCACCAGCGCAACGGCACCCCACGATGGTCGATGTCGCCGTACGGGCCGGGGTCTCCCCTTCCACCGTCTCTCGCACGCTGCGCGGGCTCTCGACCGTCTCGCCCGAAGTCCGCGTCAGGGTCGAACAGGCAGCCCGCGAGCTGAACTTCGCGGTCTCCAGGCAGGCCGCCAGTCTGGCCACCGGCAAGACGGGGGTGGTAGCCGTACTCACACCCGTTCTCAACTCGTGGTTCATGGGCTCTGCGTTGGACAGCCTGGCGCCGATATTGCGCGCGGCGGGCATGGATCTGCTCATCTACGTCACGCCCAACATGACCGAACGCGCCGACTTCTTCGAACGTCTTCCGGCCCGGCGGAACGCCGACGCCCTGCTGGTCTTCTCCTTCGACCTCACCGAGGAGGAAGGTGCGCGTCTGGACGACCTGGAGATTCCGGTCATCTACGTGAGCCAGCACGCCGAGGGGCGAGCGAGCGTGTACATCGACGATGTCGCCGGGGGGCGCCGCGGCACGCAGTATCTGCTCAACCTCGGACACAGCCGTATCGCCTTCGTGAAGACGATCGGTCCCAGTGGGTTCAGCTTCAGCTCCAACGAACGGCTGACCGGCTACCGGCAGGCGCTCACCGAAGCGGGAATCCCCCTGGACGACAGTCTTGTGGTCACCGCCTCCAGCTTCGGCGACAAGCGAAGAGTCGTGGAGTCGGTCGGGCAGCTGCTCAGCCAGCGGCAGCCACCCACCGCGATCTTCGCCGAACAGGACCAAGCTGCCGTCTCGGTTCTCTGGACGCTGCGCAAGAGCGGCATCGACGTCCCCGAGCGGGTATCCGTACTCGGCTTCGACGACCATGAGATCGCCCGGTGGTCAGACCTGTCCACCATCGCCCAGTCGCCCACGGACATCGGACGTGTCGCCGGCGAACTGGTTCGTTCACTTGTCAACGACAGCGATGCCGACCAAGGCCAGCACATCGTCCTGCCAACACGTCTGATCCTGCGGGCCAGTACGGCGCCGTTGTTGCGCGAGGAGACGCTGCCCCACAGTGGCGCGGACCCACTGGAGGCGGCGTCCCCCGCTCACGCCGACGACGGCTCCTGACGGCCGGCCGGCGAAAGAAGCGACCAGGCCGCGGAGGCTAGTCGTTGTCGTTGTGGAACGTCACGCCCCGCCAGTCGGTGACGCAGTCGCGGTCCATGAAGACCCAGCCCAGGTTCGAATCGCGCACGACGACCGCGGGGTTGGAGCCGTTGGTCGTGTACCGGTACTGCACCTGGGCCGCAGGTGTGCCGGCCGGGTCGCGCAGTGAACCGCTGTTGTAGTCGCTGGAGTTGTAGTAGTTGAGGAACGCGCCTCCCGAGCAGGCCGGGTCGACCGAGACGGCGCTGCCGTCCTCCGCCTCGTGGGCGCGGGCGTTGAAGTCGGAGCCGAACGAGCGGCGGTGGCCTATCCGTTCCTTCGTCGCGGCGCTGCACGACTCGTCGGCCGTGCCCGTGGGCGAGCCGCTGAGTGCGCCCGGCGGCACCCAGGCACACAGGTTGTTGCCGCCGTAGTTGTGCCCGTAGTGGTAGTCGCTCTGCGCGGTCTCGTGCACGTCGAAGGCGGTGCCGGCCAGCGCCGTACCGACGAAGTAGCCGCACACCTTGTTCTGCAGCCAGGTCCCGGCCGGGACGGTGCCGTGGTTCTTGCAGGCCTCGGGCTTGGGGGAGTTGGCCTGGATCGTGTAGCGGTTCACGGCGGCCTCGGCGTCGGAGGACCAGAGCGTGAGCGTGCTTCCGAGCGCGGTGATCAGGGCGCCGGCGAAGACGAGTTGGAGCTTCCTCTTGATGGTCATCGGTCTTCTCTCTTCGAGCGTTCGGTTGTCCGGTTGCGCCGGACACGTCGAGACGGCTCGAAGTGCCCGGGGCTCGCATCGGCCCGCCGGATCCCGGTGCGCACCGTTCCGGCACCGCGCCCGCCCGCCGCGTGAGAACATGCGGGCGTTCCCGGAGCGCAGGGGCCGGTGAACCGCCGAAGTGCACGGCGGACGAGCCGGGTTGATTCTTCGGTCCCGCCGCCTGGCACCGCCACGGGTTGCGTGCGACCAGGGACAACGGGAGGTGCGCGAGCCCCTGACCGGCGAAGAGGGACGTGGATGAGGGAGGCAGGGACGTGCCCGAGCCAGGCAGACGCCCGCTGAAACCGCTGCCCGACGAACTCGGCGGGCCTGTCAGAGACTTCACGGAGCAGCTGCGTGCCGTCTACCGGTACAGGACGGAGCTGAACCAGCGCGAGCTCGCCGAGGCGCTGCATCTCACCAAGTCGCCTGTCTCCCGCTACGTGAACGGCCAGGAGGTCATGCCCGCCGACACCTTCGCCGCCCTGTGCGATCTCGCCGGGCTGACGCCCCGGGAGCGGCAACGGCTGGGCAGGCTGCGCGAGCAGGCGGCGGAGGCCGCCGAGCGCGGAAGGAACGAGCCGGAGCAGGACGGGGAGCAGCCGGCGCGGCCCGGACAACCCCGGGAGGCGGGACGCAGGGACACCCCGACAGCTCTGCTGCAGCGCCTGCGCCTGCCGGCCAGGCTCCGCTCGCCGGCCGGGCTGGTCGCGCTGGCGGCCGCGGTCGCGGTCTGCGCGGGGACGTTCGCGGTGGTGTGGTCGGACACCTCGGGGACGCCGGACCGCTCGCGCAGCTCCGCGAACATGACGGCCGACGAACCGGACAGCAGCTCGAGTTGCCGTATGACCCGCGTCTACCGGGTGATGCGGGAGGGGGACATCCTCGACGCCGACCGCAACGACATCGGGGACGTTCACACCGACGACGTCTTCCGCCTCGACCAGGCTCCCGCGGGGCGCCCGTACCGCTTCCGCGACTACGGCCATGTCGCCGGCAGCCGCACGAAGGGCTACGTCGACCAGGCCAAGCTCACGTCCCTCGGCAGCCGCTGCGTCGGCGAGCGCGGCTGAGCGGCCCGCTCCGCCGGGACGGTCCCGGCCGGCACCCGGCAATGGCGGACAGGGGTAACGGGCATGGACGCGCGGCCTGTTCGGGCAGCGGACCCGCGCCGCGGGAGTCACCGGGCGGACGGCCCAGTCGGGCGAAACCGCTGCTGCGGCGGCGAGCCTCAGCGGCGCCGCCGCGTGGTGCCCGTTCACTCGGGCCATGTGGCATAAAAATCACATCATTCGCAAAACCGCCGTCTCCCTTGCCTCGATCACCCTGCTCACCGGCCTCGCCGCCACCGACGAGATCCCCGCGCACGCCGCGAGCGGGCAGGCGGCCGACCCGGCCCCAACTCCGACGGCCACCGCGACGCCCGCTGCGACGTCTACCGCGACCGCCACTCCCGGCGCCCGCAAGGGCTCCGTCTCCGGCAAGCGGCTGAAGCGCGACCCCCGCCTGACAGGCGCCGAGATCTTCCAGGGCCATGCCTTCGACACCTGCCACACCCCTTCTTCGTCCCTCATGCGTGCATGGGACGGCACATCCCCGTTCGGCGCGGTCGGCGTCTACATCGGCGGCCGTGCCCGGGCATGCCCGAACCAGCCGAACCTGAACACCTCCTGGATGCGGTCCGTGGACCGCATGGGCTGGAAGGTGCTGCCCATCTACATCGGTTCGCAGTCGCCCTGCGTCGAATCCGCGCGT
This sequence comes from Streptomyces sp. TAA486, assembly GCF_000426165.1. Taxonomy (NCBI): domain Bacteria; kingdom Bacillati; phylum Actinomycetota; class Actinomycetes; order Kitasatosporales; family Streptomycetaceae; genus Streptomyces; species Streptomyces sp. TAA486. The sequence goes on along the minus strand of NZ_KE384504.1, from coordinate 282,598 downwards.
AAGGGCCGGTACTCGATGAGCCACACCGCGCCCACCCGGCAGGGCCTGCGCGAGGGACGCGACGCCGTGGCCGCGGCCAAGAAGCTGGACATGGCCAGGCACAGCGCCGTCTACCTCGACATGGAGTCCTACGACAACTCCTCGACGCGCTGCGCCGCCACCACGCTCAGCTTCATCCAGGGGTGGAACCGCTCCGTGCGCAAGGCGGGCTACCTCCCCGGCTTCTACAGCAGCTCCAACTCCGGCATCGCGCACATGAACGGCGCGCGCAAGGCGGGCAGGAAGGACCTTCCCGATGTGCTGTGGTTCGCGGACTGGAAGGCGAAGGCGTCCGTGACCAGCAACAAGTACATCGACGCGGGTGCCTGGCAGCCGCACCGCCGCATCCACCAGTACGACGGCAACGTGACCCGCACCTACGGCGGCCGCCGCCTGACCATCGACCGCAATCTCGTGGACGCCCCCGTTGCCGTCATCCCCTGACCCCCGGCCCGAACCGCTCGTCCCGGCACGGCGCCCCGGACCCGGAGGCGCGCCCCTGAGGCACCCTGACCCCCGGGTACCCCCGGGGTCCACCCAGCGGAGGTGGAGCCGGCACCGCCTCTCCCCCCAGAGGCGGAGGCCGCTTCGGGACCTCGGGGCGATCCGCGGCGGGCCGCCCGCTCCTAGCGTTGAGCCATGACCACGCCTGGGACAGCCGGGACGGCCCGCAACACCTCTCCGTCCGTGACGCCGCTGACGTTCACGTCGTACGTGCGGGACCGCGGGCCGGTGCTGCTGCGCACTGCGCGCTCGCTCACAGCCAACCCCTGCGACGCCGAGGACCTGCTCCAGACGGCGCTCACCAAGACGTATCTGGCCTGGGAGCGGATCGAGGACCACCGCGCGCTCGACGGCTACGTGCGCAAGGCACTGGTGAACACGCGCACCTCGCAGTGGCGCAAGCGCCGAGTCGACGAGTTCGTGTGCGACGAACTGCCCGAGCCCGAGCCGCAGCAGGGACCCGACCCCGCCGAGGCGCAGGCGGTGCGCGACGCGCTGTGGCACGCCATCCTCAAACTGCCCGCCCGGCAGCGCGCGATGGTCGTGCTGCGCTTCTACGAGGACCTGAGCGAGGCACAGACGGCCGCGGTGCTCGGGGTGTCCGTGGGGACGGTCAAGAGCGCCGTCTCGCGCGCGCTCTCGAAGCTCCGCGAGGACCCGCAGCTCGCGACGGACGTGCTGGGCGCCGGAGAGGACGAGCCGGCCGAGCCGGCCCGGACCGCGGAGCCTGCTCATGAGGCGGCCGCGGCGGCTTGAGCAGTGCGGCCTCGGTCCGGCAGAGGTGCGACCGAGGTGCCGCAGACGTGCGGACGAGACGGTTCCCGGCGTTCCCCGGTGCGTGCCGCACCCCGTCCTGCCTTGAAGTTCTCGCCTCCGAGTAGTGACGTACCGCGCGGTATGCGTCCAGAATCGCAGCACCAGTACCCGTCCGTAACTCGGGGAGGCCCCAGGTGCTCAGCACAATGCAGGACGTACCCCTGCTCGTTTCACGCATCCTCCGTCATGGTTCGACCGTTCACGCGGAATCGACGATCACGACCTGGACGGGAGAGGGGGAGCCGCACAGGCAGAGCTTCGGGGAGACGGGTGAGCGTGCCGCCCGGTTCGCCCACGCGCTCCGCGACGAGCTGGGCATCGTGCGCGACGACCGCATAGGCACCCTCATGTGGAACAACGCCGAGCACGTGGAGGCGTACTTCGCCGTCCCCTCTATGGGGGCGATCCTGCACACCCTGAACCTCCGGCTGCCCACGGACCAGCTGGTGTTCATCATCAACCACGCCGCCGACCGCGTCATCGTGGTCAACGGCTCCCTGCTCCCGCTGCTCGCTCCCCTGCTGCCGTCCCTGGAGTCGGTCGAGCACATCGTCGTCGTCGGTCCCGGTGACACCTCCGTGCTCGACGGCTGCCGCCAGTCCGTGCACGACTACGAGCAGCTGCTGGAGGGCCGCCCCTCCACCTACGACTGGCCCGAGCTGGACGAGCGCGACGCCGCCGCCATGTGCTACACCTCCGGCACCACCGGCGACCCGAAGGGCGTCCTCTTCTCCCACCGCTCCATGTATCTGCACAGCATGCAGGTCAACATGACGCAGTCCATGGGCCTCACGGACGCCGACACCGCGCTGCCGGTCGTGCCGATGTTCCACGTCAACGCCTGGGGACTGCCCCACGCGACGTTCATGACCGGCGTGAACCTGCTGATGCCGGACCGCTTTCTGCAGCCCGGCCCGATCGCCGAGATGATCGAATCCGAACGCCCCACGTACGCCGCCGCCGTACCGACCATCTGGCAGGGACTGCTGAGCGAACTCGTCGAGAAGCCGCGCGACATATCGAGCCTGAAGCTGGTCACCATAGGCGGCTCCGCGTGCCCGCCGGCGATGATGCGGGCCTTCGAGGAGGACCACGGCGTGCGCGTCTGCCACGCCTGGGGCATGACGGAGACCTCGCCCCTGGGCAGCTTCGCCCACCCGCCCGCCGGGCTCAGCGCCGAGGACGAGTGGCCGTACCGCATCAGCCAGGGCCGCTTCCCCGCTTCCGTCGAGCCCAGGCTGGCCGCGCCGGACGGCAGCTTCGCCCCCTGGGACGGGAAGTCGCCGGGCGAGCTGGAGGTGCGCGGCCCTTGGATCACCAGCGCCTACTACGGCGGCGCGACCGGCGAACCCCTGCGCCCCGAGGACAAGTTCAGCCCCGACGGATGGCTTCGCACGGGCGACGTCGGCGTGATCACCCCCAACGGCTATCTGACGCTCACCGACCGCGCCAAGGACGTCATCAAGTCCGGCGGCGAGTGGATCTCCTCCGTCGAGCTGGAGAACGCGCTCATGGCACACGAGGCCGTCGCCGAGGCGGCGGTCGTTGCGGTGCCGGACGAGAAGTGGGGGGAGCGGCCGCTGGCCACCGTCGTCCTCAAGGAGGGCGCGGACAACGTGGGTTACGAGGAACTGCGTGCCTTCCTCGCCGAGCGCATCGCACGCTGGCAGGTGCCGGAGCGGTGGGCGCTCATCCCCGCCGTGCCGAAGACGAGCGTCGGCAAGTTCGACAAGAAGGTGCTGCGGGGGCAGTTCGCGGCAGGAGAGCTGGACGTCACCCGGCTCTGAGAGGGACGGACGGGGCCGGTCCGGGCAGACGCGCCGGGGCCGGCCCGGGCGGGCACGGCCGCGGAATTCCCGTGCCCGCCCGCGTCAACGCGCGGAGATCATGTTCCGAACGGGACGCTCACTGCGCGCCGATCTTGGACAGCATGTCCACGATGCGCTGCTGGACCGCGTCGCTCGTCGACCGCTCCGCGAGGAAGAGCACCGTCTCGCCCGTCGCCAGTCGCGGCAGGTCCGCCGGGTTCATGTCGGCGGACGTGTAGATGACGAACGGCGTCCGGCTCAGCAGCCTGTTCACCCGCAGCCAGTCGATGATCCCGGCACGCCGGGTGCGCACCTGCATCGCGTCCATCACGACGAGGTTGGGCCGCATCTGCGCCGCCACGTTGACCGCGACCTCGTCCGTCTGCGCGTGCGCGACCTGGATTCCGCGCCTCTCCAGGGACGCGGCCAGCGCGCCCGCGATCGGCGGCCGCTCCTCGACCAGGAGCACACGCGGCGGGTGCTGCTCGCTGTCGCGCGGGGCGAGGGCCTTGAGGAGGACGGCCGGGTCGGCGCCGTACGCGGCTTCGCGGGTCGCCTGCCCGAGCCCCGATGTGACCATCACAGGCACCTCGGCGGCGACCGCCGCCGTACGCAGCGCCTGCAGCGCGGTGCGCGTGATCGGGCCGGTGAGCGGGTCCACGAACAGCGCGGCGGGACGGGCCGCGATCTGAGCCGCGACCTCCTCGCGCGAGTGCACGATGACGGGACGGTAGCCGTGCGACGAGAGCGCGTGCTGCGTCGCGGCGTCCGGTTCCGGCCACACCAGCAGCCGCCGCGGATTGTCCAGCGGCTCGGGCGGCATCTCGTCGTCGGCTTGGCTCGGCAGGGGGAAGCCGCGTCCGTCGGTCAGCTCGACGGGGCTGTTCGGGCCGTCCAGCGGCTCCGGACCCTCGGCGGTGCCCGCCGCCGGGGCGCCGATGGTGAACTCGCGCGCCGGGGGCGGATTCCCGTGACCGGGCGCCGGTCCCCTGCGGCCCTGCGCCTGCCGCTCGGCAGGCTGCTGCCCACCGGCCTGCCCGCCGCCCTGATCCGGCGCCGCCAGCTTGCGACGCCTGCCCTGACCGGGCGGCGTCGACGGAGTGGACGGTATGGCCGTCGCCGGCGCGGGCGCGTGCGCCTGATGGGGCGAGGGCACCGGTGCGCGGGTCGCGGAGTGCCCGTAGGCCTGCGGACCGCCGGCCCTCTCCGTCATTCCCGGCGTGACGGGGACGCCCTGGCCGAGCGTCTGCACGCGGTGATGCCCGGTCTCGTACGACGCCTGCTCTTCGGCACTCGGTGCGCCGGGCATCGGCAGGCCGCGCGGCTGCTGCGGAATGTTCTGCGGCAGCGGTCCGCCGCCCAGGATGGGACTGGCGGCGACCACCTGGTGCTCCACCGCCTGCTCGCCCTGCCCGGACTCCTGCTCGGGCTGCGGGGCGCTCTGCTGTGCCGGAACCTGCTGGGCGGGGAGCTGCTGCGGCACGGCACCGTTCTGCTGTGCGGCCGCCGCTCCCTCGTCGGCCGCCGGGGCCGCACCGTTGCCGGCGGACTGCGGCTGACCGGGCGCCGCCGCGAACTGGACGCCCTGCTGGCCGGTTTCGCCCTCTGCCCGCGCGAGCCTGCGCGCCCTGCGGCCGCCCGACTGCGCGCCGTCATCGCCCTGGCCGTGCTGTGCCTGCTGGGCCTCCGCCGGCTGCGGCTGACCCGGCTGTTCCTGTGCGGGGCGGCGGCCCCTCCGGCCCGTTCCCGGCTGAGCCTGCTGGGAGGGCAACGGCTGTGCGCCCGCGGCCTCTTCGGCCTGCGCGGGCTGAGCCTGCATGCCGGCACCGTCCGTACCGGCCGGGGGCGGTGAGAGCGTTCGCCGCGACCGCCGGCCCGCGCCGGCCTGCTGCGGCACCGTCATACCGGCCGCGTCCGCACCCGCGGCTGTGTCACCGGCTGCGCCCTGCTGCTCCTGCTGTGCCTCGCCCGGGCTGGGACGGCCACGGCGGCGGCCGGTCGGCGTCCCCTCGTCCTGCTCCTGTGTGTGCCGTGCCTGGAACTGGTCCGGGATGCCCGCTGCGGGCGGCGCGTCCGAGACGTCGCCCGTGCCCGTCCACGCCCCTGCCGGCTGGTCCGCCGGCGCCTCCGTGCCGCGCACAGGCTGCGCGGGCACCGGCATCACCGTCGTCTCGTTTCCCTCGCGGCTTCGCTGAGCGGACCCCTCGCCCGTGGCACCGGCCCGGTCACCACCGGCGGCCGCCTCGGCGGCGGCTACCGCGGTGTCCGCCTTGAGGGGCACTTCGAGCACGTACGCGCTGCCGCCCGCGCCCGGCACCTCGTGCGTCTGCAGCACACCGCCGTGCCGCTCGACCGTGCCGCGGACGATCGGCAGATGCACGGGATCGCCGCCGCCGTAGGGCCCGCGCACCTCGATCCGTACGACGTCTCCGCGCTGGGCCGCGGCGACCACGATCGTGTTGTCGACGCCCGGCGTCACCACGAGGGTGTTGCCCGTCGCGTCGACACCGGCCACGTCCGCGATCAGATGCGCCAGCGCGGTCGTCATCCGCTCGCCGTCCACCTCGGCCTCGATCGGCGGCGCGTGCACCACGAACTGCGCGCGCCCCGGCCCGATCAGCTCGACCGCGCCCTCGACGCCGTTCGCCACGACCGAGTCCAGGGACGTCATCTCGCGGCGCAGCTTCTCCCGGCCCGCGTCGAGGCGCTGATAGCCGAGCACGTTGTCCACGAGCGTCGTCATGCGGGCGTAGCCCGCCGCCAGGTGGTGAAGGATCTGGTTGGCCTCGGGCCACAGCTGCCCGGCGGGGTCGGCGGCCAGCCCGGACAGCTCGTCGCGAAGCTGGTCCAGCGGCCCGCGCAGCGAGTCCTGCAGCACGGCGAGCAGCTGCTCGTGCCGCGCGGCCAGCGATTCCTGGGCACGCCGGTCGCTGAAGGTCACCACAGCGCCGACCAGTTGCTCGCCGTCGCGCACCGGTGCCGTCGTGATGTCGACGGGCACGGCCTGCCCGTCCTTCGCCCACAGCACATGACCCGCGCGCACCCGGTGCTTGCGCCCCGACTTGAGGGTGTCGCTGAGGGTGGTCTCCTCGTACGGGAGCGGATTCCCGTCCGGACGCGAGTGCAGCACCAGCGAGTGCAGGTCCTGCCCGCCGAGGTCGCCTGCGCGGTAGCCGAGGATCTGGGCCGCCGCCGGGTTGACGAGGACGATCACTCCGTCGGTGTCCACACCGATGACGCCCTCGGACGCGGCGCGCAGGATCATCTCGGTCTGGCGCTGCTGGCGGGCGAGTTCGGCCTCGGTGTCGAGGGTGCCCGTGAGGTCCCGTACGACGAGCATCAGCAGTTCGTCGCCCGTGTAGGAGTTGCCGCTGCCGGGGCCGTGATCGGCGAAGGCCGCCTCGAAGGCCGAGGCGTAGGGCGTGCGCCCGTCCTCCAGGTTCGCGCTGGTGACCTCGACGTTGAACTCGCTGCCGTCGGTGCGCCTCGCGACCATGCGGGTAGGCAGCTGGCGCTGCTCCAGCTCTGCGGCGGCCTCGTCCGGCCTGCGCATGGAACCCGGGATCCGCTTCGCATCGAACTCGGGCAGCAGATCGAGCAGCCCTCGTCCCACCAGTGCGGTGCCGGGGGCCTCGAACGCTTCGAGCGCGATGGTGTTTGCGTTCACCACCGTGCCGTTGCAGTTGACCAGCAGCAACGCATCAGGCAGTGCGTCGAGTATGGCGGCGAGACGAGCAGCGCCTCGGGACGGCCTGCTGCTCACGACGGAATTTCCTCCCTGCTGACACATCGTGCGGGTGACCGGTCGCCCGGCCCTCTGCGTTCGGTCACGGCTGCCAGTGTGCCGCCGACCCCGGGCGTGCCACCAGAGGGGAGTCTACGGCCAGCGGGCATATACGCGGCCAGTGCTGTACGGAGTGCACAAGAGAGGGGTGCGTACGGGACGGCGGGCGCCGCCCGGGCGCTGCCGCGGGCCCCCGCTCCCGGGCGCGGCCGTCCCGTGGCCCCTCCGGGACGATCTTCCTGGTGCCGGTCAGGTCCGGGGTCAGGCGCCGGGTCCGGTGTCGTGACGTACGGGCCGCGCGGGTCGTCGGCCGGAGTGCGGATCATTCCCGGTCACCGGCGGTCGGTGCCGCGAATCGCTTTGCTCGGCGGTGCCGGGACCGAGTACGGTAGGGGTCGATTGGAGACAGCCCGTGAGGCTGTGCCATCATCGGCACGCACCGCTCCGTCAGGTCGCGGTCGTGCGGGGAGGCTTCGCCTAGTCTGGTCTATGGCGCCGCACTGCTAATGCGGTTTGGGGATAACCCCCCATCGAGGGTTCAAATCCCTCAGCCTCCGCTTCCGATCTCCAAGATCGCCGAAACCCCGGCTCTCGTGGCCGGGGTTTCGTGTGTGCGGAGAAGGGTCTCGGGAAGGGATCGAGAGGCTTGTCCCGTCAGGGTGTCGAGAAGGTCTTTTCGCAGCTCAGAGTGGGTGCGGAGAACAGATTTCGCCTCTGGGCGCCGTTCATGTAATGTTGTTCCCGCAACATCGCAGGGTTGATCAACAGCCCACGTGTCAAGCGCTCGTAGCTTAACGGATAGAGCATCTGACTACGGATCAGAAGGTTGCAGGTTCGAATCCTGCCGAGCGCGCACAGGTCAGAAGCCCCTTGGGAACTCCCAAGGGGCCTTTGCTTATGCCGTTGACAGCAGTGATTGCCAGCAACCGCCACAGAGCGGGCTTCAACGACTGCTGGAGCTGCACCTGGGTCGCCGTCCTCGTCTTCTCGTCGCTGTCGTTGAGGACGTCTCCGACACGACCGAAGGCATGTCGCGCACGTTCGCTACGAGTTCACAGACCTGGAGGGGTCGATCGCGGCCATGCGCGAGTCGTTGCGGCTGCCCATTCAAGAGCGGCAAGGTCCGTGCGGTACGCGAGTTGACGGCGCGCGCCTGGGAGGTTGCTGCGATGAGGGGGCTGTCGGCCTGACCTCTCGCCCCCGCCCGTCGGGTCCCCGGGGGGACACGGCAGGGGCTTGCCGCCACAGCATCGCGACCCAGCGCGCGTGCGCCTACCGCATCACCCGTATGGCCGTATCCCGCGGGCGCCCGGCGGCATGCGGGGTGATCGTGAGAGGGCGGAGCAGCCCATCTGCTCAGCGGCACGACCGTCGGTGGGCCGCCGTGCGCATACGGGCAGGGCCTGTACTCCTGCCTCTGACAAGGGCTGCGCAGCGTGTCTCCTGATGGAGTTCCCGGGTGCTACTCGGTCTGGAAAGGGCAGGTGCCTGGATGGACGTCACGGGAAGCCGGTCGAGGCGGGACGGTGCCGCGGGCTGTGGCGACCGGGCAGCGGCTCCTCAGCGTTCCGGGCAACCCGGCAGGGGGGTGATGGTTGGTGACGGACTACGCGTTCCGCCTTTTTGTGGCTGGGCAGTCTGAGCGGTCCAGCGCTGCCGAGTCGAATCTGCGTGCCCTTGCCGAGACCCGACTGCCGGGCGGGTACGAGGTGGAAGTGGTGGACGTGGTGGATCGGCCTGGGCTGGCGGAGGAGCAGCGGATCCTGGCCACGCCGACTGTGGTCAGACTGCGGCCGCTGCCGCAGTTGCGGGTCGTCGGGGACCTGTCCGACCCTCCGAGAGTCGCGAACGCGCTGGATCTGCCGGGTGAGTCGCAGGAAGTCCGGGAGGAGAAGGAGGCGGGCGGTGCTTGAGACCGAGGCGATCGAGCGGGTTCCCACCGGGATCAACGGGTTCGACGAGGTGGCGATCGGCGGACTGCCGGCACACAGGCCGACTCTGGTCACCGGCACGACCGGCAGCGGTAAGACGATCTTTGCCGGGGAGTTCATCGCCCGCGGGATCGCGAAATACGACCAGCCGGGGGTGTTCGTCACCTTCGAGGAGACGCCGGAAGCGATCCGCCGCAACTTCGTCTCGCTGGGCTTTCCGATCGAGCAGTGGGAAGCCGAGGGGAAGTGGGTGTTCGTCGATGCCGCCGAGAGCAAGGACGAGGAAGCCGCCGTCATCGGAGCCTACGATTTCGGCGCGCTGCTGTCCCGCATCGAGCACGCGGTCCACCGGATCGGCGCCTCCCGGGTGGTGCTGGACTCGCTGGGGGCCGTGTTCGCCCGGTACGCCGACCCCGGGATCGTCCGCCGGGAGAGCTACAGGCTCGCTTCCGCCCTGACCTCGCTCGCAGTCACCTCGATCATCACGGCCGAGCGGAACAGTGAGTACGACGGCGTATCCCGGTACAGGGTCGAGGAGTTCGTCGTCGACAACGTGATCGTCCTGCGCAACGTGCTGTACCAGGAGCGTCGGCGCCGGACCGTCGAGATCGTCAAGCTCCGCGGTGCCCCGCACCGCACGGGGGAATGGCTGTTCACCATCGACCCTCGCGATGGGTTCGTGGTCATCCCCCTCGCTTTCCTCGGTATGCCGTCCACGCTCGCATCCAGTACCCGCGTGTCCTCGGGTAACTCCGGGCTGGATCGGATGTGCGGTGGCGGGTTCTACCGGGACGCTGTCGTCCTGCTGTCCGGGCCCTCCGGGTCCGGCAAGACACTGACCAGTCTGAAGTTCCTGGAGGCCGGTGTCGCAGCGGGAGAGCGCTGCTTGGGGTTCACCTTCGACGAGACCCGCGAGCAGATGAGGCGCAACGCCAACGGGTGGGGAATCGACCTGGAGGCCATGGAAGAAGGCGGCCAGTTGAAGGTGGTGTGCGACTACCCCGAAGTGGCCTCCTTGGAGGACTACTTCATCCGGATCAGGCGGGCCGTGATGGATTTCCAGCCCGAGCGCCTGGTCATCGACACCCTGTCCGCGCTGGAACGCATCGCCACACCGAGGGCGCTCCTCGACCTGGTCATCGCGCTGGGCGCGGTCGTCCGTCAGCACCGCATCACCACGCTGTTCACCTCCGCCCCCACCAGCCGCTTCACACCTGCGCAGACACCTTCGATCGCGCGTGAACTGGCCAGCCTCACCGACGTCACCATCGCACTGCGGTACTTCCAGAACGCCGGGATGATCAAGCGCACCGTAGCCGTCGTGCAGAACCGCGGCTCCGCCCACGACGAGGCCGTGCGCCAGATCACCATCGACTCGGGCGGCATGCACATCGGCGCCCCGGTCGCCACCCTCGACGACATGGAAGCCGTCGGCCTGGACACGCCACCGTGGCCGGGCGTCATCGGCGATGACATCTGAGCGGCGTACCCCCATGGCGAGAGACAGGCCCGGAGCCGGGACCAGCGGACTCGGAGGCGACCTCATCGACCTGGTCATCTCCGCGTCCGCCGACGGGATCATCGCCGTGGACGATCAGGGGATCGTCCGGCTGTGCAATCCAGCCGCGACGGAGCTCTTCGGCCGCCCCGCCCAGGACCTTATGGACACCCCCTTCGGTTTCCCGATCGTGGACGGCCAGTCGACAGACGTGGAGCTGAGGCAGCCCGGGGGCGGCGTCAGAGTTGTCGAGATGCGCGTCAGCGCGACCACCGCGAACGGCGCTCCGCTGTCTGTCGTCTCGCTGCGGGACGTGACTTCCCGATGGCTCGCCTTCCAGCGGCTGCTGCTGCCGACACTGCCGGACCTGTCCCCCCTCCAGACGGCCGTCGTCTACCGGCCCGCCGCGGAGCAGCTGGGCGGTGACTGGTACGACGCGCTCCCGCTGCCCGGCGGCTCCGTCGGTGCCGTCATCGGCGACGTCGCCGGGCACAGCCTGCAAGCCGCCGCCGCGATGGCCCAGATCCGCAACATGCTGCGTGCCTTGTTCTACGACCAGCCTTCCGCGCCCGGCTCGGTGCTGGCCACACTCGACCGGACGCTGCACGCGATCAACGAGAACCCCGTCACCACCGCATGCGTGGCCTGCATCGAGCCGAGCGGCGACGGCTGGCGGCTGCGGTGGAGCAGCGCGGGCCATCTCCCGCCCCTGCTGCTCACCCCCGTCGGCGCGGCCGAGTACCTGTACACCGAGCCCGGACTGCCGCTCGGTGTCGAGCCGGGCAGGCACCGCTTCGCCAGCACGCGGTCCCTGCCCGAAGGCGCCACGGTGATCTTCTTCACCGACGGGCTGGTGGAACGCCCCGGCCAGTCCATCGACGTGGGCCTGACCTCCCTGGCCGCCATCGCCGGCGGCAGCGCCCACCTGCCGCTGGACGAGCTGTGCCGGACCCTCGCTGATCAGCATCTCGGGGACGACCACGACGACATCGCCATCCTTGCCCTGCGCCTGCCCGCTCAGCCCCACGACGGAAGCTCTGCGCGACAGCAACGCTGACAGCAACGGCACCACACGAGGGCGGCCGCCAACTCGCTGTCGCTCATGGTCCCGTGGCCTCATGCGGCGCAACGAGATCGTGTGCCCGAATCCACGGATCAGAAGGTTGCAGGTTTACAGCACCAGACGCCTCTTCGACATCGCCAGACCCTGACGCCGAGGTCATTCCGATGTCCTGAACCAGAACACCGCCGAGCTCGCACATCAAAGAAGCCCCTGGGAATCTCCCCGGGGCTTTGTCGTGCCGTACAGCACCGACGTACAGCGACCGCGCCGACCGGTGCGGAACGTCGCTTCGGAAAGCCGGACTCGGCCGAGCCCGAGTGCTATTCCGCCGGCAGGGCCTCCCGCATCGCCTTCACAGCGGCAGTCGGGTCGTAGTCCTCGGGGACGCCTTCGACCAGGATGATGTCGCCCTCGATGTGCCGGGAGCGCAGCGGTGCGATCTCCCGGTATGCAGGTGAGTCCCACCAGGCCCGCGCCTCGGCGATCCCCGGGAAGCCAATCATCACGACGTGCCCGCTCCATCTGCCTTCCTTCACCTCGTGTTCCGTGGCGTGCACGAGGTAACGCCCGCCGTGCGGCTCGAAGGTGGCGGGGAGTCGCTCGATGTACTCGGCGATCTCCGGGTGCGGAGCGGCCTGTTGCAGGTGAGCTATGACGTAGGCGGGCATGGCTTCCTTCCGGTCGATGGAGCTGCGTATGCCGAGAGCGTGCCATGCCGGCGCACAGGGCTCGATTACCTGAGAGGTAAGCGGAGCCCGCACCGCGGACCGGCTGCGCACATGTCCCCTGGCGTGCCCGATCGGACGGAACCCCACGGGGAACGGCGGTCGGTCACGGGACATGGGGACGAGAGGGGCCCCGATCGTTCGTCCATCAGCTCGTTCTGACCAGCAGTCATGGGGTCATGGGCTGCCCGAGCGGCTGTTCCACCACCGGAGCAACGCGGACGGGCGGCGCAGCGACCACCCGCATGTTGTCACCGCAGACACCCGGGACACGCGTAACGAGCGACTGTTCCGTGACCCGGCAGCTCCGGCCCCATGCCGCTGCACCGACCTGGTGTGAGCGGGGCCGACTCGACTGCCGGCCCCTTCAAAGACGCGCGGGTGCCCGGGCGTCGCTACGGCGTTTCAGTTGTTGCCGCCGCCACCACCTGTGCCAGTGACGACGGTCGCGTCTCCGCCGGTGGCGGAACCGGAGGTCTGGCCGTTGCCGCAGCCGGAGCCGCGGGAGGCGTCACCGTTCGGCTGGTTGCAGGTGACGTTCGGGAGCTCCGGGGGCTCCCATCCGCCGGCGGAGGCGACGCCGGTACCGACCATGCCGAGGCTGCCGACCACGGCGGCCACGACGGCAGCTTCGCGAAGCATGCGCATGATTTCTCCACTTCATGGCGCGCTGAACACGATCCGTAGGACCGCGCAAGGAACAGCAGTAGCTATTTCACGAAGGAGCGTCACTTCGGCTCCAACACGCCGCTGTTACCTGACTCGCCCCTGCCTGCGGCGGGCGGCGACGTGGGACTCGCTGCCTTCGGGCTGCTGCCCGCCCACGTCGGCCGGGGGCTCGGAGGCTACGCCTTGGCCCTCGCACGTCGGGGATGGGCGACGGATCCGGCAGACGCGGAGACGGTGCGGCGCGCGTGGCTGCACACCACCCTTGTCGCATGGCGCAGCCCCTCCGGCGCTGCCGTGACCTCCCTTCCAATCAGGTGAGGCGCACGGCTGGGTCGTTGCTTTTGAACCGTTCTATTGGTTATGCGGGGATAGTCGTTCGCCAATGGGAGGGGCACCGGTGGAGCAAGGTCGAAAGCCGGGTCGCCGGGTGAATGTGGACCTCTCGGAGGGGTTCGGTGAGCGGCTGCTGGGGCAGCTGCTGGACCGGGCTCACGAGATGCCGGCGCACCTCATCGCGCCGCTGGTGGCCGAAGAGGCCGCCAAGGTCGGCGGCCGGGACGTCTCCATCTACCTGCAGGACTACGAGCAGCTGATGCTGGCGCCGCTGCCGGGCCGTGGACTCCGTGTCGGTGACGCGTTGCCCATCGACGGTTCACACGCGGGTCAGGCATTCCTCAGCAAGCGTGTGGTCGAGGAGCGGCAGGCGGAGCACGTGCGGATGTATCTGCCCTTGCTCGACGGCAGCGACGTCGTGGGCGTCATGGCCCTCACCCTGGACGCAGTCGAGGAGGACGACCGGAGGCTGCTGCGCAGGCTCGCCGGCCTCGTCGCGGACATCGTGGTCACCAAGAGCAGCTACACCGACCAGTTCTTCAAGGCTCGGCGTCGTGGCAAGTCGTTGACCGTGGCCGCAGAGATCCAGTGGTCCCTGCTGCCTCCGCTGTCGATGAACACCCCTCAGGTGTCCCTGGCCGGCGCCTTGGAACCCGCCCACGCGATCGCCGGGGACAGCCTGGACTACGCCCTCAACGACAACATCCTGCATCTGGCCGTCATCGACGCCATGGGTCACGAGCTGAGCGCGGCCGTGCTGGCGACCGTCGCCATCGGCGCCTACCGTCACGCCAGGCGTGCGGAGATCGGGCTCGCTGAGCTCTATTCCTTCATGGACAGAGCTGTCGACGCGCAGTTCGGGCCGGAGCAGTTCGTGACGGCCCAGATGCTGCGCCTGGACGTGGAGACCGGCCAGCTGCAGTGGGTCAACGCGGGCCACCCGTCGGCGCTGTTGATCCGGGGTCACCGAGTCATCCAGAAGCTGGAGAGTCCGACCACGTTGCCGGTCGGCTTCGGCGGCGCCGTACCGCAGGTGTCCACCATGCAACTGACCAAGGGCGACCGGGTGATGTTCTACACCGACGGCCTCATCGAGGAACACCGGATCGGCGGGGAACAGTTCGGCGAAACACGCATGATCAACACCATCGAGCGCACCGGACCGCTCTGCGACGGAGTAGCGCAGATGGCACGGGAGTTGTCCCAGTCCCTGCTGCGGGAGCGGGGCGGGGCCACCACCGACGACGCGAGCCTCTTCCTCGTCGAATGGCACGGCGGCAGCGCCGACCACCTCGCCGTCCCGGACCTCTGACGCTCCGCATCCGGACGACCCACGACCTCCCGGCCTCGCAACGCCGGGTCCCCAGCAGCGGGCCGAAGGATTCTCCCGTGCCGAGCCGCCCCCAGGAGGTCCCGGTGACCGCGGGCCTCCTCGCTGATGTTCTCCGCGTGCGTGGCGCGATCGTCTCGCGTGCGCCCGAACTGCCGTGCCGGCTCCTCCCCTTTCACCTCGGCGGGAGCGTGCCGCCCAAGAACCGGAAGATGAGATCGTGGGAGGTGTATTGCCTGACCGGGTGAAGTCCTGCACAGTTCGCCCCATGCGGAACCTTCCACTCTTCCCCGCGTCGTTGGTCGGCAGCTATGCGCAGCCCGAGTGGCTCATCGACCGGGCGAGACTGGCCGACCGGTTCCCACCGCGGGTCCGCGCCCGTGAGCTGTGGCGGCCGGATCAGGAGCATCTGGCCGAGGCACAGGACGACGCCACCCTGCTCGCCATCCGGGCGCAGGAGCGAGCGGGCCTCGACGTCATCACCGACGGCGAGATGCGGCGGGAGAGCTACTCCAACCACTTCGCCACCGCGCTGGAAGGCGTGGACATCGACAACCCCGGCGAAGCGCTGGACCGCAGCGGCCACCCCAACCCGGTACCGCGTGTCGTGGGCCCGATCCGGCGGCCCCAGCCGGTCCAGGCCGACGACGTGCGCTTCCTGCGCGCCAACACCGACCGCGTCATCAAGGTCACGGTGCCGGGCCCGTTCACGATGTCGCAGCAGGCGCAGGACGACCACTTCGGCAGCCGCGAGGCGATGGCCATGGCCTACGCCGAGGCCGTCAACGCCGAGGTGCACGACCTCTTCGCGGCCGGTGCCGACATCGTGCAGCTCGACGAGCCCTACATGCAGGCACGTCCCGAGCCGGCGCGCGAGTTCGGCCTGAAGGCGCTGAACCGGGCGCTGGAAGGCGCACCGGGAACCACCGCGGTGCACATCTGCTTCGGCTATGCGGCGATCATCCACGAGCGGCCGTCGGGCTACTCCTTCCTTCCCGAACTCGCCGACTGCGCCTGCGATCAGGTCTCGATCGAGACCGCACAGTCCGGTCTCGACACCTCGGTGCTCAAGCACCTGCCGGACAAGACGGTCATCCTCGGCGTCATCGACCTCTCCGATCCGGCCGTGGAGAGCGCCGAGACCGTGGCGGCCAGGGTCAGGCGCGCGCTGCCGTACGTGAATCCGGAGCGCATCGTCGTCGCGACGGACTGCGGCATGAAGTATCTGCCGCGGCAGTCCGCCGAGGGCAAGCTTCGCGCGATGGCCGATGCCGCCGAGATGCTGCGTGCCGAGGCGATCGGCTAGGGCCTGTCCGGGCGCAACGGGCCCCGGCCCGGGCCTCGTTGCCGGGGGCGCCGCGCGAGCGGCCCCCGGCATGGCGTTCCTCCTCCCCAACCGGTGCCGCGCCGGGCGACGTTCGCCCCGGCGAACGGCCTGCGCGGAGGGGGCTGGCAGCGCCCGGGCGTGGTACTTTGCGGCGTCGCTGCGCGCTGCTGCGAACCGAGGAGGTGAGACCGATCAACGCAAGGACAGGTCGGGGCTCCCTCCTTCGCACGGCATAGGGAGTGCCCGCGGAAGGCATCCCGAAAGGCTTGCACCGCAATGCAGTTCACCTCTGAGACGTCCTCGGACGGCGTCCGCGAACAGCTCTTCACCCTCGACGGAATCCCCGGCGTGCTGTGGACGCCGGAAGGCGCCGCCGGCACCCGCCCCCTCGTCCTGATGGGACACGGCGGCGGCCGGCACAAGAAGGACCCCGGCATCGTCGACCGTGCGTTCCGCTTCGTGACCCGTTGCGGGTTCGCGGTGGTGGCGGTCGATGTGCCCGGCCACGGCGACCGGCCGAAGGACGAGGATTACGACAGGATCGCGACCGAGAACCAGGCCCGCGTGGAGGCGGGGGAGGAACTCGCCCCGCTGATCGCCGACTTCCAGGCGCTCGTGGCCCGGCAGACCGTCCCGGAATGGCGGGCGGTCCTGGACGCGGTCCAGCAGCTCGAACACGTCGGCGCAGGCCCGGCCGGATACTGGGGCGTGTCGTTGGGATGCGGCCTCGGCGTTCCGTTCGTCGCCGCCGAACCGCGCGTGCGCGCCGCGGTGCTGGGACTGGGCGGTGCGCCCGCACTGGCAGAGGCCGCCGCGCGGATCACCGTCCCGGTCGAGTTCCTGGTGCAGTGGGACGACGAACGGGTGCCACGCGCCCGCAGCCTGGAGCTGTTCGACGCCTTGGCCTCGGACGGGAAGACGCTGCACGCCAATCCCGGCAAGCACGGCGAGATCCCGGCATTCGAGCTGGACAGTGCCCTGCGGTTCTTCGCCCGGCACCTCGGTCCGGACCGCCGCGTGGACAGTCGCCCGTAGCGCGCGAAGCGCCGGCCGGGATCCGCTCCCGGCCGGCGTTCGCCCGAACACCGGCCGGCGCGACCGGAGTTCGGGGGGCGGCTAGCCGGCGGCCTTGTGCGTGGCGGCGCTGCGGAACCCGGTGTACGTGTACGGGTTGTCCAGCACCTCGGTCTCGGGGACGTCCGGGTTCATGCCCTGCCGCCATGCCTCGTCCCCGAGCGCGCCGCGCAGATGATCGACGGTGGCCTCGACGGTGCGGCGGACGGCCGGGAGGTCGACGTCGACGAGCCGGTGGTCGTGCTTGACCACCCGGCCGTCGACCATGACCGTGTGCACGTCCCCCCGCTGCGCCTGGAACGCGACGTGCCCGTACGGGTTGAGGACCGGGAACATGACCGGTGACTCGTCGTTCTTGATGAGCACGATGTCGGCCTTCTTGCCGGTCTCGAGACTGCCGACCGTGTCCTCCATCCCGAGAGCCTTCGCCCCGCCGCGGGTCGCCCACTCGACGACCTGTTCGGCACGCAGGCGGCAGTGCGTGACCGTGCCGCCCACGGCGTGCGCTTCCAGGTGCTCGCGTGCGCGGTCGGCTCCGAGCGTCGAGCGCATCGCCGAGAAGAGGTCGCCGCTCCACCAGGCGCTGGTGTCCATGGAGAGTGCGACGGGTATGTCGTGCGCCCTCAGCACCCATGTGGGCGGGTAGCCCTGGCCGCAGCTCTGCTCGCTCTCCGTGGACACCGACACGGTTCCTCCGGTGGCCGCGATGCGGTGGTAGGAGTCGGCGCTCAGCGTCGCCGCGTGCACGTAGACGGTGCCGGGGGTCATGAACCCGTGGTCGTGCATGAGGCGGATGCTGTCGTCGTTGGTCGCGCCCCACACGCCGGCGTGCGTCGTCACCGGGGCGCCCAGCTCGCGCGCCACCTCGAAGGCGGCCCGCTCGGGGAACTCCGGATCGCCCGTCACGTCGAAGGCCATCTGGAACCCCAGCATGTCGCTGCCGCTGAACCGCCTCTCGACGAAAGCGCGGAACTCCGGCTTCGCCGACCAGTCCCAGGGCGCGGCCTGGATGTTGCCGTAGGCCAGCACGAACCGCCCGGGCACGGCCTCCAAGGCGTCGACGGCGGCCTCGGCGTGGTCGGTGGTCTGCAGTCCGTGCGACCAGTCGACGGTCGTGGTGACGCCGGCGTCGAGCGACTCGACGGCCGACAGCAGGTTCCCGGCGTATATGTCCTCGGGCCGGAAGAGCTTGCCGTGTTCGAGGTAGTACCAGACGAAGTACTGCGTCAGGGTCCAGTCCGCGCCGTACCCGCGCATCGCGGTCTGCCACATGTGCCGGTGGGTGTCGACCATGCCGGGCATCACGATGCCGTCGGCGGCGTCGATCTCGACGGTGCCCTCGGGGACCTCCAACCGCCTTCCGACGGCCTTGATGCGCTCACCGATCACGAGCACGTCCGCGTCGGTGAGCACCGACCTGCGCTCGTCCATCGTGAGCACGGTGCCGTGGCGGAACACGACGGCACGTTCTGACGGGAACATCCGCTGAGGCGAACCGCCGGTTGTCATGTTCGTCCTTTCCAGCTCTGTGCACGCGTGCGGGTGGTGGTCACTTGGCCGGGGAGGCGTACGGGACGAGCATCTGCGAGGAGCGCACCAGGCTCAGTCCGGCGATCCCGAGGACGGGCAGCAGCGTCAGCTGCCACAGTCCGGCGCCCTCCCACCCGATGCGCCCGACGAGCCAGGCGAAGATCAGGCCGGAGAAGGCGGCGCCGACGTAGTAGGTGAGCATGAACATCCCGGCGCCGCGTCCGACGTGTTCGGGCCGCACCGCCCGCTGCATGGCCGTGGTGCAGTTGGTGAACAGGAAGCCGCTGGCGAACGTGCCGATGAGGAAGGCAAGTACGTAGTGGGCCGCCGGCGAGGTCACCACCTGGTAGGCGAGGAAGGTGCAGCCGGCAGCTCCGACGAACCCGACGGCGAGCAGCATGCGCTGGTCGTAGCGGTCCCCGAGCCAGCCGGCGGGCAGGGCCATCATGGCGCCGAACCCGGCCATGGACAGCGCGAAGGCCGCCTCACCGGGGGAGAAGCCCAGCTCCTTCGCGAGGAACGTGGGGTAGAGGCCGAGGAAGCCGTAGAAGACCAGGCCCGAGACGACGCAGGCCACCCCGAGTCCCAAGGTGTTGCGGTTGAGCGGGTTCGCGGGCACGTGGTCGTACGTCTGCGCCGCGGCGCCCGGTGTGCCGACCGCCTCGGTCAGCTTCTTGGACACGGCCGCCACCATGAGCAGCGACATGACCACGCCGACCGCGGCGAAGAGGTAGAACGGTCCCCGCCAGTCGCCCCATGCGGCGACGATCTGCGTGCCGACGAGCGGGCCGAGGAAGATGCCGAGGCCGAACGAGACGCCCACGACCCCGGCGGCCACCGCCCGCCTGTGGAAGAAGAAGGCACCGACGACCGCGTAGAGGGCTGCCGCGTGTATGCCCTCGCCGACGCCGGAGAGCAGCCGGTAGGCGCTCATGTCCACGAAGCCGCCGGCCAGAGGAACGCCGACCGTGCCGGCCGAGTACATCAGGACGGCGATCACGAGGATGTTCCGCCGCGAGAGCCGGTCCGCGAGGAAGCCGCCGACGAGGCCGGCCGCGGCCAGACCCAGCGTGAAGCCGGTGGCCAGCGTGCCGCCCTGTTCGAGGCTGAACCCGAACTCGCCGCTGATGGCGGGCAGCAGCGGATAGAAGATCTGCCGGTCCATCGCGTTGAGCATGTACGAGAGGCACAGGACGCCGAAGCCGACGGCGACCACCCTCGGTGCGGTGCCGGACCCTCCCGGCGTGTTCCCGGTCTCCACCTGCTGCTGCGGAACGCTCGTCACGGCGTGCTCCTCGGGGTGTCCGGTGTGCGGACAGTCGTCCGTGGGGCAGTAAAGTAAGAGCGGACCTGGACGGTGTCAAGGTCACGGCACTTCGGGAACGTGCCTCATGGTTCACTGAAAGGTCCGCGAGTTCGCGACCGCGCGTCGGGGGCCCGGGAACGTGCCGTCGCAAGACGCAGCCAGCTGCAGGAGTGCCGATGCCCCGCCGTGACCCAGACCCCGACTTCATCGAGTCCATCGCTCGGGGCTTCGACGTCATCAAGGCGTTCGACCAGCATCGGCCGGTGATGTCGCTGAGCGAGGTCGCCGCGGCCGCCCAGCTGGCGCGTCCGACGGCGCGGCGGATCCTGCGCACCCTGGAGTCGCTCGGCTATGTGCGCGCGGTCGGCGGCGGCTTCGCCCTCACCCCGCGGGTTCTCGAGCTCGGCCTGACGTATGTGCAGGGCATGGGGCTGTGGGAGGTGGCGCGCACCCACATGGAGAAACTCGTGGCGCAGACGAACGAGTCGAGCTCGATGGCGCAGCTCGACGGCTCCGACATCGTCTATGTGGGCCGGGTCGCCGTACCCAAGATCATCACGCTGGCTGTCCAGATCGGCACGCGCTTCCCGGCCCCGGCGACATCACTCGGAAAGATCCTGCTGGCCGATCTCGACGAGAGCGAGCTGGAGCGCACGCTCGCCGAACCGAGCCGCGCGGGCGTCGTCGCGAAGTGGCAGCCCGAACGGGCCGAGCTGGACGCCGCGTTGCGCCAGGTGCGGGCGCGCGGCTGGGCCCTGACCGACGAGGACCTGGCCGCCGGCATCCGGTCGATCGCGGCGCCGCTGCGTGACGGCACCGGCAAGGTCGTCGCCGCCATGAACGTCACCGTCCATGCCGCCGAGACGTCCGTGGAGACCCTCACCGGGGAGTACCTCCCGCTGCTGCGGGAGACGGCGAGCGCGGTGAGCGCCGAGCTGGCGCTCCACGACGCGCTGCCCCGCACGGTGGTCGAGCCCGAGGTCTCCTGACCCGTCCTTGACCGGGGCCGCTCTTGACATCGGCAGTGCGCGCGCCGATGCTGCCCGCGTCCGGACAGTTGTCCGGAGAGCGGGCAGGGAGGGCCTCTCTTGTTCGATGTCCCGGTGGATGACGCGAAGCAGGGCCAAGGGCGCCGGCCTCTCGAAGGGCTGCTCGTCGCCGATCTCTCACGCATCCTGGCGGGGCCGTACGCGAGCATGCTGCTGGCCGACATGGGCGCCGACGTCGTCAAGGTGGAGGGCCCCGACGGCGACGACACCCGCACATGGTCGCCCCCGCTCCGCGACGGCGTCGCCACGTACTACCTGGGCATGAACCGCAACAAGCGGTCGATCGCGCTCGACTTCCGCGACGCCGACGACCGCGCCGTCGCCCAGGAGCTGGCAGCGCGGGCCGACATCGTCCTGGAGAACTTCCGCCCGGGCGGCCTCACCAAGTTCGGCCTGGACTACGACACCGTGGCATCGGGGAACCCGGCGGTCGTCTACGCCTCCATCAGCGGATTCGGCTCGGGCGGCGGCGCCGCCCTGCCCGGCTACGACCTCATCGTGCAGGCGATATCGGGGCTGATGAGCCTGACCGGCGACCCCGACGGACCGCCCTTCCGCTCCGGTATCTCCGTGTTCGACGTGATGTCCGGCATGCAGGCAACCATCGGGGTCCTGGCGGCACTTCAGCATCGCAACCGCACCGGCCGCGGGCAGCACGTCGAGGTCAACCTGCTCGCCACGGCCCTGTCGGGGATGGTGAACCACACCAGCGCCTACGTCGCCGGGGAGGTCGTCCCGCACCGCATGGGCAACGCACACCCCAGCCTCTTCCCGTACGAGCCGCTGCCCACGGCCGACGGCGACCTGATCATCACGGCCGGCAACAACGGGCAGTTCGCCAACCTGTGCAAGGTGCTCGGCGTGCCGGAGCTGGCGGAGGACCCGCGGTTCGGCACCAACCAGGAACGCACGGCCAACCGCGAGCAGCTCCGGCCGCTCCTGGTCGAACGCCTGCGGACACGGGGGCGGATGGACTGGTTCCGCGAACTGCTGGACGCGGGCGTCCCGTGCGGGCCGATCAACACCGTCGAGGAAGGCGTCGCGTTCGCCGAGCAGTTGGGCCTGGACCCCGTCGTACGGGTCGGCGAGGGCGACAGCGCGGTCCCCTCCGTGCGCAACCCGATCACCTTCTCCGAAAGCCCCGCGCGCTACGACCTTCCGCCCCCCGCGCTCGACGAGCACGGTGCCCAACTGCGGGCCTGGCTCACCGGACCCCGCCCCTGACGACGGACACCGACACCGCTGACGACCGGACACCGAAACCGCCGAGGAGTTCACCGAGTGGACGACAGCTCACCGCCCGGCACACCGTCGTACCCCACGTCGCTGGGGACGTCGGACGCCGAGACGATCTCGCTGCTCGGGCACGATCTGGCCACCGAGCTGATGGGCAACGTCGGTTTCGGCGAGCTGGCGATGTGGCTGGTGACGCAGCAGCGCCCGACGCCCGGCCAGGTCCGCCTCTTCGAGGCGGTGCTCGTCGCCCTCGCCGACCACGGCTTCACTCCGACCGCGATCGCCGCGAGGCTCACCTATCTGTCCGCCCCGGACTCGCTGCAGGGCGCGCTGGCGGCGGGCCTCCTCGGCGGCGGGTCACGGTTCCTGGGCGTCACCGAGGACTGCGGCCGCTACTTGGCCCGCGTACTGGAGGAGCACCGCGCGGAGCTTCCGGAGGACCCGGACGACGAGGCCGGATGGGACGTGCCGGCGCTGGCGGCGGTGCGGGTGGCCAGGAAGTCCCGCAGCATCGTTCCCGGGCTCGGGCACCCCGTGCACAAGGAGCGGGACCCGCGCACCGCGAGGCTGATGGACATCGCCGCCGAGGAGGGTCTGAAGGGCCCGCACCTGCGGCTGTTCGAGGCCATCGGCCGGGTGCACCCCGACGTACTGGGCAGGCGCCTGCCGCTCAACGGTGCCGGCGTGTGCGGTGCGGCACTGGCCGATCTGGGCCTGCCGGGGGAGCTGCTGCGAGGGTTCGCGCTCCTCGCGCGCACCGCCGGCCTGCTCGGGCAGCTCGCCGAGGAGACCCGCAGGCCCGTGGCGAGCGACATCTACCTGTCCGTGGACCGCAACGCGTTCTCCGTGCCCCCGGAGACAGCCTGACCCGAACCGAAGGAGCAGCCATGGCCGAGGTCGTCGCGGTGATCGCCTCCACGCACCATCCCTTCTACTACCGGGCCAGCACGTCCACCGGTGACGAACGGCCGCCCTTCGCCGACGAATGGGTGGCGAAGATCGAACGGTTCCGCGAGACGCTGACCCACGCAAGGCCCGACGTGCTGGTGATGGTGGGCAGCGACCACTTCCATCAGCTGTGGCTGGACAACATGCCGCAGTTCCTTGTCGGCAAGGCGCCGTTCTACGACGGGAACTTCTACAACGAGGAGCGCGAGTTCGGGTTGCCGCGAATGCTTCTCGACGGGCACCAGGAGCTCTCGGGGCACATCCTGCGGCAGGGGCTGGACTCCGGGTTCGACCTCGCGTTCAGCGAGGAGCTGCGCATCGACCACAGCATCACGTGCCCCGTCATCACGCTGCGGCCCGAGGCGGACCTGCCGATCGTGCCCGTCTACACGAACATCTTCGCCCCGCCCCTGCCGCAGCCGAAGCGCTTCGTCCAACTGGGCCGTGCCATCAGGGAGATCGTGGAGTCCTGGCCCTCGGACCAGCGGGTGGCGATCATCGGGACCGGCCATCTGTCGCTGGAGCTGGGAGGGCCCCGCCAGTTCGGCGAACACGGCCCCGACCCCGAGTTCGACCGCAAGGCCGTCGACTGGATCGCCAACGGTGACCTGGAGGGCTGCCTGAGCGAGGTGAGTCTGGAGAGTCTGCACGCTCCGGGGAACGCCACTCACGGATTCATGGACTTCATGCTGATGATGGGCGTCGCCGGTGAGAACGCCAAGGCCGACCACGTCGACAGCCTTGACCTCTTCCACACCATGGAGGCCTACTTCACCTGGTATCCGAACGGAGCACCGGCATGAGCAAGTACCTGGTGGACAAGTTCCTCTACACCATCGACCGCGACCCCGAACTCGTCGAGCGCTACCGGGACGATCCGCGCGGCACCGTCGAGTGGTGGGAGGACGAGCAAGCCGGCAGCATCCTCAACTGCGTCCGGGCGGAGACCACCACCTGGCTGACGTTCGAGCCCGGGGAACGAGAGGCGCTCGCGACGCACGACTACCCGCGGCTGTTCGAGCTCGGCGCCCATCCCTTCCTCACCCTCACCCTGTTCATCGCCATGTTCGAGCGCGACCACGAACCACTCGGGTTCCAGAAGGAATACGCCCGCAGGCTGGGGCACTTCCAGCTGCCCTACCCCGACTACGCGACCTGAGGCAGCGGTGCGAGCAGCCGTCATCGAACGCCACGGCACACCGCCCGCGATCGGGGAACGCCCGCCGCCCGCAGGCGCCGAGGCACACGCGCTGGTCAGCACGACGGCGGCCCCGATCACGCCACTGGACATCCTGTGCGCCACGGGCACGTCGTACTTCGGCCCGCCGCCGCTTCCCTACGTACCCGGCGTCCAGGGAGTGGGCGTCGTCCAGGACGCCGAGGGCCTGACCGGCGGGACCCGCGTCTGGTTCCCCACCTCTGCCGGGATGGCACCGGGCGACGGCAGTATGGCCCAGCAGGTGCTCCTGCCCGAGGCCGAACTCATAGCGCTCCCGGACGGCGTCGAGGACACGCTGGTCGCGGCACTGGGGCTGTCAGCCATCGCCGCATGGACGGCCCTGACCTGGAAGGCCGGGCTGCGGCCGGACGAGAAGGTGCTTGTCCTCGGCGGTGGCAGCGTCGTCGGTCAAGTGGCGATACAGGCCGCCCGGTTGTGCGGCGCCGGCCAGGTGGTGGCCGCCTCCCGTTCGAGCCGAGCCCAGGAACGGGCGAGGGCGTGCGGCGCGGACGCCGTCGTCGCCCTG
Source organism: Streptomyces sp. TAA486 (assembly GCF_000426165.1). Lineage (NCBI taxonomy): Bacteria > Bacillati > Actinomycetota > Actinomycetes > Kitasatosporales > Streptomycetaceae > Streptomyces > Streptomyces sp. TAA486. The sequence continues at coordinate 257,883 of NZ_KE384504.1, read as the reverse complement.
CGCGACGACGACGAGCCCGACGAGCTGGCCGGGAGGCTCGCGAACGTCTGCGCACGGGACGTCGACGTCGTGATCGATCCGCTGTGCGGCGTTCCGGCAACGGCCGCGCTCCAACTCCTGGCGCCCGGCGGCAGGTTGGTCAACCTCGGAGGCTCGGCCGGCGACACCGCGACCTTCAGCTCCGCGACCGTGCGCAGCCGCTCGGCCCGGGTCCTCGGCTACACGAACAACGAGATCAGCACCGAGCGGAAGGGCGAGGCCCTGCTGGCCGTGCTCCGGCACGCGGCGGCGGGACGCCTCTCCGTCGACCACGAGGCCGTGCCGCTCGACGGGCTTCCCGACGCCTGGGAACGACAGGCGCGGGGGCTGACCGAACGGCGCATCGTCGTCGACCTCACCGTGCACGGCCAGGGCGGCGGATCCGCTTCGCCGTGAGCGGGCGGGGTCGTCATGGGCTCGCCCGCCGGTGCGCCGCCTGTACGTGCGCCGCCCGTACGGGCCGGTCCTGCCACGGCGGCCCCCGGGGCCCGGCTCAGCTCCGCACGGCGACGGTGATGATCTCCGGGCTGCCGTCGGTCAGAGGCCCGGCGTCCCAGTCCCCGTACTGCTCCGCCACCGTCAGCCCGGCCTCCGTCAGGAAGGACGACAGCGCCTCCGCGCCGAGGAACCTCAGCGTGCTGCGGGACGTCTGCGGCACCTCCCAGCGGGGCCCGGTGAGGGTATGCGTGAAGGTGACGAGGTCGCCCGCGACCGGTGACTCCACCTCGTGCCACGAGCGCAGCACGCCACCGCCGGGATCCGTCACCTCGACCTCGTTCTTCGGGACCCACTGCTCCCAGGCGCGGGCGGCCGGGTTGCGCGTCTCGAACATGAAGCGGCCGTCGCGGGTGAGTGCAGAGCGGATCGAGGCGAGCGAGGAGCGCAGCCTGTCGTCCTCCACGAAGACCTGGAACGCGTGCCCGGTCATGACGGCCAGCTCGAACTCGCCCTCCCAGCACGCGGTTTCGGGCTCACCGAGCACCCACTCGACGCCCGGCCGCCTCCGGCGCGCCTGGGCGAGCATCGCCTCGGCCGGGTCGAGGCCGCACAGTCTGCCGGTGTGGCCGGCGTCCCGGGCCATGCGGAGCAGCTCACCCGTTCCGCAGCCGACGTCGAGGACCGTACGGGCCGACATCACGAACGGCAGATAGAAGTCGAAGTCGTCCCTCCCGGCGCAGAGCGTGTCGTACAGCTCGGCGAGTTCCGGCTCGGAGAACAGGCGGTCGACCATCGGGCCTGTCTAGTGGGCCCGGTGCGGCAGGCGCCACCGGATATCCGCCTGTGGGCCCGGCGGGACGCGGGCTCCGGGCCGCCGTCCCGGTGATCGGGTCCTGGTGAGCCGTCACCGGTGCCTGTTCCCGGCCGTCCGGTCCCTGCGTCACCCGTATGGCCCAGCAGGTCCTCTCATGCCCCCGAACGGGGGGTTAGCTTCGCGGAAGGACCCGTCCAGCGGGCGTGAGCTGCACATCCGTGCTTCTGCTCGCCCGAAGGGAAGGAGACGTTCCATGGGCCAGGGCATGTCCATCCACATAGGTCTCAACAAGGTCGATCCCAAGAAGTACGGCGGCTGGGACGGCAAGCTCATCGCCTGCGAGAACGACGCACGGGACATGGACCGCCTCGCCAAGGAGGCCGGATTCCGGGACCGCACGACGCTGTTCACCAAGGACGCCACGGTCGACAACGTGAACTCCGAACTCCGCAAGGCCGCCAAGACGCTCGGAGCCGGGGACATCCTGCTCTTCTCGTACTCGGGTCACGGCGGACAGGTGCCGGACATCAACGGCCCCGAGGACGAGCCCGACCGGCTCGACGAGACTCTGGTCCTCTTCGACCGGGAGTACATCGACGACGAGTTGTTCAAGGAGTTCGAGGGGTTCGCCGAGGGCGTCCGCATCCTCACGTTCCTCGACAGCTGCCACAGCGGCAGCGGTGTCAAGGTCCGCGAGATCCTCACGCCGGAGGCGATGCGGGACCAGTTCCAGACGACCGAGCCCGCCGAGGTCGAGCAGACCTCCCGGCTGATGCCGTTGGAGAAGCAGTCGGAGATGTACGAGCGGGACAAGGACTTCTTCGACTCCATCCAGCGTGAACTCAACGCCAAGGACAACCGGGACCTCGGCGCGTCCGTTCTGCTCATCTCGGCCTGTCAGGACAACCAGCTGGCGGGCGACGGCCTGCGCAACGGCATGTTCACCGGGAAGCTCCTCGAAGTGTGGAACGAGGGCAAGTTCTCGGGCGGCTACAGGGCGTTCCACCGCGAGATTCTGAAGACGATGCCCGCGGTGCAGAGCCCCAACCTCTTCCTGACCGGGCGGAGCAACAAGAGGTTCGTCCGGCAGCGGCCTTTCACGATCTGACAGCTGCCCATCGGCGGGAACGATGTCGCCCCGGCCCCGCCTGGCCGTGCTCCTCGAACGTCCCCTGTCCGCTCAGGCCCAACGCGCCGAGCCGGCAGGGGCGTTCGGCGTGCGCTCACGGGCCGCTCGCTGGCGACTGCCGTTTGCCCCGCCCGGTCGTCGGCGCCGGGCGCGAGATGTCGAAGGTGCTCCCCGATGTCGCACCGCCGAGGGTGCTCCCAGGGGGCCCTCCGGCCGTGAACCCTCCCGCCCCATCGGGGAGTTGAGGCAAGCACGCGAGGGTCATCAGGCCCACGCCCGAACCGCTGCGGATTTCGTACCTCAACACCCCTGCGACACCGCTCAGTTCGTCCACAACGTGAGACGGCACTTTCCTTCAGTGGTCGAACCAAGGAAGGAAGAGCCCGAATTCGCTTGGCTGCGGGTGATTCGTACGGGCCGAATCCTTCACGTGACACAGAAAGTGTCACTTGTTGGCGGAACAGGGTTGTCGCGTACATGGCCCGCTGCGTCTACTGGCGGTCGCACGGAATTCGTCTTCATCCGTGGAAGGAAACCCCCCATGTTCCGTCCCCACAGCAGACGTGCCAAGCGCGCGTTGCTCGCTCTCGCGGCCGCCGGCGGCTGCGTGATCGCGACCGCTGTCGCCGTGCCGGCGAGCGCCGGCACCGCCGACGGCGCGAAAGCGGCCTATCAGGGCTCGTGTCCCGTCGGTGCCGAGATCAGTCAGGGCTATCACGACGGCCACGACGGAGTGGACCTCGCCGCCCCCATCGGCACCCCCATCTTCGCCGCAGGCCCCGGAGAGGTCACAGAATCGGGCCCGGCCTCCGGCTACGGCCAGTGGGTGCGCATCAAGCACCCGGACGGCTCCGTGTCCGAGTACGGCCACATGAGCGAGCGATTCGTCCAGGTCGGCGACACCGTAGAGGGCGGAGCGCGGATCGCCTCCGTCGGCAACGAGGGCCAGTCGACGGGCCCGCACCTGCACTTCGAGGTCCACCTCGACGGCGGCACCGGCGTCGGCGACGACCCGCTGGCCTACATGTCCGAGCGCGGCGTCTCCCTGCCGTGCACCCCCTGACCTGCTGATCCGGCCGGCGGCGGCCACCCGCCGCCCCGGCCCGCACATCCAGGCATCCAGGAAAGGCGCCGAATCCCTCCCGGCACCACCACGCGTGCCTGGAAGGGCGTACGGGCGCACCGCGCCACCCCTGTCACCGGCAGAGATCCAGCGCGCCGGCCGGCGCCAGGAGCAGCAACCCCCCCACCACGCGCTGGAGTTGGATCCAGAGAGGCAACAGAGCCGATGAACACACGGAAGAGAGTCCTGGCAGCGGCCGTCGGTGGCGCGCTGGTGGCGGGCCTGGCGGTGGCGACCCAGCAGGCCACGGCCGCTCCCCCCGCGGAAGCGCCGTCGATGAACGAGGCGTTCACGCAGGCCGCCAAGGAGTTCGACGTTCCGCGCGACCTCCTGGTCTCCGTGGGCTACGCCGAGACGCACCTCGACGGCCACAAGGGCAAGCCCAGCCAGGACAACGGCTTCGGCGTGATGCACCTGGTCAGCAACCCCGAGCGCAAGACGCTGGAGCAGGCCGCCGACCTCACCGGCGAATCGAAGACCGACCTGAAGAAGAACGACGCCGCCAACATCCGCGGCGGTGCCGCCGTTCTCCGCGCCAAGGCCGACAAGGCCGGTCTGAAGGCGTCCGACCGGAAGCGCGTCGAGGCCTGGTACCCGGCGGTCGCCGCCTACGGCGGTGCCGAGAACGCCTCGCTCAAGCGCCTTTACGCCGATGCCGCCTACGACTTCGTCAGCAAGGGCATCCCGTCCAAGGGCACCAAGGTCCGCATGTCGGCGGAGAAGGTCACGCCCGAGCGCGGCAAGCTCGCGAAGGCGGCGGCCCCCGGCACCGGCACCAAGAGCGACGACTACCCGCCGGCGATCTGGAACCCGGCCGACCCGGCCAACTTCAACACCGGCCGTGACGCCGCGATCTCCCAGGTCGTCATCCACGTCACCCAGGGCGCGTACGCGGGCACGATCAGCTGGTTCAAGAACCCCGAGGCCCAAGTCAGCGCGCACTACGTGGTGCGGTCCTCCGACGGTGAGATCACCCAGATGGTGCGCGACGCCGACACCGCGTGGCACGCGAGGGGAGGCAACGCCTCCGGCCTCGGCATCGAGCACGAGGGCTTCGTCGACGACCCGTCGTGGTTCACCGACGCCATGTACCGCTCCTCGGCGGCACTGACGAAGCACCTGTGCGACAAGCACGGCATCCCGAAGGACCGTGCGCACGTCGTCGGCCACAACGAGGTCCCCGGGAACGACCACACCGACCCGGGCCCCAACTGGAACTGGGACACGTACATGGGCTACGTGAACAGCTGACGGACCAGGGGCGCCACGGCGCCGACCGAGAAGTGATCCGGTGACCCGGCCACCTGCGCCGGGCCACCGGGTCGTCCATACGAGGGCCCCCGGGGTCACTCCGGGAGCCGGGCCCGGAGCCCGGGGGTCCTCAGCCGTTTCCGGCATTTCGCCGCCGCCGTCCGGGAGTTACCGCAGGGCGCTGTCCTGTCCCTGACCCGCGGTTGCGCCCTCGGCCCCCGACCGGGCCAGTGCCCCGCTCGTCCGCTGGCGCGCCTACTCGAGGTCCGGCAGCTCCTCGCCCTGCACCGCCTGGATGTCCAGCTCGATCCTGAGCGTCGTGCCGATCGCCGCGATCCCGGCCGCCAGGATCTGGTTGTAGTTCATCGCGAACTCCTCGCGCTTCAGCTCCGCCGTCGCGCGGAAGGCGGCCCGCGTGCCTCCCCACGGGTCGGGCCCGTAGCCGAGGTACGTCAGGTGCAGCGTGACGTCGCGTACGACTCCGTGCATCGCCAGCCAGCCGTGCACCGTCCAGCGGTCCGTGCCCGCCGGCTCGATCGCGTGACTGCGGTAGGTCAGCTGCGGGTGACGCTCGACGTTGAGGAAGTCCTCGGAACGCAGATGCGCGTCGCGGATCCTGTTCCCCGTCTGGATGCTCGCGGCCTGGATGACGGCCTCCACGGAGGACTTCTCCGGCTCCTCGTCCACCTCGATGCGGGCCTGGAAGTCGGTGAACCGGCCGTGCACGCTGGATATCCCAAGGTGCTGTGCCGTGGCCCCCACCGTCGAGTGGACGGGGTCGACGGTCCACGGGCCGGGCGGCGGCAGTTCGGTGCCTCCCTGCCGCACGAGCACGAGCGTCCCCAGGTCCGCCCTGCCGGAGGCGGTGACGAGCGCCGTGGCCGCGGCGGGCGCATAGCCGAGAGCGGTGGCGATCACCGTGTACGGGCCCGCGGGCAGTGCCTCCTCGCTCTGTGCGACACCGTCGTCGTCGGCCTCCACACGGAGCACCTGTACGCCCGTCATATCGGTGACGGTCAGCACGGCGTGCTGTACCGGCCATCCCTCTCGGGTGTGGATCTGCGCCCGTACGCCTGCGCCTGCCATCTGTCGATTCGCTCCTTCTCACTCGGGCCCGGTCTGTCCGGCCCGCCCCGTGACATGTCCCGGAACCGGGGCCGCCCGCCCGACGCCCCGGCCCAGTCTTCCCTCCGCGTCACCGACGCGGGAAGTGCGTTGCGGGATCTTCCGGTTCCGCTCTGCGCACCTCTTGGTCCGGCCTTCGGGCGGCGTCCGCTTTGTGTCCCTTCCCGGCCGCCCGGGCGCCCCTTCGAACCGCTCAGGGGTGCCCGGACGACGGGACGAGGCTCACTCGTCCGGGTGGTGCAGCTCGATGTCATGGGAGTCCGGTCCCGCGCCCTCGACACTCAGGGCACTGGCCACCGGCGGATACCCGCTGGCGATGATCGAGTACTCGCCCGCGTCGAGGTCGGTGAACCCGTACGCGCCGTCCTCACCTGTCGTGGCGGTGGCGACGACGTTCCCCGCCGCGTCGACGAGCGTCACGCGCGCGTCCGGGAGGGGACTGGCGTCGACACCGGCACGGATGACGCCCTGCACGCGGGCGCCCGCCGCCAGCTCGACGTCGATGCGGGTGATGCCCTGCCCCTCGACCTCCACGGGCCGGGCCACGGGCCGGAAACCGGGCGCGTTGACCGCCAGCGTGAAGGTGCCGGTGACGAGCTCGTCGAAGGCGAACTCGCCGCGCTCGCCGGTGCGTCCGGTGGCCAGCACCTCGCCGCGGTCGTCGGTGACCACGACCATCGCCGCCCGTACCGGCTGCCCGTCGCCCGAGCCGCGCACGCGCCCGGCGAGCCCGCTGGTCGCCGCCAGGAGGACGTCGTGGCTCAGCGGCTCGTCGCCGACGGTCAGCGTCGTCGCCTGCGGCTGGTGACCGTCGGCGGCGGCGATCAGGACATAGGTTCCGGGGCCCGGGGTGTCCATGCCGTAGCGGCCGTTGCCGCGCGCCACCGACCGCCCGAGCTGACGCCCGCTCAGCGAGATCAGGGTCACGGCGGCACGCGGCACCCCGTTGCCCTCCGCGTTCCTGACAGTGCCGAGCACGCAGTGCTGGGAGTTGGCCAGGGGCTCGTTCGGGTCGCCCTCGCCCGGCGCGGGCCGCGCGGGCTGGTATCCGGGCGGGATGAAGTCGCCGGCGTCGCCCTGCCCCGCCTGACCGGCGGCGAACGCGGGGTTCTGCTGGAGGAAGTCCGCGGCGGCGGCTTCGCCCTGGCTCATGCCCGGCATCGTCTTCAGCGGCACCTCCTTCACCCACAGCACGAGCAGCAGGCCCAGCAGCGCCGCGGGCGCCGCGTAGAGGTAGATGTCGCCGATGCCGTGCCCGTACGCGGACTCGATGACCTCACGTATGGGCTTGGGCAGCTTCGCGAGGTCGGGGATCTCGCTGCCTGCGCCGCCCGTCGGGCCGCCGTGCCGGATGCCGAGCTTGTCCAGGCCGTCATCGACGTAGTCCGTGATGCGGTGTGCGAGGACCGCGCCGAGCACGGACACACCCACGGCGCCGCCCAGCGAGCGGAAGAAGTTCACCGACGAGCTGGCCGCACCGAGGTCGGTCGCCTCCACCTGGTTCTGCGTGGCCAGCACCAGGTTCTGCATCATCATGCCGACGCCTACACCCACGCCGGCCATGAAGACCGCCAGCTGCCAGTACTCGGTGTCGTGCCGCATCGTGCCCAGCAGGCCGAGGCCCGCGGTCAGCAGCACGCCGCCGGAGCAGAGCCAGATCTTCCACTTGCCCGTGTGGCTGATGACCAGCCCGGAGAGGGTCGTGGAGAGGAACATCCCGACGATCATCGGGATCGTCATGACGCCCGCCATCGTCGGCGATTCGCCGCGTGCCAGCTGGAAGTACTGGCTGAGATAGACCGTCGCGCCGAACATCGCGATGCCGACGAACATGGAGGCCATCGACGTCAGCGCGATGGTGCGGTTGCGGAAGAGCCGCAGCGGGATGATCGGTTCCTTCGCCTTGGCCTCGACGAGGATGAAGAGCAGGGCCAGCAGCACCGAGCCGCCGACCATCGAATAGCTCTCCCAAGACAGCCAGGCGTACTTGTCGCCGGCGAACGTCACCCAGATCAGCAGCAGCGAGGCCGCCGACGCGACGAGGAAGGCACCGCCCCAGTCGATCTTCACCTCGCGCTTGAGCACCGGAAGGTGCAGTGTCTTCTGCAGCAGCAGCAGCGCGATGACGGCGAAGGGGATGCCCGCGTAGAAGCACCAGCGCCAGCCCAGCCAGCTGGTGTCGGTGATGACGCCGCCCAGCAGCGGCCCGCTCACCATCGCGACGGCGAAGGACGCTCCGATGTAACCGGTGTAACGGCCGCGCTCCCTGGGGGAGATCATCGCGGCGATCACGGTCTGGGTCAGGGCGGAGATGCCGCCCATGCCTATGCCCTGCACCGCACGCGAGGCGATCAGCATGCCCGTGTTCTGCGCGAGACCGGCGCTGGCCGAGGCGAGCACGAAGATGATGATGGCCGTCTGTATCAGCACCTTCTTGCTGAACAGGTCCGCGAGCTTGCCCCACAGCGGGGTCGACGCGGTCATGGTCAGCAGCGACGCCGTCACCACCCAGGTGTACGCGCTCTGCCCGCCCCCGAGCTCCGAGACGATCTTGGGCAGGGCGTTGGCGACGATCGTCGAGGACAGGATGGCGACGAACATGCCGAGCAGCAGCCCGGACAGCGCCTCCATGATCTGCCGGTGCGTCATGGGCGCGGCGCCCCCCGGTCCGGAGGAGGCGGACGCGTGATTCTGCGAAGCGTCGCCTGCCCCGCCTCCGGAGCCGGCGCCCTGCACACCGGACGGTGTGGTCGTGGCCATTCTTTCCCTAACTCTTCTTCAGTGCGGTGCAGTGTTCCTGCTGTGGTCGCTGTGCTCGCTGCGGTCCGTGGCCGTGCCGGCCCCGCCGTCCTCCGTCTTCGACGTCCGGGCCGGACGGCCCGGTGAGTACCGGCCCGTCGCGACGGAGGCACGACGGTCCCCGAAGCCTTCCCGAAGGCGCCCGGCATCCCCTTCAGCTGCGATGTCCTCCCCGCTCTGCTCGGTCCAGTCGTGAAGAAGCCCTCCAGGGCCCCGGTCGTGGCCCCGCAGAGCGTGTCCAGTTGTCGGCGCCCCGTTCGCCGGGGCACGGCAGCCGGGAGCGTCCGTCCTGCGGAACGGGCGCCCGCTCGATCCACCCACGCTCCACCGTGTGTGTGACGTGGCCACTGGTGACAGACATGTCTACCGCCATCAGCTCCGCGAGACGACCCATACGCATCTCGTCTCGTTGTGAAGATGCGTCAACACAGGGGCGTCGGCGGGCGGTCGGCCGGCCGTACGCCCCGCGAACAGGCTCCCGCCGGACGGAGCCGAGGCCGCCCGTACGCCGGGCCGGCCCCTCATATCCGCTGCGTGCGGCGCGTACGGGCATCGTCGCTCAGAAATCGTTGCTTTAGGCAACTATAATTTCCATGTGTTGCCGTACGCAAATGATCGGTATGCAAGCGGAGGCAAAGAATCAGCAAAGCGCGGCTGTTCCTGCCGCTCGGATCCACGCGCGACCACCGGGCCCGGGACTGTTCCCGCCCTCGGAGCGTTCGCTATCGTCCTGCCCCATGGCTCACAACCCGCATGCCCCGCAAGGCCCGGACCCGTCCCAGGACGCGGCCGGCAGCACGCAGATGTTCCGCGCGTTCGTCGACGAGGAGAACGGTGGCGCGAGCGCACAGCGACGCGGCGCACCGGAGGTGCAGTCGTCCCGCCCCCGGGTCGGTCTGATCGTCGGCGTCGTCATCGCCGTCGCAGTCATCGTGGGCGCGGTCGTTCTGGCGATCTCCTGACCCACCCCGTCCCGCACTCGCGCACGAAGTGAGTCGGGCCGTCCCGGATGGCGCCCCGGAGCGTGCGTCCCGGTCCACGGCCGGGGCGGTCGAGGCGTGCCCGGCCCTGCCGCAGTCCGGCGCCGGAAGCGTGGCGCGAACGACGTGCCCGTACGTCAGCGGTGCGTACGGGCGGAGCGCACACGACGGCGCTCACTCCTCCGCGATCAGCCCTTCACGCAGCTGCGCCAGCGTGCGCGTCAGCAGCCGGGAGACGTGCATCTGCGAGATGCCGACCTCCTCGCCGATCTGCGACTGCGTCATGTTGGCGAAGAAGCGCAGCATGATGATCTGCCGCTCACGCGGAGGCAGTTTGGCGAGCAGCGGCTTGAGCGACTCGCGGTACTCCACGCCCTCCAGCGCGCTGTCCTCGTAGCCGAGCCGGTCCGCGAGCGAGCCCTCGCCGCCGTCCTCCTCCAGCGCGGGGGAGTCCAGCGAGGAGGCGGTGTAGGCGTTGCCGACGGCCAGCCCGTCGACGACGTCCTCCTCCGACACCCCGAGGGCGTGGGCGAGTTCGGGGACGGTCGGGGAGCGGTCCAGGGTCTGCGACAGCTCGTCGCTCGCCTTGGTGAGCGCCAGGCGCAGCTCCTGAAGGCGCCTGGGCACCCGCACCGACCATGAGGTGTCACGGAAGAAGCGCTTGATCTCACCGACCACCGTCGGCATGGCGAACGTCGGGAACTCCACGCCCCGCTCGGCGTCGAAGCGGTCGATCGCCTTGATCAGGCCGATCGTGCCGACCTGGACGATGTCCTCCATGGGCTCGTTGCGGCTGCGGAAGCGCGCCGCGGCATACCTCACGAGCGGCAGGTTGAGCTCGATGAGCGTGTCGCGCACGTACGTACGCTCCGTGCTGGGGGCATCTCCCGAGCCGCCAGGCTCAGGGGAAGCTTTGGAGAGCGTGGCGAGCCGCAGGAAGAGGGAGCGCGAGAGGGTGCGCGTGTCGATGGCGTGGTCGGCGGGGGCTTCGGGGGCTCCCATGGCGTCGACGGCGTCGGTCGTGTTCTCTGTGAGCACCTTCGAGCTGCCCAGTTCTACGGACATGCCACCCCCTTGAGGTCGCGGACGGATCGCAGCGGCGCCCTCGTGTGAGGGGGGCACCTCCCCCTGCATACCGGAAGCGCCGTCGCGTCAAACGCAGCTCTTGCAGAATGTCACAAGTAGGCAACACGACGTAGCCCCATGTCGATAAAACTGCACAGCTGAGGAAGTTGAGCCGCCAACTTGCCTCACTCTGTTCGGTTATGCCTCGATTCGATTTGCGGCACGGAGGCGCGCGAAGCTGCGCGACAGCAGTCGCGATACGTGCATTTGGGACACACCCAACTCGGCACTGATCTGTGACTGCGTCAGATTCCGGTAGTAGCGCAGGAGCAGGATGCGCTGTTCGCGCTCCGGCAGCTGGACGAGCAGGTGCCGTACGAGGTCGCGGTGTTCGACGCCGTCCAGCTCCGGGTCCTCGTAGCCGAGGCGGTCGAGCAGGCCCGGCAGGCCGTCCTCGCGTTCCTGCGCCGCCTCCAACGACGTTGCGCGGTAGGAGCGTCCGGCCTCGATGCAGGCCAGAACCTCCTCCTCGGTGAGCTTCAGGCGCTCCGCGATCTCGGCGGTAGTGGGCGAGCGTCCGAACGCCGTCGTCAGGTCCTCCGTGGCGCTGCTGACCTGCACCCACATCTCGTGCAGGCGCCTCGGTACGTGCACCGTGCGGACGTTGTCCCGGAAGTAGCGCCGGATCTCCCCGATGATCGTCGGCATGGCGAACGTCGGGAACTGCACGCCCCGCTCGGCGTCGAAGCGGTCGATGGCGTTGATGAGTCCGATCGTGCCGACCTGGACGACGTCCTCCATCGGCTCGTTGCGGCTGCGGAAGCGCGCCGCGACGTAGCGCACCAGGGGAAGATTGGCCTCGATGAGTGCGGTGCGCACTCGTTCGTGTCCGGCGGTGCCGGGGTCCTGCTCGGCCAGCTGCTCGAAGAGCTCCTGGGTCAGCGCCCGGGCCTCCGCGCTGCGGCTCTCGCGGGTCTGGGTCGCCGCCACTCAGCCACCACCTCTTCGGGTCCGGGTCGGTTTCGATCCACGCATCGGCCAAAAGCGGTCATAGCATCACAAGACATGTGCAACGTGCGCAAGCACCGTAAATTGCCGTGTTGGTGGTGAGTTGAGGAGTTTCACCGGCGCCTGTAGGGACCACCGGACGCGGATGCCGGTACGACTCGCGGGCCCGTACGGCTCCCGTTCGTGCGGGAACGCGGCCCTCGCACCGGTGACGGGCCAGGGCCGAATGCCGGGAAGCGGCGGGACGTGCCGGTGTGCCCGTGCGTGCCGAGCGCCTGAGCGGTGCTCGCGGAACCTGCGGGAAGCCCGCGGGAAAAGGGGAGCGGTTGCGCCGTCAGGGGCGCTACCTGACCACCTCGGTCATGAAGTTCCCGACTCCCTGGGCGGCGCTCGATATCCCCTCGAAGCCGATCTGGACGAGGTCCGCGGCCCTGGCGGGGGACGTGATGATCGTATACAGGGCGAACACGGTGAGGACGTAGATCGCGATTTTCTTCGCCTGCACCATCCAGCTCCTCCCGCTGCTGCCCGTGCTCCCCCTCTTAGCAGTCGGGTGAGTCTAACCACCGGTGCGGGCGGGTCGATCCATACGTACGGCGGCAAAGTGGCCGTAATCAGGGCGTTTTGACCAGTGCTCCACGCGTCGTTCCCCGATCGTTGCACCGGCTTCACACGTCGGGCCGCCCCACGGGGGTCCGGCGACGCACATCGGTCGGCCCCTCCGGGGGTGCTGCCGTCGTGTCCGGCCTGGGGAGGGCCGCCGGGGCGGGGAGCGGCCGGACGGCGCCCCGTGTCAGCGACGGCGGCGTGTGCCGCCCAGAGCGTCCCTGGCCCGGTCCAGGAGCGACTCGAAGGGGGTGGCCGCCCACTGGGCCGCCGGCGATCCCGCCGTGGCGGGATGCGGGTGTGTGGGCGCGGTCCGCTCCGCCCTCAGCAGCCTCCTGCCCATCTTCTGCCGCTGCTCCTGCGAGCAGCCGTCGCGTACGGCCGGGAACTCCTCCAGCTCCTCGCGGTCCGCGTGACCACGGAAGGCCTTCTCGAACTCCGAGAGCTTCGCCTCGAATTGGGAGCGGTCCGGGTTCATCTGCTCCAGTTCGGAGAGGATCCGCTCGGCCTCCCTCTCCTCCGCATTGCGTGCCGCGGCCTCGTCCTCCCCCGCGGTCTTCCGCGCGACGGGACGCAGGATCATCTCCTCGGCGGCCTCGTGCGTGGCCAACAGGGCTCTGAATTCGCCGAACTTCGCTCTCTTCGCGTCGCCCAGCGTCACGTGCACCTCGGCGAACAGCTCCCGGATGCGGGCGTGTTGGGTCAGCAGGATGCCGATGATGTCGTCCTGCGGGAGCTTCGCCGCCTCGGCGCGTTCAAGTGCTGCGTTGCTCACGGGGACCCACTCCTCCGTACGCCGGCGTCGTCGCACCCTCCGGCCCCGTGCCGGGGGCGCCGGACGACGGCGTCGGCGACCATGTCACTCCCGTTCCGGGTCACCTCGCATTCCCCGGGCAAACACCACGGCCACCGGGCGGACCCACCGGGCCGGGGGCGCACGCGGCGCGGGGGCGCCGGTGACGGAACTAGAAGACCGGCGGGCCCTGTTCGACGCGGCGCAGCACCGGTTCGAGCCGGTCGAGACCGTCGCTGCCCTGGAACTGCCGCTCGTCCCACCAGGTGCCCCCCGCGTCGATGAGAGGCCCGAGCAGGTCCCGCGCCTTGGCGGGAGCGGAGGGACTGACGCCGCCGAGGACGATCTCGAAGGAGCCCTTGCCCTGCCCGCGGTGCCTGCCGACATACGCGACGAGATCGCGCACCTCCTCCACGGGCGGCGCATGCCCGTGCTTCGCCGAAGCGAACAGAGGCACCGCGCCGTCCCAGCGGGCGGCCCGGCGCATGGGCGGCCGGTTGGGCCAGAAGCCCGCGATCCACACCGGTGGACGGGGACGCTGCACGGTGCCGGGCAGCAGCGCCACGTCCCGGGCACGGAAGTGCCGCCCCTCGTGGTTCACCGGATCGCCCGACCAGAAGCGGCTGAGCAGATCGAGGCCCTCGTCCAGGCGCTGGGCCAGCACGACCGGGTCGGTGGTCTCGCCGAAACTGCCGTACTCGTCCTCCGCCGGGCCGCCCAGCCCGGCGGCGAAAAGGACCCGGCCGCCGCTGAGGTTGTCCAGCGTGGCCACCTGCCGGGCGAGCTGCTGCGGACGGCGGCGGGCGACCGGGGTGACGAGCGTGCCCAGCCTGATCCGGGACGTCGCGAGCGCGGCGGCGGTCAGCAGCATCCACGGATCGCCGAACGGCCTGGGGTGGCGTCTGTGCAGCACGTGATCCCACACGAAGAGCCCGTCCCACCCCGCCCTCTCCGCCGCCGCGGCCACCTTCGCCACCGCTCGCGGGTCCGCGAAGTCACCGAAGTTCGGAACATTGACGGAGAAGCGCATTCCGGCATCGTGTTCCGCGCCGGAGGCGGCATCAAGCGAATAACAGGCTGTGGACGGCGAGTCGGGCCCGGCGTGCGGACGGTTGGGACGCCGCTAGGACGCTGCGTCTCTCGGAGCCGCAGGGACGCCTGACGCCGCACAGACGCGCTCGCCGGGCTGGCAGCCCCGTTGCGCCGAACGGCTCCTCCGGTCGCGGCGCCGATCGCCGGACCGTACATTCCAGGGAGCTCGACGATCGTCCCCGCCGGTCGTGAGCACGCCGCCGCGACCGCGCTGCGTCCCGTATCCGCCGGGATTCGCCTTTCGTGTGTGCACACCCCTGTCTTCGCCGTGCCCGAAACGCATCGAGCGACGCCGGCATCCGCAGTCCGGCGACCCGTACGAAGGGAGCAGTCCCGCATGGGCGTTGTTTCCCCTGGTTTCCGGGGCCGGCCCCGGGAGTCCTCCCGCCGGCTGCCGCCGGGGCAGTACGAGACACACGACTTCCCCGTGCTCTCGGCCGGACCGACACCGCGGATCGCCAGGGAGGACTGGGAGTTCACGGTGACCACCGAAACGGGGGACCGTCACTCCTGGAACTGGGCCGAGTTGACCGCCTTGCCCAGCGAGCACCCCACGGTCGACCTGCACTGCGTGACGAAGTGGTCGAAGTTCGAAACGCGTTGGCAAGGTGTCTCCCTCGACGTGCTGCTGGCGCAGGTGGAGACCGCCGCGGACTTCGTCATGGTCAGCTCCTACGGCGGCTACACGACCGACATGCCGCTCGAGGACCTGCTGGACGGCCAGGCATGGATCGCCTACGGCTACGACGGCGATGACATCCCGCCGGAGCACGGTGGCCCCGCCCGTCTGCTCGTCCCCCATCTGTACTTCTGGAAGTCGGCGAAGTGGGTGCACGGCATCCAGCTGCTGCCCCAGGACGAGCCCGGCTTCTGGGAGAGCCTCGGTTACCACGACTACGGAGACCCATGGCGCGAGCAGCGGTATCAAGGCGACTAGGCACACGCCTGCGCTGGCAGGTGGCCACGCTCGTGGAACGGCGGGCGGAGAACGAGGGCGCAAGCACCCTCGTGCTGGACGTCCCGGACTGGCCGGGTCACCTCGCCGGACAGCACGTCGACGTCCGGCTGACCGCCGAGGACGGCTACAGCGCCCAGCGAAGCTACTCGCTGGCCTCGGCACCCGACGCGCGGCACGTCGAGATCACCGTGCAGCGGGTCGACGACGGCGAGGTCTCCCCGTACCTGGTCGACCAACTCGCCGTCGGTGACCCGATGGAGCTGCGCGGACCCGTCGGGGGATGGTTCGTGTGGTCCGCCGGGCAAGCCGATCGTGTGCTGCTCCTGGGCGGCGGATCCGGTGTCGTGCCCTTGATGGCCATGATCCGTGCCAGGCGTGCGAGCGCCGACCCCACACCGTTCCGGTTGCTTCATTCCGTACGCAGCCCGAAGGACCGCTACTACGTGCCCGAGCTGCGACGGGGCGACCCCGGCCTGGCGACGGAGTTCCTCTACACGCGGACCTCTCCGGACGGCCGGTCACGTCCGCCCGGCCGGATCCGGCAGGAGGACATCACCGCCTTCGCGTGGCCGCCGGAGACCTCACCGATGTGCTACGTCTGCGGCCCGACCGGATTCGTCGAGACCGCCGCGGACCTGCTCACCGGCCTGGGCCACCACCCCGACCACATCCGCACCGAACGATTCGGCCCCAGTGGAGGCTGACATGAACCACCAGCCCGACAGCGACGAATACGAGGACGGCAACGCCCTCGCCGGCCCGCTCTCCGAGATCTTCGCCGTCGACCTGACCAGCGCCATCGGCCGCTGCGCGAACTGCGGCGCGACCGAGCCGGTGGCCCGCCTGCACGTCTACACCCGAGCACCCGGCCTGGTGGCGCGCTGCCCCCACTGCGCCCACGTGACGCTCCGCATGGTGCGCTCCCCGGACAACGCATGGCTCGACATGAGCGGCACCGTGGCTCTGCGCATCCCTCTGACGTCCGGATGAGAGGGAGCACGGGCACGCCGGTCGGCCGTACGGCCTTGTCGGTGCGGCGTGGCATCGTGGCGCCATGACCATCGACGTTCGCCCGGCTTCGGTCTTCGAGGACGTCCGCACCCTGGTCGGTCCGAAGTCACCCGATGCGAACGTCTGCTGGTGCCTGAGCTACCGGATTCCGTCCAAGCTCAACAACGAGCTTCGCGGGCCCGCCCGCGGCGAGTACGTCGCCGAGCTGTGCCGTGCCGATCCCGCTCCGGGGGTGCTCGCTTACGACGGTGACGAGCCGGTCGGCTGGGCCGCTGTGGCGCCGCGCTCGGACACCTCCTTCGCGCGCAACCGGAAGATCCCGCACGTCGACGACCTGCCGGTCTGGTCGCTGTGGTGCATCCGCGTACGCCCCGGTCACCGGAAGAAGGGCATCTCGCACGCCCTCATCGCCGGCGTCGTCGAGTTCGCCCGCGCCAACGGCGCCCCGGCGATCGAGGCGTACCCCCTCGACAACGGCGACGCCAAGGTCGATCTGACGATGGCGTACGCCGGGCTCCGCAAGAACTTCGAACGCGCTGGCTTCGCCCACGCCGCCGACACCTCGTCCGTGCTGGCCGGCCACCCTCGGGTCCTGATGCGGCTCGACCTGCGCTGAGAACCGCCCCTCGGGAACAGTTGAGCAGGCCCTTGGGGCGAGAACACGACAGGTGTACGGCTTTTACCTATTGGCCCAATGTTGTGCATGCTCGGAGATTCGCATGAGTACGGACACCGCGGTGAGGGAGCGCCGCAACGAGGATCGGTAGCGCATTCTGGACACGGCTTACGGTTCCACCGTCCCGACTTCGACACTGGGCCTTCATCGGCGTACTGCTCGAGTGGCGACAGGGCCATCCGCTGGCCCTCGCGAGCATCCGGTACCTGGCGAACATCCGCACGATCGTGCGGAACCTGGCCGACGAGGCCGGGCTGCGCGACACCAAGGGCTTCGCCCCCGCTCCTGGCACATCCTGATGATGGGCGCGATCATCTCCGCCACCGTGACCTCGACGCCGCCGACCGCGCCCAGGACATGGGCCGGGACCGCATCGACCGGCACCGGTGAGCCCACGCAGCGCCGTCCACTGCCGCAGCTTCTCCCACGCCGCACGGGTGTCGGACGCTGTGCGCTGAGGAGGCGCTCGCGTTGGTGCGACGCGTTCCAGGTGCATTGACCTGGAGGGTTGTCAACACCGCTGATGAGTGAGTGGCCTGCATGGGCAATCAAGGACAGGGGCGGACCCTTGTGGGAACGCCCCTGTCTTCACCGGTATCGCAACTCGTTTTCGCACGGGTGCAGCCAGAAGACAGCGCCCGCCGTCGTCCAGCTTGTCTCTATTTGCATAAGTGAGGACTAGTCAGGGACGGTAGTGATCTCGATTCCTGCGCGCCTTGCACCCATGTGCATCGTGTTACGCCGCGGATGTCCCTTTGTCTACTGCGCTGATCACGTAAGGTATACAGACGGCAGCGGCAAGGATGATCCAGGTGCGTATCCCATTCATGGCGCGGCTCCTCAGGGTCCGGTCGCGGCGTCGGCAGTGCCTGCCTGTTTCCACCTGCGACTGTATTAGGACTGCAAAGGATCACACCTGCGGGCCGCGTTGTCCAACTCGAACAGTGGCCTCCCGGATCTTGCGCTGAATGCGCACAGAATCGCCATAAGTGCACGAGTTCGTGCAGGTCGGGAGGTTGCAGGAGACCGGCGGGCGCCCGCAGACCCTCAGGTGTGGCCGGAGCCGGCCGTCCCGTGTCGTGTGCGTTCCAACGCCGCCTTCGACTCCGCTTCGTCCGGCCGTGAGTTGATCTCCCGGCTGAGTGCGAGGCTCGCTTCCAGGTTCGTGCGAGCCCGCTGGAAACGCCCGGTCGCGGCCTCTGCTTCGCCCAGGGCGCGGAGGGACTGACACTCCTCGAGGGCCGCCCTTATGGTGCGCGATATGGAGAGCGCTGCGATATGACGAGGGATCGCCTGCTCGCTTCGTCCGGCGGCGTGGAGTGTCCGGCCCATCCCGGTGAGGGCGATGGCCTCGCTGCGACGGTCGCCCGCGCTGCGCAACGCCGGGAGCGACTTCTCGTAGAGCTCCAGGGCTTCGTCCAATTCCCCGCGAGCGCGCAGAGTGTCCGCCAGGTTCATCTGGAGGATCGCGTGCTGTCCTTGGCTG
Source organism: Streptomyces sp. TAA486 (assembly GCF_000426165.1). Lineage (NCBI taxonomy): Bacteria > Bacillati > Actinomycetota > Actinomycetes > Kitasatosporales > Streptomycetaceae > Streptomyces > Streptomyces sp. TAA486. The sequence continues at coordinate 239,490 of NZ_KE384504.1, read as the reverse complement.
CCGAGTTCCTGCGACAGCTTGATCGACTGGCGGTAGAAGTCGATGGCCCTGTCCAGATCGCCTTCCTGCTTGTGCAGTTCGGCGATGTTGTTGAGCGCGATGAACTGTCCACGGCGGTCGTCGGCACCGCGAAACCGTGCGAGTCCTTCGATGAAGTAGGTCAAGGCATCTTTGTTGTGCTCAAGGCCGAGGCAGATCATGCCCAGAAGGTTGAAGCTCCTGGCTTGCTGAAGTGGATCCGGCCTCGCTCTACGAAGCTGTAGCGCTCGGTGTTGGAGGTCAAGGGCTTCGGTAAGCCTGGCGGTGTGCCAGCAGGAGATGGACAGCTGGTGGAGGGCTTCCGCCATCAGGTCTTCGTCGCCAGCCTGTTGTGCCGATTCCAAGGCTTTACGGGCGCACCGGGTTGCCTGGTCGTAGTTGCTGGCGCTCGCGCAGACGATGCTCTGGTCGATCAGGGCCCGTCGGTATGCGGCGTCGTCGCCTGCGCTCATCCAGTACTCGGTGGCCGACTGGAGAAGGGGAGCCGCAGTGCTGGCATACCCCTGACTGTTGAGGAAACCGGCGAGCGTGTGAGTCATCAGGGCCAGGTGACGGGGCGACTTGTGGGCACGGGTAAATTCCAAGGCCGCCAGCAGACTGGGACCCTCGATGGTGAACCAGTGCTGAGGATCGGCATCGTGCCGTGTGAGCACGGCGCCCTCGTCGGGCAGAGCTATGCGTTGACGGCCCGGATAGGCGAGGCGGTCGGCACGGTCTGCGGCGTGCAGATAGTGGGCGAGTACGCGATCGAGGGCCTGCTGTCTCTCGTCCGACGATTCGCCTTCGGTGAGCATCACTGCGTATTCGCGGAGCAGGTCGTGAAGGCGATATCGGTGTGGAGACGGTTCTGAGATCAAGTGGCAGGCGAGCAGCTCTTCCAGCACGCTTTCGGCCTCTTCGAGAGGAAGACCGGTGAGTGCGGCTGCGGCGTCCGGGCCGAACTCCGAGGCGATGTGCAGGCCTAGATGGCGGAAAGCCCGCTGCTGTGTGGGATTGAGCGCTTGGTAGGAGACCTCCAGCGTCTGGGCCATTGCTCGGTGAGGAGCCCGTATCTCGGGCAGTCGTCTGCCTGCTCGGTTTAGACGTTCGACCAGGTCGGAGAGGTTCCAGGCAGGACGCGAGAGCAAGCGGCTTACGGCGATGTCCAGGGCGAGCGGCAGATAGCCGCACAGACGCGCGAGGGTGGCAGCTTCGGCAGAGTTGGCCACGCGCCCCTCTCCGAGGGTGTTGCGCAGCAGAGCAACCGCGTCCCCGGGAGGCAGCACGTCCAGTGCGACGTGCTGTATCCCCGGAAGAGCGGCGAGCCGGTGACGGCTGGTGATGATCACCACCGATGAGGAGTCTCCGGGAAGCAGAGGGGAAACCTGCTCGACGGAGGCGGCGTCATCCAGGACGACCACGAAACGGCGCTTCCTGGCAGTCGTACGCCACATTGCGACAAGGCTGTTGTAGTCACGAGGGATCTCTTCTCGGTCCTCGACGAGAGGCAGGATCTCGCGCAGGGCCTCCGACGAAGACATTTGCGTCTGCTGAGGTGCCTGGCCGCGCAAGTCGACGAACAGTGTCCCGTCGGGGAAGTCGTCGCGCATCAGGCGGGCCGCATGCGAGGCGAGGGCGGTCTTGCCGGAGCCGGGCATGCCGGTGATGACTGCCGCCGTGAAACGGGCCGTTGCACCCTTCGCCTGTTCCCTTGCCTTCAACGCGCTTGTGAGAAGGTGCAGTTCAGCTTGCCGCCCGACCCACGCCACATCGGGCGGGAGCGTATCCGGGTACTCGGAGACCTGTTTCGGAGCAATGACGGCCGGCGGCGGTTGGGTCAGCAGATCGGCCGCGGGCCTCCCGGCAAGGATCCCGCGGTGTATGCGTGCGACCTCCTCGCCCGGGTCGGTCCCCGACTCTCGCCGCAGATGGTGCTGCAGAGCCTGCAACAGCCGGCCGGCTTCGTTCGTACGTCCAGAGCCATGGAGCGCAAGCGCGAGCTGCCCGGCAAAGGACTCGTTCGTCCTATGGCGCTCCGAAAGGGGCTGCAAGCCCGCAACGGCCTCGGCGTAGCGGCCCGAGCGTAGTGCGATGTCCGCCTGGAGCAGCGTCGCCGCCAGGTACTTCTCCCCGACGAGACTGCGTACGTGTGCGGCCCATGTGCCGGGCAGTCCGGCCAGGGGCTCACCGCTCCATAACCGGGAGGCCGACTGGAGCGCCGCGAGCGACTCCTGCTCGCTGCCGCCGTCGGACAACCCGTGTCCCTGCTCCACGAGGGCGAGGTACCGGCGCAGATCAACGGCGTCCGGATCCATTTGCAGCGTGTAGGTGTGTGTGCGGCTGAGCACGGCCGGGGCGTGTGCACCGGCAACAGCGGCAAGTGCCTTGCGGATGTGGTGGATGTGCACATACAGGGCTTCGCGTGGCTTGCTGGGCGGGTGTTCGTCCCAGATCCGGTGGACGAGTCTGTCCAAGCTCACCGTTCGGCCGGCGTCCCACGCCAGAGCCGCAAGGGCCAACCGTGCCTTGGGAGACCCGAGTGGGCTGCGATTCTGCCCGTTTCTCAGCTCGACCGCGCCCAGCAACAGTATGCGGAGCTCCACCAGCGCCCCTCCCGCCGGTACGGCAAGTCCGTCTGTCGAGGATGACACGGAGGAATATCCACAACTACGTCCATGCGATAGGAGGTCCGAAATTACTCGCAGTGTTAACCCGTGGTCGATCTTTGCCCGTGCCGGGTAGGTAGCGGCGGGGGAACGGCTGAGGGGCGAAGCCCACAGCGTGTGCCCGAACTGACGTCAAGGTAAGCCTGGTCCGAGGGGGATTGCACAGTGCGGAACACAGACATGGCCGCAGCACTGTTATCGGCCATGATTTCGCACAGGCCAATGCAAGATTCACTAGCCGGGCGTGAGCTGGACGAACTCATTCACCGGGCCCGACCGGATGCGGAACTTTTCCGACAGTGGGAGGAAGCCTTCGGGGCCGAAGGCCCGCTTCCGGCGCTGTTACTGGTGTCGAACTGGTTGGCCGAGCAGGCCGAGTCTTCCGCCGCCGACCGTACGTGGAGAGCGGATCTGGAGACCTGGCTGGAGGTCTACCGGCCGCCGCTCCCGGGGACTCACAACACCATCAGCGGATCTGCCGTCCTGCGAGGCCCCACCCTTCAAGTCGGCTCGCTGGTCGGGGGCGTTCACTATCACCACGAGACCGCAACCTCTCCCGACGTGCCCGTGGTGCCTCGTCAGTTGAGACCCGCGCCGGCACACTTCACCAACCGCACTGCCGAATTGGACGACCTGCACCGAATCGGAGACTTAGGGAGAGAGCTGGGGCCCTCTCTGGCCGTGATGAGCGGTCCGGGCGGCGTGGGAAAGACGGCACTGGCGTTGCAGTGGCTGCACGCGGTGGCCGACCGCTACCCGGATGGCCAGCTCTACGCCGATCTGGCAGAAGGAGCGGACGGAGAGCCAGCGCTCACGGGCTCGATCATCGGTGGTTTTCTGCGAGCGCTCGGCCTGGAGGGCGAGCGCATTCCCGTACAAGTGCAGGAAGCGGCCGGGCTTTTCCGTTCGATCACCGCGGGCAAGCGCATCGCGATCCTGATGGACAACGCTGTCTCCGCGGCCCAGGTCAGAGCGCTGCTGCCGGCGTCGGCAGGAAGCACCGTGGTTGTGACCACGAGATGGCGCCTCGGTGGCCTGACTGCGGACGGCGCGGAGTTCGTGCCGGTCGCGCCGTTGCAGGAGCAGGCGGGCACACAGATGTTGACGAGCACCGTCGGCGAGCGACGAACCGCAGCGGAGGCGGACGCGGTGGCAGGACTCGTGGGTCTCTGCGCTGGACTTCCACTCGCGCTGTCCATTGCCGCAGCACGACTCGTCATGCGGCCTGAATGGCCGATCGACCGGGTCGTGCGAGAACTGACGGACGAACAGCGACGACTGCAAGCACTGGCCGTGGAAGAGGTGTCCGTCCTGAGCGTTTTCGACCTCTCCTATGACGGGCTCCCACCCGAGGGTGCACGCGCCTACAGACGAGTGGGCCTCCACCCGGGCCCCGAGTTCTCCTGCCAAACCGCGGCAGCCATGCTCCAGTTACCCGAGGAGCACACGACTGCGCTGCTGGAGCAGCTTGTCGATGCGAGCATTCTGGAGGTTCGCGGGACCGACCGGTACGGCTTCCACGACCTCGTGCGCATCCACGCGCGGCAGCGTGCCGAGGAAGAAGACAGCGCGTCGGTCCGCGAAGGCGTCATCCGGCGGCTCATGGAGCACTACGTTGCTTTCGCCGTCGCCGCCGACCGGACGGTGACACCACTGGAATGGCACCTCGGTGGTCCCGACTGCCTGGAGATGCGTGATCCACACCCTGTCGTATTCGAGTCCGGCGGACACGCCCTGCAAGCGCTGGAAGCCGAACTGCCGAACCTGATGGCTGCGCTGCGAGCTGGCTACGAGTGCCGACTCGACGCCTCGGTATGGCAGTTGGCGGAAGCGATGTGGTCGCTGTTCCTGCACCGCAAGCACTTTCCCGACTGGATCGCCGCGTACCGGCTGGCGGTGGACGCCTCCACACGCTGTGGTGATCACGCCGCCCGGTCACGCATGCACCACCACCTCGGCTTCGCCTTCCACAATCTTCAGCGGAGCAACGAAGCCCTTGAACAAGGGACGGCCGCGCTCAATGCGGCACGTGTAGCCGGACATGGTCAGGCAGAAGCAGAAGCACTCGGCCTCGTCGGCATGGCATACCGCACCCAGGGACGCTTCGACGAAGCCGCCGAGGTGCTGTGGCAAGCCGTCACGCTGGACCAGGAGGCCGGAAGAACGAGAGCGGAGGCCCTCGGCCGGCGAAGACTCGGCCAGAACTTCATCGCGGGTGGGCGGCTCGATGACGCCATCGGCCAACTCACCCAAGGACGGCTCCTCGCCCGCTCGTTGTCCGACGACAAGGTCACCGCCATGACCACGGTCTGGCTCGCGGATGCGCTCACTCGCGCCGGTCGTCCGGGAGAGGCAGTTGCTCTCGTACGGGAAGCCTGGTCCGTCCTAGCCGGATCTGGATCCAGCCAGTACCGCGCCCAAGCGTCGATGGTCTGGGCCGAAGCCGCCGAAGCACTCCAGGACCTGACGACCGCTCGCGACCTGCTCCGTCGATCTCAGGCCCTTTACATGGAAGCGGGAGCGCCGAATCTGGAACGGGTCGACTCGGGGATCGCCAGAGTGGAGGCGAAACTCGCGGAGTTCCGCACCCTGCGCACTCCGCCTCCTGACGGTGCTTAGGCGTGTCGTCCGGATCTTGCCGGACCTGGTCCTTTCTGATCCGCCAAGATCCGAACAACGGATCTTAGACCTGGGAAACGAACGGTGCGAGCAGCTCGGTGAGCCCGTAGCCGACAGCGAGCCAGGGATAGACGCACACTCCGCACACGGGCTCCGCTGTGGAAACATGGCTGAGGACAATCCGTTCGGCAGAGGTGTGGAACACGGTCTGCGACTCCCCTGCAGGAACTGCTGCCAGAGCGCATCCCGGAGCCCGCGCCAGCAGGGCCTCAGCACCTTTCACGGACTGCCCGACCGTCGCCCGGACACGGCCGAGCACCACGTCAGCGCTCTCCCACCACCGCATGACACTGCCCTCCACAGCGACGAGAAACCGGTTGGAGACCCCGCACAAGCACTCCTTGGGTGACCTCGCAGGCGGATCCCAGACCCACACCGAGGCGCCCCTCAGCTCCCGGCTGTGCCGAAGACAGCGCCGTACACTCAGGTTTGCGAAGGCTTGAGGCGCGGGCCTCGGCCCTGGGAATGTGTGCGTACACGTGAAGCAGTTCATCCCGCCTCCTCCAACGGCAGATCACCCCGGATGCGGACCGGGGCCGGCAGCGGTACGGCGGTATTGGGAACAGGCCGGTCAGGTTCCGGAAGTTCCATCAGGCGATACATTGTGTGCCGCAGAATGCCGGCAGCACGCCCCGGCTCCGATGTGATGAGCCGTTGGATCCGGTCCCGACGGCCCCACTGATGTCGGCCCATCGCCTCCCGCAACTGCTCCGCCAGCGGCATGTCCATCCGCAGACCGGTGGCCTCCCGGTTCACCACGTCTGCGAGGCTTCCCGAGCGAAGGAAACCATCGTTCGGGCATGAAGCGAGCATCACCGGAGCACCGATGGCCGCCCCGTAGCCGGTGACCGACCCGTGGTCTCCGATGATCAAGTCGCCTGCTGCGAGGGCGGCCCGCCACCCTTCTTCGGGCGGTAAAAGGATCAACCCCGCACGCAGACAGTCCGTCAGCCATGCATGTACCGTCCACGCCCCGTGTACACCCCAGATATTGGGGTGCAGCACCGCTGCCACCCGGTACTCCCGCGGCGGCAACTCGCTCAACAGCCTGTCGAGCAGGTCCGGATGGGTTCCGAGGGCCGACTCCGGTTGCCAAGACGAGGTCATGACGACGAATTTCTGATCCGGTCGCACCCCGAAGGCCCGCCGATAGCGATATCTCATCGGCAGGCTGGCCACCAGCCGGTCGAAGCAGAAATCACCGGAGATGACCGCCACCGGTACCGCTTCAGGGCAGGACTCGCGCAACACCGCCAGTTCGCCCGCATGCGCGAGTGGCAGTGCGGCAGGTACCAACCGTCCTCGATGGACCAAAGTGTTCCGGTCCAGACCGTGAGTGGGCTGCGCATCGGGACCGGCGCTCCGTGCGCGCAGCCGGGACGGCAACGCGCCCGCGCCGTGCGGTAGCAGCATCACCTTGCCGTGCAGCTGTTCCACGGCCATGTCACTCGCGGCGAGTACCAGATCGAACTGACACTGAACGGCCTGCTGCCAAGGCAGTAGCAATCCCCCCTGTGCCCTCACCAGTTCTTCCGCACCATGACACCAAGCGCCGTTCGGAGCCGGTGCCACGGTGAACATCACCACGACACGGTGATCCGACTCCAGCAGCGCAAGAACGTCCATCAGCCGGATGCCGGCCACCAAGAACGGCACGACGACCAGAACAGTTCGAGATCCCTCGCGCAGGACCCGGTTACCAGCCCCCAGCCCGACCGGGCCGTTCATCCACGCGGCACCCCCCGTCATCGCCCACCCCCCGCACTCGTAATGCCTTCGAGACGCCTTTCGTGTGCCATAGCGACATCCCCCGAACGTCGGCTGTCTCTTCCCGTCCGGAGTGCTGCCCCTGGGGCGCCGTGGATTGCTTGCACGGACCTTGCGAAAACCTTGCTGTGGAGTTGATGGCTGATTTGGGCTCGGACTCAATGCTGGCGCGGCGATACGGCTTCTGAACCAGCGAGCCCGGATGCCTTCCCCGACTCCTTCACGTCGGACCTGATCAGGCGTCCCTCGTAGGACCGGTGAAACGCGATCAGTTGCTGCAGGGCAACAGCGCACGCGAGGGCAGCCGGCACGCGGCGGCACTCGGCGACGGCGTGCTCCTGTGTGTGCCCGCGCTGCACGGCTCCTCGGCGGTGACGGCTTCCGCGCCCCTGGCGATCGACTTCGTGTTCGCGGCCGCTGGTCAGCTGATGTCACGGTCATGGCGGTGCGGCAGGCCGTCACTCCGGCCGGGATGCAGGTCGCGGGGCCGCGACGATCAGCACGCCCGCATGAACGGTTGCCGGAACCTTCGCGCGATCCACGCCGCCGTTTCTTACAAGGACGAGATCCTCAGGTTCGTCCAGGCAAGCTCCAGGAGCGCCGGAGCGACCAGCACAGTCCCATACACAGGGCCGATAGAGGCCGAGTTCGAGGTGGAAGCACACCCGCTGACTCGCCTGCTCAGTGTGGGGGAACTTTGCCGAGCGCGTGTCATCAAGATCGATGTCGAAGGCGGTCCCTACGCCGGCCGCAGCGTCGTCGAGCGGATGGCGGAGATCGGCGTCACCGTCAGCCATGCGGTTGAGCAGCCCGAACCGCGGCATGCGACGGCCGAGGAGATCGCTCTCCTCGGCCTGACACGCAGCGCCCTGGTCACCCGGATTCAGCGCACGTACTACAGCGACGAGGGGCGCCGGTCGAAACCGCGGACATCGTGGTGCCGGCTTCGCTTTGCGAGATCGTGTACGAGGTGCCGATCAACACTGCTGAGTAGCTGTGGGCGCGAGCCGTAGCCATGGGTGAGCAACGCAATCTCGGGCCTGCAGCTTGGCACGTTTGTCCATATTGTTACAGTTGAATTGCTCGGGATCTTACGGACGCCGGAGCGGAAAATGGGCGGTCACCAAGGACGTCATGCCGCACACTCCAGGAAAACGTCTTCAGTTCCTCAGCCTCAATGGGGCCATGGGATACGGGCAGATAGCGCTGCAACCGAATCTCCGGCGGAATCGATGGTCGAGCAGCCGAAGCGCAAGAAGCACCGCGTCTTCTTCTGGACGTTCCTGGCCGTCCAGCTCATCTTTCTGATCTGGCTGATCCTCGGGATCGTCTCCGCTGCCGGAGCACCTGACTGTGTCGGACTCTCGCAGGAGGATTGCGAAGCGGCTAAGGGAATCGGAACCACCATCGGGGCCGGTGCCATCGTGGCGTTCTGGGTGGCGGTGGACTTCATCTTGGCCGTCTCTTACTTGATCTACCGAGCGGCGAAGAGGAACTGAACTGACGCCGTACCGGTGCGATCAGGCGCGGGACAGTTCGGCCGCTCCGAAGGAGACGTCGAAGCGGTCGCACCAGATCGTCACGCTGCTGTATTCGTCCAAGTCCGCCCCGGCGGGCAACGTGTAGTTCTGGCTCCCCTTGTTGCCCTTGAGCCCGCCCAGGCTGAGGTGAGCGCCGTCGTCGAAGACGTGCCAACCGGCCGTACCCGGCTTCACCTTCGCGTCAGTGATCCAGACCTTCAGGTCGGGACCGTTGCTGGTGTTCAGGTCCTGCAGGCGGAGGACCCGGGACCCGTCCTGAAGCTCGACGACCTTCGCACGCCCGGTGGTGTCGTGTTCGTGGGTGATGAACTCGCCCGATGCCAGCGTCCTCGGCTCAGCCGGCTTCTCGGCCTTGCCCGATCCCGCGGAGTCACCAGGCGTCTCGGGCTCCGGCGGTCCGTCCGACTTCTCTGGCGCGGAAGCGCCGGGAAGCGCCTCATCGACCTTCTCGTCCGTCCACAGCTTCCACGGCTGGAACAGATACAGGCCCGCGGCGACGGCTATCAGGCCGACCACCAACACCCCTTTGACCAATGGTTTCCGTGCCCACTCTGATGTCCTGCGCACCGTAGCCTCCCGCGTGCTCTGCCTTGTAGCCGGGATTCCACACCACGCAAGTCCTTCTGTCCCGGTCGAGGGGGCCGCGGGGTCCTTACGATTCGCGAACCTCCAGATTTCCGCTGCCCGCCCGGGGGCGGGGGGCGCACTTCCGAGCGCGCCGCGGGGTTGTAGTAGCACTGGCGGCTGATGCCGTAGTAGCGGCAGGAGGCGGCAACGCTGCCGCTCACCTCATCCACATGCCGCAGCACGGCCAAGCGGTGCTTGGCACGTCGGTATAGATCGCGTTCGGTCATCACGCAGGTCTCCTAAGGATGAGAGACCCACCTGTCAATAACGTCCGTCAGTTTCGAGCCCGGTGACGCCGGGGGTTTCGAAGCGGGGTCGCTCGTCGTATCGCCGGTGGGAGCTGGGAGGGGCCGATGCAGCTGTGGCAGATGGACATCGTCGGCGGCGTCTGGCTTGCGGATGGGGTCGGAGTGCAAGGTGATCACCGGTATCGATGACCACTCCCGGTTCGTGGTGATTGCCAAGGTGGTGGCACGGCCGACGGGCCGCGCCGTCCGCCTGGCCTTCGGCTAAGCACGCTGAGAGCTTGGACCCTCCCGACCGCGCGCTGCTGGTGGCGTTCCGGATGTCAACTGAGACCGAACCCGAGACGCCCCACGCAGAAGGGCCGGACCCCGTGGGGCCCGGCCCTTCTGACCTGCGGTAGCGGTGGGATTTGAACCCACGGAGAGTTGCCCCTCACTCGCTTTCGAGGCGAGCTCCTTCGGCCGCTCGGACACGCTACCGAGACGCACTCTAGCCCAACGGGTGCCGTGTGCCGAAATCCGTTCGGGGGAGAGGCCGTGGGGGCCCGTGCCGTCCCGGCCGCCGGGCGGCGGTGCCTCAACAGGGGCCGGGGGAGCCGCGGAAGAAGTCCTTGAGCAGTGCTCCGCATTCGTCGGCCAGCACCCCGTGGATCACCTCGGGGCGGTGGTTGAGCCGCCGGTCCCGTACGACGTCCCACAGCGAGCCCGCGGCGCCGGCCTTCGGGTCCACCGCGCCGTAGACGACGCGCTCCAGGCGGGACAGCACGCTCGCGCCGGCGCACATCGTGCACGGTTCCAGCGTGACCACCAGGGTGCAGCCTTCCAGCCGCCACTCTCCGTGCAGGGTGGCCGCAGCCGCCCGGATCGCGATGATCTCCGCGTGTGCGGTGGGGTCGCCCCACGCCTCTCGGGCGTTGTGGCCGCTTCCGATCACTTCGCCGCCGGGGCCGAGAACTACCGCCCCCACCGGTACGTCGCCGCCCTCCCGTGCCCGTCCGGCCTCGCGGAGGGCGCGGCGCATCGGCTCCCTCCAGCGGTCGCGGACGGGATCGGGCACGGGAGAGTCGGTCATGAAGCCAGTTTCCTACCGCTCCGCGACGGCGCGGGCTACCGCACTGCCTCCAGGACGTCGGTGCAGCCCAGCGCGTCCGCGATCTCGCTCAGTGCGTCCTCGGGAGCGAGGGTGAGCAGCGTCTTGTCCTCCATTCCGAGGTCCGCGAGAAGGCCCGAGTCGCCCAGAGGACCGATGGGCGCGCCCTCGGCCCCCTCCGGGCCGGTCTCGTCGCCGTCGGCTGTGTCCTTGGACTCCGGCTCACCGTCCTCGGTGCCGTCCAGGTCCACGAGCTGGTCCAGCGCGTCGGGATTCTCCGGCTCGCGGCCGAGGAGCTCATCCGAGAGGAGGATCTCGCCGTACGAGCTGCGCATGGCAGCGGCCGCGTTCGAGACGAAGACGCGCGGGTCGTCCTCGCCCTCAACTCTTACGACGCCGAACCACTCGCCCTCCTGCTCGATGCAGGCCAGCACAGGCTCGTCGTCGGTCGCGGCCTCCCGGGCCAGGTCGGCCAGGTCGGCCAGGGTCTCCACATCGTCGAGCTCCGTGTCGCTCGCTTCCCACCCGTCTTCGGTGCGCGCGAGCAGTGCGGCGAAATACACCGTGACTCTCCCACTGGTTTCTGAGGTGCCCGATGGCTGCTGACGAGGACATCGCCCCGCCCCAATCGGCATCGTGGCAGAAACCGCGGCCGTGCGAAGGGTCTTCGACAGTGCGTCGTGCGGGTGTTTGCGCAGATCTCTTGTGCGGACCGTGTGATGAGAACGCAGTGTGACCGATTCTTGACCAGGTGTTGTGATTTGGCTGTGTCTGTCCTGTGGGGTTTTCACGCTCTGCACATCATCGCTTTACCAACGGAACGTGCGCATCCGCATCGCCTGGCGCATGCGCGCGGTGCGCGTACGGCGAGGCTGCACCCGGTCGCGCAGCTCTTTCGCCTCGCTGCGCTCGCGCAGGAAGCGGGCCCGGCGGCGCAGGCGCTCCGTGCGCGCCTCCGTGGCGGGGGCACCGCCCGCCGTGCCGCTGCCGCGCGACTTGGCGGCGTTGCGTGCCGCGCTCACCTTCCGGTCGCGCGCGTGGCCGGGATCACCGGCCGGGCGTGAGTTCCTGGCGTCACTACCGTTCTGCGAGTCGGACATCTGTACACCTCCGGCTACTTGACCACCTTCCCCCGTCGCGCAGGGGTACGCCAGTACGAGCCGTACTCATGCCTCCGCTAGTGTCGGGACCATGCGGATCCACGCCGTCGACCACCCGCTGGTGGCACACAAGCTGTCCACGCTGCGCGACGAGCGCACCGACTCACCGACGTTCCGGCGTCTCGCCGACGAGTTGGTGACGCTGCTCGCCTACGAGGCGACGAGGGATGTGCGCACCGAGACGGTCAACATCACCACTCCCGTCACCGCCACCACGGGTGTGCGTTTGTCGCACCCGCGCCCTCTCGTCGTGCCGATCCTGCGCGCCGGGCTGGGCATGCTCGACGGCATGGTGCGGCTGCTCCCGACGGCCGAGGTCGGCTTCCTCGGCATGATCCGCGACGAGGAGACACTCCAGGCGTCCACCTACGCCAACCGGATGCCGGACGACCTCTCGGGGCGTCAGGTGTACGTGCTCGACCCGATGCTGGCGACCGGCGGGACGCTCGTCGCCGCGATAGACGAGCTGATCCGGCGCGGCGCCGACGACGTGACGGCGATCTGCCTGCTGGCCGCGCCAGAGGGCGTACGAATGATGGAGCGCGAGCTCGAGGGGACTCCCGTCACCGTCGTGACGGCCTCGATCGACGAACGCCTCAACGAGAACGGCTACATCGTTCCCGGGCTCGGTGACGCGGGCGACCGGATGTACGGCACCGTGGGCTGACCGCCTCCGGCGGTCGCGTGCGCCCGCGTCTCCGGGCGACTCCTGCCCCGGCCGGCTCTTCCCGCCGGACCGGGCCGCCCGGATCCGTCACCGCGTTCTCGCCGACGGGCCGCCGACGCGGTCGACGCTCCGTCAGTCCTCGCAGCGGTCGCGGGAAGGAGACGGCTTCGGGTCGCTCAGAGCCGTCAGCGCGGCGTCGGCTTCCTTCTCCTTGGTGAGCTTCTCGTACGCCTTGCCGATGATGAAGTCGACGTCTTCGCCCTTGCGGTCGTCGAACTGGTTCTCGACGTCCTTGAACTGAGTGCCCAGCACCTTCAGGCGGGCGTCGCCGTCGTCGCCGGGGGCTCCCATCAGGATGCCGGTGTTCTCGACCTTCTTGTCGAACTCCTTGGGCGCGTTCGTCACCTCGCCGATCTTGAAGCCGCGCTTCTTGAGCTTGTCGGCGATGGACTTGGCGAGGCCGCTGCGGTCCGTGGCGTTGAGGACGTTGACCTTGATCGAGTCGGGTTGGGGAAGGTCGATCTTCTTGCCGTCACGCTTCGGGCTCGGCTTGTCGGCCTTCGCGTCGGTGGCGCAGTCCGCGCCTCCGTTGCCCTTTCCGCTGCTGCCGGCGGCGCTGGCGGAGGTGCCGCCCGAGAAGATGTCGATGAGTTGAAGCGTTCCCCACCCGCCGAGGGAGAGGGCACAGACCGAGGCGAGTGAGGCGAGCACGATCCTGCGACGGTTTCGGGGGCGGCGCATGCGGGGGTAGCGATTTCCCGTGATGCGGTACTTTCCGCCCATGCCGGGGGGAGTCAGCATGCTCATGGGCGCAGAGTAGTGCGGGATGCAGGCGATGCCTACTAGATGATCAATGGTTGTGACGTGGTGACCCTGAAAGGGCTAGTGACGCTGACGCCGGTTCAGTCAAGTTCCAACACGCGCGCGTGCAGAACTTGTCGCTGCTGAAGGGCCGCTCGCACGGCGCGGTGCAGCCCGTCCTCCAGATAGAGGTCGCCGCTCCACTTCACGACGTGCGCGAAGAGATCCCCGTAGAACGTCGAATCCTCCGCCAGCAGGGTCTCGAGGTCGAGTTGACCCTTCGTCGTGACGAGCTGGTCGAGGCGCACCGGGCGTGGGGCCACATCCGCCCACTGGCGGGTGCTTTCCCGGCCGTGGTCGGGGTACGGCCGCCCGTTTCCGATTCGCTTGAAGATCACACGGAAAGCCTACCGGGCCAGCGGCTCCGGGCGCAGCTTCCTGTGGTTCTTACAGGTGCACGTGGCGGGGCTGTGGGCTGCGCGGAGATGGGCGTGGACACGGGGGTGATGCGACGGGGGAAGGGTGCCCGGGACGGACGGCGGCGCCGGGGCAGGACGGGGCGCACGCGCCCGGTGCCCGCGCCGTGCGAGGGGTGACGAGGTATCGCACGGGCGGGCACCGGACGGCGGACGCCGGGGAGTGCACGGGCGCGCCGGTAATGGGCTCCGGCGCGCCGGCGCGCTTGCGTCAGGGAAGGTCGCTGACGTCCCGTGAGTAGTGCCCGACGGCGTTGGCGATCACCTTGACGTTCAGGTCGAAGGCCTTCTTGCTGATGTTGTCGAGGTCGTCGCACTCCTGGTGGTAGCAGCCGTCGTACGCGGCATCCGCCTCGCCGCCCCACAGCTTCTGCTCCTCCGCGGTCTTGATGCCCTCCGCGCCCGTCTTCGAGCCGCCGCCCGGGATGCCCGCCTCGATGAAGGGGCCGTAGTCGGAGCGGCCGTCGAAGTCGGCGCCCCGCGTCTCCTCGCCCTGCGACTCGATGAAGTCGACGATGTCCTTTTCCAGTTGGCCCGAGCCCTCGGGGCCGGGACCGGAGCCCTCGCCGTCGGAGTCGTCACCGTCATGGACGAAGAGCCCGTAGTTCGGAGAGGCGATCATGTCGAAGTTGAGGTAGAGCGCGATCTTGTCGCGTTCGGCGTCGGAGAGTTCGGAGACGTAGTGGTCGGCGCCCTGGAGGCCGACCTCCTCCGCCGTCCACAGGGCGAAGCGCACCTTGTTGCCCTTGTCGCCGTGACCGCCGCTCTTGGTGCCGCCTGCGCGGGCGAACTGGAGCGCGGTCTCGAGGATTCCGGCCGAGCCGGAGGCGTTGTCGTTGATGCCGGGGCCCTCGCTCACCGAGTCGAGGTGCGCGCCGAACATCGCCACATTGTTCTCGTCGCCGCCCGGCGTCTCCGCGATGACGTTGGGCGTGCTGCGCGTCTCCTGGAACTCCCGCAGCTCCACGTTCACCGTGACCTCGCCCGAGCCGGCCTCGGCGGCGAGCGCCTGGCCGTCCTTCTGGCTGATGCCGCCGGTCGGGATGACGCCGCTTTCCGGGTCCCCCAGGGTGCCGTTCAGTTCGCCCTCGGTGTTGTTGTAGATGACCGCCGCGACCGCGCCCGCATCGGCTGCCGCCTTCTGCTTCTCGGCGAAGGTGCAGCCGCCGCGCTGGACCAGTGCGATCTTGCCGTCGAAGTCGCCGGCCGCGTAGTCGGCCGCCGTGCAGCCCGACGTCGCGTCCGCGTCCTCGGGAACGGGGGCGAGGGCGGCCTTCGTGCCGCCCTCGGGGGTGCTCTTGGTGTACGTCATCAGCTTGACCGGCACGTCCCGCTCGTCGGGCGAGGTGACCGTCATCTTCTCGGCAAGCGTCTCGCGGTAGACGAAGTCGAAGTTCTGGTACGTGACTTCGTAGCCCGCGGCCTTGAGCAGCGTGCCGGCGTACTTCGCGGACAGTTCGTGCCCCCGCGAACCGGCGGCGCGGTTCCCGTCGCTGTGACGTGCGATGGCCTGGAGGGCCTTGAGGTGCTTCATGGCGCCCTTGCCGCCCGTCCGTCGGACGAGCTTCTTCGCCAGCCGGTCGCCCTCCTTGGCCGCGGAGGCCTTCTCGGCCGCCGAGGCGGACGCCTTGGCCGCCGCGGACGGGCCCGCCGCCGCGGGTGAGGCGGCGGCGGTCAGCAGCAGCGGTGTGGCGAGCGCGGTGGCAGCCAGCGCGGCGAGCGAGCGGCGTCCGAGCCGTCGGCCCGGCTCGGTGACGGGTCTCGCGGGCAAACCGGCTGTTCGAGGCGGTACGTGCACTGTCGGGGTCCTTCCGGTGCGTACGGCGGCAGGCGGCACACCCGGGCCCGAGGCGTCCGGCCCGGTGTGCGCCATGTCCGGGTTACGGACGTGTCGTACCGAAAGCTAGCGGTCGCGGCGCCAACAGGGAACGGATGTGCGGCAGTTGGCCGTGACCGGCTGCGTCGCCCCGGATGACCCGGATGGCCGAGGCCGGCCCCTGCTCTGGCCCCTGCCCTGGCCCCTGCCCGTGCTCCGGACCGGCGGATCGGCCGGCCGACCGCCCCCGGCCGTCCCGCACCAGGCGCGAACAGGCGCGAACAGGCGCGAACCGCGGCACCGGGCAACCGGCACACAGCCCGGGGGGCCGGTAGGACGGATGAGGCCCGTAGCGCGGTCTGCGCGTACGGGCCTCGACGGGGGTGTTCGTCTGCTGCCGCGTCAGCTCCTCAGGCGCATGCGGGCCGCCGCGGAAGCGTCCTCCTTGAAGGCCCACCCCAGCTTCGGCTCCATCGCGAAGCGGAAGACCCGCTGGACCGGCGGTGTGCACAGCACGGTGATCAGCGCGGCCGCGATGCAGGTAACCCCGATCGCGCCCAACGGCGTGTGCACCCAGTCGACTTCGTACCAGTCCCCGAAGCGAGAACCCTTTGCGACGAAGCCGTGCAGCAGATAGCCGTAGAGCGTGCCGGCGCCCAGAGCCGTGAACCACATGTGGCGGCCGGGGACCCAGGCCAGGAAGCACGCGGTGAGCACCATGGAGCAGCCGAAGAGCGCGAAGGTCATGATGACGCCGACCCACCACGGGGCGCCCATCTCCTGGGCGCTGTTGTAGTGGTAGAACCACGCGGCGTTCATCCGCTCCACCGCCCAGTACGCCACGACCAGGGCGAGCGCCACCACCGGCAGCGACAGCAGCCGTGCCCTGCCGCCGCGCACCAGGTCGAAGTGCTCGGGCTTGAGGAAGAGCCCGATGACGAAGAACGGCAGGAACTGCAGAACGCGTTGGAGATCCATGTCGTCGCCGATGTCCGGCGAGATGGACGCCAGCACGGCCACCGCGAGGGCGAGCGCGACGGGCCAGCGCACCGTCTTCCACAGCGGTGTGGTCAGGCGCCAGATGAACAACGCGCCCAGGAACCAGGTCAGATACCAGGGGTCGAGCAGGCTGATCGGGTACGTCGGGTCGTCGTCGGCCCAGCGCTTGAAGAGGGTGTAGGCGACCTCGAAGAGGACGTACGGCACGGCCACGCCCGTCAACAGCCGCTTGAGCTGGTGCGGTTTGCCCTGGAAGCTGCGTGAGAAGTAGCCGGAGATCACCATGAAGGCCGGCATGTGGAAGGTGTAGACGAAGACGTAGAGGGCGCCCGCGGCGCGTGAACCGTCCCGCAGCGGCTCCCAGGAATGACCGAGCGCGACCAGCACGATCGCCAGGTACTTGGCGTTGTCGAAGTACGGGTCGCGCTGCTTTTCCTTGGGCTGCTTCGGTGCTGCCGCTTCGGGCGGCCTGCCGGGCGCCGGGCCGTGCCGTGCTTCGCCGCTTTCCTGGCGGTGCGGCGCGGCGGGTTCGGCCGGGGGGAGGGGAGTCCGGGCCGCTGTTCGCGATTGCAGTTCCTGTCTCACGGGACCTCCCTGGGAGGGCGTGAGGGACAGCGGACGGGAGCGGTGAAAGGGGAGGGGTTGAGCATCGGCTTCACTGTAATAGTGCTGCTCGGGCTCACCAATTCGCCCTGTGAGGACGCCTGTTGACGGCGCAAAAGATCTGCGGTGTCGGTTCTCGCGGAGTTGGCCGGACTGTGGAAGGGGCGGACGGGGACGGGCCGGGTGCGTCTCTTCCGGGGGACGGGGGTTCGTCGCACTCGTGTCAGGGTCATGGCATACGGGTTCCCCCGAACTCCCGTTCCGTGCCTGTCACTTCTGTCCGAACCCCGTTCCCGTCCGACCCGCCCGTCCGCGGATGGATCCGCGGACGTCTCAGGCGGCCGCCGCCTTCTCGCCGTCCTCCTCCGCGCCGCGCTTCCCGTCCGTCGCCCGCTTTCCATTCGTATCCGGCGTGTCCCGAGCGGGCGCGAGGCCCAGCTCCGTACGGGCGTCGTCCGTGAGACGGCGTGCGTGGTGCAGCCCGATCGACTCCAGGGCGCGCCGCAACTCGTCGAGGTCGGCGGCGGTACGGGCGGGCTCACGGCCGAGGCGGGAGTGCGACTTGACCAGCCCGAGGCGTGCCAGTGCCTCTCCACGCCGCTCGCCGATGACGAGGAACTCCGACCGCGCCTGTTCGTACATGCTGCGGGCCTCGTAGTAACGGCCCGCCCGGTAGAGGACGTTGCCCCGCATCTTGTGGTTGTAGGCGAGCGCGCCGGCCAGGTCCATGGCGCGGCACAGCTCGGCCGCCTCGGAGAGCAGCGCGAGAGCGCGCTCCGTGTCGCCGTCGCGCACGGAGACGAGGTCGGCGACCCCGCGGAGCGCCCAGGCACGGCCCCGGCGGTCGTCCGCGTCCTCGGCGATGGCCGCGGCCTCCTCGAACATCGCGAGCGCCGAGTCGTAGGCGCCGGTGTTGCGCCGCATCTGGGCGATGCCTTCCAGCGCCCACACCATGTGGCGGGCCTCGCCGCGTTCGCGCGCCTCGGCGAGCAGTTGCTCGTGCAGCTCGTCGACGGCCTCGTAGTCGCCCTGGATGCGGCCGGTCTCCGCCAGCCCGGCGAGCGCGTAGCCGCGGGCGAGTATGTCGCCGTCGCGCTCGCCCAGTTCGGCGGAGAGGGCGAGCAGTCTTCGGGCGAGCGGCATCGCGCCGCGCTGGCGGGCGAGCGTGCCTCCGCTCCATGCCGCCCAGGCCATCGCGCCCGCGTCGCCGGCGCTGCGGGCCGTCCGGTAGCTCGCCTTCCAAGCCCGGTCCGCCTCACCGGTGTTGCCGAGCCGCCGGTGCGCCTCTGCGACGGCGAGGGAGCAGCGTGCCGCCTCCTGCCGGGTGCCCTCCCGCTCGGCGGTGCGCAACTGCTCGGTCGCACGGACGAGTACGTCGGCCAGCGAGGAGTTGACTGACAGTGACCCGAGAGTGCCCTGGTACTCGGGCGCGAATGCCTTGCCGTACATGCCCATCCCTTCCGCGGTCCCGTGCGGGGTCCGATCGCCGCCCAGCTATACGCAGGGGGTATACATCGCGTGTATAGACGCGCCGTGGGGCGCACGGGTTGAGTGGTACGGATGTGAATTCCGAAAGGATTCACGGGTGTTGGGCCTTGGCTGGGACGGCCGTCCCAGTGGCGCTCCGGTGGTTGTGCGTGGGCTTATATGACTGTTTTCTGCGATGGATACGGCGCCCGGGCGTCGGGTAGTGCTGAGCCCGACCGGGGGCGGGAGGCGGACACACCGGCGTGTGTCGGCCGCGTCGCAGAGGGCTCGACGCCGCCCCCGGCAGACCTTGCGGAGCAGCCTCGTACGACGACGCGACAGACGGCGTGAGACGGGTGGCGACGAGAGAAAGGCCGGGGCACATCGGTGACAGCGGGCAACCCCTTCCAACTGCCGGACTTCTACATGCCGTATCCGGCGCGGCTCAACCCGCATCTGGAACAGGCACGGGCGCACTCCACCGCATGGGCACGCGAAATGGGCATGCTGGAGGGCTCCGGCATCTGGGACCAGGACGATCTCGAAGCCCACGACTACGCGCTGCTGTGCGCCTGCACGCATCCCGACGCCACGTCCGCCGACCTCTCACTCGTCACCGACTGGTACGTGTGGGTCTTCTTCTTCGACGACCACTTCCTGGAGAGGTTCAAGCGCACCCCCGACCGTGAGGGCGGGAAGCAACACCTCGACAGGCTCGCCGAGTTCATGCCGATGGCCCTGTCCGCGGATATGCCCGAACCAGCGAACCCCGTCGAGGCCGGTCTGGCGGACCTGTGGGCCCGAACGGTCCCGCGCATGCCGGACGGCTGGCGCGCCCGGTTCGCGGAGAGCACCCAGAATCTGCTGTATGAGTCCCTCTGGGAGCTGTCCAACATCGGCGCGCACCGCGTCCCCAACCCCGTCGAGTACGTCGAGATGCGGCGCAAGGTGGGCGGCGCGCCCTGGTCCGCCGGGCTCGTCGAGTACGTGACGGGCGCCGAGGTGCCAGGACGGATCGCCGCGTCACGGCCGATGCGTGTGCTGCGGGACGCCTTCTCCGACGCCGTCCATCTGCGCAACGACCTCTTCTCGTACCAGCGGGAGGTCGAGGACGAGGGGGAGAACAGCAACGGCGTACTCGTGCTGGAGCGCTTCCTGGAGTGCGCCACGCAGGAGGCGGCCGACGCCGTCAACGACCTGCTGACCTCGCGTCTGCAGCAGTTCGAGAACACGGCGCTGACCGAACTCGCCCCGCTCTTCGCGGAGTCGGGACTCGATCCGCGGGAGTGCGCGGGTGTGCTCGCGTACGTCAAGGGACTTCAGGACTGGCAGTCGGGCGGCCACGAGTGGCACATGCGCTCCAGCCGCTACATGAACGAGGGCGGTGCGGGAGCGAGCGGCGGGGCGGCCGCAGGCGGGCTGCTGCCCGGACTGTCCCGGCCGCTGCCCGAGCCGTGGCTGCGGCCGAGGGGGCTGGGCTCGTCCGCGGCCCGGCCCGGTGCGGCGAGCGGCGTGCGCACCACGCCGCGGGCCGAGTCGGCGCGTGTCCGCAGCTTCACCCACGTCCCGTACCGCCAGGTGCGTGCCTCTCAACTGCCCGATTTCTGCATGCCGTTCACGGCCCGGCTCAGCCCGCATCTCGAGCCGGCCCGGCGCAACGTCGTGGATTGGGCGCACCGCACGGGCATCCTCCAGCCGCAGCCGGGCGTGCCCCTCTCCCAGGTGTGGGACGAGCGCCGGCTGATCGACAACGACCTGCCGCTGTGCGCCGCGGGCATCCATCCGGACGCTTCACCGGACGAACTCGACCTGAGTTCCTCCTGGTTGGCGTGGGGAACGTACGGCGACGACTACTACCCGGTGGTCTACGGGCGCGGGCGCGACCTGGCCGGCGCCAAGGCCGCCACCGACCGGCTCCCCGCGTTCATGCCCCTCGACGACCCGTGCGCGACCCCGCCGCCGGCCACCGCGCTGGAACGCGGGCTCGCCGACCTGTGGGCCCGCACCGCGGGACCGATGGCCCCGGACGCGCGCCCCGCCCTGCGCCGGGCCATCGAGGACATGACGGGCAGCTGGCTGTGGGAACTGGCCAACCAGGCGCAGAACCGCATCCCCGACCCCGTCGACTACATCGAGATGCGGCGCCTGACCTTCGGCTCGGACCTGACGATGAGCCTGTGCCGACTGGCGCACGGCGGGAGCATCCCGCCGGAGATCCACCGCAGCGGGCCCCTGCGCTCACTGGAGAACGCCGCGTGCGACTACGCGGCCCTGCTCAACGACGTCTTCTCGTACCAGAAGGAGATCGAGTACGAGGGCGAGATCCACAACGGCATCCTCGTCGTGCAGAACTTCTTCGACTGCGACTACCCGGCGGCACTCGGCATCGTGGACGACCTGATGACCTCGCGGATGCGTCAGTTCCAGCACGTGGCGGCCCACGAACTCCCCGTCCTGTGCGACGACTTCGGACTGGACGAGGAAGCGCGCCGCACCCTCTGCTCGTACGTGGAGGACCTGGAGAACTGGCTGTCGGGCATCAAGGCCTGGCACGAGGGCTGCCGCCGCTACCGCGAGGAGGACCTCCGCCACGCCCCCGACCGGCAACACACCCCGAGGGGGCTGGGCACCTCGGCGGCCCGCGTCCCCCAGCCCGTGGGGCGGGGGACGTGACCGGAACCGGGGATCACGCCCGTCCGCCCCCCGCGGCGTGGACGGGCGCGACCCCCTTCGGTGGACCGAACGACAGGGCCTCAGGGCGTCAGCTGTCGCTGCTCTCGCCGCTGCTGTTCTTCTCGCTCTTGCCGTCGTCCTGCGTGGCGCACCAGGCGCGGACCTTCTTCAGGCCCTCCTCGCGGTCCTTCAGCCTGACCTTGAGTTCGCGGCGGTCGTCGAGGCGGTCGTTCAGGAAGTCGGCGATGACCCCGTGGCCGGCCTTCTTCGCGTTCTCGATGCGCTTCTCCAGGCGGTCGATGGATCCGCGCGTGCGCAGACCGCCGTCGAGCCGGTTCTGGACGCGGTCGATGCGCTTGTCGATCTTCGGGGCGTGTTTGCACAGCGCCTTGGAGCCGTCGGCCTTGGGCGCGTGCTTCGCGAGCCTCTTCTTGGCCTTGCCGAGGCGCTTCTTGGCCTTGTCGTGCCGGTCCTTGGCCGTTTCGGCCTGCGTCTGCGACGTGTCGGCGGACACCGGACTCGCGTCGCTGCCGGCGACCGCCGCTGCGGCACCGCCCGTCGCGAGCAGCGCTGCGACGGTGGACAGGGCGACGACGGTTCCCTTCGTTTTCCTCATGACGGTCTCTCCTCCTTGTCGGGACGGCACGAGTGGGGATCGCCCGCGCGGTCCCGGACGTTAGAGGCCCTCTTTGTGAATTCCCTGTGAGCCGGAAGCGGTCCCGATCAGCCAGTCGCGCTGCGCGGGAAGCCGCGGGTCCGCTGCGCTCGCCTCGCGGGGCGCCAGCGGGATGCGCACCTCGACGCGCGTGCCCTGTCGGCCGTCGGGCCGCTCCCGTATCTCGACCGTCGCCCGGTGCAGCGCCGCCTGCTGCGCGACGAGCGTGAGCCCGAGTCCCGAACCGCTGCTCTCCGCGCCGCGCCGGAAGCGCTGGAAGACCGCCGCGCGCTGCTCCTGCGGGATGCCCGGGCCTTCGTCGTCGACGGTGAGGATCGCGACAGGTCCCGCTGGTGACGCGTACGGGCGCACCGCGACCTCGACGGCGCCCGCCGCTCCGCCGTACAGGTTCCGGCGCCCGTGCGTCAGCGCGTTGCCGATGAGGTTGTCGAGCAGTGAGCGCAGGCCGGGCTCCCAGCCGTGGACGGTCAGTCCGGGCTCGGCGGCGGCAAGGCTCACCGCCGCCGCACGGTCTCGCCGCCCGGCGTCCGCCACCGCCGCCTCGACCACCTCACCCAGGTCCAGCGGTCCGAACGCGTCCGCCTCGACGAGGTCGCCCTGCCCCAGCTCCCGCAGCATCACCAGCAGGCCCAGCAGCCGGGAGTGCTCACGCCGCAGGTCCTCCAGCACTTCGTCGCGGTCCTCGCCCGCCAGCTCCGGATGGGTGGAGAGGATCTCCAGATTGGTCTGCATGCTCATCAGCGGGGTGCGCAGTTCGTGCGCGGCCGACGACGAGAAGGACCGGGCGGTGGCCAGCGCCTGCTTCGTGCGTCCGGCCTGCTCGTCGTAGCGCGCGAGCACTGTGCGCAGCGTCTCCGCGAGATCGTCGACCTCGGTGATCCCCGTCGGGGTGTGTTCCAGCCGCGACGTGTCCGCGCGCGGATCCAGGCCGCTGGTGCGCCGCTGCAGCCTGCGCAGCGGACGGCTAGCACGCGAGGCCGCGGCCCACGCCAGCAGCGCGGAGACGGGCGCGGCGACGATCGCGACACCCAGCACCCGCCGTCGTACGAAAGCGAGTTGGGCCCTCCCGGTGGTGTCGGGGGAGAAGAGCCACAGCGTGCCGTCGACCCCGGCCCGCTTGCCCTGCACCGGCACCGAGAGCACACGCCAGCTGTCCACCCTGCGCTTGCGCGGCATGCCCTCCGGTGTGCCCTTGCCCCGCTCCTGGACGGTGACGGGGCGCGGTGCGGCCTTGGGCAGCCGTGTACGGGCATCGGGCTGCGGCCCTCCGGAGAAGGTGCCGTCGGGACCGACGACGCGGATGCCCACGTCGAGGGCCGCCGCGTAGAGCCGCCGCTCACGGATCTGCTCGGCACGCGGCTTGTCCGAAGAGGCCACGCGCAGCAGCCGCCGTGCGTCCTTCTTCACCACGGCGGCGCGCTCCCGCAGATGCGCGTCCTGTTCGGCGTGCAGGTCGCGCGAGACCAGCGCGAACAGCAGCCAGCCGGAAGCGAGGACGAGCAGGGGCACGGTGAGGCCGACCGCCAGCGCGATGCGTGTGGAGAGCTTCATCTTCATGGGCCTGCCCCTTGCTTCTCCTCGCGCAGTACGAAGCCGACGCCCCGCACGGTCTGCAGCAGCCGCGGCCGTCCGCCGCTCTCGGTCTTGCGGCGCAGATAGCTGATGAACGTGTCGACGGCGTCCGTCCGCACCTCGAAGTCGTAGCCCCAGACGCGCTCCAGCAGCTGGTCCCTGGTCAGGACAATGCCGGCGTTGCGGGCGAGTACGAGGAGGAGTTCGAACTCCCGGCGGGTCAGCGGCAGCGGCTCGCCCTCGCGGTGCGCCTCGCGGGTCGCCGGGTTCAGTACGAGGCCGCCGACGCGCACGGCCTCGGCGGCTCCGGGTATCGCACCCGGCCCGGAGGCGTCCACGGATCCGCCGAGGCCGGGTCCTGGACCGGCAGCGGCCATCCCGCCACCCGCCGCGCCCCCCGTGCCGCCTGCCGTACCCGGCGCGGGCGCCCGCCTGCGCAGCAGCGCGTCCAGGCGCAGCACCAGCTCCTGGAGCGCGAACGGCTTGACCAGATAGTCGTCGCCGCCGGCCTGGAGCCCCGCGATGCGGTCGGCGGTCTCATCGAGCGCGGAGAGCATCAGCACGGGCACGTCGTCTCCGCCGTCGCGCAGCGCCTGGCACACCTGGATCCCATTCACGTCCGGCATCGAGATGTCGAGCACGACGACGTCGGCGGGCCGCTCCCGCATGAGGGACAGCGCGCGGCGCCCGCCCTCGGCCAGTTCGACGGCGAACCCGTTCAGCCGCAGTCCGCGGCTCAGCGAGCGCCGGATCGCCGCGTCGTCGTCGACGACCAGGACCCGCCCGCGGTCGCCGCCCGCCGGGCCGGCGGCTCCGGCCGTACCGGCCGTTCCGGGCGCCGCTGCCCGGCCCGACCAGGACCCCGCAACTCCGTTCCCGCTCATCGTCCTCCCCTTCCGCCTCCCGCCCCACCTGCCGTGTGCCGCTTCTCCGTGCAGTCTGGCGTGCGCACCTTCCGGCCCGCGAGCCCCCTTCACCCCGCCCTTCCCCTTGATCGACGTTTGCCGCTCCGCAATCGTGCGTACAAGGGGTTTACGGGACACGGACCGACCGCCCCGGGGAGTCCACCGGGCGGGGTGCGATGCCGGGAGCGTGTGGCGTGCGGTGAGCGAGGCGAGCACCGGGCGCGGGGTGGGACGAGGTTGACCGGCGGCCGGGCGCGTGCGCGGCCGGGAAGATCAGGCGGCGGAGGTTTCGGGATGGCAGCAGGACCGCGCGTACTGGGCATCGTGCTGGCAGGCGGCGAGGGTAAGCGACTGATGCCGCTCACGGCGGACCGCGCCAAGCCCGCGGTCCCCTTCGGCGGCGTCTACCGGCTCGTGGACTTCGTACTGTCCAACCTCGTCAACGGCGGGATCACCCGCATCGCCGTCCTCACCCAGTACAAGTCGCACTCGCTCGACCGGCACATCTCGACCACGTGGCGGCTCACGGGCCTGCAGGGCGACTACGTGACGCCCGTCCCCGCGCAGCAGCGGCTCGGCCCGCGCTGGTTCATGGGCAGCGCCGACGCGATCTACCAGTCGCTCAACCTCATCCACGACGAACAGCCCGACTACGTCGTCGTCTTCGGTGCCGACCACGTCTACCGCATGGACCCGCGGCAGATGCTCCGCCAGCACATCGCGGGCGGTGCGGGTGTGACGGTCGCGGGCATCAAGGTGCCCCGGGACCAGGCGAGTTCGTTCGGGGTGATCAACACGGATCAGGGGAGCGAGCGCGTCAAGGAGTTCCTGGAGAAGCCCGAGGACCCGCCCGTACTGGCCGGGGACCCGGACCACGTGTTCGCCTCGATGGGCAACTACATCTTCTCCACCGACGTCCTCCTCGACGCCCTGCGGAGGGACGCGGAGAACGAGGACTCCGTCCACGACATGGGCGGCAGCATCCTGCCGCTGCTCACCGACCGGGGCCAGGCGCAGGTCTACGACTTCGACGACAACGAGGTCCCGGGCGAGAGCGAACGCGACCACGGCTACTGGCGCGACGTCGGGACCCTCGACGCGTACTACGACGCGCACATGGATCTGATCTCGCCCGAGCCCGTCTTCAATCTCTACAACCGGTCCTGGCCCATCTTCACGAACCAGGCGCAGCTGCCCCCGGCGAAGTTCGTCCAGGGCGGTATCGCGAGCGAGTCGATGGTGAGCACGGGTTCGATAATCGCTGGTCAGGTGACCGGTTCGGTCCTGGCGCCCGGGGTCGTCGTCGAGGAGGGAGCCGTCGTGCAGGGCGCCGTGCTGCTTCCGGGCGTGCGGGTGGGCCGCAACGCGGTGGTGCGCCAGGCGATCCTCGACAAGAACGTCGTGGTTCCCGAGGGAGGGACCGTCGGCGTCAACGGCGAACACGACGCCGAGTACTGCACGGTGTCGGCCGACGGCATCGTGGCGCTGGGCAAGGGGCAGCAAGTGCGTCTGTGAGCGTCGGCGGCCCGTTCGGCTCGCTTCGCTGACCGGGCATCAGCAGTGGGCCGGACGGGGAGGCGCGTCGGCCCGGAGGCCCGCGTGGCCGTCCGGTCGGGCGTTCTCGGCGCGACGGAAGGCGAGGCCGCAAGTCCCGCCGGGGGCTGCCGACTTGCCCGTGCAGCAGGGCCCGCCTGTGTGAGCGCCCCGGCACGTTACCTTCACCGACTCCCTTCACACGCGGCCCTTCAGTGATCACCATTAGCGGCCCTAAACTGCCGTAACCCCCGGTAAACAACCGGCTGTTCGCAGCCTTCCCGTGTCTCGGTGCATCAGGCTGCCCCAATGACCCGCTGGAGAACCTTTTGACTTTCGCCCGTCGCCCCGGCATGCCTTCACACACCCACCGCCGGGCGCCGCAGAGTCGCCGCAACGACCCTATGGTTCAGGGGAGTTCGGGGTTTCTCCGACGGGATTCCATGCGGCCGGCCTACCGGACGGGCTCCTCCAGCGAGGCCCTGACCGCCGCACGCCGCACCCAGCTCCACAGGGGCCTCGGCCTCGTCCTCGGCGTCTTTCTGCTGTACGCGCTCGTCTCCTGCCTCATCCCCGGACTGCTGCCGCTTCAGGTCTTCGGCGGCCTCCGCGTGGGTGAACTGGCCGCGGCCGCACAGGTGTTGCTCATCGCTGTCGCGGTGTTCCGTCACGACCGCCATGCCCGGCGGCACGTCGAACCGCTCGCTCAGCGGGTCGCCAAGCGCGAACCGGCCGTCCAGGCCGAGCAACCCCGTCGCTCCTGGACGCCGGGCACCGCCGAGACCTCGGACGAGGACGGCGGCGGGTTCAACGCCTTCGACTCCTCCCGTGCCTTCGGCGGCCGGACCCACGGGGCGCGCGGCGCAGCGAGGGCGACCACGTGAGTTCACTCGCCGACGAACGTGCCATAGCGATCTCCCTCTTCCTTGTCTTCCTCGCGGGCTGCCTGTTCATCTCCATGCTGACCAGCCCCGACCTGCACGAGGGCATGGACGACTTCTTCGCGCCGCAGGGCAGTACGAATCCCCTGCGCCAAGGGATCGCCTTCACCGGCGACTTCATCTCCGCAGCCGGTGTCCTCTACCTCTGCGGGATCGTCGCCGTCGGCAGCTATGACGGCATCCTCGTCATCGCCGCCACAGCGCTCTCGCCCGTGCTGATGAAGATATGGCTGGCCGAACGCCTGCCCACCGGACCCGGCTGGTCCCTCGGCGACGTGCTCTCCCGCCGCCTGCCCGCCGGTCCCGCCCGCCGCGCCGCCGGCATCGCGACGCTCGTCGTGTCCATCCCGCTGCTCGTCGCGCAGCTCGTCCCCATCGGTCAGATCACCGCCTCGCTGATGGGACTGCCGGGCGAGCACGGCGAGATGGCCGGTATCGCGCTCGTCGGAATCCTCATCCTCTCCTGCGCGGCGATCGGCGGCGTGCGAGGTTCCACGCTGCTGCAGATCGTCAAGACCATCGGGTTCCTGCTCGTCGCACCCCTGCTGGCCGCGCTGGTGCTGGCCCGCTTCGACTGGGACTATGGCCAGGTGCTCGCGCAGGCCGCACAGGGCAGCGGAGCCGGCGAGGCCTACCTCGCCCCCGGGCGGCTCTTCGGCACCGACTTCGTGGGACGCCTCGACACGCTCAGCCTCGCGGTCACGGTGCTGCTCGGCACGGCGTTCCTGCCGCACCTGGTGATGCGCCTCTCCACGAGCCGAACGGCCGAAAGCGCACGCCGCGCGAGCAGTTGGGCCGTCGCCGCCATCTGCCTGATCTCCGTCGCGGTCGCGGTCATCGGCTACGGCATGCAGGCGCTGGCCGGAGCGAAGCAACTCGAGGACGCGGGGCCGCGCGGCAGCAACAACCTGCTGCTGCTCGCCGCCGCACTCGACGGGAGCGACCCCAACAGCCCCGACAGTCCAGGCACGTTGCTCACGTTCATCGCCTGCGCGGCGTTCCTGACCGTCCTCGCGTCCGCGTCGGTGCTCCTCCTCGCGGGCTCCGCCGCGATCGTCCACGACATGGGTCGCCACCGGCACGCCCCCGCAGGCCAGGTCAACCCGCACCGTCCGCTGCGGGCGAGGATCGCACTCGTGATCGTCGGCGTGGTCTGCATCGCGCTGGCCGTCTTCGGACGCACCGCCGACGCGCAGTTCTGGCTCGTCCTCACCTACACCGAGGCCGCCACCGTCGTCCTCCCCGCGCTCGGATGCGCCCTGCTCTGGCGGGACTTCACCCTGCGCGGGCTGCGCTGGTGCGTGTACGGGGGCACGCTCGTCACCTTGGCGCTGCTCGCGGTCTCACCGGCCGTGTCCGGCAGCCCGGACTCCGTCTTCCCGGACGAGGACTGGGTCGTCTTCCCGCTGTACGCCCCGGGGCTCCTCAGCGTCCCGCTCGCGTTCCTGCTGGCCTGGGCGGGCACACGGCTCACCCCGGCGTCACGGATCGAGCCCGCTCCGGCGAACCCCCGACGGACGGGCCGCTCCGAGGACTTGCTCAGCGCGAGCGGAGCGCCCCGCCGCTGACGGCGGCGACGAAAGAGCTCCAGCTCTCAGTTGGGAAGAGCAGCGCGGGCCCTTCCGGGACCTTGCTGTCGCGGACGGGCATCACCCCGTCGAATCCGTCGGCGACCTCGAGGCAGCTCCCGCCTTGCCCATCGCTGTGGGATGACTTGCGCCAGGCGGCCGTGCTCAGATCGCGTGCAGTGCTCATCGTCTCTTGTAGTCCTCAGCTACTGATTCGAGCAGGGTCAGAGAGGCGACCGGCGAGAGCGCGGCGGCCCTGACGAGATCGTATGACTTCTGGTTCTGCTCAACCAGCGAAGGTTCGTCGATGAGTTGCCCCGTGCCCGCCCCTTCGGTGTACGTCACCGGTGGCGCGTCCTTGAACGTCATGCCGGATGCCATGCCGTTCAGTACGGCCTGCGCCGCCGCCTCGAAAGGGAGCACCTGGACCATGATCCGGTGCGCCCGCCCCAACTCCGCTACGCGCAGAAGTTGTTCGCACATGATGGCGGACCCGCCCATCGGGACTCGGAGAACGGCCTCGTGAATGACCGCCCACAACTGGGGAGTTGTTGGGTCGCCCAGCAGCCGCTGGCGGTCGAGCCGGGCCCGTACGTGCTCCTCGATCTCCTCCTCGGGCGCGAAGGGGAGCGTCGCCCGAGTCAGCGCCCGCGCGTACGACTCGGTCTGCAGCAGCCCGGGCACGAGCATCGGCGCGTACTCGCTGATCGTGATGGCGTGCTTCTCCAGCTCCGCCGCGTCCGCGAAGTAGTCGGGGTGCTTCGACTGCCGGGCGAGCCTGCACAGGCGCTGGATGTGCTCACCGCTGCCGAGGACTTCGTCGAACTGCTTGGAGACGTCCGTCTGCGGGCGGCGCACGGCCGACTCGAACTGCCCCACATACGTGCCGGAACAGAAGACGCGCTCGCCCAACTGCTCCTGCGACCACCCGGCCTTCTCCCGGAGCCGGCGAAGTTCCGCTCCGTAGAAGGCGCGTGGCGAGGTGTAGGGGTCGAGCTCCTTGGGCTGAGTCATTGCCGGTTCCCCCGGGTCGAGCAGATCGCTTGCTGGGTCGGATCCCCTACCCAGCGTAGCCGCGACTGGTGACGCTATGAGTGCGAAGCGTGATGAACGGGCAACCAGGGAAAGGTGATCGCAGTGCACTCCCTATATCCGGACTCCTTCGACGACCGCGCCGTCGAGGCCATGACGACATCCACCGAGGCGGTGGTGAAGCTTCAGGAAGCTCTCACCGACCTCGGCATCGTCCTCCCGTCCCTCAGCATTGATCTGCTCTCGTGCAGCCGACCGTTGGACCCGCGTCCCCTCATCGAGCTGGGGCGCTGCAATCTCGAGACGGCCGCCGCGCTGACCGCCGCTCTCCGAAGGGTGGGCGAGGGTTGAGCTTGGACCCCGCGCTGCCGCTCGAAGGCGCGGTCGTCGTCGATGAGGATCGGGGCAGCGTCGGCAAGGTGCACGGACGGCAGGACGGATGGCTGAGGCTCCGCCCCATTCGCGGCGGCCGCGAATGGGAGGCCGACCCCGCCCGCGTACGCAGAGCCACGCCCGCCGAACGGCTCCGCGCCACGCTGGCCGCAGTCAACGCGGTCAGCCGCGCGGAGCCGTCGGACGGCGCGCGGAGGCACGAACGACGCGATGAGCAGGGCTGATGGCAGGGGCCTGCGGGAGGCGGCGTGACGACACAGGGGCGAGGGAGTATGCTTAGTCCACCACTTAGTCAACATCATGACTCGTGTTGGGTGACGGAGCCATGGAAGCTGCTCATCAGTACAACGTGCATGAAGCCAAGACTCACCTTTCCCGGATCCTGGAGCAGGTCGCCACCGGGGAGGAAGTCGTGATCAACAAAGCAGGGGAGCCGGTGGCAAAGGTGGTGCCTCTGCGCCCCAAGGTGCAGCGGACCGGCCGTGGCTCACTCCGCGGGGCCATCCACATCGCGGACGATTTCGAAGAGCTGCCCGACGACATTGCCGACTCCTTCGGGATGCGTTGATGCGCCTGCTTCTCGACACGCACGTAGTGCTGTGGTGGCTGGATGATTCCCCCGAGTTGTCCGGCGAGACGAAGGACCTGATCGATACCGAGCCCGCTGTCTACGTCAGTGCCGTCACGCCCTGGGAGATCGCCATCAAGCAGTCGCTGGGCAAGCTTCAAGGCCCGGACGATCTGGCGGAGCGGGTACGCGACAGCCAGTTCACCGGCCTTCCGATCACCGCCGGTCACGGAGTTCGGGCGGGCCGGCTGCCGACGTTGCACAGGGATCCCTTCGACCGGGTGCTGATCGCCCAGGCCCAGATCGAGGGACTGACCCTCGTGACGAGGGACAAGTGGATTCCTCAGTACGAGGTCCGGGCGATGCCGGTCTGAGAGGGCGCCGATCCCTGCCGATACGGGGGCGCCACGCGCCGGAGGCGCACATGGCGGCGGCAGGCCGGCCCGCGGTGTCACGGAAGGGCCACGGGGCGGCCCGCCGCCGTGTCCGGAGTGCCGGGCCGAATCCCGGGGACGCTGCCCGGGGAGTCTGCCCGGACTGAGGTCCGGACGGGAGCCGGAACCCTCGGCAAGGGTGCCGGTCCGGCTTGCTGGTCCATGCCTCGTACGGCTGGGGCAAGGCCACTCAGCGGATGAGGCTCTCGTAGAGTTGTGCCCGAGTTGCACCTAAAATTACATTTGCCTACGCTACCTGAAGTGAGTTCTCGCGCAACCCCGCGATTCACGGCGGATCTCGCCGCAGCGGTCATCCCCAACAAGGTATGTACGGAGCGGAATTGATCGCTGCCGGCGCCGACGAGGCGAGGACCCGATGAGCAGCCACCGGAACACGGTGACCACAGGCAGCCACCCACGCATCGAGGGCGAGCTGACCAGGCGCGGCGAGAGCGCGTACGAGCGCGCTCGTGAGTCGGCGGTCTGGAACGGGCTCAAGCCCGACCGGTTCCCCGAGCTGATCGTGCGCCCCGCCTCCGAGCGGGACATTCCCCAAGTCCTCGCTTACGCCCGCGAACAGGGCCTGCGCGTCTCGATGCGCTCCGGCGGGCACAACTGGTCCGGCTCCCAACTCCGCGACGGAGCCCTGCTTCTCGACCTTTCCGGCCTCGACCAGTGCGACATCGACCCGGACTCGTCGACCGCGACGGTGGGCCCCGGCGTCATTGGCCGGACGCTCGCCGGTGAACTGGCCCGCTACCGGCTGGCGTTCCCCACCGGCCACTGCCCGACCGTCGCCCTGGGCGGCTACCTGCTCAGCGGAGGCCACGGCTGGAACTCCCGTGAACTGGGCCCGGCCTGTCAGTACGTGGAGGAGATCGAGGCCGTCACCGCCGACGGCCGCACCGTCATCTGCAGCGAGAGTGAGAACCCGGACCTGTTCTGGGCTGCACGCGGAGCGGGATGCGGATTCTTCGCCGTCGTCACCCGCTTCAGGCTGCGGCTGCTTCCGCACCCGGGCTCGATCATGACGGCGCAGTTCACGTTCCCACTGGCCGAGACCGAGCGCGTGGGGAGCTGGGCGGTGAGCACGGCGCGGGAGATGCCGCCGAACGTGGAGACCGGCCTCGTGCTCACGGCCGCCGGTCCCGCCG
Organism: Streptomyces sp. TAA486; assembly: GCF_000426165.1. Classification (NCBI taxonomy): domain Bacteria; kingdom Bacillati; phylum Actinomycetota; class Actinomycetes; order Kitasatosporales; family Streptomycetaceae; genus Streptomyces; species Streptomyces sp. TAA486. The sequence goes on along the minus strand of NZ_KE384504.1, from coordinate 207,419 downwards.
TGGGCACGGCCGGTCCCGGGCCCCGGCTCAAGATCCAGGCGAGCGCCTTCGCCGCGACGCGGGAGCAGGCGGCGGACGCGCTCGTACCTCTGGACGCATGCCCCTTCCTCGAACGCGCCCTGGAGGTGAGTCCCTCGAGCCCAGTGGCCTTCAGGGACCTGTACGAAGGCGCCGGTTCGACATGGCCCGCCGAGCGGCGGTACGCGGTGGACACCCTGTGGTCGACGGAGTCGTACGAGACCCAACTGGCGCGCAGCGCCGAGCTGATCGCCCGGTCGCCGTCCGAGCACTCCCTGGTGCTCCTCCCCGTGGAGCCCGTCGCCCCCGACCCGCACGGATTGCGGGACATGGCCTTCTCCGCGCTGGGCGAGTCGTATCTCGCCTGCTTCGCGATCTGGGAGGACCCGGCGGCCGACGTGATCAACACGCGCTGGCTGAGGGAGGGCATGGACGAACTCGACCCGACCGGCACCGGAAGCCACTACATCGGCGAGGCGGACCTGGGCGCCGGGGTTTCACGTTCCCGGCGCTCCTACGCGCCCGCCGACTGGGAACGATTGAGGCGGGTGAGGGAGCGATGGGACCCTTCCGGGCTCTTCCAGGACTACCTCGCGCCCTGAAGCCCGCCTTCTCAGGGCGTCTTTCGGCCAGGTCCGAATGACGTGCGCCCGCACCCGCGGACACGGCACTCTCTGCGACGGGCAGCGGTGTTCCGGGCGTTGTCCGGGGGAGGCCCGGAGCACCGCGCTCACTCGTGCCGACTCCGCGTCCAGCGATGACGCCCGTGATCCGGGGTCGATCCGTCCCCGGCGCTCCCGGGACCGGTGGTGAACGGCATGCCTGAACTGCCCGACGTCGAAGGCTTCCGCAGGCTCCTCGACTCCTGCGCACGCGACCGGCGGATCCGCCACGTCGAGGTCTACGACACGGGCGTGCTCCACGGAGTGAGCGCGCAGGGGCTCCGCCACGAGTTGGAGGGCCGCACCTTCACCGAGCCCGGGCGTCACGGCAAGTGGCTCCTCGCCCGTACCGGCGGCCCCACGTTGATGCTCCACTTCGGCATGACCGGACAACTGCTGTGCTGCCGCCCCACGGACGAGCGGCACGCCCACGACCGCGTCGCCTTCACCGTCGGCAGCGACCGCCAGCTCCGCTACCGCGACCAGCGCAAACTCAAGGGCCTCTGGCTCGCGGACGAAGAGGAACTCGCCCGTACCCTGGACGCCCAGGGCCCGGACGCCGCGGCCGTCGGCCCTGACGAGTTCGACGCGCTGCTCCGGCGCCGCCGAGGCGGCGTCAAGTCGGCGCTGACCGACCAGTCGGTGATCGCGGGGATCGGGAACCTGCTGGCCGACGAGATCCTCTGGCACTCCCGCCTGCACCCGTCCCGCCGCGCGAACGGCCTCACCGACGGCGAACGCGCCCGCCTCCACGGGAACATGCGGACCGTCCTCCGCTCGTCCGTGCGCTCGGGCTGCGTACCGCCCCGCGAATCCTGGCTCACGGGCCACCGCGACGACCCGCACGGCACGTGCCCGCGCTGCGGTACGGAACTGAGCCGTGGCCGCACCGCCGGCCGCAGCACGGTCTGGTGCCCCCGCTGCCAGCCGCAGCCAGGCTGACGGGTCGCCACATCGTCACGCAAAAGCCATACAGGTGCAGGTGATGGGACGTTGTGGCTCTGGCTCTGGTCCAGCCGTCCATGCTCACGCAGACTGCCACAAGAGGGACGAACAGTTCCCATACGCGTGGTCGGAGGGACAGTTCATGAGTGGAAACAAGGCGGTCGCCTACATCGAACCCGGCGTCGTCGACGTGCAGACCATCGCCTATCCCGACCTGGAGCTGCACGACGGCCCCGGAGTGGACCCGCGCAACGTCGGACGCAAGTGCCGGCACGGCGCCATCCTCAAGGTCCTCGCGACCAACATCTGCGGCAGCGACCAGCACATGGTGCGCGGCCGCACCACCGCACCCGCGGACCTCGTACTGGGCCACGAGATCACCGGCGAGGTGATCGAGACGGGCCCGGACGTCGAGTTCATCGACGAGGGCGACGTCGTCTCCGTGCCGTTCAACATCGCGTGCGGACGCTGCCGCAACTGCAAGGAGCGCAAGACCCACATCTGCCTCAACGTCAATCCGGCCCGCCCCGGATCCGCCTACGGCTACGTCGACATGGGCGGCTGGGTCGGAGGCCAGGCCGAGTACGTGATGGTGCCGTACGCGGACTTCAACCTGCTGCGGTTCCCGGACCGCGACCAGGCCCTGGACAAGCTCCTCGACCTGGCGATGCTCGCCGACATCTTCCCCACCGGCTACCACGGTTGCGTCAGCGCCGGCGTCGGCCCGGGCAGCAGCGTCTACATCGCCGGAGCGGGCCCGGTCGGTCTCGCCGCGGCGCATTCGGCCCAACTCCTCGGCGCCGCCGTCGTCATCGTCGGCGACCTCAACGAGGAGCGTCTCGCACAGGCCCGCAGCTTCGGCTGCGAGACCGTCGACCTGACGCTCGGCTCCCCGCAGGACCAGATCGACCAACTGCTCGGCGAACCCGAGGTCGACTCGGCCGTGGACGCCGTGGGCTTCGAGGCCAGGGGCCACGGCAAGGACTCCGCCGAGGCACCGGCCACGGTCCTGAACTCGCTGATGGAGACGACGAGGGCAGGAGGATCCCTGGGCATCCCCGGTCTGTACGTCACGGAGGACCCCGGCGGCGTGGACGACGACGCACGGACCGGATCGCTCAAGCTGCGCCTCGGCCTCGGCTGGGCGAAGGCCCACAGCTTCACCACGGGCCAGTGCCCGGTGATGAATTACAACCGTGAGCTGGCCATGGCGATCCTGCACGGCCGCGCGCAGATCGCCAAGGCGGTCAACGCCCAGGTGCTCCCCTTGGAGGACGCCCCGCACGGCTACGCGGAGTTCGACAAGGGCGCCAGCACCAAGTACGTCCTCGACCCGCACGGCGCGTTCGACCGCTTCTCGACGGCCGTCTGACCGACCGCTCCACCGAAGTACGTCACCGTCGGCCGGACATGCGGACGGGCAGCTCAGGAACCGGCTGTGGACCGGTCCCTGAGCTGCCCGACGAGGCTGCCCCTTGGCTCCTAGTCGACGAGGGCGGTCGGCCCGCCGTTGGCGTCACCGGAGGTCTGGTCGTTGTCGTTGTTGCCGACGCCGCAGATGTTCTGCATGTTGCGGGAGTCGGCCAACGTGATGAGGGGGCCGTTGAGGGTGACGAGGCTGCCGAGGTCCGTGGACCCAGCGGTGTCGCCGTTCGACTGGTTGCAGGTGATGTTCACGTCCCTCGGGGGCGCTTCTCCCCCGCCGGCAGCGGCGACGCCGGCACCGAGCATGCTGACGCTACCGACCATGGTCGCCACAAGAGCAGCTTGGCGAAGCTTGGGCATTTCATCTCCACTTCGATGAAGGCTTACGCGATCGGTAATTGATCGCATACAGGCAGTGGAAAACCCTATTCGCCGAAATGGGATATACCGTCGTCCAACACGCCGTTTTGCGCTGGCCCATGGCCGGGCCGTCCGTCGAGGCCGTTTCTGCGGCCTCGTGTTGGGGCCGGGTGAGACATGGTTCAGGGACCGAGCCCGAAGGCCCGGTCCCTGAATGTGTAACCGATGCGATCGGCGTCAGCCGGCGAGGCCCTCTGCGGCACCACCGGTG
>NZ_KE384504.1:0-202243 GCF_000426165.1 Streptomyces sp. TAA486 | reverse complement strand
CGGTCTCAGCCGGCGAGGCCGGTCGCGTCTCCGCCGGTGGCGGAGCCGGACGTCTGCTCGTTGCCGAAGATGGCGACGCCGCAGTTGTTCTGCAGGTTGCGGGAGTCGGCGCTGCCGCCGCCGCCGGTCAGCGCGGCGAGGGCGGGGGCGTCGACGTCGCCTTCGGTGTCGCCGTTCGACTGGGTGCAGTTGATGGTGGGGAGCTGCGATCCGCCGGCGGTGGCGACGCCGGCACCGACCATGCCGACGCTGCCGACCATGGCGGCCACGACAGCAGCTTCGCGAAGCATGCGCATGTCTTTTCCTTTTCGGTGGTGGCTCGAGCGCGATCTGTAGTTGATCGCATCTATACAGTGACGAACCATATGGGGTTTGTAGAAGCTTCTGCCAGGAACACGCCGCTTTGTTCTGAATGGCCGTCAGAAATGCGATCTTCGCCGCAGGGTTCCTGCGGTCCGATGAGGTCGGGCCGGTGGCCGAACATCACTGCGGCCCGTGGCACTTGGGGACGGCGCGTGCATGCGGGTCGCAGACGGGAGCTCGGAGTGGGCAGCCGTGTGAACGGATCTCGTCTGGCCCTGCCATTCCCGCCGGCCGCTCGTATCAGCGGCTAACGTCCGCTCAGGTCACCGGAGGCAGCCGGGCCACCGGGCCTGCCCGGATCGGAGATCGACGTGACCCCTTCGTCCATGGTCCGCAGATGGATCCGGATCGCATCCCTTCTCTTGGCGGCGGTCGGCTTGGGCGTCACTGCCACCGGGTGCGTCGCCGAGGCCGACGCCACCACACGGACCGAGGTCGTGGCCCCGGACAGCCCGTTCCTCGCCGAGGTCGCCGAGCAGATCGCGCTGCCGGGGCACGCCTGGACCGCCTGGGGCACTCACACCGCCAAGGGATATACGACGGAGGCGGCCGAGACCGTCGATGTCGAAGGCATGAAGGCCGACTGCGAGAACATCAACCTCAACAAGAAGCTGGCCCCGGACTTCCGCAGCGACGTGTTCGGTCCGGGCGTGAAGGGGTTCTTCTACAAGTGTGAGCGGGTCGCGTACGACACCAACAAGTACTGGTTCACGGTCAGTTCGGCGGACGAGGGGCCGATCGACAAGTTGTGTGACCCGTCCACCGAGTACCCGGTCGTCCACGACGAGCAGCACGACACCTACTGGATCGACGAGCCGTTCAACTGCACGCGCAGGGTGGGACCTTCGTAGAGCGCGGAACCGGCTCGACCGTCCGACGGCTCCTTGGGGGGCGCTCAGCGCACCGAGCGCAGGGTGACGTCGTGGAGGTAGCCCGGGTAGGGGTCGTCGCCGGCTTCGGAGAGCCGCGTGCCGATACCGCGTGCGGCTGCGACGACGGGTGGAGCCAGCCGGTCGAGATCCAGATGACTTGAGCGGACCACCACACCGACGGCCGCCACCGGTTCGTCGTCCACAAGAACAGGGCTCGCGACCGAACAACTCCCGAGAGTCATCTCCTCGCGCGTGGTGGAGAACCCGCGCCGTCGGGTGCGCTCGAGGTCCCGCCGCAGCCTGCCCGGCTCGCGGATCGAGTACCTCGTCGGGCGGCTCAGCCGCCGGCTGAGGTGGTCGTCGACGTCCGATGACGACGCCCAGGCGAGCAGCGCCTTGCCGACGCCCGTCGTGTGCAGCGGAAGCCGGCCGCCCGTGCGGGAGATGATCGGGACAGACCGGTGGCCGGTGAGCTTCTCCACGTACAGCGCGTTGTCCCCGTCGCGCACGGCGAGATGGACGTTCTCGCGCGTCGCCTCGTAGAGCTCCTGCATGAACGGCATGGCGACGTCGCGCAACTGTGTGTGCAGACCGCTCAGCAGTCCGAGCTCCAGCAGGCGCAGGCCCACGCGGTAGGTGCCGTCGTCCTCCCGCTCCAGGCCACGCCAGCGGGTCAGTTCGCCGACGAGCCGGTGGGCGGTCGGCAGGCTCAGGTCCGCCCGGCGGGCGAGGTCGGTGAGGGTCAGCCGCGGGTGCTCGAAGTCGAACGCGTCGAGGATCGCCAGCATGCGCGAAGCCACGGTGCGGCCCGGCTGGCTGTTGTTTCCGGCCATGTGATTCCGCTCAGTGAAAGGCAGCGCTGTGCCTGGAGTGTGCCACGCACCACGATGTCGGTCACCCCGACAAGGAGAAACACCATGTCGTCCACTTCCCCGAGGTTCTCGACGCCCGCTGCCGGCGCGAACGCGCAACGTTCCGCCCGGGGCGGCGTCTGGCCAGTTCTGCTCTGCTGGCTCGCGGTCGCGCTCGACGGGTTCGACCTGGTCGTGCTCGGAGCGGTCATCCCCACGCTCACCAAGACACACGCTCTCGGGTTCGACCCCGGGACGCTCACCACGGCGGCCACCCTCGGGCTGGTCGGTGTCGGCATCGGCGCCGTGGCGATCGGGCCGCTCACCGACCGGTTCGGCCGCCGCGCCAGCCTGATGACCTGCATAGCGGTCTTCTCCGTACTGACGCTCGCGATCGCCTGGGCGCCGAACATCGCCACGTTCGTCGCACTGCGCTTCCTCAGCGGACTGGGCCTGGGCGCCTGCCTGCCGACGGCGCTGGCGTACATGACCGAGTACGCGCGGCCCGGGCGCCGCGGCTCAGCCGTCACGCAGATGATGACCGGCTACCACGTGGGCGCGGTGCTCACCGCTGTGCTGGCGATCGTGGTCATCCCGAAGTTGGGCTGGGAGGCGATGTTCGCCGTCGGCGGGCTGGCCGGTCTGCTGACCCTGCCGGTGATGTGGGCCAAGCTGCCCGAGTCGCAGGCGTTCCTCGAAGCCCGCGGCAAGGTCGCCTCCGCGGCCGTGGAGCCGGTGCGGCCCTCCGCCCTGCTGCGGGGCCGGCTGTTGCGCGTCAGTCTCGGGATCTGGATCGCCTCGTTCATGGGACTGCTCCTCGTGTACGGGCTCAACACCTGGCTTCCGCAGATCATGGGCGCAGCCGGGTACTCCGTCGGTGACTCGCTGGGGCTGCTGCTCGCGCTCAACCTGGGCGCCGTCGCGGGCCTGTTGCTTGCCGGGCGGGTCTCGGACGCGCGCGGCAACAAGCGGACCGTCCTGCTGTGGTTCGGCGTCTCCGCGGTCTTCCTGGCGTTGCTGTCGGTCAAGTTGGAGTCGACGGCGGTGGTGTACGCCGCGGTCTTCCTGGCCGGAGTGTTCGTCTTCAGCGCGCAGGTGCTCGTGTACGCCTTCGTCGGCCACTTGTTCGCCGCGGAGGTGCGAGGCACCGCACTGGGTCTGGCCGCCGGGGTGGGCCGGCTCGGCGCGATCGTCGGTCCGTTCCTCGGCGGGCTGATGGTGAGCGCGGGTGTCGCCTATCCCTGGGGCTTCTACGCCTTCTCCGTCGCCGCGGTTCTCGCCGTACTGGCGCTGCTGATCGTTCCGCCGCACCTGCGGGAGGGCAGCTGATGAAGACGACGCGGACCCAGGTGGTGATCGTCGGGGCCGGGCCAGCCGGCCTGTTGCTCTCCCACCTGCTGGACCGGGAAGGCATCGAGTCGGTGCTGCTGGAGAACCGCAGCCCCGACTACGTCCGCGGCCGCATCCGTGCCGGGATGCTGGAGCACTCGACCGTCGAGCTGCTCAGCGAGGCCGGCGTGGGCGACCGGCTCAAGCGCGAGGGCATGGAGCACCGGGGGATCTACCTCCAGTTCCCGCACGAGCGCCACCACATCGACTTCCACTCCCTCGCGAACCGGTCGGTGTGGGTGTACGGGCAGACGGAAGTCACGCGCGACCTGATGCAGGCGCGCTCCGCCGCGGGCCAGCAGTCCTACTACGAGGTCGGCGACGTCGCCCTGCACGACATCGACGGTGAGAGTCCGTCCGTCACCTTCGTCGACGTGGAGGGCCGTCCTCACCGCATCGACTGCGACGTCGTCGCCGGCTGCGACGGCTTCCACGGCCCGGCGCGCCGGAGCATTCCCGAGGGTGCGCGCCGCTCGTTCGGACGGGACTACCCGTACGCGTGGCTCGGCGTTCTGGCCGATGTCGCTCCGTCGACGGACGAGCTCATCTACGCCTGGCACCCCGAGGGCTTCGCGATGCACTCCATGCGCTCGCACTCGGTCAGCCGGCTCTATCTGCAGGTCGACCCGTCCGACGATGTCGCCGAATGGTCCGACGACCGCATCTGGGACGCGCTGGCCCGTCGGCTCGGGCACGGGCAGGACGGCTGGCAGCTGCAACCGGGGCGGATCACCGACAAGTCCGTCCTGCCGATGCGGAGCTTCGTCTCGACGCCGATGCAGTACGGGCGGCTCTTCCTGGCCGGCGATGCCGCGCACATCGTCCCGCCCACCGGTGCCAAGGGACTCAACCTCGCGGTGGCGGACGTGGCGCTGCTCTCCCGCGCGCTGGCGGCCCTGCTGCGTGACGGTGATCCGCGTCCGGCCGACGAGTACACCGATACGGCGCTGCGGCGGGTCTGGCGGGGTACCCACTTCTCTTGGTGGATGACCAGCATGCTGCACGTCACCGGGGATCCGTTCGACGCTCAGCTGCAACGCTCGCAGCTGGAGTGGGTCGTCCGCTCCGACAGCGCCGCGGCGGGCCTGGCGGAGAACTACGCCGGACTGCCCATCGGCTACTGAGCGCGGTCAGGTTGAGTCGTCGCGGCGTGAGATCGATGCGGCCCCTGTCGGCGCGACCTGTGCCGGCAGGGGCCGTATCGATGCAGAGGTGAGCATGTGATGCAGGTGTCTTTTCACCACGTTCACCGGAGCCGTGTCTGAGTGGAACTCGAAGTTGCCGCGGTCACCCTCGGCGGATTTTCGCGGCGATTCCGTGGCCGATGAAGAGGTAAACAAGAGCGGGGAGGCCGTAGTTGAGAGCGAAGCGCACGTGCTCGTTCTCCATGGTGAAGATGTCCTGGGACCAGCCCGCGAGCCAGTTGGCCATGCCCTGGACGAACTGGACGAAGACATTTCCCTGGTTGGCCTCGAGAAGGTGGAGCATGATCCACAGGCCGAGGAAGGCTGCCGCGACATCGGCGATCGTGTGGACGATCAGGGCTGTACGCTTCGACGCCGACTCGCCGTGGGGGTTGTGCCCCGTGGTCGGCGATTCGTGAAGGTGACTCATTGGCGATCCGATCTTCCGGGTACGAATTCCTGGGCGGGCAGGCCCGAGTCGGGAGAATTCCGCCTCTCTGCTTCTCGAGGCTCATCCGCTGTCCGGCGTGATCGCACGGGGTTGTGCGCTGTCCGCATCGCACTCTGCGGAGAACGCGTCGAATGCGTTACGTGAGCAGCCGCGCGATTTCCGAGGCGCCGTTACGAGAATTCCACAACTGGCTCACAGGAGTGGTGTGACGGTTCCTCCGTCCTGTGGCGCAGAGAGGAAAGCGGCCGGGGCGTCCTCGGCCGTGCGGGATGGAGGGCACCCGTCCTCCTGACCTGTGCTTGCGGCGTGGGTGGTCGAGGGCCCGAAGACCCTGCCCCGCGCCTCCGTCCGGACCGCGTTACCGGTCGGGGCGGACCGCAGCCGGCCGGCGGCCCCCGCGCAGTGCCGCAGGGGCCGCGAGTTGCCGTCGGTGCTGAAGGAGGTGAGGTCGTGCTGGTGGCAGAGCGCTATCGGCTGGTGGAAGAACTCGGCCGCGGCGCCATGGGGGAGGTGTGGCGGGCTGAGGACACCACGCTCGGACGCGAGGTCGCCGTGAAGCTCCTCCTCGAACAGGTGGCGATCGATCACGCGGCGGAGCGGTTCCGGCAAGAGGCGCAGACAGCTGCCCGGCTCAACCACCCCAACGTGGTCGCCGTGTACGACTTCGACGGGGACGGCGCCCGAGGGTACCTGGTGATGGAACTCGTCCCGGGGCACAGCCTGCGCCACGAACTCGCCACACGTGACGTCCTCAAGACCGACGAGGTGTGCCGTCTTGCCGGACAGGCAGCGGTCGGTCTGGCCGCCGCCCACGCCCGCGGGGTGGTCCACCGGGACGTGAAGCCCGGCAACCTGCTGCTGACCCCGGACGGACGGGTGAAGGTGGCCGACTTCGGCATCGCGCGTGCTGCAGTGGAGGCCGACGCCGCGATGACCGCCACCGGCGCCATGTTGGGCACGAGTGTCTACCTCGCGCCGGAACGGGCCATGGGCGGTTCCGCCGAACCCGCAAGTGACGTCTACGCGTTGGGATGCGTCCTCTACGAAATGCTCTGCGGGCGACCGCCGTTCACCGGGGACCCGGCCGCAGTCGTGTACCAGCACGTGGACCAGCCACCTCGACCGCCGGCCGAACTGCGGCCCGGCATTCCCGCCGCCCTCGCTGACTTCGTCCTGCGGATGCTGGCGAAGGAACCGGCTGCCCGTCCCACGGCGGTGGAGGCAGCTCACTTCCTCACCGGCGACACCGCGTCCGTCGGCCCTGCCGCCGCGAAGGCGGAGGAAGCCGCGACCCGACGACTGCCGCGCCCCGCGGCTGTCACGCGAGGGGGTGCGCTGTCCCGTCGTTCGGTGGCCCTGGCTGCCGTTGTTCTGGCCACCGTTCTCGCCATCGCGGGCGTGGCCGGCTTCCTGCTCAGCTCCGGTTACCACGACGAGGCCGACCCTCCGGCGGCCCCGGAGCCGTCCACCTCCGAGCCCGACCGGTCGCGCGCGCCGGAGACGGGGCCGGCGAACACGCCTCCCGCCCACGAGGAGCCGGGCCCCGGAGGGGCGGACCGCAAGGACGGGCCGAAGCCGGCGGACAAGCAGCTCAAGCGGGAGCAGGAGGCCGACAAGAAGGCGGCGGAGGAGGAGCGCAAGCAGCAGGAAGGGCCCGGCAAGAAGGGTCCGGCGGAGCAGCCGAAGCCGTGAACCGGGTCGACCTGCCCATTGCGCGCGTCTGCTGACGCGCGCCGCGCGGTGCGCCGCCGGGCCAGTTCGCGACCGGTGGCTGCTGAGCGTTTACCGCTGCGACTCTCTGTTACGGGTCGCTGTTCCGACGTTCTGTTGACGCTCTGGTGTGGGCCGGAACGGCGCTGAAGTGCAGCCGTCCTCCTGGCTCCCTAGGCTGGTTGAGGGGAGGACCAGCCGGGGCCCGAGTGCACCCGGCGCATCGATCTGGAGTCCACCATGACCACACCACGGGACTTGATGATCACCGCCATCGACGTGACGCCCAGCCGGCCGGTGGAGCAGGGCGAGCTGTCACTGGCACTGGCGGGAGCCGAACTGATCGACCTCCTGGCTGACGGAGCCGTCACGCTGGAGGACGACCGGATCGTGCCCGGCCAGCGGACGATGATGGCCGACGGCCTGCTTGATCAGGCCACGGCCTCCCTCGACCGGGAAGCGCCGTACGAGCCGGTCGGCGACTGGCTGTGGCGCAGAGGACGCGGCCTCGCCGCGGACTACTCGGCCGTTCTCGAGGCGGAAGGGCAACTCGTACGGCAACGTCGTCCGTGGATGCCCTTCCGAGCCGGTGAGTTGGTGCCCGCCGACTCGCTCGACCGTCGTCGGGCGGCGGACCGCTGGGCTGCGCACGAGCCGGTCCTCACCGCCCTCGCGACGGCCGTCGGCATCCGCGGCGACGGAGCGGAAGCATCACCGAGCGCGGGCGACGACGCCGTGGACACCGTGCTCGCAGCAGTCGACAACGCGTCGGTGGAACTGGCGGGGGAACGCCAGAGGCGCTCCATCGAGAAGGACGCCTTCGACAACATCTGGCGGGGCTACTGAGGAGTTCGCGAACGCTCCGTCGCGGCATGGGAGTTGGCGACGTGGAGGTTCCGCGCGAGCTGTTGCGCCTCCGTCCGGGGATCGGGCCGGACAACGACGAAGGGCCCGACCGGCGTGCGGTCGGGCCCTTCGTGACAGCCCGGTGAGGCTGGGCGGAGGATACGAGATTCGAACTCGTGAGGGGTTGCCCCCAACACGCTTTCCAAATGTTCGCCTTGGGGTTCGGGGGCGCGCGTGCGGGTTCTGACCTGCGGTCGGGTTGTTGTCAGTGCGCTGTCTGAACGCAGCTGCACGGGGGTGAATGCAACCAGAACTGCAACCACTGGAAGAAGCGACTGCGCCCAGGCAGCGGTCGGGTAAGTCCATAGCAGAGAGGCGCTCTTCCCAGGTTGCGGCGTCTTCTCCACACTGAGCTGAGGCAACCCAAGGGGGCGGGGTGGCGACTCGGCGAGGACAGCGGTCGACGGCGCGGAAGCGACGTGAAGCCCGACGTAGGGCTCTCTTATGCGCCGGGGGAGTGCTGGCAGTCCTGCTGGTGATCTTCTGGTCCCTTGTGTGGCGGTACGTTGCGGGCGCCGTGCTACTGGGCGTCGTCGGCACCGGCGCGTGGTTGCTGTGGCGGAAGGATCGGCTCCTACGTGGCGGCGACAGGCGGTGGCGGCACGAGGAAGCGGTCAAGGCCGGCCAACGGACACTCGCTGAAGTAGATGCGATGACCGGCACGGAGTTCGAGGAGCTGGTCGCTGGCCTGTGCCGTCGAGACGGGTGCACGGAGGTTCGGCGCGTGGGCGGCTCCCACGACAATGGTGCCGACGTCGTGGGCTGCCTCCCGGACGGCCGTGCCATGGTTATCCAGTGCAAGCGCTACGCGCCGAGCAGCACGATCTCAAGTCGGGAGCTGCGGGACTTGCTAGGTGCCAAGGTGCACTTCAAGGCCGACGTGGCAATCTTTGCGACGACCACGCGATTCAGTCGTCCATCGGAGGCGTTCGCCGTGGAGCACGGCATCCTTGCAGTCCACCGTGACCATCTGGGGCTGTGGAACAGCGGCGCTTCCCTTGAGTCGCTGGTCAACGTCAACGGCTTCGGCCAAGGGGACGCTCGTCACCGGGCGCGGTGGAAGAAGGCGTACGGTAAGTGAACAACGCCGTGCCGTGCCGTTCTTCCGAATGAGATCGGACAAGATCGTCACCGACCGGATCCGTGCAGTTCGCGTCAGCGGGAGTGCCAGGCGACCGGAGCCGGGCTTGAACCGGCACGGTGATTGAGCCACTTCGGGCACGCATTCTCTGCGTCACCATCAGCTTTGGGGACATCGGGCTGGCCGGAGCGCCAAGCACATTGGATAGTCAACGTAGCTGGACGTCTTGCCGAAGTGACGGACTACGCGTTGAGTCTGGGAGGGGTGGCCGGCGTGACTCGCGTTCCCGGCTGCTTCGGCTGCCTCGCGGAGGAGAGCCTGCCAGTCGGTGTGCGGCAGCCAGGCCTTTTCCAGGAGGTGTGCTGTCCAATGTACGAGGTCTGCCCAACTGCGGCAGCGGTGGACTTCGATGGCGTACGCGTTCGTGTTGGGTGCCGGGTCGCAAGTGGTGTGGTGAACGTGCCAAGGGGCAGGGTCGGGGTGTGACCGGAGGCTCTCGGCCGAGAAGGTCTGCACTCCGGGTATCTTTTGCTCGGTCTCAAGCAGTTCCCATGCACGGGCGTTGAGTGCGTACTGATCAACTTCCGCCATGTCCACCCAGAGGCTCCCCGCGTCATCGGGAACGGCTTGGTGGCACGTATCGCAGACTGCGAGCAGTTCGTGTGTCACGTCGATCCTTGAGGTGTGTTCGTGGTCTGCGGGCTCATCGGGCCGTTGGACACTTCCGATGAGGTCATGGGCCCCGTCCAGCAGGCGCTTCAGAAGTCCCATCGTTCGCGGGCAACGTCGCTGTGCTTCAAGAACTTCTCCATGGCAGGCGAAAGCGGAGGCTGGATCTTGAATCCGTCGCCGTAGACGGCTGCGAGGTCTGCCCACGCCTGCCCAGCGAGACGCCGCCCTCGCTCGAATGGGTGGATCCAAATCCAGTCCAACCAACGTTGCCCCTCAACGACACTCAGGCCGGCGGCGCCAGCAGCAATCGGGAAGGTCGCCTCAACCCGTTGTGCGTCGAAGAGGGCGACTTCGATTGTGGGATCGCTGGGGTACTGACTGCTGGGCTGCGCTGCGAACGGCACGGAGTCGAAGCCAAGTTCTTGCTTGAAGTACTTCCCGAAGGTCTCCACGACTTTGCGGAGGCGCATGTCCTCAGTGGCAGGTATCAACGCGTGACCGCGTGGCTTGTCGGCATGCAGCAGAGGAAACATCTCGATGGTGAACCGAGCCCGCCGCCCCCGTGCGCCTGGCCAGAAACTGTTGTATTCCTCTCGGCGTTCAGCCATCAGAGCACGGCGGTCGTCCGGAGAGAGATCGTTGATGGACACGACGACATCCTGCTCTGCGAAAAGAAGGGCTATGCCTCTCTTCTCGCCCTATCTCGCGGTTACCTGGACGGTGATCGAGTGGCGATCTCCAATGCGTGCGTAGGCGAAGAGGAAGGCCCTGGAGGCGCGAAGGTGAAGTCAGACCTCCAGGGCCCAGCTCGGGTCGGCGGTTGCCGGGTGGGGGCGGCTACCAGTCGATTGTCAGGCGGGTGTCGGGTCGGGTGACGCGAGCGCCCTCGCCGAGCTGATCGTCTTCGGTGACGGAGGGGTAGGCAGTAATGAAGGGCTGGGCGGGACGTTCCTGGGTCCAGCGGTGTAGAAGGTCACTGACCTGCTCGGTGAGCTTGTCTGCGTCAGGGCCGTGGGTGGTGATGCCCAGTTCGTCGGCGTCGTCGCTGACGGGACAGGCCGTGAGGTAGGCGAAGGTGCCGCCGTCGTACAGGGCCGCGCCGGACCAGCGGAGAGCGGGGGCGGCCAGGCCGAGGTCGCGGGCAGCGGGGCTGATGGACAGCTTTCCGAAGCTCAGGCCGGACTCGATGGTGGCGAGCCAGAGGTCGAGGTGGGCTGCCGGTTCGTCATGGCGCACGTGGATGTCGGTCCACTGCTGGTGGGCGGGGTAGGTGAGGACGCCTGCCAGTGCGGCTTGGTCCGGCTGGTCGTCGGCGTCGACCTTGAGGATGGCGTCCTCGGCGAGACGGACATGGATCTCGCCCATCTCGGCCGCGCCGCGCAGGGGGACGAACCCGCACACCGCTGCGTTGGTGCTGACCATGCGGTCGTCTTCGGTGCGGGTGAACGCGATGGACCGGGTCAGGCCGCTGCCGTGCAGTCGCAGGGGGACGACGATCCGTCCGCCGGGCGCGAGTTGGGACCACCAGGCGGCCGGGATGTCCCAGGCTCCGGCGGTGACGATGATTCGGTCATACGGTGCGCGGTCGGGATCGCCGAGGGCGCCGTCCCTGCACAGCACGGTGACGTGCTCGTATCCGGCTTCGGCCAGGTGGATGCGGGCGCCTTGGGTGAGGTCGTCGTCGAGTTCGATAGTGACCACCTGCCCGCTCTCGCCGACGAGTTCGGCAAGCAGGGCAGCGTTGATGCCGGTGGCTGCGCCGATCTCCAAGACCCCTTGTCCGGGGGCCGCTTCGAGCTGTTCGAGCATCGTGGCGACGATGTTGGGGCTGGATGCGGAGGAGACGGCGGTGCCGTCGGCCGCGCGCTTGGTGACCACTTGCTTGGGCGCGTACGCCGTGGCGAGATCCACCTCGGGCAGGAAGACGTGCCTCGGGACGGTGCGGAAGGCGTTCTTCACAGCTTCGGTGCGGAAGGTGCCCAGGCTGTCGATCTTGGCAACGAGGGCGTCGCGAAGGGCGCGGGGATCAGTGGTCGCTGCAGAGGTGGTGTCCATGGTCACTGGCCTGACTGTAGTGGGCTGAGTAGGGGTGGCATCGAAGCTTCGCGGGGCCGTGCTGTGGCCGGGCTGGCGGTGGAAGATGATGCGGCTCGCTGCGCGGGCGATTGCGGCCTGGTGCTCCGCGCTGATGCCGAGACGGTTGAAGGCGAACAGCAGGTGGTCTGTGAGTACGGCGCGTATGCCGCGGGTCAGGGATCCGCCGCCGGCGAGGTCGGCGAGGGCTTTGCCAGCGTCCTCGTAGGCCGTGGGCCATGCGGGAGTCTGAGTGAGGGGGCTGCCAGGACTGTCGTCGGCTGCGGTGATGAGCATCTGAACCCCGGCGAGGGTCGGTGCGGACGGCTCCGCGGCGTCAGCGGCGCGGTGTTCGGCGACGGCCGTCCAGATGTCGCCTTGCTCGTAGAAGTCCTGGCCGGCCGCCTGCATCATGCGGGTGGCCAGCCGCAGGCCGATCTCGCGCCGGTGATCCGGCCCGCCACGGGCGCGGGCGAGGTGCGTGAGGGTGTGTCGGCTGTCGGAGTGGAAGAGGCGGTGGGCGATCTCCATGGCGGGCTCGCCGCCGAAGCGGTAGGTCTCCGGCTCGTACACCACGTCGCAGGCGTGAGCGCGCAGTTCGGGAGCCTCGGTCATCTGCGCGAAGAGGGCGGCGGTGTCCTCGTCGCGTCCCGGGGCGGGCTGGATGCGCACGCGCCAGGTTTCCCGCTTGCGGATGAACCACCACGAGGTGATCGCTCCATCGTCCTCGGTCTTGGCCAGCAGCGGCAGATGATGGCGGACGGCCAAGTCTTCGGCGGCCTGCCAGGTGTCGCTGGACAGGTTGATCTGCCGCCAGGCGGGGCTGGGTTCGTCGCGTGGCAAGGCACTTCCTCTAGCTAGTTGATCAACAGGCAGGTGGGCCAGCCGCCGGTGGTGCCGGTGGCGATGCTGTGCAGGGTCAGGGCGGTGCCCGCGCTGCCCTCGATGAGTCCGGGTGCTTGGTCGGGGGCGGTGTCGCGGGCGTGGTCGAGGAGACGGACCAGCAGCCGGTTCAGGCTGTGGTTGAGGCCCGGAGTGGTGGCGTCGGCTGCGGTGTGCCAGGCGGTGGCGACGATTCCGGCCCAGCCGTGGCAGAGGGCGGGGTCGGTGATGCGGGCGAGCTGGATGGGATCTGCCAGGCAGAAGGCGAGGGCGTTCTCGGCAGCCTGCTGGCGGGCGGTGTCGCCCAGTGCGAGGGCGGCGAGTTGTTGGGCGCGGGCGATGCCGGGAGTGCCGTAGCACCAGGAGGGGCGGGCAGGTCCTTCCCGGTGGGGGCGGCCGTCTTCCAGTTCGTCCAGGGTGATCCGCTCGGGCCACCATGGGCCGGCGACGGACGGCTGCCTCCAGACGTCCAGGTGGAGGCTGATGGTCTCGATGGCCTCGGCGTGCCCGTCGACGGTGATGCCCTCGCGCATCGCGAGGGCGAGCAGGGCCAGGGGGCCGGTGATGCCGTGGGCCATGCCGAGGTTGGCGTGCCCGTGCGCGAAGGAGGAGTCGCGCGAGCCGGTGGGGATGTCGGCGGTCCACCAGCCTGGTGCCCGGCGTCCGGCGGCGTCATCGGCCGGGAGGGGCCGGGTGAGGCGGACCATGTAGGCGAGGACACGGCGGAGCAGGTCACCGCCAAGGTCGCGTTTGAGCAGGTAGGCACCGAGCCCGGCGAGGCCGCGGGTGACGTCGAACTCGTACTGCGAGGGCCGCAGGGCGGCATCCATCCGCTCTGCGGCAGCCGTCAGCCGGGTGTGTACGAGCTGCGCGACAGCGGCGTCCAGGCGGGCAAGGGCGCCTTGGTGGCGGCCGGGGGCGGCCAGGTGGAGGGCGAAGGCGACAGCGGGGGCGCCGAACCAGAGCCCGGCCCCTGGCCCGGCGGTCAGGTCGTCGCGGGTGGCGCGGGCGAGCCATGCTTGCATCGCCTCGGTGCCGCCGAGGCCGTGCTGGGCGCGCAGGCCGTGCAGAACCGCGACGCCGGCGGCTCCTTTGGACAGGGACTGGTCGCGCCAGCGTGGGCTGTCGGGCCGGACATCGTCGCCGTAGTCCACGTCCGGGGGCATGGCCAGAGCGTCGGCGAGTTCCGCGGCGACGGTGGCGGCGTGTTCGCGCAGGGCTGCTGCCGCGGGTGTCGTGGTATCCCGCACGGTCACTGCCCACCCCCTCCTTGGTGTTGTCGATCGGGGTGGCGTGCGGCGCTGGCGAGGGCGATGGCCCTCGCCAGCTTGTAGGTCGTCGCCTCGGAGGTTCCTCCGGGGGCGTGGGCGCGGACATGGTGCAGGTGCAGCAGCGAGCCGAGCACCGTCGCCGGAGCGGGTAGTCCGCCGGGGGCGGTGAGGAAGGCGGTGTACTCAACTGCCGCCTTAGTGCGGGCTGCCCAGGCGGCAGCGAGGTCGCTGCCGCCTGGCAAGGTCTCCAGCCTTCCGTCGCGGGCGAGTTGGAGCGTGTGGCAGCGCGTCTGGCGGTCCTGGGCGCCGGCCCCGTCGGCGTACTGGGGGTGGTCGAGCAGCCAGTCCAGCCCCGCCTGTCGGCTGCCCATGACGGCGGCAGCGAAGTCGGCCATGCTCGCGGCGGTCAGTGCCTGCGGCGGGACCGCCCGGTGGGCGGCCAGGAAGGCGAACTGGGCGAGGACAGCCGCGGAGTCGGCGGCGAATAGATGCTCGGCAGCCTCCATGGCATCCCCCGTGCCGTACCGGCCGGTTTCCGGCCTGTAGGTGTCGAAGGCGATCTCTCCTGCCAGCCCCGCCTGCCGCAACTCGCCTGCCCAGGCGGCGAGGTGGCCGGCGGCCCTCGCGGTGTCGGCCTCCCGCACCCGCAGCCGCAGGTGAGGGCGGGGGTGCCGGTAGCGGACGAACCACCACCGCGGCGGCTCGGCCCAGCGGGCCAGGAGTGCGGGCAGGTGCCGGGTGAGGATCTCGTCGATCGTCTCGCTCGGGCCGTACAGCTTCGCGAACACCACTGCGTCCCCGGCCCGGCTGCCGGTCACCGGCGGCGGGACGCGGGTGAGGAAGGCCGGCGCCGCCGCGGGCGGAGCCGTCGCGATCAGGGGGACGACGATCTCGTGTGCACGGCCGCCGCACCATCCGTATTCCGTACCGCTGGGCGCCTCAGTCACGGTGACCGGCCCGTCGACGGCATGAAGGTGGCGGCGCAACACCGCCAAGTCCATGGCCTCGTCCAGGTTCAGCCGTAGACGGCGGTCGCCGTTCCCGACCGCGACGGTGGCGGGCAAATGGCGGCCGTCGCGGAGCGATTGCCAGGCCGCCGCCCACTGCTGTGTGGGGGCCTTCGGCCCGGGAAGGTCGGCTGGGTCGATCCGCCACTGGCCGGGGGCGAGGATGCTGCGGCCGTAGCGCACGCGCGGCAGGTGGGGCAGGCAGGCGGCGGCGCCCCAGTCGAACGCGGTGACTGCCGGGTGGGTGGAGCGTGGAATCTCGAACAGCAGCCTCGCCAGATCGGGCATGGTGTGCCGGGCTCCAGCGTGCGGCAACATCGGCTCCACCACCCGCCGATGCGAGCGGGAGACGACGTACAGGCGCGCGGAGTCCGCGGCGACGGCCAGGTCCGTCAGCGGGATGTGCCCCTCGCCGTGGCGGTGTTCGGCCAGCGAGATGACGTGCGGCAGTACGGGCCTCACGCGCAGGACGTTCTCGCTGCCCACGCGCCTCGGAGGGTAGGAGAGCTGTGCGGCCAGCCCTTCGGCCACCCCGGTCGGCGCCACCGGATGCAGGCCGGTGGTCTCGTCCCGGTCTCCGTCGTCCAGTAGATCGACGAAGCGGCCGGTAGTGGCCCCGGCGCGGCCGAACCCGCTCACGCCAAGGGTGAACTCGCCTCCGTCGAGGGCTGCTTGGGAGGAGGCGCGAAGGTCCGCCGAGAGGTCCGCCGCTGACACGGGCGCAGCGCTGTCGCCAGCGGGGCCGATCTGCTCCAGGTCCGCCTCTTCCAAGACGATCTCGCTCACGCCGTCGAGGGCGGCCTGGTGGGCGAGGGCGAGGAGGACTTCGTCCCGTCGTGTGATCTCCCGCCCGGAGGACGGGGCGATGAAGTGACGGGGGTAGCCGAGCCCGTCAGCGGAATCGGTCAGCTCGGTGACCGGAACGAGGGTTCCGGGTCCGTACCGGGCCAGGAAGTCGCGGTGGTACTCGCGCCACGATGTACTCGCCGACGGCTGCGGAGTGAGCCGGATCAGGGCCTGGGCTGCTTCGGCGGCCTCCACGGCCACCGAGCGGGGCAGCACGAGGTCGGCGTTCAACGAGAGATCCACGGCCAAGGGCTGGTCGGTGACGCTCGACAGAAGCCGCATCCGGTCCGTGACCAGGCGCCGGACCTGCCCGCCACCCCAGGTCCCGACCTGGTCAAGGTTGCTCATCTGGTGGTGCAGGGCGCGGAGTTCCGCGTGCACCGCCTTCACGTCGCGCACGGCGTCGGCGCCCGCCTCGTCCAGGGCGCCCAGTAACCATCCGAGGGGGTCAGTGCAGGTGCCTGGGGCACGCAGGCTGCTGATCAGCACGCCGGAGGCGATCAGTTGGCCCATCACACCCATCAGCGCGCTGCGCGACGCGCCGGGATGCTCGGCGGCGACCTTGTCGGCCAGTGCGCCGGCCGGGACGGGAGTGCGGGCTGCCTGGCAGATCGTGTGGACGACCGGAACCCGTCGTACGGTCACCTCCGCCACGTCCTCACCCTCGCTGCGGACGGCGCCGGCCAGGTGGGGCTGCCAGGGCACCACCAGCTTCTCTCCGCGCTCGACGGCCAGGTTGTTGACGACGACGGGCAGCCGCTCGCGCAGAGACGGCCACGCTTCGAGCCGCGCGATGATGTCGGCGAGCCACACGGCGTCGGCCCTCGCACGTGTCCCGTGATCGTCGTTCCACGCCAGACGAGCACGATTGCCGAAGTGGAGACGGCCGACTCCGGCGAACGTGCCGAAGGGGGTGGCCCGGCCGCGTAGGCGAATCACGTACCGGGCCAGAGAAATAGCCATGTGCCGCAGGTCAGCGACAGCGTGTTCACGCCCGCCAAGGGTCTGCTCGATCCGGTCAGCCAGGGCTGGGCTGGCCAGAGCGACGGCTTCGGTGAGAGGGCTGGTCGCCCACACTCTCGCGAGCCAGGATCGCCATGAGACAGCGTCGGCTGCCTCCCAGGGCCAGAGCGGCACGTGCCTGTCCGATCCGTAGGTGCTCGCCCGCCACATCGCCGCCGTCAGCGGCCGGTAGTACGGCGTGTACTCGATCGCTCTCACCATCAACTGCCTCTCCGCTGCGGCCTGGAGGTTCGGGCGGGGCCCCGGGGGCGCCCGAGGCGAGACTCCTCGCCGCGGACACCCCGGGGGCGTCAGAGCCGGGTTGACTGCCTCAGCAGTCGCCGCCACGGACGGTGTCGCAACCGTCATCGGTGGACGACAGCAAGGCCGCGGCCACCGGGCCGGCGGTGACGATGCTGACGTTCAGCTCCAGGTCGACACCGTCGGCCACCGGTGCGGCGGCCTGGGTCTGCTCGATGGTCGTGAGCATGGATTCCTCCTACTGGTGGTTGCGCTTCTGACGGGTGGTGCCACCTGGCCGCGACACCGGGCGGTGCCAAGACCAGGAGATTGGGAGCCGCGTACGCGGCTGGTGGCCTTGCGGAATCGGGCGAACAGCAGCGCCACAGGCTCATTGGGCTGCCTCGTCCGGGGCTTGGCTGGCTTCGATGTGGCCGCAGCGGTTGCAGGTGTAGAGCAGGCCGCCGCCGTGCACGGGCTTGGGCCACATGCGGTATCCGCAGTGGAGCATGTCTTCCTCGCCCGGGTACGGGCCGCGTTGTATGCCCTGTTCGCTGGCAGCCGCGAAGCGTTCGCGGCGTCTGGTCCACATGTCGATTGCGGCCTGCGAGTGCCGCTCGGCCCGATCGGCGATCTGTCGGGCGGCGTGCCGCTCTTCGGCAGCGGCGGTAGTAGCAGTGGTCCGGTGCGGCTGCATGGTCCGCCGTGCGGGGACGGTGGCTTGGGCGCCGCGCCACACTTGCAGCTCGTCGCCACTGCGCAGCAGGTACGTCGAACCGTTGTCGAATCGGAGCATCTTCCCCGTGAGTCCGGCCACGACCATGTCGATGACCTCAACCTGTGTGCCGCCGCGTAGCGTTCGGTCCCCGCGACGAATCTCGCCGGGTCCTACGCGCAGCATCTCGGCGGGCATGCGTAACTCCTCCGAACGGGGATGGGGCCGGGGTGTGGAGCCGTGTCCCGGCGGAGCGCCCGTGCTCTGCACAGCCGGGACACGGGGCTTATCGGGCAGGCGCGTTGTCGATGCCGGCTTCGAACCGGCGGACTCGCTCCTCAAGTCGGCGTACGCAGGGCTTGCAGGCGAACATCGGGGCCGTGCCGGTGTCGGTCTGTACCGGCCCGATCCACAGCACAGGCCGGTCGTCGGCATCGCACAGCCAGCACTCGCCGTCCTCCCAGACGCGGTGCACGAGGATCCTTCCGGGGTGGAGGCTCCGGCCGTCCCCCTGGCGCGAAGGTGGGACGACCGGAGCCGGGGAGCCGCTGCGGCCCGCGGTCGGAGCGGGGCGCCGGCCAGCAGCGGCAGATTCAGGCGGGGAATCACGAGCCCCAGCCGATCCCATAGGTCAGAGCGCCCTTGAGCGCCATCACGGCCAGCACGTAAAGCAGTTGGGCGCAGCTCGGGGTCATCAGCCACCGCACTTCACCTCGGCCCAGACGCGCTTCCCCCAGCGCAGCGGGTCGACGCCCCAGTCCGTCGACAGCGCGTCGACGAGCGCCAGGCCACGCCCACATTCGTCGTCCGCCCTGGCCTCGCGAACCTGCGGTTTGGCGTGGGAGCAGTCGATGACCGCGACGCGCACCACGTACTCGTCAACGCGGGAGACCGTGACCCGTACGCAGTCCATCCGGGCGTGCGCCACGGTGTTCGTGAACAGCTCGCTGACCACGAGCCAGGCCGCGTCTTCCGCGCCTTCCAGGTGCCATACACGCAGCGATGAGGACACCAGGCGCCGCGCTTTCGTCACAGACTCCGGGATGCGTCGCAGCGTCTTGCTGTACGCCGGAACTCCGGTCGCAGATGGCTCAGTCACGGTGCTCACCCAGCCACACCAGACCGGTCCGCTTGGCCGTTGCGTGAGGGTGGATGCCCAGGTCAGTAATGCCCGCCTCGACGCAATGCACATCACTGCGTACAGAGGCTCGCCTACTTCCTGACACTCCGTCATCGTCCTCACCTTCGGCTTCCGGGGTGACTCCAGCAGTCCGCTGCCGTGCGAAACAGATAACTCCCCGTCCCTTACGGCTGGTTAGGGGATCTGACGCAGAACCGCGATGAGCCCCCTAGGGGGTTTTGGTAATCCATTTACCTTGCGCTGAGTGCGTAACGGGCTACGGTGCGGCCATGGACACCACGCGTAACAGGGCTCTTGAAGCGTGGATGGAAGACCATCAGCACAGCTCCAACAGCCTCGCGAAGGCCGTGAATTCAGCCCTGGAGGACCTCACCGGCAAGCCCGGAACATGCGACGGCCGTCATGTCCGGGAGTGGCGATCCGGGCGAGTCCGCTGGCCCAATACGGCAACGCGGAAGGTTCTGGAGGACATCTCTGGGATGTCCGCCGTCGACTTAGGGTTCGTGCCACGGGGCCGCTCCTCATCCACGGCGGCCCCACCGCAGGAGGACCCCATGTACCGCCGCACCCTCGTCGCTGGAACCGTCTCAGCGGCAGTGGCTGCCGCCGCTCCAGCTGGCGCCTCAACGCGCAAGATCGGCATGAGCGATGTTGAACGTCTGGAAGAGAAGTTCGCTGCCGTGGTCGCCAGCGATCACAAACGCGGCGGACAGCTCGACATCGAGAAGCGTGCCGCAGACCTCGCCGACTCGGCCCTGAACCTCCAGAACTCCGGCAGTGCCACCCACCGAGTGCGTAGCCGCCTCTACGCCACCGCAGCGAGCTTCCGTTCATCTGCGATGTGGGCGGCCATCGACGGCCGCCGTTTCCAGGACGCCGTCGCCCACATGCGGGAAGCTCAGGCCCTCGCTGAGCTATCCGGCGATCAGGCAATCAAGTTCCGCATCTGGTCGCACGCCGGCAGCCTCTACCGGCACATGGGGCGCCTCGCCGATGCCCGAGCCGCCAACGACGTCGCACGGAGTCAGCACATCACGCGCCGCGACCCGATGTTCGCCTCTCTGGGCATGGCCCGGCAGATGGCCATCCAAGGCGCCGCCCACGAGCGGCGGAGCCTTCCTCGCACCTTCGATCAGGCGTATGAAGCTATGAACCGTGCTGATCGAGACGCCTTTCGGCCGCTATGGCTCCTGGCCTTCTACGACAAGGCGGAACTTCACTCCCTCGCCCTTACCGCCCACCTCGCTGCCGGTGATTGGTCCACGGCCGAGTATCACGCGCACCGATGCCTGGCAGTACTCAGGCCGCACATGCAGCGCTCACGCGCCATCGCCACCAGCCGCCTGGCACAGGCACAGCTCGCCCAGGGCGACGTCGACACCGCCACGGGTACAGCCATGAACGTGACGGCGGAGGCCGCTACCAATCACCCCCGGGTATCGCGCATGCTTCAGGAGTTCGGCGCTGCCCTCCGTGCCACCGCACCAGGCAGTGCCAGCGTGAACACGTGGACCGAGCACACCGCCGCCTGGAGGACCAACGCATGACCTCGGCACCCGCCATCGAACTGCGATCCTTCACCGAACTGGACGACGTCCGCGCTGACCTGCTCAACGTGTATGCCGAAGTACGGGCACCGCTGCTCCACCTTGCGAACTATGCAGTCTCCTCCTTCGGCGAGCGGCTGGACAGGCACGGCGCCGAGCCCGGCTTTCAGGCGGTACTCGCCTACGACGGCGAGCACCCGGTGGGGTATGCCTACGGCAACACGATCGAGGACGGGGATCGATACTGGCAGCGCACCACTCCGCCGCCCATCGAGAAGTACACCGTGCACACAGCCCTGGCGCTGAAGGAGATCGGGGTGTGCCCCGCGTGGCGAGGAACCGGAGTAGCACGACACATTCACGACACGCTCCTTGCAGGCCGTGATGAGCCGTACGTGACGCTCATGGTCAACGAAGCAGCCGGAGACGGGAAGGTCCACGCCCTGTACCGGTCATGGGGATACCGGGACATCGGCCACAGCCAGCCGTCGCCGGCCTCACCCCGTCTTACGGTGATGATTCGCTCAACGGGCTGACCCCGCACATACCGCCTAGTGAGCTTGAAGTGGCTGCGATACCGCGGGAAACGCATCAGCCCTGCTGCTTCCCGGCTCTGGGCCACGATGGTCCAGAAGCGCCGCTCAAGCGCATCAACAAACGCTGTCCGAAGCAAGGTTCTGGCTCGCCTTCCGTGACGTGCGCACGCTGAGCGACGGCTGAAGCTCGGATCAACCTCCGGGAAGTTGCCTGAGATTGATCCGTGTGGATCTTGGTACGGCCGACAGTGCAGCGTCGTGGAAGAGACGTTGCTCTGGCTGGAGGAGCTGTTGTTCCTGTCCATCGCCGACGTGGCGGTGCTGTCGGTGGACGTGACCGACGAGGCGATAGACATCGGGGCCCAGACCACGGCGGCAGGATCGGCGTGTCCTGACTGCGGGAGCCCGTCGGGCCGGATGCACAGCTCCTACCTGCGGTTTCCCGCCACGTACCCAGTGCAGGACGGCGATTGGTGCTCTGCCTGCAGGTCCGCAGGTTCTTCTGTCCGGACGCTTCACGCGGGCGGCGGACCTTCGTCGGCAGATGCCAGGGCTGACCCGGCGGCACAGCCGGTGGCCCGAACGGTCGCGTTCGACGATGGCTGCGGTCGGTCTCGCCCTCGCTGGCCGGGCTGGGGCACGAATGGCAGTAGCTGCCGCTCCTTCTCGTGGCCTCATTGCCTCGGGTCGGCCACCTCGTTAGGCCAGCGAGTGGTCGGCGGAAGGCGGGCGCCGAATGGTCCGGGAGATGGTCAGCTCGCGGTGCCGATGATCTCCTCCTGGGCCGCTGTCAGGAATGCCTCACGAGCTGCGCTGAAGGCAGTTCCCCGGCTCTCGTGCTGGTGGTAGAACTCGCTCGGGTCCAAGCATGCGCGGGTCATGAGTACGTGGTCGTCCAGCCCGGGCAGGCCGCGCACGCCGTCCAGCGTGTAGATCAGGTCGGTGTAGGCCCCGTTGATTTCGCCGAGCAGGCGCAAGCGTTCGTCCGGCTCCTCCTCGCAGCAACGGGGGTCGGTCTCTCCAGAGTCGACCGCCTCTTCGGCTTCTACAACGGGCTCGGCTATCCCCTTGGCGCGGGCGGTCGAGGTGAGCCGCCAAACAGCACGGAGCGCGTCCTGAGCCAGACAGGCCCGATGGTCCGGGGGGCAGGTCGGCCAGTCCTCTCCGGGGCCTAGGACGAAGTGAGGATGGGCCTCTGCCCACATCGCGTTCAGCCGCTCGAACACGGGCTTTACGACAGTAATGAAGTAATGATCGTCGATGAGTCCGCCGAGCGTCTTCGTCACGTCATGGGCGCGGGCAGCGATGTCCCGGGGGCCTACGAGTTCGAGCTTCGCCAGGGAGCGCCGGAGGGCCTGCCACGCGTCGCTCACTTTCTCCGTCGTGTCCGCCGAGACGTGATGGCGTTTGGCCGTGCAGAGGTCTTCCACGTGGTCGGCGTGGTGCAGAAACTCGGTCCAGGTATCGCGGCGCTGTTCGCGGCGCCACTGCTCGGTCTGCTCCTGGGCGTCGGTGCGGGCGCCGTCGAGGGCGGCCTTGTAGACGGCTTCGGCCTGGGCATGCCCGGCGTCTCGGGTGGCCTGGGCAGCTTCACGCGCGGCCTGGGCGGACTTGGTGGCGGCGCGGGCCTGCAAGAAGACGGCGGGTACGCCGATGCCGGTTACGAGCGCGGTGATGCCCGCGGCTATGACTTCGGGGTCGAGATTCATGGTTGCCAGTCGGGAAGGGCGGCTAAGGCTGATGAGCAGTCACGTTAGCTGACGGGCCGGGGGGTCGATTTTGGCGGCGGGTGCCATAGCTCCGTGACAGTAGCTACGGCCGCCCGCCGGGGGAGGCGTTACCGAGTGGCTATTCGCAAGGGCCGGACATGTTCACGCCCGCATACGACGAATAGGCCGCAGCGACGAAGCTAGTTCCGCGAAGAACCGCATGCATAGCGGGTACGACAAAGCGCCCCTCGGCTGGCCCACGAGGGTCAGTCGAGGAGCACCCGATCTCGGTTGCACACCAGCGCCTGGCTCGACAGCAGATTCCTGAAGGCTGTACCCGTCTGTGCTGTTCACCGTGAGTGGTACGGACGGGGCGTTGACGGGACGACCACGGGAACGGTCTGCTCAGCGGCCTTCGTAGTAGGCCGGGCGTGGGCAGTGGTGCTCAGGGCTTGCGCGTCATGGGTGCGAGGGCTGGGTGCGTGGCGTTCATCTAGGCGCTGGATGCGCCAGGTCAGGACGCGTGCTGGGAAGTGTGAGTCGTCCAGGGCTCGTTGATCGGCGGCCTGCTGGAGGAGCTGTGCCGGGTTATGGCCTGCGGCCTCGGCGTCGGTGAGCACGGCGATGAGGGCGTCGCAGGCGGGATCGGCGAGGACCTGTTCCGCGTGTCCGGGGACGGTCTGACGGATCTGGGAGAGGTGCCGGGCCACTGTCTGCTCCGGTGGCTTTCGTCGGGCCAGCGCGGCCAGGGGTGCCTCTGCCGCTTGGTCGTAGGCGGCCTGGAGATGAAGCCGGGCTTGGTGGGCTGCGGCGACTTGTTGATCGTGCTGGCGTAGTTGGTGCCAGCGGGTGGCGGCGATGACGGCGAGTATGGCGGCGTCGAGGAGCATGGCGAGGCCGGCTCCGTCGCCCGCGGGGGCGGGCTCGCGCAGGAGGGTCCGCATGGCACTGCGTAGGACGCGGGCGTGGTGGTGTTCGGCACGGATGCGGGAGCGGGTAGCGCGTTCGAAGGTCGTTGCGGCCTCGCGGAGTTGGGCCCGGAGCGGTGGTGGGGCGATCAGGGGCAGGGCGTCGAGGGCTTCGCCGAGGGCGGAGATGTGGGCTTGTGAGGCCGGGTCGTCGTCTTGCTCGAGGCGCTGACGGATCTCTTCGACCGTGGCAGCGGCTTCGTGCCACGGATTGACGCTATTGCGGGGCCGCTTGCCGGCGTCTGTGGTGCTGGCGAGGCGTTCGTGGATCTTGGGGAGGGAGAGGTCGGGGGCGAGTTTGGAGCCGGAGAACCAGACGGGCTGTCCGGCGGCGTTGGTGTCGTCGTCGAGGGCGACTTTGTAGCCGCGGATGTCGCCGGAGGGGAAGTGCTGGACCTCAATCAGGATGCCGTCGGTGTCGGTGAGAAGGCCGATGAACTCCTCGGTGCTGGTGGCGGCGGATAGGGCTGTGCGGACGATGGTGCGGAGGCGTTCGCGGGCGGTGAGTTGGTGTCCGGTGCGGCGGGCTTTCTCTTTTTCGGCGCGGGTGGGGCGCTGTGCGGCGGTGCGGTCGCCGCGTGCGACCTGGCGCAGGCCGTAGTCGGTCTCGATGGTGGCGAGTTCGCGGTCGGCGGTGAGGTAGTCGTTCCAGTGGCGGGCCGGGCGTAGGTCGCCTCGGACGGTCGTGGCGGCGATGTGGATGTGATCGTCGGCGTGGCGGACGGCGGCCCAGCGACAGCCGTCCGGGTCGCCGTTGGGGGCGATGCCTGTGGCGTGGACGATGCGGCGGGCGATCGCGGCCCAGTCCTCGTCGCTGAGGATGCGGTCTTCAGGTGCAGCCCGTATGGAGCAGTGCCACACATGCTGCTGCGGTGCGCGGTCGCCGGCCTGGTGCACGCGCAGGTTCAGGGCGTTGACGAGTTGCTTCCTGGTGGCGGTGAAGTCGTCGGTGCGGCCGGGGTCGGGGGCGAAGCCGTCCCAGGAGGCGACCAGGTGGGGATCGGTGTGTTCGGTGGCGCGGCCGGGGCCGTAGAGGTAGCCGAGCAGTGAGGCGATGTTCTTGCCGCGTGTGATCTTGGCGATCACGCGGCGCTCTGCCGCATCTGCGTGGCTGCCCGGTGCGCGGCATCGTCGATGCTCGTGGTCGCGGTGCCGACAGCGTTCAGGGTGCGCTCGGTCCGTTCGAGGAAGCTGGCGTCCACAGGGTGGGGATGGCCTCCGGAGTTGAGCCGTGTGGCGATCTGGTTGACGTTCCAGCCGATCCTCGCGACCTGTTTGCGCAGGGCGCTGAGTTCGTCGATGTAGTCGTCGACGACGGTGCGCTGGCCGGGCAGTGTCAGGTCTCCGTCGATGTAGGCCATGACTGCGGCGCCGACGAGGTGTGCGCCGGTGATGCCCAACGAGCGGGCTTTGGCGAGGATCTTGGTCTTCTCGGCGGTGCTGTAGCGGGCGTCGACGCGCTGGGTGCGCTGTCCCTTGCCGTATGGGCGGCGGCGTGCGACGTGATGGAGGGCCGCTTCCTCGGCCGCACGCGGCGCTGTGGCGGGGCCGGTAACGGCGGGCCGGTCCTTCTCGGGCACCCCCTGGTGCCCGTACGTTTCCGCCACCCCCGGGGCGGAGACCACCATGTTGGACCGGCCCTTGGACGGTCCAACGGGATACCTTGCTGCGCTGTCGGTGGTCGAGGTCGTGGGCGCCGCCTGCGGTGCGGTGGCGGGGCGTGAGTGGAAATCGTGCAAGAGGGTCTCCGGGGGTCGGGTTCAAGGACGGAGCCTGAGGCGGCGAATGTGGCGGTGAGTTTCCGCCACGCGTTCGCCTGAGGGTCAGGCTTCGGTGAGGGCCGGTTCGCTGTTGTGGCGGTCTGCTTCGGCTTGGAGGGCGCGAGTGGCTTTGGTGAGGCGGTCCTTGCCGATGGTGTGGCCTTCTGCACGGATGGCCGCTTCGACGTTGCGGCGGGAGATGCGGCCTTCTCGTCCACGCGGGGCGGTGCGTCCGATTGCCAGGAGTTCCTCTATCGAGGCGCTCGGCTGCCGTCCCTGGGCTTTGGACTTGGTCCTAGTGGGCTGCGGCGCCGCCGGGACTTCCGCCTCACCGTCTTCCGCCACAGGGACTGCCGGGAGCCTCGGGGAGTTCCGTGCCAGCGAAGTGGCCTCGCTGTGGCGGTTGTTGATGTGGCGCAAGGCCGTTGAAGTGGGCTCTTCCGGGCGGTTGTGGCGGAGTGGTGTGTTGTGCCGCTCGGTGGGGTGGCGGCGGATGACGAGGTAGAGGTGGACGGCTCCGGCCAGAGCGAGCGGGGCGATGGCGGACAGGGCGCCGACGGTGACGTCGTCCAGGCGCAGGGTGTTCTCGTGCCGGCTTGCCTGGTTGAGACGTATGGCATGCAGGGCGTTGGCCCAGATGCTGGTAGCGGTGGCCAGCCCGACGAGCACCCACACGTAGAGGCGCGCATTCAGCGGGGCGGTGCGCAGGATGATCAGGGCACCGATCCCGATGGCGATGAAGCCGTCGATCACCAGGGGGAAGGCGTAGGTAAGGATTCCCCGGATGTGGATCGCGGCGGCCATCTGGCGCAGGGCGTCGTAGGAGAGCGCGAAGCCGATCGCTGCGAGCAGGCTGATGCCGGTGCGGATTGCGGCGGTGCCCGGTATGGCGGTGGGAGGCATGTGGTGGTGGCTCCGTCGTGTGCTTGTGGGGGCGTTCACGGAGGGGCGTACACGCGAACCCCCTTCTAAAGGGGGGTTCGCGCGTGTACGCCTGGCGGCGTGGACGACGTGTACGGTCGCGTGATCGTGTGACCTGCCGATTTGTTGTCGCGCGTGGACGGTGTGAACGGTCTGGGGCGGTCGGTCGGGGGAGGGGTGGCGTGTACGGTCCCGTGTACGGTCAGCGCCCCTGGCGGGCGCTCATGAGGGGACGGCGATGTGCAGGCTGGAGACGCTGTAGCGGGCCTGCTGGCCGCCGCTGACGCCGCCTGCGGCGCCCTCGGTCTTCTTGGCTAGGCCGGTCTTGACGAGGTGTTCGAGGCGGCGCCTGGCCTTCTCGATGTCGGATCGGCCGGGTGTGGTCTCCCCGCTGAGGAGCGAGGCGAGATCGCGGGTGGTCAGGCCGCCTGGATGGGCGCGTAGCAGGGCGACGGGGTCGAGGGTGGGTTCGATCGTCGTGGTGCCGTGCATATGGTCGTGGAGGACCTGGAGGGGTCCGATCTCACCGGTCACGGTCTTGAGGTGGTGGAGCGTGACGGCGGGATCACCGGCTTCACCGGCGACGAACAGGACGCTGCCTGCACCGGAGGTGATCCACGTGGAGCCGTAGACCCGGTCGAGGGTGGGTCGTTGGCCACGTGGGGAGTCGGCTGCCGCCTTGCGCTGGTGGTGGAGTTCCAGCACTTCGACACCGTTGCGCAGTGCTCGCATGCGGGCATTGTGGAATGCGACGGCGAGGGCGTCATCGACCAGGGTGCTCACGGCGTCCTTGAGGCTGTCGATCACGATGGTGTCGGCCTGGTGGGCGGCGGCGAGGTCGGCGAGGAGGTCCGGCTCCTTGTCGAGGGTGGCGGGCAACGGGCCCTGCCAGACGGCGAGTCGGTCGCGCAGGGCTGGCTCATGAGTGGGTTCGATACGGCGGGCCATGGCGCGGGCGATCTGCTGGGGGCGGTCCATGGCCAGGTAGAGGACCCGCTTGCTGGGCGCGACCGGCATGTTCAGGACGGTCTCCTGGAGCCCGATGCGGGCGAGGATGACCTGGTGGGCCAGGGTGGTCTTGCCGACGCCGGGCGGTCCGACGATCATCAGGCTCTCGCCGGAGGCCCACAGGGTGTGCTCCCGTGTACCCCACAGCGGGTCCCTGTCGGCACCTGTGTCGGTCACGAAGCGCCAGCCGTCCACCAGGTGCCGCGAGAGGCGTCCTTGGCCCGAGATGAGGGCCCTCTCCCGTTCGGCCCGTACGTCGTTTTCGATCTCGGTGCGGAGCGCGTCGGGGTCGGCGCCCGGCTCCTGAGTGCGTTGGACGGTGCGTATCGCGGAGGCGCGCAGACGCCGCAGGTCGGCCTTGTTGCGGACGATTTGTGCGTAGTGCTCGGCGCCGCTGACTGAGGGAACGGCGTCGTAGAGCTGGTGCACGTATACGCCGCCGCCTACGCGTTCCAGATCTCCGTACGCGCGGAGGTCGTCGGTCAGGACGATCGGGTCGGTCGGCTTCCCGTCGTCGTGCAGGGCCAGCAGCCGGTGCCAGATGGTCTCGTGGGCGGGCCGGTAGAAGGCCCCCTCGCCGAGGAGTTGGCGAACGGCGGCGACAACATCCCCGTTGCCCATGCAGGCGCCGAGGACTGCCCGTTCAGCGTCCACATCGTGCAGGGGCTCGGTGATATCAGGCGGCGTGGGGCCCTCGCCTGGTGGCCGGGATGGCATGTGGGCAGGCGTGGCCGTAGGGTTGGCCATGAAGCTCCTCACCCTGCTTGGTCACTTGGGGCGGCAACCCCGGCCAGGCAGGAGACGTTCGTGAATGGGCGGCAGTGTGAGGCTTTCGCGTGGCCCCTCGGTGTTCGTAGCACCGAGGGGCCTCTTGTGCCCGGCGTGCACTCCTGAGTTCGTCGTCGGGCGGGGGCCACCAGTATGCCACATTGATTGCCAATCGCAGTGGATCGATGCATATTGCAGAGCCTCTGCTATGCTTCTCAGGTCACTGCAATCCGCAGGAGGCCGGTTCGTCAGGAAGCGAGGTGGGATCGTGGGCGAGGAGGCTCAGCAGGGGCAGGAGCCGCAAGGTGTACTACTCAGCGGTGAAGAGAACGTCGCAGCCCGCTTGAAAGTGGAGCGCGAGGCCCGCGGTTGGAGCACCAGTGCCGTGTCCGACCGCATGAACCAGGCCGGCTTCGAGATGAACCCCTCGGCGGTGTGGCGGATCGAGAACGGCAAGCGTCGCATCAACCTGGACGAGGCCATCGGCTTCGCCGAAGTCTTCGGCATCTCCCTCCTGAACCTCTCAGGACCTCCCCGGCTCGCGGCCAAGGCCCGCGCGCTGGAACTCATCGACGACATCGTGCGCGCCTTCCGTGAGACTCAGCGGGCCAACGCGGCCTTCACCCGCGCCCGCGACGCCTACGACGCCTACATCGCAGAGCACCCAGACATCCGTGAGGAAGCGGAGGTCGTGATCTCCAATTCCCTGGCCGAAGTGGCCATGGAATCAGTCATGCCAGCGGACGACGACGCCTCCCCGCCTGCCTGACGCGCAAGTTCCATCTGTGGGTGCTACGAACACCCGCCAAGTCCGCCCATTCACCTCACACTACGAACGCCGGTCGGGCATCGGGGTTGCCGCCCCGCCCGCTCCGGCCGAGGAGTATCCCTTGTCTCACACCCCCTTGCCGCTTGCCCAGATCGCCCAGCTTCTCGACGTCCCGGAGGAAGCGCTGTGCGCGCTGATCGCCGAGCGCGAGGCCGACTCCCCATCTCGGGGCGATGCCACGCTCGTCGGCCTCACCGTTGCCGAAGCCGCACGCCGGATCGGTATGGGCCGCACCAAGCTGTACGAGTATGTGGCCTCAGGCGAGATCGCGTCGGTGAAGATCGGCCGCCTGCGCCGTATACCCGCAGAGGCAGTGGGCGAGTTCCTCGCCAGCCGCCTCAAGCCCACGGACTTCGACACCGCGGCCTGAGGAGACTCCGATGGCCAACTCCCGCCAGCCCAACGGGGCTTCTTCGATCTTCAAGGGAAAGGACGGCCGTTGGCACGGCTACGTCACTGTCGGTGTCAAGGACAACGGCAAGCCTGACCGCCGCCACGTCGGCCGCAAGACGCGCCCGGAAGTCACCAAGGCTGTCCGCGAACTGGAGCGCCAGCGTGACTCCAACAGTGTCCGCAAGGCAGGGCAGACGTGGACGGTCGAGTCCTGGCTGACCCACTGGGTCGAGAACATCGCGGCCTCGAGCGTCTCTGAGAACACCATCGACGGCTACCGCGTCGCGGTCTACCACCACCTCATCCCCGGCATCGGTGCCCACCGCATGGAGAAGCTGGAGCCGGAGCACCTGGAGCGCTTCTACAAGAAGATGCAGGAGGCCGGCAGTTCGGCGGGCACCGCGCACCAGGCTCACCGCACCGTCCGCACCGCGCTAAACGAGGCCATGCGTCGTCGTCACTTGACCGTGAATCCGGCAACGATTGCCAAGGCCCCCAAGATCGATGAGGAAGAGGTCGAGCCGTATACGGTCGAGGAGGTCCAGCGTCTCCTCGCGGAGGCCGACAAGCACCGCAACACCGCCCGCTGGGTCATCGCCCTCGCGCTCGGCCTGCGCCAAGGCGAGGTTCTCGGCATCCAGTGGGCGGACGTCGACTTCGAGGCCGGCGTCATCCTCGTACGCCGGGGACGTCTGCGTCCCCGCTACCGCCACGGGTGCGGTGATCGCTGCGGGCGCAAGCCAGGCTACTGCCCGCAGAAGGTCAACATCCGTCGCGAAACCAAGAGCACCAAGTCGCGTGCAGGCCGGCGGCCCGTCGGTGTCCCCGAAGAGCTGATGAAGCTCCTGCACCTCCACCGGGAAGAACAGGATCGCGAACGCGCACTCGCCCGCGACCTGTGGGTGGAGAAGGACTACGTCTTCACCTCACCCACGGGCGAACCGCTCAACCCCAACACCGACTTTCACCGGTGGAAGGATCTGCTGAAGGCGGCCAACGTTCGTGACGGCCGCCTTCACGACGCGCGGCACACGGCGGCGACCGTCCTGCTGATCCTCGGCGTACCTGACGCGGTCGTCGACGCCATCATGGGCTGGGAACCGGGTAAGTCCGCTCGCATGCGGAGCCGCTATCAGCACGTGACGGGCGGAGTCCTGCAAGCCACTGCCGACAAGGTGGGCGGGTTGCTGTTGCCTCGGACGCCGACGAGTGAATCTGCGCCAATACGTGGCCCGCCTGCTTAGGGGGGCCGCGTAGGTGGCACACCACACGACGTCGGGGCCAAGTCACGGCTTAACTCAAGTCGAGGGCCCGGGCCAAGTAGGCGGCTGTTGCCGCAGCGTTCGGCAAGGCTGCAGACGGGGTGAGGGCCCCGGGGAGGACGGAGGCTCCGACGCTTTGCCAGCTCACTGTCAGTGGTGCTCCGGGGGAGAGACCAGAGCCCGAGCCGCGTGACGAGGCCGGGCAACCAACACAGGTTGCCCGGCCTCAGTGCGCACGTCAGTCGACGAGATAGTGGGCTTCGACGTAGGCGACGGTGGAGCCATACGGCTCTCCCACCGGCTTCAGCATGTACCGGCGAAAGACCGCGGCGGTAGCACGGCGGACGCCGCGGTTGCGGGCCTCGGCGTTGTCCCATGACTGGGCAAGGGTTCGCTTGACGACCTGATCGATCTCCTCGGCCAGGTTTTGCTCCGTGACGGTGAGGCCAGGCGGAGCGTGGTCGTGGATGATCCGCGACAGCACACCCACGTGATCGTCGTCCAGTACGACGGCTTCCTCGGGGTGCTTCTCGGCGTTCACGATGGCACGTGCGACCCGGAGTGCTTCGGCCAGGAACTCCAGGGCGTCCTGGGCGTTCTGAATGATCCGGTCTCGCAGCTGCCTGATCCGCTCAGCCAGGGCCGTGTACTTCGCAGACCCCGGTTCGACGCCTTTCTCTAGGGCGGCCTTGATGTGGTCCAGGATCTCCGCCGCAGATGGCGGCCTCTTGTCCTCGCCGTCGTCCTTGTCGGGCTTGGGCCGGACGAGGGCCAGCAGCTCCTTGAGGATCGTGATGCCCTGGGCATCCAGGATGAGGGCTTCTTCCTGGGAGGCAGCCACCGAGAAGGAGTGGACGTGGGCGTTAATTATCTCCAGGACCATCGGCCCCAGCTCGCCCAGTCGCTCCTTCCTTTCCTCGTCGGAAGACTTCTTGAACAAGGTCGTGTAGGCAGACCCGAAGAGAGCGAACCCGTCCTGGTACTTGGCAATACGCTTGTCCGTGTTGATGAGCGGGTACAGGCGGGCCAGAAGCCGGTAGTTCTTGCTGAAGACCTCGGCGGCGTCAGGGTCGGCGTCCAGGAAACTGTTGATGACACGTACGGACTCGTACCCGTGGGCTGTGAGGTCGAGGCCGTCCGCGTCTGCGAGGAGGTCTTCGATGCAGGCGAAGGTTGTGCGGAACTCGGCGACCAGGTCGGTCAGGTCGGTGACGAACCCGCCGCCCTTGCCGGCGGACCCCTCCGACGTGGGGTCGACGACGGCACGCTGAACCTCTTCGGCCAAGCTGATGTAGTCCACGACCACCCCGGTGGTCTTCACGAATCCGGCTGGCGACACCCAGGTGCGGTTCGGGCGGGTGATCGTCTGGAAAAGGTTGTGAGCCTTCATTGGTTTGTCCAGGTAGAGGACGCCCTCGTTGGGGGCATCGAACCCAGTCATCAGCTTGGCCGTCACGACCAGGAAGCACAGCGGGTCATCGGGAGTGAGGAATCGCCGCTTCTGGTCTTCCTCGTCGACCTCGGAGAGCCGGTAGGGCCGCATGGCCGCTTCCTCAGTCTTGGCGTCCGAAACGTGGATGTTCACCTCGGCGGTGATCCGATCGTGCTTACCGACCTCGGCGAGTACCTGCGACGCCTCGAAGCCGGCTAGCAGCTCGTTGATCTTGTCCGTGTACTTCACGGCCAGCTCACGGTTATAGGCGACGACCTGCGCCTTGAGACCGTTGCGATAGGTGCCGGCCAGGTAGTGGTCCACGATGTCCTGGCAGACCGTGTCGATGCGTTCGGGGTTGGCGAACACCGAGGTGAGGCGCCCGAACTTGCGGGACAAGGTTTCGCGGTCGGGGTCGTCGAGGTCGAATTCGTCGGCGAACTGGTCGAACTCAGCCTGCAGGGCCAGGTCGTTCATCTCGAAGGTGACTGGGTGTGGGTCCAGCATGACTGGAACGGTTGCCTCGTCCTGGAGTGACCGGGATACCGAATATCGGTGCAGCACCCTGTTCGGGTCGGTCTCCTCACCGAAGAGCGCGAAGGTATTGGTGGTGAGGTTTCTGATGGGTGTGCCGGTCATGCCGAAGAACTTCGCGTGCGGCAACGCTGCGCGCATCTGCCCCGCCAGAGACTCTTCCTCGGACGACTGGGTGCGGTGTGCCTCATCGACCAGGACGATGATGTTGCGGCGGGTCGACAGGTTTTTGCCTGCGTCGGCGAACTTGTGGACAGTCGTGGAGATGACGCCGCGCACATCGTCAGCCAGCAGAGAACGCAACTCCTTGCTGGTGGAGGGCTGGTGGAAGTAGGCGTCTCCCATCGCGGAGGTGAATACCCCGGAGGTTTGCCGCACGAGCTGGGTCCGGTCCGAGAGCAAGATGATCGTGGGCGACTCGGTTCGGGTGTCAGCCAGTAGCAGCGAAGCAGCGAACACCATCAGCAGCGTCTTCCCGCTGCCTTGGTGGTGCCAGATCAGACCTTTCTTGCCGTCGGCCAGGACCCGCCTGTGGATCAGATGGGCGGCCTCCATCTGTGGGTAGCGGGGGAGGTACTTCCTGTCCGCCCCACCTCCGGAGGTGTCGAACAGGGTGAAGTTGGCGAGCATGTCCAAGACTGTGGCCGGGTTGAGCAGCAGTTCGACGGAGCGTTGCACGTCGGCCTGCCCGGACAGGTTCTCGTCGTCGTCAGTGGATCGGAACGGCTGCCACAGGTTCAGGGGCGCACCAGCGGCACCGAACCGCAGCTTCAGCCCGTCGGAGGCGACAGCGAAGACATTGGGGGTGAAGAACCACGGATACTCGGCGGCGTACACGTCGTTGATCTCGCGTGCGGCGTCGGCCCACCCGGACTTAGCGGTCGGTGACTTCACCTCTACGACAACGAGGGGCAGGCCATTGGCCCAGTACACGAGATCGAACCGGCGGGGAGTCTTGCCGGGGATGGTTGTGGTCACCTCGTCCGACACGACAAGGGCGTTGGTGGTCGGATGCTCGAAATCGATGACCTTCAAGGCGTGCCACACGCCGTCGGCGCCCCGGAACTCCTTGTGCCCGCGGAGTAGTTCCAGCACCTGCTCGTTGGCGCGCACCAGCCCGCCTTCGACGGCGTTGACCGTGGCGATGATCTCCTCGACCACGGCGTCCACGTCGAACCCGTCGATCACCTCAGGGTTGAGCCGGACGATGGCGTCCCGCAGCTGGTCGGCGAGCACCGTTTGTGTCGTCTCACGCGGCAGCGACCTGCCCGCTTTGTAGCCCCATCCCATCGGGAGGGACCACTGGATCATCGAGTTTTGGAACTCGCGTTCCCGTATGCCCTTAGCCACGGCTCAGACCCCCAGTTCGGCAGACTCAATCTCGATGCTGCGGTCAAGCAGACCCGCCAGCAGCCCGACCCGAACCTCACGGAGGCGCGCGGCTTCAGCGACGACAGCCTCACGATGCCCCCTGAGCGCAGACAGCGCCGCGTCTACCGAAGCGATGCTGTCCGGACAAGGCATTGCTACCTGGATCGAGAACAGCTGTTTGCGGTTCACCTTGGGCATCTTGGTCCGCCCAGCCATTGAAACCGCTGACTCGACTACGCGCTCTTGGAGCAGTACCTCACGCAGCAGGAACGCGGGAATGCCAGCCTTGGGCCTGAGCGGGTAGGCGTCCGCACTGCACAGCCCTGAGAACCCCGGCACAGCAACCTTCCTTAGCGCGGGACGGATCTTCGAGTAGATGACATCACCTTCACGGAATAGGAACTTCCCGCTGATGATCTTGTCCTCCCGGGCGGTTCGTGCGCCGACGATCTCCCCGGTGCCTTTGGCGATCGTCTCAACACCAACGTGGGTCAAGTCCGCGTACTCCTCCAACCTCGGGTCCACGAGCCGAGCGGTCAGCTCGCAGACATCAGAGAGTGGGGTCAAGGGCGCATCCTTGAGCAGCGACTCACGTGTTGCGTCATGAACTCGAGCGAGCGCTTCCGCTTCCCCGCGGAGTGCGGTGATCTGGGCATCGACCGCGTCGAGCATCTCTACGATCCGAGCTTGTACCTCACGGGGCGGGATCGGCAGTTGAATCTCCAAGAGCTGCTCTGGGTTGAGACGCTTGCGCCGTTGAACCGTCCCGCTCACTCGGTTCTTCATCTCTGCCCACAGTCGCGGTGAGCCAAAGACATGCCTCATCCAGTCGGGCAACACTTCGGGGCCAAGCGTGAACGTCGGGAACTCGTTGCTGACGACGAACCCGTCGAACTCGGCAGGTACTACGGTGATCGGGCCCTCCCACGCGGTCAGCTTTCGCATCACAACCTGATCGGCGTGCAGCACGTTCATTGCTGCGTACTCTGTATCTCCGCCGTCGAGTTCGCCTTTAGCGACAACCCCCTTTCCTGCATTCAAGACCCCGGCTAGGCGGTAGGTTGTTGCGGGCTTCATCGGTGTGCGCTGGATGTCGAGACGCATCACTTCCCCGAGCGGACGAAGCGGATAGCCGTGACTCGCCGAAGCCCTCGCTCCCTGCGGCGGGACGGATGCCTTGCGACGCACAGGAGTCTCCGGGTCACTGAGGCTGATCTGCTGCCAGTCACTCATCGAAGCCCTCGATCCCAGCGGCAGAGAGGACCGCGAGCATGCGCTGCTCGGCCTTCTGGCGCTCGGCCCGGGCGATGTTGTAGGCGTCGATGAGGGTGCCGAGATCTTCCTGCTCAGCGGCGGCCTGCTTGATGTAACGGCCGATATTGAGGTCGTACCCGTTCGCCACGATCTCCGTGGTGGGGACGAACCGTGCCGAGAGGTCAGTCTCTTCGCTGCCGTCGGAGCGCGAGTGGTAGGCGGTCACGACGTTGGTGATGTCTACGTCCGTGAGGACGTTGCGGTTCTTGGCTTTGGTGAATCGTGCGGAGGCGTCGATGAACAGCACGCCGTCCTTCCGCTCCGGGGCCTTGGTGCCAGGGGCACGGAATACAAGGATGCAGGTCGGAATCGTTGTGCTGTAAAAGAGGTTCGCGGGCAGCCCGATCACGGCTTCCAGGAGGTCGTGGTCCAGGACGCGCTGGCGGATGGCTGCTTCCTGGCCGCCTCGGAAGAGGACGCCGTGCGGCAGGACGACGCCGGCGCGGCCCTTCTGCGGATCCATACTGGTGATCATGTGCTGCACGAATGCCCAGTCCGCCGATGATTGTGGGGCGACCCCTCCGATGGCGCGCGGGTCATTGGTCCAGGGCTTCCACTTCAGGCTGTAGGGCGGGTTGGCGACGATCATGTCGAACTGTTTGACGGACCCGTCCGGCTTCTTAAAGCGGGGGTCTCGCAGGGTGTCGCCGACCTCAACCTTGAACTCGGTCAGGTTGTGCATGAAGAGGTTCATGCGGGCCACGCCCGCTGTATCCGTTACCGCTTCCTGTCCGTTCAGACTGAGTGTGTATCCCCGCCCCCCGCGGGCCTTCAGTAGGTTCGCGGCGGCGATGAGCATGCCGCCTGACCCGCAAGTGGGGTCGTACACCGACTCGTGGTTCTTGGGGCCTAGCAGCTTGATGATCAGCTCGACGACCTCGCGCGGCGTGAAGAACTGGCCAGCGCGGGTACCGGACCCGTCCGAGAACCGCTTGAGTAGGTATTCGTACGCTCCCCCTAGCACGTCGTGGGACATGTTGCCCTCGTGCATCTTGGGGACGCGGTTCATCGTCCGCATGACCGACGCCAGCACCTCCCCTTGCAGCACCGCTTCGGAGGTCCAGGTCATGGACCCGAAAATTCGGGAGAACTTGTCGGGGTTAGCCGACTCGATGGCCTGGAGGGAAGCGCGAACCCGCTGGCCGAGGCCGTGCTGGGCGACGGTGGAGAGGATGGATGACCAAGAGGCGCGGCTCTCGGCGACGGTACCGGGGAAGATGAAGGGGATCTTGAACGTCTGGTAGTTGCTGTACTCGACCTCGTCGGCTTCCTCGGCTGAGAGGTCGAGGCCCTCGTTCTCCTTGAGGAAGATCTGGTGAGTGTGGTCCCAGGTGTCCGACAGGTACTTCCAGAACATCAGAGGGAAGACGACCGAGGAGTACTGCGCTTCAGGCATCGCCACGCGTAGCTCGTCGGCTGCGTCCCACAACCGGTTCTCGATCTCCTGCTGGGTCACTGCCATCAGTCGGGGGTCCTTGCTCGTGTCCGGGTGGCGTTCTCAGGGCCGTGGATCTTCCGCC
The DNA here is from genome assembly GCF_000426165.1 of Streptomyces sp. TAA486. Taxonomy (NCBI): domain Bacteria; kingdom Bacillati; phylum Actinomycetota; class Actinomycetes; order Kitasatosporales; family Streptomycetaceae; genus Streptomyces; species Streptomyces sp. TAA486. Next base: position 165,715 of record NZ_KE384504.1, on the reverse strand, counting down.
GGGCATCCTATTTTGTCCCTCTGCCAGAGAGGCTGTGGTCGGTCTCTGATGCAGGCCGGTTCAGGGGGGCGACTTGGGCGGGGGCCATGCGCGTTGCCGCGGAGCCCTGTGGGGGCTGCCCACGAGGAACGTGGTCCCGACGACAGAGCGCCGACGAAGCCCGTCCGTGGTTGTCCATGGCTGCGCGCCCTGCGCAACTGCAACTAAAACTGCAACCACGCACGACGTAGGGCCCGACCGGCGTGCGGTCGGGCCCTTCGTGACAGCCCGGTGAGGCTGGGCGGAGGATACGAGATTCGAACTCGTGAGGGGTTGCCCCCAACACGCTTTCCAAGCGTGCGCCCTAGGCCACTAGGCGAATCCTCCGCCGCAAACACTACAAGACGCCGAGCAGTGCTCGCGAACTCGATCCCCGCTGCGGCCATCGGGTACTGTTGGGCGCAGCCCCTCGCGTGGCGCTAACTCTCTGAACTCCCCCAGGGCCGGAAGGCAGCAAGGGTAGGAGGGCTCTGGCGGGTGCGTGAGGGGCGTTCGCATGCGCGAGGCGTCCGGGCCCCGTTCCGGGGCGGCGCCACCGCACCGTCCCCGCTTCGAGCGCGCGGTCCTGCGCGGCCCTTCTCCCGGCGCTCCCGCGCGCCCCGATTTCCGCGTCGCCACCGCGCTGGTGTGCGGGGTGGACGGCGGGTGGGGTGAGCGCGGCGTGACTTGTCGGTCCGCACCGATATCGTCGGGGGTGTGTCGTCCCTCGCCCTGTACCGCCGGTACCGCCCCGAGACCTTCGCCGAGGTCATCGGGCAAGAGCATGTGACAGAGCCGCTTCAGCAGGCTCTGCGCAACAACCGCGTCAATCACGCGTACCTCTTCAGCGGTCCGCGCGGCTGCGGCAAGACGACCAGTGCGCGCATCCTCGCCCGCTGCCTCAACTGCGAGCAGGGGCCGACGCCTTCGCCCTGCGGTGAGTGCCGCTCGTGCCTCGATCTCGCGCGCAACGGCCCGGGGTCGCTCGATGTGATCGAGATCGACGCGGCGTCGCACGGAGGCGTTGACGACGCACGTGAGTTGAGGGAGAAGGCGTTCTTCGGACCGGCCTCCAGCCGGTACAAGATCTATATCGTCGACGAGGCGCACATGGTCACCTCGGCGGGCTTCAACGCCCTGCTGAAAGTGGTCGAAGAGCCGCCCGAGCACCTGAAGTTCATCTTCGCGACCACCGAGCCGGAGAAGGTCATCGGCACGATCCGCTCGCGTACGCACCACTACCCGTTCCGGCTCGTGCCGCCGGGGACGCTGCGGGACCACCTGGCCGAGGTGTGTGAGCGGGAGTCGATCCCCGTCGAGGAGTCCGTGCTGCCGCTCGCCGTACGGGCGGGCGCGGGGTCGGTGCGGGATGCGATGTCGGTCATGGACCAGCTGCTGGCGGGCGCCGATGCGAACGGCGTGACGTATGCCATGGCCACGGCCCTGCTCGGATACACCGACAGTGCGCTGCTGGACAGCGTCGTGGAGGCCTTCGCGGCGGGCGACGGGGCGAAGGCGTTCGAGGTCGTCGACCGCGTCATCGAGGGCGGGCACGACCCGCGGCGCTTCGTGACGGATCTTCTCGAGCGGCTCCGTGACCTGGTGATCATCGCCGCCGTTCCGGACGCCTTGGACAAGGGGCTGATCGACGCCCCGGCAGACGTGGTCGAGGGGATGCGTGCGCAGGCCGTCGCCTTCGGTGCCGCCGAGCTCAGTCGCGCGGCCGACGTGGTCAACACGGGCCTGACCGAGATGCGCGGAGCGACATCGCCGCGGCTCCAGCTGGAGTTGATCTGTGCGCGGGTGCTGCTGCCGGCGGCGTACGGGGACGAGCGTTCGGTGCAGGCCCGGCTCGACCGGCTGGAGCGTGGCGCGGCCTTCGCGGGAGCGTCGGGCCTCCCGGCGGCGCCCGCTCAGGCAGTAGGCCCGCCGGCTCCGGCTCCGCAGGCCGCTCCCGCCGCGAACGCGAGGGTCGCTGAGCAGGTGCAGGACACGGGGTCCGCGCCGGACCGGGTCGCGGAGCCGGCGCCCTCCGCCGAGCTGCCCAGCGGCGGCGCGGGTGCCCCGGCCTCGGCGCCCCCGTCCGGTGGCGGCGGCAGGCGCCCGGGCGCGTGGCCCTCGTCGACAGGAGCCGGAGCAGGAGCCGGGCCCGCCACAGGAGCCGGAGCAGGAGCCGGGCCCGCCACAGGAGCCACCACAGGAGCCGGGGACGAGGACGCCGCGGCGGCCTCCGGAGCGGCCGCACAGGACGAGGCTCCCTCGCGCGAGCCGTCCCGAGCGCCTGGTGCCTGGCCGGGCAGCGGCGGAGCGCAGCAGAGCGCCCCGGCAGACCCTGCAGAACCCGCAGCACCCGCGGGGCCCCCCGAGCCCGCGCCGCAGCCGGCCGATGCCGCCGACGCGGAGTCCGTGCCGGCTCCGGCCGCGCAGGAGCCGTCCCAGGGCGCCGCCCAGGTGCGGCAGATGTGGCCGCAGATCCTGGACGCGGTGAAGAACCGGCGCCGCTTCACCTGGATCCTGCTGAGCCAGAACGCGCAGGTCGTCGGCTTCGACGGCTCCACGCTCCAACTCGGTTTCTCCAACTCAGGCGCCCGCGACAGCTTTGTGGGCGGCGGCAGCGAGGACGTACTGATCCAGGCGCTGAACGACGCGCTGGGAGTGCATTGGAAGGTCGAGGCGATCGTCGATCCGTCCGGTGGCGGTGGCGGTGGCGGCGGCGCGGGCGCGAGAGGCCCGGGCGGCGCGCCGGGCGGCAGTGGCTTCGGCGGGGGCTTCGGCGGCGGCGCGGGCGGCGGCGCGGGCGGCGGCTCCTCGGCTCCCTCTGCCCCTCCCGCCGCACCCTCGGCGTCGTTCTCACCACCAGGGCAGCCGGCGCCGGGGTCGTCCTACGGCCCGGGTACGGGCGGTGGCGGGCAGTCGCCGCACGGTGGTCAGGGCTCCGGGGGCGGCGCCGCGGGTGCCCGTCACGCACTCGCCACGGCGCAGGTCGCCACCGGAGCCGCGCAGTCTGCCGGGGTCTCCGCCCCGGGGAGGGCGAACGGTGTGGTTCCGGGCCCGTCCGGGCCGCACGGTTCCGCGGCGCCCGCGGCCGCCGCGTACAGCAGCGCGCTCGAGGACGACATGCCCGCGGAGGACGATCCCGATCTCGACGAATCGGCCCTCTCCGGCCACGACTTGATCATGCGCGAACTCGGGGCCACGGTGATCGAGGAGTTCGATCACGAATGAGCTCTTCCGTCCCGTTCCGGGTGGTCGAGGGGCAGGTTGAGTACAGGGTCAGCGGGGTCGGCGCAGAGCACGTAGGCTCGTTCTACGAGATGAAGAACCGCGCGTACGGCATCTGTCCGATGCAGGTGAACAGCCGTACGGCGTGGGCCGCGCGAAGCACTGGCGCCGTGTGCACACCGTGCACAGCCGGCACAGCGCGCGGTGAAGACAAGACGTCGTCGACGAGCCAGGAGCCAAGTCGTGATTCCCGGTGATGGTGGGGGCCAGCCCGACATGCAGCAGCTGTTGCAGCAGGCCCAGAAGATGCAGCAGGACCTCGCCGCGGCGCAGCAGGAGCTCGCCGAGACGATCGTCGAGGGTTCCTCCGGCGGTGGCCTGGTCAAGGCGAGCGTGAACGGTACTGGCGAGCTCGAGGGCCTCGTCATCGACCCCAAGGCGGTGGACCCGGAGGACACCGAGACCCTTGCCGACCTCGTGCTCGCGGCCGTGCGGGACGCGACTGCGAGCGCCGAACAACTCCAGCAGCAGAAGCTCGGCCCGCTCGCCCAGGGTCTGGGCGGAGGCGGCGGGATGCCGGGGCTTCCTTTCTGACGCCGGCGCCCCGCTGATGGAACGGCCGCGGGGTCCGGGCTCGTTCACCTGGTGAGCGCCGTCACGGGAGAGCCGCCCGACGGCCTGTGGTGAGCGTGAAGGGCTCCGGCACCGACGGTGCGGGTGAAGCGAGCGGGGAAGACAACTCACCGTTCCGCGAAGGTCGTTCGGTGACGGCCGGAAGCGGAAGCAGGCGGAAGACCGGCGGGACGAGTCCGACGGCAGGAACGGGAGAATCCGTGTACGAAGGCGTGGTTCAGGACCTCATCGACGAGCTCGGCAGACTGCCCGGCGTCGGTCCCAAGAGCGCGCAGCGGATAGCTTTCCACATCCTCCAGGCCGACCCCGCCGACGTACGCCGCCTCGCGCACGCCCTGTCCGAGGTCAAGGAGAAGGTCCGGTTCTGCGTGGTGTGCGGCAACGTCGCGCAGGAGGAGAAGTGCCGCGTCTGCCTGGACACCCGGCGTGACGGCAGTGTCATCTGCGTGGTCGAGGAGCCGAAGGACGTCGTCGCGATCGAGCGGACGCGGGAGTTCCGCGGCCGCTACCACGTACTGGGCGGCGCCATCAGCCCCATCGAGGGTGTGGGGCCGGACGATCTGCGCATCCGCGAGCTGATGGCGCGGCTGGCGGACGGCGCCGTCACGGAGTTGATCCTTGCCACCGATCCGAATCTCGAAGGGGAGGCGACGGCCACGTACCTCGCGCGTATGGTCTCCAGCATGGGGCTGAAGGTGACGCGCCTGGCAAGCGGACTCCCCGTCGGGGGAGACCTGGAGTACGCGGACGAGGTCACGCTGGGGCGGGCCTTCGAGGGAAGAAGGTTGCTCGATGTCTGAGGCCACTCTGAACGCGATCGAGGACAATCCGGACGACTTCGCGGTCCAGATCTCCGACCAGATCGAGAGCTTCCTCGTGTCGGTGACCGAGGTGGCGAAGGGCGACGATCCGGACAGCGCGATCCCCTACCTGCTGCTGGAGCTGTCCCAACTCCTGCTCGCCGGCGGCCGGTTGGGTGCCCACGAGGACTTCGTGCCCGTCGAGCGGTACGAGCCTGACATCGGTCCCGAGTCGGACGTCGACGAGATGCGTCTCAAGCTCGCCGCGCTGCTGGACCCGGTGGACGTTTACAACGAGGTCTTTGACCCGTACGAACCGCGCACCGCGCCCGTACCCTGCCGCATCTCCGACGATCTCGCCGACGTGGTCACCGATCTGCGGCACGGCATGGCGCATTACAGCGAGGGCCGGGTCAGCGAGGCCCTGTGGTGGTGGCAGTTCTCGTACCTGTCGAACTGGGGGCCCACCGCCTCCGCCGCATTGCGGGCGCTGCAGTCCCTCGTCGCGCACGTGCGGCTCGACACCCCGCTCCGCGAACTCGACGGCCTGGACACGGACAGCGCGATCGCCGATGACGACGACGGCGAGCTGGAGAAGGAGGCCGGCGCGGTCATGGCGGCAGAGATCGGCGTCCCGCTGGGCATGCAGCCCGACGGCGGCCGTCGCTGACACCTCCGCCCGCGCACTCTTCCTCGTGCCGGACGGCGCGATGAGTTTCCGTGCCGTCCGCGGTCGCCACTTGCAGGACCGGTGAAGCCGACGACGAGGGAGGCGTGCCGACGATGGACAAGCGGTTCACCGCAACACTGCGCAAGGGCCCCGACGTGGGCGGCTGGACGTATCTCGTCTGGCCCGACTCCGTCGAGTACTTCGGCACCCGAGGCCTGGTGAAGGTGCGGGGCACCATCGACGGGCATCCGTTCCGGAGTTCGTTCATGGCCCTGGGTGACGGTACGCACAAACTGCCCGTGAAGGCCGAGGTGCGCAGGGCGATCGGCAAGGAGTCGGGGGAGACGGTGACCGTTCATCTGGAAGAGCGGATCGACGGGCACGACTGACGCGTCCACGACTGAGGTGCCCATGGACGAGCGAGCTCTTGCCGACGAGTTGGACCGGCGCATCCGTATGCTCCCCGAACCCACGACGGAGTCGGTGCGCCGGGTCCGTCGTGAGTACTCGAAGGATCTGCGAACGGCGTCGGGCGAGTACGTCGTGGCGCTGGCGTGGGCGCTGGCGGACCGGCAGCGCTGGGTCGCCCAAGAGCTGATCTACCACCACCCGACTGCCCTGACCTGCCTGAGCGTTGAGGACGTCGAAGGGCTCGCCGGCCGGCTCGACGGCTGGGTTTCGGTGGATGCCTTCGGCTGCTGCGTCTCGGGTCCGGCCTGGCGCCGGGGAGTGATCCCCGACGAGGTGATCCACCGGTGGGCGGAGTCGGAGGACCGGTGGTGGCGCCGCGCCGCCCTGGTCTCGACCGTGCCCCTGAATCTGCGGTCCCGTGGCGGCACCGGCGACGCAGAGCGCACCCTCGACATCTGCGCCCGGCTGGTGTCCGACCGCGACGACATGGTCGTCAAGGCGCTGTCGTGGGCGCTGCGTCAGCTGGTGATCTGGGACCCGGACGCCGTCCGGAACTTCATCCGGAGCAACCAGGACGCCCTCGCCGCCCGCGTGATCCGTGAGACCGGGCACAAGCTCGACACCGGCTACAAGAACCCACCGCGGGCAGCGCGGCGCCGCTGAGCCTCACGTGCCTGCTCAGGCAGGTCACTTCGAGGACTCCACGGCCGCGGCGATGTCTTCGAGGTCCTTCGACACCGTCTTCGCCACCGCCTTGGAGCCGATCCCGCCGAGGAACTTCCCCATCGCGCCGCCCAGGGTCTTCTTCTCCGTCTCCGCGTCCAGGACCAGCCGGACGGTGGTGGCGCCGTCCTGGTCGGGAGCGAGCGTGAACTCCGAGATGTAGTGCACGCCGCGCGCATCGGATTCGACGACGTAGCGACCGGGGGCCTCGGCGGCCGTCACGTACATCTCCTCGGTGGCTTCCTTGCCGAAGATCCGGCGGGTCTCCCGCCATCGCGTGCCGACTCCGAAGGGCCCTTCGCTGAGAACCTCCACGCGCTCGATGCCGGCGATCACCCCGGGAGAGCCTTCGATGTCGGTCATCGCCTCCCACACCCGCTCCACGGGAGCCGCAATGCGGAGCTCCACCGTCACCTGCCACGTGGTCATGAACGAGCCCTTCCGTCGGGGACCGGCGTCTGATTCCGGCCCTCTTGGCCGGAATCAGATCAGCCAGTTTCCGGCAACGGAGCTCGGGCGTCGAGAGATCGGCCGCGACTCCCGGTGTGACTCGGTCCCCGACCGTGCTCAGGCGCCGTCCTCGCGGGGCGGTACGTAGAAGGCCGTCGTGCGGCGAACGGCTGCCGCAACCGCGTCGGCCGGTGCGCCGGAGTCCCCGTGCGCCGCACCCCACAACTCGCTGCTGCGGGTCATGAACTCCCGTGCCTCGTCGCTCGCTTCGAACGTCTCGTGGTCACCGACGGACTCGCCGCGCAGATGCATCCCGAGACCGATCAGCGTGAGGTCCCAGCCGACGCCGACGGCTCCTGGGCCGAACTGGTCCCAGAACTCCGGAGGTACGACCGCGACATGCTCCAGCTCGAAGAGAGTCTTCTCCTCGCCCTCGGGTGTCAGGCGCACCTCGACCTCGCTGAAGCCCGGGCTCTCGCCCATCACCCAGCTCACCTTGAGCAGCCGGGGCCGCTCGCAGCGCAGGATCTCGCCGCCCGCGTTGCCCTCGAGCTGGTAGTTGCCGCCGAGCTTCAGGTCGCCGCTCACGGGGAGGAACCACCGGGCGATGCGCTCCGGGTCCGTGCAGGCTTCCCAGACGTCCTCGGCCGTGGCGTCGTACGTCCGCCGCAGGAGGATGGTGCGGGCCTCCTCCTCGCCCACGCTCCGGCTGCCGACTTTCCGGTGGATCTCGTTGATCTCGTCGATGATGTCGCTCATCACTGCTCCTTGCCGCTGTCCGCGCCGGCGCCCCTTGTGCGGCGTTCGCGCTTGCCGCGCGCCAGCTCCGTGCCGAGTGCGTCCAGCCGCTGTTCCCAGAAGCCCCGGAAGCGCTCGAGCCATGTGTCGACCTCGCGCAGGGGAGCGGCTTCGACGGCGTAGAGCCGCCGGGTGCCCTCGGCCCGTACGGAGGCGAAGCCCGTCTCACGCAGCACCCGCAGGTGCTGGGAGACGGCGGGCTGGGAGATGCCGAACTCGGCCTGGATCACGGCACCGACGGCTCCCGAGGTCTGCTCGCCGTCGGCGAGCAGTTCGAGTATCCGGCGGCGCACCGGGTCTCCCAGGACATCCAACGCGTGCACGGGTGCAATATATACAGCCGCGGCTTATATAAGCCATATCTGAAACAAGGATTCCGGCCGGGGCCTCGGTGCTGCCGTCCGGCGGGGCCGGAGCGTGCCGGGGGCCGGGCCGGTGGCGAGGTCCGAGGACGGTGCCGGCGCGGGCGGATCAGCGTGAGCGCGTCCGCCTCTAAGCCTTGGGAGGTGCCGTCTCTTCCAGGGACGCGGCTATGTCTGCGAGGTCCTTGGCCAGGGCCTTGGCCGCGCCCTTGGCGCCGACGGTGACGAAGGCCTTCATCAGCGCGGCCTTGAGACCGCCCTGTTCGCCGGTCTCCGCGCCGAAGGTCAGGCGCACCGAAGTGGCGTCCTCCCCCTGCGGCGTCAGCAGGAACTCCGAGGTGTAGTGCATGCCGCGGGACTCGGCCTCGACCACGTAGCGGGTCCCGGGCTCGCTCTCGGTCACCCACATCTCCTCGGTGGCCTCCTTGCCCAGCATGCGGCGCGTCTCCCGCCAGCGGGTGCCGACGCCGAAGGGGCCTTCGCCGAGCATCTCGATCCGGTCGATCCCCTTGATCACGTCGGCACCGTGCTCGATGTCCGTCAGGGCCGCCCACACCCGATCCGCCGGCGCCGCGATGCGGCGCTCCACTGTCACCTGTGGTGAACTCATCGGTCGTCCTCCGGAGTTGAGGGCGGACTTCGTTGTCCGTCCTTGTATCCGGAATTGGAGCAGAGGGCACTGACAACGGCCGCGGGGTCGGCCGCGCCGCCCGCTTCCCAGGAGCCGGCTCCTCCGGCGGAATACGAGGGCGCCGGTATCCGGAACCCGATGTCAGTTCCGTCCGGTCACGCGGTGTGACTGCGCCTGACCACGGCAGCGGTGCCGTCTCGCGCCGGCGGACAGGGATGTCCGCCGCAGCGAACCGAGCGCCCCGGCAGGCAGCCGGACGGGCACGGAAAGTGGGCCGACGAGGCGGCCGAGCACCACTGGTGAGCGCTTCGTCCCGTACCGGGCCGCGTGTGACCTGTCTTACGTTCCCGTGTGGATGCCCCTTGAACGGGCAGGATCGGTCGCTGGACGAGAGGGCGGGACGCCTTCTCGGTAAAATGAGCCGACCCGAGGACTTCCGGACGGGAGTCGCCCCGGCCGCTCAGGCAGGCAGGGGAAGGGCGCGAGGACTTGAGAATCGAGGAGCGAGCACACGTGGGCCTAGTCGTGCAGAAGTACGGCGGCTCCTCCGTTGCCGATGCCGAGGGCATCAAGCGCGTTGCCAAGCGGATCGTCGAGGCCAAGAAGAACGGCAACCAGGTTGTCGTCGTGGTCTCGGCGATGGGTGACACGACGGACGAGCTGATCGATCTCGCGAAGGAAGTGTCCCCCGTCCAGACGGGGCGCGAGTTCGACATGCTGCTGACCGCCGGAGAGCGAATCTCCATGGCACTGCTGGCGATGGCGATCAAATCCCTCGGTCACGAGGCACAGTCGTTCACCGGAAGCCAGGCAGGCCTGATCACCGACTCCGCCCACAACAAGGCGCGGATCATCGACGTCACCCCGGGCCGTATCCAGACGTCCGTCGACGAGGGCAACATCGCCATCGTCGCGGGCTTCCAGGGTGTCTCGCAGGACAGCAAGGACATCACCACCCTGGGCCGCGGCGGCTCGGACACGACCGCCGTCGCTCTGGCCGCCGCGCTGGAAGCGGACGTCTGTGAGATCTACACCGACGTCGACGGTGTGTTCACCGCCGACCCGCGGGTCGTGAAAAAGGCCCGCAAGATCGACTGGATCTCCTTCGAGGACATGCTGGAGCTGGCGAGTTCGGGTTCGAAGGTCCTCCTGCACCGCTGTGTCGAGTACGCCCGCCGCTACAACATCCCGATCCACGTCCGGTCGTCCTTCTCGGGGCTCCAGGGCACCTGGGTCAGCAGCGAGCCGCCGGGTGGATATGAAGGGCACGGAGAGGGCACCCCGGGTGCACAGGCCGCGCTGAAGAGCGGGCAGAGCAAGGACAGCGGGCAAGGGGAACAGTCGATGGAACAGGCCATGATCTCGGGTGTCGCACACGACACCTCGGAGGCGAAGATCACGGTTGTCGGAGTGCCGGACAAGCCCGGTGTGGCCGCGGCGATCTTCCGCGCCATCGCGGACGCCGAGGTCAACATCGACATGGTCGTGCAGAACGTCTCCGCCGCGTCGACCGGTCTGACGGACATCTCCTTCACCCTCCCCAAGAGCGAGGGGCGCAAGGCGATCGGTGCACTGGAGAAGGCGCAGGGCGGCATCGGGTTCGACTCGCTGCGCTACGACGACCAGATCGCGAAGATCTCGCTCGTCGGTGCCGGTATGAAGACGAACCCCGGCGTGACGGCCACCTTCTTCGAGGCCCTGTCGCAGGCGGAGGTCAACATCGAGCTGATCTCCACGTCCGAGATCCGCATCTCGGTCGTCACCCGCGAGGACGACGTCAACGAGTCGGTCCGCGCGGTGCATTCGGCGTTCGGGCTCGACAGCGAGAGTGACGAGGCGGTCGTCTACGGAGGCACAGGGCGGTGACGCCCCCGGCCCGTGCTGCCCGCCCCGGCGGCGGGCGCGCGGGCAAGCCCGTCCTGGCGGTCGTCGGTGCGACCGGGGCCGTCGGGACGGTACTGCTCGGCCTGCTCTCCGAACGGGCCGACGTCTGGGGCGAGATCCGTCTGATCGCCTCGCCGAGCTCCTCCGGACGGGTACGGGACGTGGGCGGCGAGGGCACCGCTGTACGCGCGCTGAACGAGGAGGCGCTGAAAGGCGCCGACGTCGCGGTGTTCGCCGTTCCGGAGAACGTCGCCGCACGGTGGGTGCCCGTCGCCGCCGGGCTGGGTGCTGTCGTTGTCGACGGCTCCCGGGCCTTCCGCATGGCGGAGGACGTGCCGCTGGTCGTGCCCGAACTCAACGGCGAGGCCGTGAGGAAGAGGCCGCGGGGCGTCATCGCCAGCCCCGGCTGCACGACCCTCTCGATGATCGTTGTGCTGGGCGCCCTGCATGGGGAGTGGGGGCTGGCCGAGCTGGTCCTGTCCTCGTACGAGGCCGTCTCCGGCGCTGGTCGTTCAGGAGTGGAGGCGCTGCGCGGCCAGTTGGCGGCCGTCACGTCCGCGGAGGCGGCCGGTGCCGAGCTGGGCAGGCATCCCGGCGACGTACGGCGGGCCGTGGCGGAGGGGCGAGGGGCCGCGGCTTCCGCGTCCACTTCACCGGGAGACCCGCACGCCACTCCCGTCGCGCTCAACGTCGTGCCGTTCACGGGGGAGATGAGCGAGGGCGGGTGGACGTCCGAGGAGCTGACCGTCCGCGCCGAGACGAGGAAGCTGCTCGGGCTGCCCGGCCTTCCGGTGGCGGCGACGTGTGTGCGGGTGCCGGTGTTCACGGCCCATTCGACGTCCCTGCACGCCCGGTTCGAGCGTGAGGTGTCCGTGCGGCGGGCGCGCGAGATACTGGCCAACGCGCCGGGCGTCGTGCTGTGCGACGACCCGGCCCACGGCGACTTCCCGACCCCCGCGGACGTGGCAGGAACGGACCCCACATGGGCGGGGCGCATACGGCAGTCGCTGGACGACCCGCACTCGCTGGAGCTGTTCGTCTGCGCGGACAACCTGCGCAAGGGCGCGGCGCTCAACATGGCGCAGATCGCGGAGCAGATCGCGGCGGAGAAGGCCGCGTCGCGCAACTAGGCCGCTTCTTCGAAGTCGCCCCATCGCCGGTCATCGACGGTGGAGATCCGCGCGGTGGCCTCATGGCGGACAAGGATTTCTCGCGCCTGGTGGCTACCGTACGGTGCCGCTAACGTGGCTGCCATGCCGAACGACCGGCCCGACCTGCGGGCGTCGCACGAGGATCGCGACAGGGTCGTGGATGCGCTGCGGCTCGCCGCCGGTGACGGCAGGCTCGACGCCGAGGAACTCGACATGCGGCTGGAGAGCGCGCTAACAGCTCGGACGCTCGGCGAGCTGGCCGAGCTCACAGCCGACCTGCCGATCGCGCCCGCGGCCGAGGGCAGAGATGTACTCGTGGTCGGGCAGCACGGCGGCAAGTACCTGCGGGAGGGGCGCTGGTCGGTACCGGCGCGCATCGAACTTCGCACGCAACTCTGCAGAGTCACCTTCGACTTCACCCATGCGGTGACCACCTCGGACGTCTTGCGAATCGAGACGGACATGGTGCACGGCAAGCTCGTCTTCGCCGGCTCGCCGGACATCGTGATCGACGCCGACAGGCTCAACCTCACCTACTCCAAGGTCAAGCTCCGCTCCAAGAGCTCGGCTGCCGACCCCCGTCTGCGCATCGAGCTTGTCGGAAAGCTCCTGCACGCGAAGGTCGTCGAGCGGCGGGCGTGAGGTGAGCCCGCGGTGGCTTGGGTTGCCGGACTCCGCATGGCTCAACCGCTGATCTCGACGACGGACCCTGGCCGCCGGTCCGGGGGCCGGCACCGCCCGCCGGTCCTCGCCGCGTGGGCCGCGGAAGCAACCTTGCAGGTCGTACCGCGGTCCTACCGGGTGCCGTGTTCGCAGAACCGGCCTCTGCCGACGCGCAGAGGTGACCGACGGGGGGCGCAGTCCATGGAGTTCGATCCCGGCCTCTGCCTGGACGTTCCGGAGGGTTTCGACGACAGCGACGCCGAGACCCAGATACATCCCATGGCGAGGAAGCTCTTCCCCGCCACAACTGCCGCCGACGCCTTCAGGAAGGCCCACGAGTGGGTGGGCGAACACGATGTCTTCCTGGTGGACGTCTCATGGGACTTCATGCACGACGAGGACGAGCCCTTCATGCTGAGCGTCTATTTCACCTTCGAGTTGGAGCCCGAGGACGACTGAGGGCTGCGTGAATCGTCCGTATCGTCCCGTCGACGGGGAGCCGGGTGCCGATCGGGGCAACCCGGGGTGGGCGGGGCCCTATCGGGCCGTCCGCTCCTCGTCGTACTCACTCAGCACCGCGTCGAGGACGGCCGCCGCCTCTTTGCCGGCACCGTCGCCCATGAGTCCCGCCAGGGAGATGAGGGCCTTCCACAGCGTCCAGCCCCGTCCGCGCTCCCAGCAGGCGGCGTCGACGTGGCCGCCGGCGTACATCGCCTCCCGGAAGGCCTTCCGGCTTTCGCCCGACAGCAGCGTCCACGCGATGCTCAGGTCGCAGGCGGGGTCGCCGACGCCCGAGGTTCCGAAGTCGATGACGGCGGAGAGACGTCCGTCCGCGACGAGCAGATTGCCGGACGCCACATCGCCGTGGAACCAGACGGGCGGGCCCTCCCACAAGGCCTTCAGGGCCGACTCCCAGGCGGACAGGGCGGTCTCGGCAGGGATGCGGCCCGACAGCGCCTCGATGGAGCGGCGCGTCTCGGCGTCGTACGTCGTGAGCGGGGCGCCGCGGTAGAAGCTGTGAGCCCCGGCGAGCGGCCCGCCGGTCGCGTCGATCCCCTGAAGTGCGGTGAGGAATCCGGCGAGGTCCGTGGCGAACTCGGTGAGATCACGGATGCGTTCCCTGCTCGCGGTCTCGCCCTCGATCCACCGGTTGACGGACCAGCGGAAGGGATAGCCCTCGGCGGGCTCGCCCTTGGCGAGCGGGGCCGGCACCGGCAGTGGTAGCCGCTGCGCGAGGACCGGCAGCCACGTCTGCTCCTTGTCGACCTGCGGCGCGTATCCCTCGGCGCTCGGCAGGCGGACGGCCATCTCGTCGCCGAGGTGGAACGTGCGGTTGTCGACGCCGCCCGCCGCTACGGGCGTGACCGGCAGATGGGACCAGCGCGGGAACTGCGAGGCGATCAACTTCCGTACGAGATCCGCGTCGATCGACGGGGGTGCTGAGATTTCGCTCACCGGCACAGGCTGGCGGGTGCGTGCGCCGGGGACAAATGGATTTCCTCGCACGGAGCCACCTCCGCGAAGGAGTTCGACGCTTCCGGGAACTGTCGACCGTCTGCTGTATCCACGCGGAACGGTGCGAAGTTCTGCGTCAAGGAAGGGTCTTGGCACTGGCCTGTACACGACGACTGGACGAGAATTTCTCTCCCCGGGCGCTGCAACCGGCTCCGGGGGCGAGGCGTCTTTCTGTCCAATGCCTGGATTCGCGAGAGGCGCTGTGACGATGAGGGCATCCGGGAAGAGCTGGTACGCATGAACGCGTTCGAAGGTTCGTCTCCGACGATGACAAACGCGTACAACCCTGCAGGGGGAGTGTGTGTCCAACAAGCGTGGCGGAAGCATTTGGATCAGTACTCGCGACGGCGCCCGGCACCTCCGGCATTGCGACCGGGGGCATGCCGGTGATCTCGCCGTGGTCCGCCACCCGTCCCACGCGTGTCCCTGCCCCGGGCGCGGAATCTGACGACGCGATGGCAGCGGGCACGACAGTCGACCACCTGACCGAGACCTACCGAGTCCACTACAAGTCGCTGCTCGGGCTCGCGGCCCTGCTCCTGGACGACACCGCGTCCTGCGAGGACGTCGTGCAGGAGGCCTTCATCCGCGTCCACTCGGCACGCAAGCGTGTCCGCGACCCGGAGAAGACCCTCGCGTATCTGCGGCAGACCGTCGTCAACCTCTCGCGATCCGCGCTGCGCAGGCGCATCGTCGGTCTGAAGCTGCTCTCCAAGCCGATGCCGGACATGGCGAGCGCCGAGGAGGGCGCGTACGAGCAACTGGAGCGCGACGAGCTGATCCACGCCATGCGCGGCCTGCAGCGCCGCCAGCGCGAGGTGCTTGTGCTGCGCTACTTCGCGGACATGACCGAGGCGCAGGTGGCCGAGGTGCTCGGACTGTCGCTCGGCTCGGTGAAGGCATACGGCTCGCGGGGCATCGCCGCGCTCAGGGTCGCGATGGAGGCGGCGTCATGAGTGCGTACGACGACCAGGACATGGTCCTGAGCCTGCGGCTGCGCGAACTCGTGCGTCTGGCCGGAGCCGGTGAGCTGCAGGACGTGTCGAGCGTGCCCGGCGGTCCCTGTGAGCGGGGTCTGCACCTCAGCGGGCACAACGCGGGCGGCCACGGTGCCGCGCCGGTCGCCGCCCACGAGCAGGGCGCTTCGGGCACCGGCCCTGAAGAGCCGGATCTGCCGGACGGGCCGCATGCTCCGGAGACGCCGCACGCGCCGGACGCACCCCACGTGCCCGAAAGCCCCGAACTCCCGCCGCACGAGGCGCCCGAGTCCCCCGATCTGCCGGATCTGCCCGGCGTACCGGACGTCCCGGAGGTCGACGGACCGGCGGAGATGCCGGAGATCCCCGGTGCGCCGGACGTCCTGCGGAGCCCGGAGATCCCGCCGACGCCGGACATACCGCCGGCGCCGCATGTCCCCGACATGCCCGACGTCCCGGAGGCTCCCGAGATCCCCGAGAGCCCCGGCATCTATGACGAGCCCGAGATCCCGGAACCTCCGCGGATCGACGATCCGGACCTGCCGGAGCTCGACCGGCCCGTCGACCTCCCGGGCATGCCGATCGACCTTCCGGGCACGCCCGGCGACCCCTCGGCCCCGGACACGCCCGACGTGCCGCGTCCGCCGGACCTCCCTGACCCTCCGCATCCCGCCCCCGGTGGGCCGGACGCGGTCCTCGACGCGGTAACAGCCAACGCGGTAACAGCCATGCATTCGAACCACACGGACACCATGCGATTCCCGGACGAGCCGGGTCCGTTCGGCCAGGAGCAGCCGGAGCGGCCTCAGGGCTCCGCGCACCCGGACCAGGCGACGCCCGGCGGAGGCAGGGCCCAGGAGTGGGAGGAAGGCGCCGCCGTGCCTCCGCCCGCTCCGGGCGGCAACGGCGGACAGGGCTCCGGCGGCGGTCTCCGCGGCACGGGCGGCGGGGGCGGCGGCGACGACGGGGAACACGGTCCCATCGGCGACGGCGGCCACGACGGCGACGACGGCGAGCTCGAGGCGGAGCTGCGCCGGATGCTGCACCAGAGCGTGCGCGGCATCGAGCCCGCCCCCGAGGCCCTCGCACATCTCAAGCACGCGGTGCCGGCCCGCCGTGCGCACCGTCGCCGCGCCCTCGCCGGGGCCGCGGCCGCCGTCGTGCTGGCGGGAGTGGGCTTCCCCGGGCTGGTGAGCGCGGGGCTGATCCCGGGCATCCAGGGCGGCTCGTCGATCAACGCGGGCGAGGGCAACAGCCGGGCGCAGAGCGCCGGCGGGGCGGACGGCTCGGGCAACACCCAAGGTCCGGGCAGCGGCTCGGGCGGCGCGAGCGGCAACGGTGGCACGTCGGACGACCGTGACGGATCGGCGTCGCCTTCCCCCACGCAGGGCGCGGGCTCCGAGGGGGGCGACCCGAACGACAGCCTCGCCACGAGCGCCCCCAGCTGCGGCCGGCAGCAGCTCGGGGACGGCTCGGCGGCGACGGAGAGCCCCGACTCCGAGGGGAAGGTCTACGGCAGCTTCCGCGTCGTCAACACCTCCTCCGACGCTTGCACCGTCGAGGGCGAGGGCATCGTCGGCGCGTCCGCGCACGGCCGTGCCGACATCGAGCGCATAGACGTCCTGGATCACACCGCGGGTGACGCCGCCACGGCGCTTCCCGACCCCGCCCTCGCCGCCAGCGAGCTGGTGCTGAAGCCCGGCCAGGCCTACGAGGTCAAGTGGGCCTGGGTGCCCAAGGACTGCGAACTCTCCGGCGATCCCGAGCCCAAGGCCCAGGAGGGCAACGGACCTGAGGGCAGTCAGGGCGGCAGCAACGGCAACCCGGGCGGCAACGACAGCGGCGGCAACAACGGCAACCCGGGCGGCAACGACAGCGGCGGCAACAACGGCAACTCCGGCGGCGACGGTGGCCAGTCGGACGAGGACGCCAGCGTCGTGCTCAGCCACACCCCGGACGTGGGCGACCCCGCGGCGGCGAACACCGAACTCGAGGGCGCCTGCGCCGGCACGCTCTACCGCACGGGAGTGCTCGCGGCCAACTGACCGGGTCGCGGCCCGCGAGCCCTCCGGGGCCGGCCATGACCGGAAAGCCGGGCGGCGCAGGTGCCTCGTGGCTCGCGACCAACGGCCATGCCCTGCACCTGCGGATGAGCCGTGCCGCGGCCCGGTCGGGCGCCCCGCACCGCGCTCACCCGCGCCTCGTGCGTGCTCGGCCCCGCCCGGCGCCGTGCACACCGTGCTCCCGCGCCGCGCGCACCCACGCACCACCGCCGTTCCCCGGCCCCGTACCGTTGAGGCGTGTACCGGTTCCTGCTGACCCCGCGGTGGTGGGGGATCAACCTCTTCTCCGTGCTGGCGATCCCGGTGTGCCTCTTCATGGGCAGCTGGCAGCTCTCCCGCTTCGAGGCGCGGGTCGAGAGCCACGAGGAGCAGGAGAGGACGGTCTCCCGCGCGCAGCACGCCGAGCCCGAACCGCTGTCCCGGCTGCTGCCCGTCGACGCCGCGACCAGCGGCCGCACCGCGGAGATCACCGGTCGCTACGACACGTCCCGTCCGATGCTGGTCCCCGACCGGAGCCTGGACGGGCGGCGGGGCTTCTACGTGCTGTCGCTGCTGCGCACCGACGCCGGTACCGGTGGCCACGGCAAGGCGCTCCCGGTGGTGCGGGGATGGCTGCCCGGCGATGCCGATTCCTCCCGCGTTCCCCGGACTCCGCGCGGCGAGGTGCGGGTGACCGGTGCGCTCCAGGCTTCCGAGACACAGGGCACCCCGGGTGTGCGGGCCGAAGGCGGCCTGCCGAAGGGGCAGCTCGGCATGATCAGCGCGGCGGCCCTCGTCAACGTCGTCCCGTACGACGTCCACGACGCCTGGATCACCGTGCAGCACATCCCTGCCGCCTCGAAGCTGAAGCCGGTGCCGCCGGTACGTCCCGACAACACCGGCCTCGACATGAAGGCGTTCCAGAACCTTGGCTACACGGCCGAGTGGTTCGTCTTCGCGGGCTTCGTGGTCTTCATGTGGTTCCGGCTCTTCCGCCGGGACGCGGAGCTCGCCAAGGACGCCGCGCTCGGCATCATCCCCGGGCCGCAGGAGCCGGATCGGGAAGGTGCTTCAGAGCAAAGTCGATCTCCAGCCTCAACTGCTTGATCCGCTCCTCGACCACGAGCGATCCGTGCCCGGCGTCGTAGCGGTACACCTCGTGCGGTGCCCCGCGCCGCTCCAGCCGCTCCACATAGTTCTCGACCTGCCGGATCGGGCAGCGCGGGTCGTTGACGCCGGCGGAGATGAAGACCGGTGCCCGCACGTCGTCGACGTATGTCAGCGGTGACGAGACCTCGTACCGCTCCGGCACCTCCTCCGGGGAGCCGCCGAGCAGCGTGCGGTCCAGCGACTTCAGCGCCTCCATCTCGTCGTGGTACGCGGTGACGTAGTCGGCGACCGGCACGGCCGCGAGGCCGACCGCCCACGCATCGGGCTGGGTGCCCAGGCCGAGCAGCGTCAGGTAGCCGCCCCACGATCCGCCGCCCAGCACCAGCCGCCGGGGATCGGCGAGGCCGGAATTGACGGCCCACTCCCGCACGGCCGCGATGTCCTCCAGCTCGATGAGGCCGACGCGGTGCTTGAGGGCGTCCGTCCAGGCCCGTCCGTAGCCGGTGGAGCCGCGGTAGTTGACGCGTACGACGGCGAAACCGTGGTCGACCCACGCGGCGGGCTGGCCCGCGAAGGCGTCGCTGTCGTGATGGGTCGGGCCGCCGTGCACGTCGAAGACCGTCGGGAAGGGGCCCTCGCCCTCCGGCTTCTGCACGAGCGCGTGGATGGTGCCGCCGGGGCCCTCCACCCAGGCGTCCTCGACGGCGACCGACGGGGGTGCCGTCATGCCGGGCGGGTCCAGGACGACGTCACCCGCGACGGAACGCACCTGCGGCGGCTGCGCCGCGGACGACCACAGATACTCGACGCTCACGCCGGTGCCGCCTGCTCCTCCGGGCCGGTCCGTTCCCTGCGCGGCCTGTGCGACGGGCCGTACCGTCGCATCGGAGACCGAGCCGGGCGGGGTCTCGACCCGGGTCAGCGTGCGGTCCGCGAGGTCGTAGCGCCACAGGTCGCTGCGCGCCTGGTGGCTGTGGGACACGAGGAGCGCGCTGCCGTCCGGATACCAGTCGGCGCTCACGTCCCCGGGCAGGTCGATGGCGAGGTCGGTCGTGGCGCCGGTCAGCGGTTCCCAGATCATCGGCTCCCAGCGGCCTGTGCGCTGGTGCGCGATCAGCAGCCGTGAGTCGTCCGGTACGGGCGCGAACCCGAGGGCGGACAGGCCGAGTTCCTTGGTGCCCCCCTCACTGTCGTCGAGTTCGGCGACGGTCGTGCCGTCGGGGCGCATCACGCGCAGTGCGGAGTGCATCGCGTCGCCGTGCTCGGTGTGCTCGACGACGAGCAGCGTCCCGTCGTGCGAGAGGTCGGCCACCCCGGCGGACTCACGGTGGCGGTAGATCTCGACGGGCTCCTGGCCCGGGCGGCAGAGGTGGATCGTCGTGCCGTCCTCATCGGTCGAGCGGCCGATGACGGCACTGCCGTCGCGTCCGATGGTCAGTCCCGCGGGGAAGGACGGGGCGAGACCGGTTGCCGCCGGCTCGTCGTCGCCGCCGTTGAAGGGCTGCCGCATCCAGACCCCGAACTCGTCACCGTCGGTGTCGGAGAACCACCAGATCTCCTCGCCGTCGGGCGTCAGCACGCCGTCGGTCGTCCCGTTGGGGCGGTCGGTCACCTGGCGGTGCTCGCCGGTGACACGGTCCCACGCGTACAGCTCGAAGGTGCCCGTCACGTTGGAGATGTACAGCGAGCGGTCGGGTGCGTCCTCGGCCCAGTCGGGCAACGAGACCCGCGGTGCCCGGAAGCGCTTCTCCCACTCCGGCATGGCATCGGTCTTCTGCGTCATGTGCCCATTCTGCGCCGGGAGCGGGGGCCGCGAGGCCGGGGGCCGCCGTACGTGGCGGGATCAACATCGTTTCGGGGCGGGGTGCGCGGGACAAGCAGACGGGACGGGGACCTGCGTACGCGCACGCAGGACGCTCCCCCTGGCTTCTCCCCCACGCTTCGCTGGGAGGAACCCCCGGGGAGGTGCCCCCAAATCGGCGGACGGAGGCGACGTGGCTGACGGGACGAACGGCGAGCCGACGGCACGGTACGGGCGGGACGGATCCGAGGGGACCAGGACCAACAGCCCTGCATCAGGGAGAAGTTGGGCGCCACTGCCGCAGAGTCCGCCGATGACACCGTCCGGGCCGCCGAGCCGCAGGGGACTGCTCGCGGCCTCGGCGGCCGCCGGGATCGGCGTGGTGACGGGTTGCGGCACGTCCTCCCCCTCGCGGCCCGACGACGCGAAGGGCGGCGCGAGTTCGGCGCGCGACGGCGGGCGCAGTGCTTCGCCCTCCCGGTCCCCGAAGCCGCGGCGGACCAAGAAGCGGCCCCAACTACCCCGCGGCGGCCGGGAATTGTTCCCGAAGTACCGGCTGGTCGGCTACTGCGGGCTGCCCGGAGCCCCCGCACTGGGCCGCCTCGGCGACGGCGACCCGGGCAAGCGGGCCTCCGAGATCGAGAAGACGGCGCGCAAGTACGCAGGGGGCCGCGAGCCGCTGCCCGTGCTGGAACTCCTCGCCGCCGTGGCCAACCCGAACGCGGGGCCCGACGGCAAGTACCGCACCCGCACCCCCGGAAAGACGATCCGCCGCTTCCACGAACTCGCCCGCAAAAACGACGCGTTGCTGCTGCTGAACATCCAGCCCGGCCGTGCCGGGATGCTCGGCGAGGTCAAGGCACTCGACGACTGGCTGGAACTCCCCGACGTAGGAGTGGCCCTCGACCCCGAGTGGGACATGGGCCCCGGCCAGACACCCGGAGAGACGTACGGGCGCACCGGCGGCGGCGAGATCAACGACGTCGCCGACCACCTGTCGAAGCTCGTCGACGAGCACGATCTGCCGCACAAGCCGCTCGTCTTCCACCAGGTCGCCACGTCCGTCCTCAGCGACGAGAAGAAGCTGCGCCCCGCGGACGGCGTCACGTTGATCAAGAGCGCCGACGGCATAGGGTCCCCCGGACTCAAGCGCGCCAAGTGGGGACAGCTCGTCGAGGACCTGCCCGACGGACTCCACACCGGCTTCAAGCTCTTCTACGAGGAGGACGCCGAGGGATCCCGCCTGATGAAGCCGCCGGAGGTCCTGAAGCTGCGGCCCGAACCGGAGTACGTGATGTACGAGTAGGCGGCCTGCTGCCGGTCGGTCCGCTCCGCCGGAAATGAGTGTCCGGCGACGCGGCCGCTCCGGCAGGATGACCGCATGACCGAACAAGTCGCACGACCCGGCACAGGAGTCGACGAGGCCGCCGTGCTCGCCCTCGCGGAGAGCTACCACGAGCGGAGAATCAGGATTCTGCAAACGGCCGAGCTGGGCGGCCAGTTGACGAAGGTGTACGCCATCGAGGCGCCCGGCAGGAATGTGGACGCCGCGGCAAGCGTCCACGCCCTGCGCCTGGCCGCTCTCCAGCTGGCCGCTGACCGTTCCACGGGTGCGCTCGGCCTGGCCTGCGTCCTGCTGCACGCCGGCGGCGACGGTGACTACGTGCTCGTGCACAGCTGGGTCGAGGGCTACATGTCACGGCTGGCGGTCTTCAACGGGCCCATGGACAGCCCGCACGAGCTGCGGCCCGCCTCGTCCGGTCTCGCACCCTGTGTGTGGGAAGCGGCCGTCCTGGCGCACGAGCGTGAGGCATTCGTACGGCACGTCCTCGCCGGTTCGGGGACGGTCGCCGCGCGGGCCGAGGCGTGGAGCGCCGACGTGCTCGTGTCCGGAGCGTAGCGGGACGGTCACCCGGGCCGTAACTTCTGTACATGCCGATGAACCGAGCACACCGCAGGCTGTGCAGTTCCGAGAAGTGGGCGCAGGGCGTACGTGACCGTCTGCTGCCCTGGGCCCTTCAGGACGTCGAACTGGGCGACGAGGTACTGGAACTCGGCCCCGGGTACGGCGCCAACCTCCGCGTACTGGTCGAGCAGGTCCCCAGCCTCACCGCCGTGGAGATCGACGGGGACACCACGCGTCTGCTGCAGGAGAGTTGGGGCGAGCGGGCCCGCATCATCCACGGTGACGCGTCGGATCTGCCGTTGCCGGACGGCGGCTTCTCGTCCGTGGTCTGCTTCACGATGCTCCACCACGTGCCGGAGGTCCCGACGCAGGACAAGATCTTCCGCGAGGCGTTCCGGGTGCTGCGCCCCGGCGGGATCTTCGCGGGCAGCGACAGCCAGCCCAACTTCCGCTTCCGGCTGCTGCACATCGGCGACACGATGAACACGCTGCCCCCGAAGACCCTTCCGGCACGGCTGGAAGCGGCGGGCTTCACCGACGTCCTGGTCGACCGGCACCCGGAGAGCGGCGGCCTGCGCTTCCGCGGCCGCCGTCCCGAGTGACGGCGTTGCCGAAGTCATCGACTCGGGGGCGGTGACGGAAGGGCCCCTGGAATTCGCCTTCCTCCGGGGCCCTTCGGGTCACCAGGCTGGGCTCCCCGGGCCCAAGGGCCCAGGGGAACCCCCGGTCGGGGCGGACCGGATGCGGTCGGGGCACCGCCTGGTTGTCCTGCGCTCTCCCGGACCGCGGAGCACGGGTGCAAGCGCTCGACCAGCGTCTCCGTGCACCGCGTGGGCGTCAAAGCGAACCTCCCTATGCCTGGACAGCCGGCGCCTATGACCCGAGGTGGGCGCTGAGCAGCTCGTCCAGCGAGTCCCGTACGCGCGCGCCTTCCGCCACCTCCAGCAGCGCGCGGACCATGGCGGGCCGCGGCTCGTGGGCCGCGAAGACCAGGCCGACGCGCGGCCTGCTGTCGCCGTCGCCGTGCAGCCGCACCACGCGCATGCCGGCGGGGATGCCGAACATGTGCAGCCACGCGTGGGAGATCACGCTCGACCAGCGTCCCGACGCGAGATGCGCGTAGAGGCCGTCGACGGTGTCGGACTCGACGGCGGGGGAGACCGAGGCGCCGTCCGCGGCGAAGAGCCCGTCGAGGATGCGGCGGTTGCGCATGCGAGGAGAGAGCAGGCACAGCGGGAGCCGCGCGGCCTGCGACCAGCTCACCACCTCCCCGCCGTCGCCGGGGGAGCCGACGGCTCCGGCTCCGCCGCCGTCGGCGGTGACCGGCTTGTCCTCCGGCGTGAGCAGGACGTAGCGCTCCTCGTACAGCGGCAGCCTGTGCACACCCTGCAGGGTCTCGTCGTCCAGGTATGTGAGGGCCGCGTCGATCTCGAACTCCGCGAGCCGGCGCATGATCTCGCGCGAGGAGAGCGATTCCAGACGTACGCCCGCCTCGGGGTGGCGCTCGCAGAACGGCGTGGTCAGCAGCGAGGTGACGGTGAGCGCGGTGGGGATGGCGCCGAGCCGCAGGGTGCCGGTGAGGCGTCCGTGCATCGCGGCGATCTCCTGCCGGAGGGCGTCGCGGTCGCCGAGTATGCGGTGGGCCCACAGCAGGACGCGTTCGCCCTCGGGCGTCAGGCCCTGGAAGCGCGCGCCGTGCTGGACGATCGGGACGTCCAGCTCACGTTCCAGCTTGCGAATACCCGCGGAGAGCGACGGCTGCGATACGAAGCACGCGGCCGCCGCACGCGCGAAGTGACGTTCCCTGGCCAGCGCGACCAGGTATTCCAACTGGCGAAGCAGCATGCCTCACCATGACCCGGGACCCGGCGAACGGTCCACTCCCCCGTGCGGGACCGCCCTGCCGGGACCGTGGCTCACCCCTCCCTGGGCAGGACTGTCATGGGGAGGCTGTCGGGGTGCGCGACCGCCGAGGCGACCTCCTTCACGGTGTGGCCGGGCACCCGCTGGAACCTCCAGCGCCGCAGAACGGTCGCCAGGGTGATGACGATCTCCGTCCAGGCGAAGCCGTCGCCGATGCACTTGCGGTTGCCGGCGCCGAACGGGATGTAGCCCTCGCGCGGCACCTTCGCGCCGTGCTCCGGAAGCCACCGGTCCGGGTCGAAGCGCTCGGGGTCCTCGTACAGGCGCGCGTCGCGGTGGAGCGCGTAGAGGCTGAAGGCGAGCTCGGTGCCCACGGGCATCTCCGTACCGCCGAGTTCGACGGGCGCGGTGGCCTGGCGCATGAGGAGCGGCACCGAGTGCATCCGGGAGATCTCGTGCAGCACCCGGTCCATGTACTCGAGCTTGGGGACGTCCTCGAAGGTGACGGGACGGTCCCCGAGCACCGACTCGATCTCGGCCAGCAGCTGGTCCTCGACCTCGGGGTGAGTGGCGAGTTCGTGGAAGGTCCAGGCGAGGGTGGAGGCCGTCGTCTCGGTGCCCGCGAACATGATCGCGACGAGTTCGTCGCGGACCTCGCGGTCGCTGAGCGTGTCCCCGGTGTCGGCGTCGCGCGCGGCCATGAGCAGGGACAGCAGGTCCTCGTTGTCGTCGTCCCCCTGCTGATGGGAGATCGCGATGACGTCGTCGATGACCTTGCGCAGCCGGGTCGCCGCGGTGTCGAAGCGGCGGTTGGCGGGGATCGGCATGCGGTCCATGAGCCTCGGCGTGACGGTCCGCACGAGCGCGTTCTTCAGCAGGATCGGCACGTCACGGATGACTGCCTCGGCGGCGGGGCGGCTGATTTCCGCGGAGAACATCGTCTCGGCGAGCGTGGCCACGGAGAACTGGGCCAGCTCCTCGTCGACGGCTACGGTCTCGCCCGGTTTCCACGACTCTGCCATCGCGTTCGCGCGGGTGGCCATGACGTTCGCGTACCCGGCGATGCGCGCGTGGTGGAACATCGGCTGCATCAGCCTGCGGTGCCGCTTGTGGATGTCCGAGGGTGCGGTGGGCAGCGCGTCGCCGACGAGGGTGCGTGCCCGTATGAAGAAGCGGCCCTTGTCGAAGTTGCGGGCCTTGGTGACGAGGAGCTCATGGGTGAGCTCCGCGCTGGTGACGAAGTAGATCGGCAGGGTTCCGACGTCGACCCGTACGAGGTCGCCGGTATCTCGGAGCGACTTCATGAAGTCGAGGGGCTGCCGTAGCAGGGGGAGGGCGTGGCCGATCAGGGGCAGTCGGTTCGGGGCCAGGGGAACAGCCTTCAGTGCAGCACTCACGTTCGCAGCTCCTTCGGGCAAGAGGTGGGGGACCGGGATGGAGGTGCAGCCGATATTCGATTTCGGTGGTACGTGACGAGGACCGGTGCGGGTCAAAGGCGTGCAGGCGTACGGGTTCCTCGGTGCATGTGGGCGCGCCGGGCTTCGGTGCCGGCATCGCCGGCGTTGCTTCGGGTGTGCTTCGGACTTACGGCGGTGCGTCGGTCAGCGCATGGTCGGTGCTCGGGTCCGTGCAGTGTGCGTGGCCGCGGATGTGGCGTCGGCCGGGGGTTCGCGCGGGTCTCAGACCGTTGCGGAGGTGCGGAATTCGCCATGCGACGGCTGAAACGTTTCCCTCTCGGGGAGAACGTCCCACCACCATGCGACGGCAGGGATGTCGAGGGCCTCGTCGCTGTCGTCGGTGGGGGTGTCGCAGAACGTCGAGGGCAGGTCGGCGGGGTCGTCCGGTGTCGTGTAGCGGTGCGAACTGATGCCCCAGTCCTGGGCCCCGCGGATGAAGGTCCCGAGGTTCTCCAGGTATTGGCGCAGCTGAGGGCTCCCCGTCGCGGCGAGTTCGTCCCGTACCCGCAGGAACAGGCACATGACGCGGTCGCGTTGGGCGACCGCATGGGACAACGCCTCGGCGGGGGTGAGTTGTTGCTCGTTCTCCAGTACGCGCAGGACGTTGAGGTAGTACTGCTGCGCCCGGCTCTCCTTGTGGTACGAGAAGAGGTCGTTGTCCCACGTGATGATGAAGTACGCCATCTCGGCGGCGGCGCGAACGGCCGTGCTGTCCCGCTCGCTGGGATGCAGCTCGTATCCGTGCCCCATCTCCAGCAGAGGCAGCACGACGGACGTGGCCCCGTCGTAGAGGCGCATCAGCGTGTAGTCGTTGAGGTCGGGGACCGTCTCCCGGCTGCGGTGGGAGGCCTCCCACACGACGGAGAGGAAGTACTCGCGCAGCGCGTCCACCCAGCGGGCCTCCTGGCCCGGGGTCGCGTACCGCGAGACACGGTGGCGCAGATCTCTCAGGCCCGCCGCGAGGGGATTCTGGGAGAGCATCGGCACGTCCGGGTTCTGCGCGACGCGCAGCATCCTGGAGAGCTCACCGACCAACTCCGCCGGGTCCTTGCCGAGTTCGCCCTCCTCGCAGAGGCCGTCGTCGACGCCGAAGAGCCAGATGATGAAGTCCGCGAGTATCGAGACGACCTCCTCGCGGCCCTCGGGCAGGACCCGGGCGGCGAAGGTGCCGATGTCGTGGGCGATCAGCTTCTCCCGCAGCTCCGGGGAGCCGATGGAGAAGGTGTTGGCCCAGGTCGTGGTCTGCTCGTTGATCGCTTCGTGGCGAGGGTGTATCGCGGGTGGGATGGGAGAAAAAACGGGTGGCACGATCAAGCCGTGCTCCACTGTCGATCACCTCAGTAATCCGGCGGCTCCCGCCGCCTTCCACTCAACCTCTCGGCAGTTGGCCTCTCCGTGGCCCCCTGCACCGGGTAGAACCGGCCAATAGCACGTCCTGCCTGCGGAAACGGCTCCCGTCCGCGACTGCGGTCGGTCGACCCGTCACCGTCTGCTACATGGACATCACCACTCCATCAAGGGGCTATCCGGCCACGGGAAAGGCAGGCGGAATCTGCGGATCCGTTATGACCACAGAAAGGCTTGCCCCTGGTCACCCGCCATTACACGTTCAACTATCACCAGTAGGAGGCGAGTTGACGCCAGTGGCCGAATAAGGCCGGGCATTGCAGACATCCCGGACGTGGTTGGTCTCCCCCGCCCCCGTCACCACCCCCGCAGTTTCCGCTTCAGCCTCGTCCACCAGGAGGTGTGGACGGGCGGCGGCGCGACCGGAGGCATCGGCACGGAGGCCGGCTCCTGCGGCTGCAGCGGCGGAAGTTCGACGGAGGGTACGCCCGGTCCCTGACGTCCCGCGGTGTTGGTACGGCGTGCCGCGAACTCCACGGGGAGCGCGACCAGCCGGCGCGACATGAGCGCGGTCTCCCACTTCAGATGCTCTTCCGGGACGGCGAGCCGCAGATCCGGAATGCGCGTGAGGAGCGTGTCGATCCCGGTGTCCACGATCGCCCTGCCGAGGTCCTGGCCCGGGCACTCGTGGGGTCCCCCGCTGAACGCGAGATGCGAGCGGTTGCCGTGCATGGGCGTGGACTTGTCGGGTCGGATCTGCGGATCCGCGTTGCCGGCGGCGAGGCCGAGCAACAGCATGTCTCCGGCCTTGATCCTCTTGCCCGCGAGCTGTGCGTCGCCCGTCGCCCAGCGGCCGATATTCGTCGTCATCGGAGGCTCGTCCCAGAGCACCTGCTCCAGCGCGTCGGGCAGTGTCATATGCCCACCGGCCAGAGTCGCCCGGAAGCGCTGGTCGGTCAGGACGAGGCGGAGGGTGTTCGCGATCAGGTTGACGGTCGGCTCGTTCGCCGAGACGAGCACCACGCGAAGGTGTTCGCGCACCTCGTCGTTCGTGAGCCGGGCGGGGTGTTCGATCAGCTTGGACGCCACGTCGTGTCCCGGCGAGGCACGCTTGCGGTCCACCAGGTCCTGAAGGGCCTCGGTGATGTAGTCGTTGCTCGCGACGGCGGTCTCCGAGCCCCGGATCATGTCCTTGGCCGCGTCGATCAGCCGGGGCCCGTGGTGCTCGGGCATGCCGAAGAGCTGGGTGATCACGCGCAGCGGCAGCTGGTCGGCGAACTGCTCGACCAGGTCGGCGCGTCCCTTCGGCTCGAACTCGTCGATCAGCTGGTGCGCGAAGCGCGTCACGTACCGGCGGATGCCGCGCGCCTCGAAGCGCGCGAGGCTCTCGGTGAGGGCCCTGCGCAGCCGCTCGTGCTCCTCACCCTCCGCGAAGACGCACAGCGGCTGCCACATCGTCAGCGGCGCCAGCGGATGGGTCGGCGGGACCTTGCCCTCCTGCATGTCGCGCCACAGGCGGGAGTCGCGGGAGAAGAGGGAGGGCGTGCGCGAGACCTCCAAGTTCTCCCGGTGCCCCAGCACCAGCCACGCCTCCCGGTCCCCCGGCAGCAGTACGGGAGCCACGGCCCCGTGCTCGCTGCGCAGCCTCTCGTACAGCGCGATGGGATCGGCGTCCGCCTCGGGCCCGTACAGACGGCGGACCCCGTCCGGCCCGAGACCGTGGGCCGGGCAGCCGGGCGGCGGAGCGGGGGAGGGGTCGAACACGTCGAAGCCGGGAGCAGCGGGGGAGCCGGTGACGGACTCGCCGGGCGTGTGCGCGGAGGGCGTGCCGGCGCCGGGGGCCGCGGGAGCGGGGCCGAAGCCGTCCGGGCGGCCGGGGG
Source organism: Streptomyces sp. TAA486 (assembly GCF_000426165.1). Lineage (NCBI taxonomy): Bacteria > Bacillati > Actinomycetota > Actinomycetes > Kitasatosporales > Streptomycetaceae > Streptomyces > Streptomyces sp. TAA486. The sequence continues at coordinate 137,401 of NZ_KE384504.1, read as the reverse complement.
CGTCCGGGTCGGGTGGTGGAGAGGTCACTTCGCCTCCGAGGTCAGTGCAAGGGAGCGCAGGTAGTGCATCAGCTGCAGCAGGACGTCCTGGCTGGAGGACCGCTGGCGCGCGTCGCACACGATGATCGGGACCCGCGGGTCGAGGTCGAGGGCGCTGCGCAGGTCCTCGACGGGGTAATCCGGGGCCCCCGGGAAGGCGTTGACGGCGACGACGAACGGGACGGCGGACTCCTCCAGCCGGCCGATCACGTCGAAGCTCACCTCGAGACGGCGCGTGTCGACGAGGACCACGGCTCCCAGAGCACCGTCGAACAGCCCGTTCCAGAGGAACCAGAAGCGCTGCTGCCCCGGCGTCCCGAACAGGTAGAGCACGAGCTCGTCGTTGAGGCTGATGCGTCCGAAGTCCATGGCGACGGTCGTGGCGGTCTTGCGCTCGACGCCGGCCGTGTCGTCGATGTTCTCGCTCGCCTGCGTCATCGTCTCTTCCGTCGTCAGCGGACGGATCTCGCTGACGGAACGGACGAGGGTCGTCTTGCCGACACCGAAACCGCCGACGATGACGATCTTCACCGCGGAGCTGGCAGAGGAGGGCAGTCTGTCTTCGCTCCTAGGCCCCGTAGCTGTGTCAGAGATTCCGGAGTCCATGGATCACCGCCTCAATCAGTTCGATGTCGGGAAGCGACGGGGCGGGCGATCGCGCCTCGACCCGTTCCTCGGTCAGCAGGTCCGCCAGCAGGACGGTGATGACGCTCACGGGCAGTCCCAAGTACGCGGAGATCTCCGCCACGGAGAGTGGGGCGCTGCACACGCGTAGAATCGAGGCGTGCTCCGGCTGCATCCCCACCTGGGGGGCCTGCCTCGCCACGATTAACGTGACCAGGTCGAGCCCCGTCTGCTCGGAGGGGTCGCTGCGTCCGCCGGTGATCACGTAGAGCCGCTCGGGCCCGATGTCGTCGTCCCATCCCGGAACCTGGCTCATACGGCCAATCCGCCGTCGCGCGGGGGACTGGTCAGATGCTCGCCGATGCGAGCCACCAGGTCCCTCATGCGACCGCCGACCAGCCCCGCGTCGACGCCCTCGTCCGCGAGGACGGCCAGGTGCGCGCCGGCTCCCGCTGCCATCAAGTACATGAAGCCGCCGTTGACTTCGATGACGACCATGCGCATCCGCCCGTCACTGTGCGGGAATTCGGCTGCCACGGCGGAGGAGAGGCTCTGCAGGCCGGAACCGATCGCGGCCAGCCGGTCGGCCGTGTCGGTGTCGGTGCCGTGCTTGGCCATGCACAGACCGTCGGAGGACAGCACGATCACGTGGCGGGTCTGGGGGACGGTCTCCGCCAGATCCTTCAGCATCCAGTCCATGTCGGCACGCCGTTCCATCGCTCACTCACCCTCATCCGACGACGTGTCTTCTTTGCGGTCCGCGGCGGCGTTCTCGTCGGTCCTTCCCGACAGTCCGCTCTGCAGGTCTGCCATCCACAGGCCCGGCGCCGGTTCGTCCTGCGACGGCTGCGCCGGAGGCTGCGGCGTCCCGGTGCTGCGGCCGCCGATGCCTCCCGGGCGCGCGCTCGGGTTCGCATTGCGGCGGCGGCGCTGTGGCAGCCCGTTGGCGTTGCGCTCGACCACTGGTGGTGTCTCGTCCTGCACTTCGTCTTCCTGCCGTGCGGGGCCGCTTTCCGGAAGCCAGGGGTCAGGACGCGGCGGCATCCGGTGCTCGGCGGCAGGCGCTCCCGCCGGCGGTGCCGAAGGCGAGGCCGGGACCGGCATGCCCTGTGAAGCCGAGCGGGGTGCTTCCTCCCCCGCGAACCTCGGCGCGGGCGGGACCCCCGGGACCTGCGACGCGACGGAGGCCGGTGCCGCGTCGAACGACGGTGCGCCGTTCCACGGGACCGCGGCGGCCGGAGCCGCCGTGCCGGGGGCCTCCTGGCGGGGAGCTTCCTGGCCGGGGCCCGCGCCGATGCCGTGGGCACGTCCCGTGGCGGGCGCGGTGGTGACCAGCTTCTTCGGTACGACGAGCACCGCACGCACGCCGCCGTACGCCGAAGGCGGCAGCGAGACCTGGAAGTCGTAGGCCTGGGCGAGGCGGCCGACCACGGCGAGGCCGAGGCGCGGCGACTCCCCGAGGTCGTTGAGGTCGATGCCCGCCTGGGCCTCCTTCAGCCTCAACTCGGCGCGCTTGCGGGCCTCTTCGCTCAGGCCCACGCCGCCGTCCTCGATCTCGATGGCGATGCCGGCGTGCACTTCGCCCGCGGTCAGGTGGACCCGTGCCTTCGGCGGCGAGTAGCGGGTGGCGTTGTCGAGAAGCTCGGCGAGCGCGTGGATGAGCGGTTCCACCGCCGGGCCGACGATCGCGACGTCGGCGACGGAATGCAGCTCGACGCGCTGGTAGTCCAGCACCCGCGACATCGCGCCACGCAGCACGCTGTACACCGGGACGGCCTTGCTCCACTGCCTGCCGGGCCGGGCGCCGCCGAGCACGGCGATGCTGTCGGCGAGGCGGCCGATGAGGGCGGTGCCGTGGTCGAGCCTCAGCAGGTCGGCGAAGAAGTCCGGCTGCTGGCCGTGCCGGTCCTCCATGCCCCGCAGGTCGGTCGCCTGCCTGTGGACGATGGCCTGCACGCGGCGTGCGATGTTCACGACGCCCCGCTGCGCCGAGTCGCGCAGGGTCTCCTCCGCCTGGACGGCCTCGACGACGGAGCGCAGCAACTCCTGGTGCGCGGCCTGGAATTCGCTGCTCAGTCCTTCGGCCCGTGGCATGGACTGCAGCACGTCCTCGGCGAACTCGCCCTCCTGGAGGCGCTCCACCGCCTCGGGCAGCCGCTCCTTGGCCAACTGCACCGTCACGCGCTCCTGTTGGTGCAGCCGGGCCTGGAGCATCGACAGCTGTTCGGCATGCTGGGCCCGCATCGACGTCAGCACGCGTCCGCGGCGGGCCACTTCGGCCACGACGACAGCCACGGCGAGCGTCGCGACGAGTCCGCACACGGCGACCGCCGTGCGGGCGCCCGTCGGCACGAGGGGGACGGCGATGCCTGTGGCCGCCGCCGTCAGAACGGCGGGCAGCAGCCAGACGAGTACCGGGCCGGACCCTTGCTCTCCGGGTGACGATCCAGCACGAACCATCAGGATCCTCAAATCAATCGAAAAAGCTATGAGCAGGCAGTGCGGGGCAGCAGTGACAGGCACGAAAGGGATCGCCCGAACCGCACATCCGGTCTCAACTCGGCGGCTGGGCGAGGAGGTTGGTCCGGTCCACTGAGCCTCGGGCAGCATAGCCGGAACCGATCACTTGTGACGCAGAGTCTTCGCGCGTGTGCCTTTTAGGGCCCACTTCAGTGCCGAAACTGAGCAGGTCAGGACAGTAGGCACCCGAGCCTCACAAATGTGCGTCAGACGGACAGGTGCCCTCAGCACCTAAAAACGGAATGCGGTGACGGGGGGTGAGTTGGCCAGAAAGAACCGGCTCGCCGGAAAGCGACCGGGAGAGGCCCTATTGAGCACGACCCGGCAGTGCGGGTGTTCGAACCGCAGACCCGGCCCATCGGTACGTGGCCGAACTAACCTGCGAGTAGCGGAGATTGTGTGAAGTTCTCGCGGGATTTATGTGTGCACGACTGCGACTGACGCAGAGTCACGTCGCCAGGAAGGCGCGGTCCCCTGTCGGGCGCGCGGCGCCGCTTGTGTAAGTTGACCGGTGGTGCACCGGAAAATGTGGCCGGCGAGTCGTCGTTGTCACGAGGTTCACCGAACGGGGGAGCGCATCAAGTTCGTCTTGTGTTCGGGCGGAGTCCGGTGTCGTCAGTCGCACCGGTGCCTCCGCGCGACCGGCGGAGTACGGCGGCCGGCGCGGACTCCGGCATCGGTACCGGCACCGGCATCCGCCGGGCAGCACCGACGAACGGCATGCGAATTGGGGGAACAGCGTGAGCCAGAGCGTGAAAAGGATCGCCAAGGCGGTCTCGGAGAACCCGGAGCTGCGCGAAGCAGCCGAGGGTGAGCTACGGCGCCGCGGCGGCGCAGTGGTGCGGCAGCGTTCGGCGGACGGACGTGACGACGGAGGTTCGGGAGAACCGCGCGGCGACGACGGACTCGACCCCGCCGACTTTCCCGCCGCCCGCGAGCAGGGCGCCAACATCGACACGGTGATGACGCAGCAGACCGTGCCCATGGACGAGGCGCGGGAGGTGCTCAACCGCAGCGAACAGCGCCGTGAGGACGGCCGAAAGGTCCACGCCATCTGCCCGATGGCCCTGCCCCGCGGCCGCTCATTCGTGAGCATGCTGCCCGTACTGCTTCTGCTGGTGGTAGGAGCGGCCGGTGGCGCCATCACGTCGTTCGCGGGCAGCTCCCTCCTCACCCAACCCCTCTTCGGCATCCACTACTGGGTGCTGTCGCTGCTCGCCATCGGCTTCGTGTGGTGGCGCCAGGGCATGGTCATGGTGCCGGACGGCTGCCAGGCGCTGATCACCCGCTTCGGGAAGCTGGAGGACGTCGTCGGCCCCGGCAGGGTGATCCTGCTGAACCCGTGGAAGCGGGTGTCGTACATCATCAACACCACGCGCGAGTACCCGTTCAACGCGCCGGTGCGGGAGGCCCCGACCAAGGGCGGTGTCAAGGCGTCCATCGACCTCTTCATCCAGTTCCGCATCAGCGACCCGGTGGAGTTCGTCTACACGCTCGGCGCCGTGCGGGGATTCGAGGAGAAGCTCAGCAACGCCACCAGCGAGACCATCCGGAGCCTCATCTACGAGCAGGAGGCCGCCGGGATCTACGACATGGTCGGCGAGGACACCGGCCGCCTCCTGGAGCAGCTCAACCAGCAGTTCCGTCCCGCCGTCGAGCTGACCAACGCCAACATCACCCACGCCGAACCGTCCGACCGCGGCTACCGCATGGACCTGGCTTCGCCGGAGATGGTGCGCGTCGCGAAGGACGCCTACACCCACGAGTACGCACTGCACCTCCGCAAGGAGCAGGACGAGGGAGACCTGACCAAGGAGCTGGCCTCCCGTCACGAGACCCTCTCGGCGATCATGGCGGACATCGCGCAGTACCAGGCGCAGATGGACACCGCCGTGGAGCGCGAGACCAACCGCGCCGAGGCCACCGCCCGTCAGCGCTATGTACAGGCCGAGTCGGAGGCGAAGGCCAACGCGGCACTGCTGGAGGCGCAGGCGCTGGACATCCGCGCGGTCACCGCCGCCGAGGCGCCCGAGATCCTTCAGTACCGCTACCAGCAGCAGGTCCTCGACACGCTGGAGGAGGTCGCCGACCACCTTCCGCGGCTGCTGCGCATCGGCGGCGGCACCGAGTCCGACGGGGGCGGCGTCGGCGTCGACTTCCTCGCGCTCGCACGGGAGTTGGTGGGTGAGCGCGGCACGGAGCTGTTCTCCGAGGCGGACATGGCGGCCGGCCGCGCCCGCCTCGAGGAGGTCTCGGAGCGCATCCGCGCACGCGAGGGAGAGATCGACGCGCTGCTGGAGACAGAACGTCCGACCGTACCTGCGGCCGCCGGCGCCGCCGGCCCTGACACCGACGCCGTGGCGGAGCCGGCGCAACCGTCCGTGCCGGCAGCCGGAAAGACACCCGGAGACCCCCACGGGGCATCCGGAAACGCGACCGGGGAAGCACCGGCCGAGGCCGTATCCGAGGAGGCCGCAGAATGAGCGTCACACGAAGCCGCCGGTCGGTCATCTCCGAAGAGGTCGCTCCCTGGAGCGAGATCCGTCAGCTGCTGCGCGGCGGCGAGACGGACAAGCTGATCCCCGTCATCATCCCCAAGCACACCCGCAGACTGTGGTGGCTGCTGCTCATCTGGCTCGGGCTCTTCGCGCTGCTGACCGGCGTGATGTTCGCGCTGAGGGAGCCCGACGGCCCCTCTGCCGATGTCGCCGAAGTCGCCTACGACGCGCTGGCCACGACCTCCTACGCCGCAGGCGCCGTCCTGCTGCTGCTGGGAGTGCTGTGGTGGTGGCGGTCCTCCATCGCCGAGATCGAGCAGGGCACCGCGGGCGTCCTGACCCGCTACGGAGCCGTCACCCGCACACTCGACCCGGGGCGGCACTACCTCTGGCACCCTTGGTCGAGGGTCGACTTCGTCGTCGACACCGCCACCGAGATCCCGTACTCGGCACCGGTGATGGCGTGCCCCACCCGGGAGAACGTGCCGCTGCGCTCGATCGAGTTCTTCCTGAAGTTCCGCATCAACGACGCCGTCCTGTTCGTGCGGACCATCGGCGCGGGCAACTTCGACCTGGTGCTCTCCCAGGCCGTGCAGGACGCCATCCGCCAGCGCGCCCGCCTGGTGCAGACGGAACGCGCGTACGACCTGCGCGGCTCCGACGTCGCCGACATGCAGGAACTGCTCAACCGTCAGCTCTCCCGCTACGGGGTGCGCATCACGGGCTCCAACATCCCGGACGTCCAACTGCCCGCCCAGTACCAGCAGCACCTGGCCACGCGGGAGCGCGTCGCCAAGGAACGCACCGCGTACGACCAGGAATGGGGCCTGACGCGCAAGCGCCGCATCGACAGCCTCCAGATGGACATCGAGCGGGCGAAGAAGGTGCGCGACGCCCGCATCGTCGAGGTGAAGGCAGCGCTCAACAAGGCGCGTGAGGACGTGGCTCAGCTCCTGGAGGAGCAGGAGACGAACGCGCAGAAGGTGCGCTTCGAGATCGAGACCCGCGGCCGCAGCGGCCTCATCTCCGCCGAGAACGAGGCCCGCGCGCAGCGCCGTCTGGCGCAGGCCTACCGCGACAACCGCGCGGTGCTCCAGTACGAACTGGCCCGCAGGCGGCTTGAGGTGGGCGCGATCCTCGCCGGCCGCGCACCGCAGCCGGTGGTCGTGCGCACCGACGGGAACGGCGGGGACACCTCCGCCCTGTCGACGCTGCTCACGGCTCAGCTGATCCCGAAGCTGAACGGTTCCCTGCTGCCGCCGGAGGCGGCTCGCCTGGTGGACCGCGAGGACTGAGGAGGCCGCGGCCGCACGACGCGGCAGCGGTAGGCACGGCAGGAGGCACGGCACCAGGGGTCCGCTCCGACTTCCCCACGCCGAAGGCGTAAGGGAAAGGTGTGCGGGCCCCGTGCCGTGCCGCGCGGTGTCAGTCGCGGGCGGCGAGTTCCCGTACGCGGGCGACGACAGGTGCGAAGGCCTCGCCGTACGGACCGTGGACGGTGTAATGCGTGAAGCCGTACCGCTGCCGGTTCCGCATCACCTGCTCCGCCATCTCCTCGACGGTGCCGATGAACACGAAGGGGCACTCCAGGAGTTCCTGGGAGCTCATCGACTGCCCGAACCGCTCCAGCAGGCGCTCGGCTTCCTCGCGTCTGTCGTCCGTCACCACCACCGCCTGCGCGAGCGCGTGCCATTCGATGTTCTCGGCGCGCGCACCCGCACGCTCCCGTACGTGGCGGACCCGGTCACCGGCCTCGGCGGCGGAACCGAGCCGCAGCGTCCCGGCCGGCTCGCCCTTGCGCTGGTAGAGGCCCGCGATGCTGACGATGTCGGCATGCTCCGCCGCGACGTCCAGCACCCGGTCGCCGGTGCCGCCCACGATGAGCGGCGGCCCGGCGCCGTCGAAACCGTGCCGCTGGACGGGGCGGAGCGCCGGGAGGCCGAATCTGGTCCGCATCCCGTGCTGCTGCTCGTACCCGTCGGTGCCGAAGAGCCGGGCCAACTCCCGTACGACGGCCCGCAGATGGTCCGTCCGCTCAGCGATCGGCCGCCACGGCACGCCAGCTTCGTCGAACTCCCACTTCATGTGCCCGGCGCCGAGGCCGAGTTCGAGCCGCCCGCCGGTGAGGACGTCGGCGGTCGCGGCCTCCCGCGCCAGCAACGCCGGGTTCCAGAACTCGGCGTTGAGGACCAGCGTGCCCACCCTCAGCCGCTCGGTCGCCTGAGCGGCGGCGACGAGCAGCTGGAACGGTGCCGGGATGCCGAGGTGGTCGGCGGCGTAGACCGCGTCGTATCCGTCGCGTTCGGCCCGGCGGCACTCGGCGGCCACGGCCTCGTACGTCCCGGAACTCGCGAGCCCCTGTGAAAACCGAAACTCCCGCATGCGCCGAAAGCTACCCGCCTGCCGCCCCGCGTATGGCGCTCCGGCGCCGGGAACGGCCCGGCTCTGCCGACAGCAGACGGCGGCTCGCCCGGCTTGACCGCGCTCTCCGGGGGTTGCCGGCGCGCACGGGCGTTCGTACCGTCATGCCATGGCACGCGTTGCCGCTGGTTCGTCCGGCTCACGCAAGGCCGTGGGCCTGCTCACGGCCCTCCTTCTCGCGGTCGTCGTGGCCTGCTCGGGGGAGCCTCCCGTGGAGGGTCCGCGCAAGAGCAGCCCCGGCGCCGGAGCCGAACGCGATGCCGGCAGCCCGAAGAAGGGCCCGTACAAGGTGCGCACCCAGACCGTCTCGCCCGGCGACGTGGACGGCGACTTCGGGAGCGGGACCGTCCACTACCCGGACGACGACAGCCGCGACCACGGAGTGATCGCGGCCTCGCCGGGGCTCGGTGCGGACGAGTCCATGGTCACGCCCTACGGTGAACTGCTCGCGTCGCACGGCTTCGTGGTCATCACGTTCAACACGAAGACCACGGAGGACTCGCCCTCGCAGCGGGGCCGCCAGCTCCTGGACGCCCTCGACTACGCGGCCGGGCGCAGCGACGCCGCGGACCGCGCCGACCCCGGGCGACTGGGCGTGCTGGGCCACTCCATGGGCGGCGGCGGAGCCTTGTTCGCGGCCGCGCGCAACCCGGCGATCAAGGCGGCGGTGCCGCTGACCCCGTACGCCACTCGGGGCGAGTGGCGGGGCGTGAAGGCGCCGACCCTCGTCGTCGGCGGCAGCACCGACGAGATCGCTCCCACCTCCGAGCACGCGGAGGTCTTCTACGAGGGTCTGAGCGGCGCGAAGGAAAAGGCATACCTGGAGCTGAACGGCGACCACTTCGTGGCCACACCGCCCGACGCACTGGTCGCCCGCCACGTGGTCGCCTGGTTCAAGCGCTTCGTCGACGGAGACGCCGGATCCGCCGACCGCCTCTGCCCGCCACCGCGCACGTCGCACGTCACGGAGTCCCGTGACACCTGCCCCGTCGGCTGACGGGGACACGGGCCGGGGGCGACGCGGCCCCCGCGAGGGAGACGCGCGCATCGGGAAGAGTCCCGAAGTGCGCCCGGGATCAAGGAGGTTGAGGTCCTGGACCCGGCGGACGTGCCAGTCCCCCTTGCGTATCACTGGCAGACTGCCGCCCCACGGTGGTGAGTTAGCATCGCGTGACGGTCGACACATCGAGGAGCGTGGGGACATGGCAGACGATGTCGATGCTACTGACGAGTCCCGGGGCGACCCGCTGATCGTCAGTCACGACGTGCCGTCGATCGTCAGCGACGTCCCGCACTCGGCACGGATGTGGGACTACTGGCTGGGCGGCAAGGACCACTACGCCGTCGACCGCCGGGCGGGGGAGACCGCCCGCGAGGCATACCCGGGCATCGTGGACATCGCCCGCACCAGCAGAGCGCTGCTCGGCCGCGTCGTGCGGTACCTCATCACCGAGGCGGGCATACGTCAGTTCCTCGACGTCGGCACCGGACTGCCGACCGCCGACAACACCCACCAGATCGCTCAGCGGCTCGCACCCGAGAGCCGCATCGTGTACGTGGACAACGACCCGCTCGTGCTCACACACGCCCGCACGCTGCTGACCGGGACGCCGGAGGGCGCGACCGACTACCTCCACGCGGACATGCACGACCCCCGGGCGATCCTCGATGGGGCGGCCCACACCCTCGATCTGTCCCGCCCCGTGGGGCTGATCATGTTCGGCATCGTCGGGCACGTGGACCAGCACGCCGAGGCGCTCTCGATCGTGCGCAGCCTCACTGAGGGCCTGGCCCCGGGCAGCCACCTCGGGCTGTACACCGGTACCGACGGCGACCCCGCACTGGTGGAGGCCGAGCGCCGCGTGGGCGAACACGGCGGCACCCCTTACCGGCTCCCGGATCTGGCTCAGGTGCAGGAACTCTTCTCCCACCTGGAACTCGTCGACCCCGGAGTCGTACCGGGCCCGCAATGGCGCGCCGAGGAACCCGCCACCGACTCCGCCGCCAACATCGCCTCCCTCGGCGGCCTCGCCCGCAAGCCCTGACTGCCGCCGTGGCAGTCGGACGCCACGGCTGACACTGCAGAGGTCCGGCACAGGGCCGGACCCGGACCGTGTCCGGCCTGTGGCCGGGCGCGGATAAGGTCCGTCCGCATGGCGCTCAACTACAACGCCCACTACCACCCGCTGCTGCTGAAGCACGTACCCGAAGGTGCGAGGACGGCCCTCGAGGTCGGCTGCGGGACGGGGCAGTTCGCCCGGCTGCTCGCCGGCCGGGGGCTGGACGTCGACGGGATCGACGGCAACGCGGAGGTCATCGAGGCGGCGCAAGCCGCCGGCGGAGGCCCCCGGTACCGTCACGCCGACGTCCGCGAGGACCAACTGCCCGAATCCCACTACGACTTCATCTCCTGCATCGCCAGTCTCCACCACATGCCGTTCGACACGGTGCTGACGCTGCGGAAGGCCCTCGCCCCGGGAGGCGTCCTGGCGGTGCTGGGGCTGTACCCGGCCAGGACGGCGCCCGACCTCGTCTGCGCCCTCCCCGCGATCGCCCTCCTCAAGGCGGACGGGTTGCTGAGCCGGCGCCGCCCCGGCCCCGCCGTGCAGGTCCCCATCGTCTGGCCGCCGCCGCTCACGTACGCCGAGACCCGCGCCGAATCCGCCCGCCTGCTGCCGGGCTCGACCCTGCGCCGCCTGCTGCTGTGGCGGTATCTGCTGCTGTACCGGGCCTGAGCGGAGGGCCGGCGGCGCCGGGCCGCTCCCGGGTGGGCCGGGCCGGCCGGGCCGCGTCGGCGCCAAGAGCCGCCGACCGGGCCGCGCCCCTCACACGGCCCGGTGGTCAGCGGACGCCTTCAGGACTCGGCCGCCTCGAGGAACCGCTCGAGCTCGGAACGGGTGTCCGGCCCGCAAGGCTGGAACACGATCTCCGTGACACCCTTCTCGGCGAATTCGTCGAGCCGGCGACGGATCTGGTCACGCGTGCCGCTGACCGTCACGTCATGGAGCATCTGGTGACCGCCGGCCTTCCAGGCGGCCTCGTCGGCCGCGTTGAGTTCGACGCAGTGCCCCTCGTGGACAGCGAGGTGCCGCTGCTTCTCGGGGGTCCGCTCGACGACGTCCATCCACTCGGCGCCGCCCGGGAGTTCACGCACGGCCGAGGGGCCACCGAACTCATAGGCCCCGTGGTAGGCCAGGGCCCAGCCCGGTCCGCCCGAGAGACGGGCGTGCTCCGAGTCGGTGGCTTCGTCGTCGTCGAGCACCGTTCCCCACACGAGGTTCGGCACCCACGAGTACTCGCTCATGAACTCGGGCAATTGGAGCGTCACGTAGAGCCCGTCGGCGAGCTGCTTGGCCACTCCGTGCCCCTTCGGCCCGAGGGCACTGATGAGGATCGGAACGTCGACGGGACGGGCGGGAGCGTGTCCGTCGGGGTGCAGCATCTGCATCTCCACGCCCTCCCACTCGACGACCTCACCCCGGAGAAGCGCCTGGTAGGCGCGGATGTAGGAGTCCATGAAGGACCAGGTGATCGCGCGGTACCCCATGGCTCGGCGGCCGGTGAACCCGGTGCCGAAGGCGACGGCGACCCTTCCGGGCGCCAGCTCGGCGAGGGTGGCGGTCGCGGCGGCATTGACCATCGGGTGGCGCAGGCTGGGGATCAGCACGCCCGGGCCGAGGCCGATCCTCTCGGTCCGCTCGGCAGCCAGGGCGAGAGTCATCCACACGTCCGGGCTCTGCTGAGGCGTGTCGTAGACCCACGCCCGCGCGTATCCCAGTTGTTCGGCCAGAGCAATGTTGTCCGGCGAGTCCAGGGCGGTCGGGAAAGCACAGGACACCTCCACGGCCCCTCCATTTCACATGTCGGATCGGATGGAACGGGCAGGGGACCGGCCGCGCCGCGGGGGGTACGGCCGGGCCGGGGCGGTCTAGGGCAGTCCGGCGTGCGGCACCTCGACGCGCACCGCCAGCAGTTGGGCCTCGCGCACGGGCCGGCGCTCGTGCTCCGGGAAGGAGGGCGCGGCGCACAGATACAGGGTCCGGCCGTCGTCACCGCCGAGCATGCAGGCGAACACGCCTGTTCCGGTGGGGATTTCGTCCAGGATCGCGCCGCCCTCCGCGACGCGGATGACGCGGGAGTGGAGTGCGTCGGCGACCCATATCGCGCCGTCGGCGTCCGCGCAGATTCCGTCGGGGCCGACCTCGAGGCGTTCCACGGCCTCGCCGACGTCCTCGGTCTGCGGCGTCTCGCCGAACTGCGCCCATACGCGCCGGTTGCTCAGTGCACCGTCCTCACCGATGTCGAAGGCGGTCAGCCGCCCGGCGAACGTCTCCGCGACGACCAGTACTCCGCCGGGCAGGATCACCATGCCGTTCGGGAAGCCGAGGTCCTTCGCGGCGGTCGTCACGGTCCCGTCGGGGTCGACCCGCGTGATCGTGGTGTAGCGCAGCGCTTCCCCGCCCATGAGGTCGAAGCCGAAGTTGCCCACGTAGGCGCGGCCGCGCTCGTCCACGACCATGTCGTTGAGCATCCCGGAGACGGCGTTCGACAGGTCGGCGTGCTCGGTGAGCTGTCCCGTCTCATGGCGTACGAGGACACGGTGATCACGCATCGACACGATGAGCGCGCGCCCGTCCGGCAGGAAGCCGAGCCCGGACGGCTGGTTGGGCACCGCCGCCACGACCTCGGTGCCGCCGCGACCGTCCGTCGCCACGACCTGGTTGGTGTAGAAGTCCGAGACCCACAGTCGGCCGTCGTGCCACCGCGGGCACTCCAGGTAGGAGTATCCGTCCAGCACGACCGTCAACTCCCGGGCCGACGGCTGTCCTTCCTCCATCGTGACCTCGTTCCCGTACGTCGTTCCCGTACGTCGTCGTTGGCAGTTCGGAAGGCGTGACGCCACCGTCGCTCGTGAGAGCGACCACGTCATACGACACGAGAGCTGCCTGCCAACAGCAGTCGGCCGCAGTGACTAAGCGCATAGTCATTCCGCTCGGGGTGTGCGTCAAGGGTCCGGGAGCCGGTATTGAGCCAGGGCGCCTAGGTCATCGAGCGATGGCCGGTCCTGCACCGTTGACCAATCGCCCAGTCACGAGCCCGTGGTACACAGTTCACGGCACTCGTGGCGCGGGCACGTCACCTCGCAGTCACCGCGATCGAGCCGGAACCGAGCCGGCAGCGAAGCCAGGACCAGTACCGGAAGTGCAGGAAGGGGCGTCACGGCATGGCCAAACGGCAGGCCCGCTTCACCCCGGCGGAGATGGAGGACGACCCGCGCCTGCAGGACCAGTCCCCGGATCTGTGGGGCGAGGAGTTCGGGGAGGTCGCGCGCGGGATGCTCGCCTCCGCGGTCCGCTGTTTCGCCGCCAACGGCTTCCACGCCACGACCACCCGGGACATCTCGGCAGGGGTCGGGCTCAGTCCGGCCGCGCTCTACGTGCACTTCCCGTCCAAGGAGCTGGTGCTCTACCAGATCATGCGGATCGGCCACGAGCGCGCGCTCGCCCACGTACAGGGGCCCGAAGTCGAGGCGGCCGTCGACTCGGCGGACCGGCTGCGCGTCCTCACCCGGCGGTACACCGCCTGGCACGCGCGCCACCACGTGGCCGCGCGGGTCTGCCAGTACGAGCTGAACGCGCTGACTCCGGAGCACTTCGAGCAGATCCGGGAACTGCGTCACCGGACCACCGAGATCTTCCGCGACGCCGTCGCCCGCGGCGTCGCCGACGGCACCTTCGCGCAGACCGACGTGAACAGGGTGGTGCGCGGCATGCTCTCGCTCGGCATCGACCTGGTCCGCTGGTACCGGCTGGACGGCCCCGACTCCCCTGAGGAGCTGGGCGAGTTCTATGCCGATCTCGCCCTGAAGATGGTGACGAGGACCGCGCCGGACGAGCAGGCCCCGGCAACGGTGTCCCGGCCACGCAACGGCCGCGAGGCGAGCAGCTCCTCGGCCACGGTCACCGGCTAGCGGCCACGGCCCGGCGATCGAGTTCGCCGGTCATCGCCAAATGTGCGCTCGCTCCCTGAAGGGGTGCAGATGCGCGTACGACGCGACGCCCTCTCACAGGTCCGGACAGCGACCCAGTGATGCCTATGGACGGATGAACGTCGCTCGTAGCACCATGGCGGCAGTAAATTCATCGAGTGGCGAATTATCGTGAGGGCTGAGTGATGGCGGACGAGCGGCCGACTCCGGTGCTGGTGGTGGGCGCGGGACCGACAGGGCTGACACTGGCCGACGAGCTGGCGCGGCACGGCGTCGTCCCGCGGATCATCGACCGCGCACCCACACCGGCCACCACCTCCCGGGCACTGGTCGTCCAGCCGCGGACCCTGGAGATCTTCGACGACATGGGCGTGATCGACGAGGCACTGGCGGCCGGCAACCGGGCCGCGGCGCTCACCATCACGTTCAGGAACAAGCAGGTGCGGATGGACATCGCCGATCTGCTGACGGGCCCCCGGAACCACACCGCCTACTCCTCGCTGCGGACGCTCTCGCAGGACGACACCGAGCGGATCCTCGCCGATGCCCTGGCCGCCAAGGGCGTCGAGGTCGAGCGCGGGCGGGCACTCACGGATCTGACGCAGAACGGGGAGGCGGTGACCGTCTCGCTGCGCGACGAGGACGGATCGACCGAGACCGTCCGATGCCGCTGGGTCATCGGCTGCGACGGCGCGCACAGCGCGGTGCGCAAGGCCGCGGGCATCCCGTTCGAGGGGAGCACCTACCGCAGCGAGTTCATCATGGCCGACGCCGAGCTCGACTGGGAGCTGCCCCATGGTGAGCTGTACGGATTCCCCAGCCCTGCCGGGATCTTCGCGGCCTTCTCGATGCCCGGTGAGAACCGGTTCCGCATCTTCGGCAACGTACCGTCCAGGCCCCAGGGGTGCGCCGAGTACAGCGAACCCACTCACGAAGAGTTCCAGGCGATGCTCGACGAGCGAGTGCCCTTCCCGGCCAAGGTCGTCGAGGCGTACTGGGTGACGCGGTACCGCGTGCACAGCCGCAGCGTGCCGCGTTACCGCGACGGGCAGGTCTTCTTGGTCGGCGACGCGGCGCATGTGCACAGCCCCGCCGGAGCCCAGGGCATGAACACCGGTATCCAGGACGCCTACAACCTGGCATGGAAGCTCGCCCTGGTCGAGCGCGGCATCGCGGGGGCGTCGCTGGTGGACAGCTATCACGCCGAACGGCACCCGGTCGGCGTCCGGTTGCTGAAGACGACCGACCGCATGTTCTCCGTCATCGCGGGGCACAGCCCGATCTCGAGGACCGCCCGCGGGCGGATCGCCCCGCAGCTGGCCGGCAGGGTGCTGACCCGCCGCTCGGTACGGCGCAAGTTGGTCGGCATGCTCGCCCAGTTGCGCCTGCGCTACCCGGACAGCCCGCTCAACTCCGAGGAGGGCACGGGCTGGCAGGACGCGCCGGCCCCCGGCGACAGGGCGCGCGAGGCGGATCTGCTCGTGGGCGGGAAGCCCGGACGTCTCCACGACGTGCTCCGCGGAACGCATCACACCGTGCTGCTCTTCACCGGACTCGGCGACCATGCCCGGTCCTCCGTGGAGTTGTGCCGCGTCGCCGAACGGCTCGAGCAGGCCCACCCCGGACTCGTGAAAGCGCGAGTGATCAGCGCGGAAAGCGTGACCGACCAGTCATCGATGCTCGGGGACCCGGACCGGTCCGCACATCGCCGGTACGGGATCACGGCTGCCTGCGCCTTCGTCATCAGGCCGGACGGGCATGTCGGTTACCGCGGCAGGCCGATCGACGTCGACCGTCTGATGGCCGACCTGGCGGCCAGGCTCCCCGGCGGATCACGGACACGCACTGCGGACACCGGGCCCACGACGACGCCTTGACCGGGGAACTTGGGACCTCGGCTTGTTCCGTGAAAGGTCTTCGGTCACTCACCGCTGCCGGCTGCCGGGTTCTGCCGATCCGTCAGGCCCCGGGGGCAGTTGGAGGCGACGTCTCTCGCACCGAGTGCCAGCCGAGATACACCCACGGCCAGTGGTCGAAGCCGCTGCCCGGGTCGGGTTCGATGGCGACGACGGACTCCGCGGCCACGTACAGCCGTTCGTTGTGAACGGTGCGCTCGCCCTTCGCGTAGACCTTGTCAGGGTCCCACTGCTGGTAGGTCTCCATGGTGGTCCCCCGGCCGGCGTTCGGCTGCCCCTGCTGGGCGCCCCTGAAACGATGATACGCAGCCTGTGCACACGTTAGAAGTGAAATGCGCACGATCGTCTGATTCGGTACCACCTGCTGTGCTTCAGGGTGTTCCGCGCCGCCGGAAGGTGAACAGCCGCAGCTCACCTGCGTGGACGGCTGATCCGGACAGGTCTGTACGATCTGGAGCGCGACGCCGCGAGCGTCCCGCAGCGGAGGGCCGCACCGCTGGTGGACCCTTCCCCTGCGCCTTCGGCGTGCGGAGACCCCGACACCGGCCCGACGGCGCCGACGTGTCATGAGGCGACACCGACTGAGCAAGGAGCGGCATGCCTACTGCGCATTTCTCGGCCCTCTCCCGCCTCGAATGCTCCCGTACGGGCGCGACGTTCGACGCAGACGTGGTGCAGGGCACCTCCGAGGTGGGTGCTCCCCTCCTCGCCCGCTACGACCTCGAACGGGTCGCGGCGACCGTGACACGGGAGCAGATCGCCTCCCGGGCGCCCGATCTCTGGCGGTACCGCGAGTTGCTGCCGGTGCGCGAGGAGCGTCATGTGTGCAGCCTCGGCGAGGGGATGACGCCGCTGCTCAGGCTGCCACGCTACGGGGCCCAACTGGGCCTTCCCGGGCTGCTGATGAAGGACGAAGGGCTCATCCCCACCGGCAGTTTCAAGGCGCGCGGTGCGGCAGTCGGAGTCTCACGCGCCGCGGAGCTCGGGGCACGGGGAGTCGCCATGCCCACCAACGGGAACGCCGGTGCGGCCTGGTCGGTGTACGCGGCCCGCGCCGGGCTCGGCAGTCTGATCGCCATGCCGGTCGACGCCCCTGAGATCACCCGCACCGAATGTGTGGTCGCCGGAGCCGAACTCAGCCTGGTGGACGGGCTGATCGGGGACGCGGGCAAGCTCGTCGCCGCGGCCGTCGCCGAACGGGATGGCTTCCAGGAGGTCTCCACGCTCAAGGAGCCGTACCGGCTCGAAGGCAAGAAGACCATGGGTTACGAGATCGCCGAGCAGCTCGGCTGGCGCACGCCCGACGTCATCCTCTATCCGACCGGCGGCGGCGTCGGCATCATCGGCATCCACAAGGCCCTGCTGGAGATGCGTGAACTCGGCTGGCTGGAAGGCGAGTTGCCCCGGCTGGTCGCGGTGCAGGCGGAGGGCTGCGCACCCATCGTCGAGGCGTACGAGCGCGGGGAGAGCGAGAGCCGTCCCGTGAAGGACGCCCATACGATCGCGTTCGGCATCACGGTGCCCAAGGCGCTCGGTGACTTCCTCGTCCTGGACGCCGTACGGCAGACCGACGGAACCGCGATCTCGGTGACCGACGAGGAGTTGCTGGCCGCACAGGGTGAACTGGCCCGTGCGGAGGGCGCGTTCGTCTGCCCGGAGGGCGCAGCCTGCTTCGCCGCCGTGCACCGCCTCCGCGACTCGGGCTGGCTGCGCGGCGACGAGCGCGTGGTCGTGCTCAACACCGGCAGCGGCCTGAAGTACCCGGAGACGGTCCCGGTCGACGTGCCGATCCTGCCGGTGGACGGCCGCATCCCGTCGCCGCCGTCGGAGCGCGCCGAGGGGTGAGCGGTGAGCGGTCACGCTCGGCGCGTTCCCGTCACCGGCAGTTGCGGGGGCCCCGCGCGCGCCGTACTCGACCGTCAGGCAGTCCGCGGCACGATGCGCATGCCGGTTCTCTCGTCGACATCGCCACGGCGGCCCGGGTCACGCCCGGCGCGCTGCAGATCGCCTTCGCCCGGCACAACTCCACCAGCCCCATCGGCCACCTTCGCGGCGTCCGTCTCACCGTGCCCACTTCGACCTCCTGGCCGCGGAGAGCACCGACCCGGCCGGTGCAGACGCTTCCGCAGGTGCAGACGCTTCCAGCGGTGCGACGGTGGCGTCCATCGCCGCACCTGCGACTTCCTTCGCGGCGGGGCGGGACGTACCTGCCTCGCCCCCGAGTGCGTCGGCCCTCAGGGCTGAAGCACGTACCTCCCCCGAACCCCGCCCTTTCCGACCGCGCGGTGGACGGCGGCGACCTGGTCCAGCGGCACGACCGAGTGCACCCGCGACGGCAGGCGTCCGCTCGCCGTGGCGTCGAGGAGCTGGGCGAGCCGGGCGCCGTCGGGCTCAGTCACGACAACGCGCACGGTGATTCCGCGCTCCTCCGCCGGCTCAGAACCCGGCTGCACGCCGACGAAGAGGCCGCCGTCACGGACCAGTGCGACGGCCTGCTCCTGGAGCGCGGCACCGTCGGCCACCGCGTCCCAGCCGGACGATGCCTGCGCGGTGAATCCGGCGCCGAGGCCGCGCACGAACTCCTCGTCCTCGGCCCTGGCCAGTCCGGTTACCCGCCAGCCGCGATCCTGGGCGAGCACGAGGACGTACCCCCCGACGGCCCCAGCGGCACCGGTCACCAGCAGGCTCCGGCCCGCGCCGTCGCCGAGCAGGCCGACCAGCTTCGACGCGGCCAGGCTGTTGAGCGGGACGGTGGCTGCCGTGGTCAGGTCAAGACCGTCGGGCACCAGGGCGGTGTCGCTCGCCGGAAGGACCAGTTGCTCGGCGTAGGTGCCGAAGTCGCGGTCGAACCCGGCGACCAGCCCGGCGACGCGGCTGCCGGCCGCGATGCCGACGCCCGGCCCGGCAGCGGTGACGGTGCCGGCGAAGTCCCAGCCCAGGCCGGTGTGGTCGGGCTGGCCGACCAGCCCGAGCCCGTGGAAGACCCCGGCGGCGACCGCCAGATCGACGGGATTGACCGCGGCTCCGGCGATCTCGACCCGGACCTGGCCCGGCCCGGGCTCGATCACGGGAACATCGATGATCTCGATGGAATCGGGACCCTTCGGGGTGCGGACGACCGCCGTACGGAAAGTGGTGGGCATCTTCGCCTCCTGTGGAGAAATCAGCGCTACTACTCCACACTGGAGGTGTAGCTCTCCAACGGGAAGTACGCACTTCAGGGTGCGTATGTCACCGAGCGGTAGGAAGGAGCGGTCGATGCCGACGATGCCGGCGGCCGAGAAGCGGGCCCAGGCGAAGGTGGAGTACGACGCGTTTCTGGCGCAGTGCCCCAGCCGACGGCTCCTCGATCGGATCTCCGACAAGTGGATGGCCCTGGCCCTGGCCGCTCTCGGCAGCAACGGCCCGCACCCGGGAGAGGAGGGCGCCGGTGAGCCGCAGCCGCTGCGCTACTCCGAGCTGTCCCGCAGGCTGGCCGGGGTCAGCCAGAAGATGCTCACCCAGACGCTGCGCTCCCTCGAGCGCGACGGCCTGCTGACCCGCACGGTGACGCCGACCGTTCCGGTCACGGTCACCTACGAACTGACCGACCTCGGCCTCTCGCTCCACGACCTCATGCGCGGCATCAAGGCGTGGGCAGAGGCCCACATGGACGAGGTCCTCGCCAACCGCGACCGGTACGACGGGGCGCGGGAGCAGTAGGTCTCAGGCCGGGCCCCGGGCTCACGGGGGTCGGTCCGCTGAGCGTCGGCTTCCTCGCACGAAACCGCCGGGAACCGGAGGGCTGAATACACGTGTGCGCGGCACGTGAGCGGAATATGAGCCGTCACGGATCAGGGCGACGTCATGGGGCACGAGCGGCCCGGCCGAGCTCAACTCAGACAATGCGCACATTGGCGGCAATGAATCCAGGCGGCATGGGTTCGGAATTCAATAACAAACGTCATTTCTTTCGGCCGATTCAACGGAGTCGGCGCGGCCTGGAATCCTGCCGAGCCCGTCGAGCGTGACGTCAGCGGGCCTGGTCCGCCGGACAGTTGCTGGGTGCGCCGAATCCGGACCGGCAGGTCCAGGTGGTGGTGGTTGGAGGTATTTGCCACCATTACAGCGCCCGAACTGCGCGTGTTCCGCCGCCGTTTCGGCCACCCGGGCATCGTGCGCCGCCGCGCCGGAGCCGGAACCGCTTCGAAGACGGAGGTCGTCTTCTGCGGCGGAGAGGTGGCGGAGGGGTGGATGCGCGGCTCCCGGTGGACCGCGAGCACACAATGTGCGTTCCTCGTCACCTGGTGCAGCGCAGGGAACATCGGTACGCTTCTGGGCGACTCGTGACGTAACATCAGACATCACGGCCGTAGTGGGATCTCGTAGCAGCGCGAGGCCGCTGCGACCGCCGTCGCCTTCCCGGAACCGGCCGCGCTGCCCTGCCGGTGTTCATGTTTGAGACCTTTCTGTTTGCGGGACGTCGGGGGTAGTCCCAACATGGATATTCGTAGTGCCCGTTACTTTGTGGCTGTCGCCGAAGATCTGCATTTCGGTCGCGCGGCGAAACGATTGCACATAACCCAGCCCGGTCTTTCCCAAGGCGTGAAGGCACTTGAGAAGGCCATCGGCATGCAGCTCTTCGAACGGGGCCGGCAGGGCGTGGCGCTCACGGCCGAAGGGGAGGCTCTGCTCCCGGAGTTCCGAGAGTTATTGGCCCGTGCCGACGCCGTCGACGCCTTCGTGAAAATCCTCGCAGAGCAGTTCCACGGCAGTCTCACGGTCGGATACACGAGATCCGCCGGTCTGGGCCGGGCCTTCGACTTGATCAGCCGTTTCCGAGGCGCGTGCCCGCGATTACGGATACAGACCTCCAGTGCCTCCAGCAGCAGCAATCTCGAGGCCATTCGCGAACGCCGCCTCGACGTCGGGTTCGTGCGGCCCCCTCTTCCCGATGACGCGGAAGTGGAATCCGTCAGTGTCGGCCGGGAAGCGGTGCTCGTGGGGTTGCCCGCGGGGCACCGGCTGGCACGCTCGGCCGAGGTACGCAGACAGGACCTGGTGGGCCTGCCGCTGGTGTACTTCTCCGAGTCCGCGGGCGGCCTGTGGCATTCCATGCTCGCCGCCGTCTACGGCGGCCACTACTTCCCCGAGATCTGCCGGGAGGAGCCCGACGTCCCGCACATGCTCGCCGCGGTCGCCGAGGGTGCGGGCATCACCCTGGTCACCGAGGGTTCGGTGGCGATGCTCGACGTTCCCGGCGTGGAACTGCGCAAGCTGTCCGGCTCGCCGAGTGTCGGGCTGGACCTGGCGTGGCGTGCGGACAACACCAACGCGGCGCTGCGCACGTTCGTGGAGTTCGTACGTGCCGAAGTCGCCGGTTCCGCCCCGGGCCTCACGCCGCGCGCCGCCCAGCCGGAGCCCGGCGCCGGGATGAGGCGCTACGACGTGAACTGAGCCCGTCCGCCCCGGAGTTGCGCGGGCGTGCGGCGGAGCGGCCTCCGGGGCGCAGGCAGAGTGTACGAGCGTCCCGGAAGCCGCACAGGCACGTCAGACGACGCAGGCGGTCTGCGCCGGCGCCGTCGCGGCAGTTCCGGCCCTGCCCGGTCCCTGCTCACGCCCGCAGGACGGCTCCCGGATCTCCAGAGTGCAGCACTTCACGCTGCCCCCGGCCTTGAGCAGCTCCGAGAGGTCGACGCCGTGCGGTTCGTAGCCGCGTCGGCGCAGTTCGGTGATGAGTCCCGTGGCGGTCTCGGGGAGCACCACGTTCCGTCCGTCCGAGACGGCGTTCAGGCCGAACACCTCGGCGTCGTGGGCCGAGGCGGTGATCGCGCCCGGGAAGAGTTCGCGCAGCACGGCCCGGCTGCCCTCCGAGAAGGCGTCCGGGTAGTACATGACCTCCTCGCCGAGCACGGCCAGTGCGGTGTCCAAGTGGTAGAAGCGAGGGTCGGTGAGGGTGAGGCCGACGACGGGCCGGCCGAAGAGCTCCTGGGCCTCGTGGTGGGACCGAGGATCGGTACGGAAGCCCGTGCCGGCCAGGATCCAGCGGTCGGTCGTCAGATAGTCGCCCTCGCCCTCGTTGACCCACTGCGGCTCGTGGACGCGGTCGAAGCGCCGGTCGCGGAACCACTGCGCGTAGGCGGGCCCTTCGGCCGCCCGCTCCTCGTTGCGGAAGCGCGCGGCCAGTACCTTTCCGTCCACGACGGTGGCGCCGTTGGCGGCGAAGACCATGTCGGGAAGGCCGGGCAGCGGGTCGATGAGCTCCACGGTGTGGCCGAGACCGGTGTAGAGGTCTTTCAGCTTCTCCCACTGCGCGACGGCCCGGTCCCGGTCCACCGGCTTCTCGGGGCTCATCCACGGGTTGATGGAGTACTGGACGTCGAAGTAGGTGGGTCTGCACATCAGATAGCGACGGGGCCGTGCGGTGCGGGCGGCGGAGGATTCGGGCATGGCGACTCCATGGATGAGGGCTGGCGAAGGGATCGGTTCGGGCGGCAGGAAGTCCGCCCGCTGCGGCGCCGGGGCGGATACGGGCCACGCCGCCTGCAGCGAGCGTGCTCAGTCCAGGGGCGAGTCCTTGACCAGCAGCGGCGTCTTCTGTGAGCGCTCGTTGATGCTGAAGCGCGGCGTGACGCGGACCCAGAAGGCCTCGGGCGCCTCCGTCTCGACCTCGTAGCCCATCCGGTACACCTGCGTCAGCACCGTTTCCTTGACCCGCGCCTCGACCTCGTCCGCCTGCGCGCCGTCCCGCACCTTCACGCGCAGTTCCATGCGCTCCGCGGGAGCGCCGTGGTCGAAGAGCGCCACCTGCACGCCCATGACGTCCGGGTCCTTGAGGGCCGCCTCCTCGATCTCCTGCGGCGTGACGAGGATGCTGAGGAACTTCATCTGAGGGTCGTCGCGGCCCAGCACGCGCAGCGCGGGCTCCGCACGGCCGCAGGCGCAGGAGGTGAACTCGCCCCGGTCGCCGATGCGGTAGCGCACCACCGGGTTGACGCACTCGGGGTGCAGGTTGGTCACGAATATCAGCCCGTCGTCGAGCTCGACGTGCTGGTAGGGCACGAGGTGGAAGGTGTCCATGGCGCAGCCCGGGCCGTTGTGCCCGATCACCCACGTCTCGGTCGAGCCGTAGCAGCCGTACAGCTCCGCGTCGGGCAGGATGCGCCGCGTCACTTCGAGGGCCGCGGCGCCGAACGGCTCGCCGGTCCACAGGAGTTTGCGGAATCCGGGGGTGATGCCGGCGTCGACGCAGGTCTGCAGCAGGTGTGCGATCTGGCTCTGGGTGGCGTTGAGCGCCGTGGCGCCCAGACGGTGCACCATGCCCATCCATTCCGGGAGTTGGCGGTCCTCGATGGCGCCCAGCGGAACCGTGACGGCGCCCGACGAGTGGGCCAGCGCGTTGAAGAAGGCGTGCGAGGAGCAGAGCCGGCCCGGGGTGTCGTAGTTGACCAGCACGTCGTCGGCGGACAGCGGGTCCCAGACCGTGCGGATCTCCTCGATCATCTGGCCGCTGGGCACGAGGCTGAGTTTGGGAGCGGACGTGGTGCCGCCGCTGCCCAGAACCAGGGAACCGTGTGCGCGCTGCCGCGCCCTGAGCACGGTCTCCGGCAGCGCGGTGCGGAAGTCGTCCTTCGTCAGGACGGGAAGGTCGCCGAGAGCCGGGTCCGGCAGCGAGCGCGCCTTGTCGTAGAGGTGGCTGAGCGAGGGCAGGTCGCTCATCCGGTCGAGCAGCCGGCGCACGACCTCCGGCGACAGCGCGCGGTCGTGCTGCGCGCGGTCGCGGTGTGCCGTGGCGGACTCTTCCGAGGAGGTGATGGCCATGCGGGACGGTCTCCCATCGCACGTTGCCGCAAGAAGTACGGCAGGAAAGCAGGACCCCTCGAGTGCGCCACGAATTACCAGAGTTGTCCAAGAGAACTTCGCACGCCTTGAATAAGTGATTCCTATTGCGGCAGCTAGGCGCTGTGTGGCCCGATTGGCCACCTCGCTTCATAACCGGCGCTTCTGGTGGTCGTGTCTCCTCGTATTGGACGGTCGGCCCGGCGGTGCTGCAGCATTGCGTTCGCTTCCGGCTGCAACCAGGCGGCCGGTCGGATTCTCGGAGGGTTTCGCCTCCGCAGAAGTCGTCTGTCTTTTCTGTGAATTGAGGGGTGGCTCGTGCTGGTCCGGGACCGTGCGGGACTGGAAATGATGCGCTGCGCTCAGGAGGAATTACGTACGCTGCGCGGGAATCCCGTTCCCGAGGATTTCCACGGCGGAAAGATCGCCGCGGTCTGGGACCGGGCGAGGAAGAGCCCCGCCTTCCAGGGGCTTCCGGATTTCTCCTGGGAGGAGTTCGGCGGCCTGCCGGTCATGACGAAGGACCAACTGAAGGCCGATCCTTGGAACTTCGCCGTCACGGGGGTGTCGGGAGCGGCGAAGTACTACGAGACCACGGGCACCACGGGACGGGTCACGCCGACCCCGCGCCTGGCCGAGGACGTCATCTGGAACACCGTCTCCGTGGCGGAGGCGTGGCGCACGATCCTGCACGACGACGACCGTGTGGCGGTGTTGCTGCCCTCGGACGTCGTGCCCGTCGCGGACCTGATCGTCTCCGTCTGCGAATACCTGGGCCTGCCGCACAGCCGGCTGTACCCGTTCGCCACCGGAATCTCCGACTGGGACAGGCTGCTCGCCTTCTGGGAGAACCTGCGCCCGACGACGCTGTTCGTCTCGCCGGGCGTGATGCTGCAGCTCACGCGCCTCCTCAAGCAGCGCGACCTGATGGAACGGCACAGGCCCGCGGTGCGCAACATCATGCTCCTCGGAGAGGTCAGCACCCCCGCCCTGCGGGCACGGCTCGGCCAGTGGTGGGGAGCCGACGCCCACGACGCCAGCTACG
This sequence comes from Streptomyces sp. TAA486, assembly GCF_000426165.1. Classification (NCBI taxonomy): domain Bacteria; kingdom Bacillati; phylum Actinomycetota; class Actinomycetes; order Kitasatosporales; family Streptomycetaceae; genus Streptomyces; species Streptomyces sp. TAA486. Next base: position 112,531 of record NZ_KE384504.1, on the reverse strand, counting down.
GCAGCACCGAGACCGGAACCCTCGCGGCGGCCTGCCCGCGTGGCAGCCTGCACCTGCTGACCGGCACCAACTACTTCGAACTCGCCACGGACGAGGGCCTGGTGCCGCTGCCCGCGCAGGGGTCCGGCCGCCTCGTCGTCACACCGCTCAACCTGTACGCCCGTCCGATGCTGCGGCTGGACACCGGCGACGACGTCAACATCGACGCGGGCGGCTGCGACTGCCAGGACCCGGCACCGGTGATCGTGGTGTGCGGACGCAGCAGCGAGACGATCCGCATACACGGCGCGCAACTGAACATCCTCGGTGTGGAGAACGCCGTGTACGGCGCGACCGAGGCCACCGGCTACCTCGTCGAGCTCGAGGCCACCGGCGACTTCGGACGTCTGCTCCTTGAACGCGGCATCGGGGCGGACCGCTCGGCGGAGCCCGCCGCCATCGAGGCCGTGCAGCGCTACTCGGAGAAGGAACTCGGCCTCCACTGGGACGCCGTCGCCTTCGTCAACTCCCTGCCCAGCACCACCAAGAGCGGCGGCTCCCAGAAGAGCTGGAAGCGCTCCAACATACGCGTGGTGGAGCAGGCCTGATGAGCGCCCTCACACACGCACAGCCCGTGCCCGCCGCCCTGTCGCAGAGCCGTGCCGCCGGCACCGGCGAACCGGACCTGTGGTGCACCTACGCCGCGATGCGCACCCTCGCCTGGCTCGGCCGCACCGCCGAGGCCGAGGACGCCGAGGCGACGGCCCGCTACCTGCGCAGCAGACGCAACTCCGACGGCGGCTACGCCTGGTCCGCCGGCATGCCGTCCGATGCGTGGGCGACCTTCTACTGCACGCAGGCCCTCGCCGACCTCGGCCGCCCCCTGCCCGAGCCCGACGGCACCGCACAGTGGCTGCGCGGCACCTGGACGGCGGACGGCACCGGCGCGGCGTACGCGATGGCGCCCGGCCAGGCGCCGGACGTGTGGGCCACGCACTTCTCCACCCGCAGCACCGTGCGCATCAGCGAAGACGGCGTGCCGGACAGGGCGCAGCTGCTGGCATGGCTCGGCGCTCTCCAGCGGCCGGACGGCGGGCTGTCGTGGAGTCCGGACTCGCGGACCAGCGATGTGCGTGCCTGTCACTACGGTGCCGCCGCCTGGTACGCGCTGAACGGCGTCGCCCCGGTGGACCCGCCGTGGGACGTCGCGGCGCTCACCCGCTGGCTGTGCGAACAGCAGACCCCCGAGGGCGGTTTCCGCTTCTCGCCGGAGGCGGACGTGCCCTGCATGTGGGCCACGTACCGTGCTACGGCGGCACTGAACATCCTGGGCGCTTCCCCGGGCCGCCCCGTCGAGCCGTGGATACGCGAACTGCGCGGTGCCTCCGGCGCGTTCGTGCGCTGGCAGGGCTACGAGGTCGAGGACGTCTGGGCCTCGTTCTGCGCGGTCGGCGCGCTGCAGGCCGTCGGGGCGCCGACCGATGACGTCGCCGACGCCGTGGTCGCCCGCATCTGCGCACTGCGCTGCCCGGGCGGCGGATACACCTACCGCGAACCGGAGCACGCCGCCGACGCCCTGAGCACCGCCGCCGCCGTGCTCGCGGACGGGACGGAGCCCCCGGGGTCCCCGGAATCGTCCGAGCCTTCGCAGTCATCCGTGCGTGCCGCCCGCATCGCCTGGCTGGAGAGCTGCCAACTCCCCAACGAGGGCGGCCTGATGTACATGCCGGCCCGCGGCAGCGAGATCCGCTGCACCCTGTGGGGCCTGACCGCCGGAGCGTTCGCCGGTGAGGAGGCACAGCCCGCGCGCAGCCGCATCGCCCAGTGGGTGCGCGGTATCCAGAACCCCGACGGAGGCTTCGGCTTCTGGGAGGGGCGGGGCTCCGAACTGCTCTCCACGGCGGCCGCGGTCGGCGTCGTACGCCACCTGGGTGCCGCCGTGCCGGATTTTCTCGACGCCGCTGCGCTGCGCGCCTTCGTCTCCCGCTGTCTCGGCCCCGATGAGTGCACCGCGGCACTGCCCGGCACCGAACCGACCCTCCGGCAGGGCCTGCAGGCGCAGCGCATCCGGCACGCACTGGGCGAGGGCTCCCCGCACGCCGTGACGTCGCTCCTCGAGCGGCACCGGGTGCGCGGCGGCGGCTGGGCCAACACCGGTGCACGGCTGCCCGATCTGCTCTCCACGTACGAGGCGGTCGCCACCGCGGACCTGTACGGGCTGTCCCTCGACGCCGAGCATCTGCGGCGCTTCACCGACCGCGTGCACAGCGACGGCGGCACCGCGTGGAGCCCGCTGGCACCCGGCAGCGGAGGACCGCTCGCCGACGCGCTCGGCTCCCTGCTGCGCCGCCGCGTCGACGGCGCGCTGCGCGCCCTCCCCGACCTCGTGCTCTCCTGACCAGGAAGGTCTCCATGCCCACGATCGAGATCAGCGGCCCCGACCTCGCGGTCCCGGCCCGCCGCACGGTGGCGCTGCGCCTCACGCGCTGGTTCACGGGACGCGGCGTACCGGGCGGACACGTGGTGGTCCGCTTCTCCGTCACGCCGCCGTCCACCGTCTTCAGCGGCGGCATGCCCGTCGACGCCCTGCCGCACGGCGACGAAGGCCTGCAGCACGCGTCGGTGACCGTGTGCGTGGGGCCGGACCGCGACGAGGACTTCCGCACGGAGCTGGCCGCCGAGATCGCTTCGGCGCTGGAGATGAACGAGCAAACCCCCTTCCTCTACATCGAGTTCCGGGAGACCGATCCCGGCCGCGTCCATCTCGCCCACCAAGGAACGCTGCGACAGGCCGGAGAGGCCCTTGCCGCCGCTCAGGGAAAGGCACTGCGATGAGCAACTGCACCATTCCGGCGTACGACGAGACGCTCTCGCGCGTGCGCGAGGTCCTCGGCGAACTGCTCGGCGACGGCCCGAGGTCCGCGGGGGAGGACCAGCCGCTGACGGAGGTGCTGGGCGACCGCTACGACAGCCTCGCCGCGCTGGAGTGCGTCTCCCGGGTGGAGAACGCCTTCGGCATCGAGGTCGACTTCGTCGCACACGACGTGCGCTACTCCTTCGCGACGCTCCGGCGCATCGCCGAGTTCGTGCAAGGCGAGCTGGAGGACCGCGCCGTACTGGAAAACCGCGCGTGAACGCCTGCGTGACGGACAGGCCCGTCCTCGATGCCGAGATCCCGTTCGACACCTCGGGGCACACCGGCGAACCCGTGCGGTGGTGGCGGACGCCCGAACAGCTCCGTGCGGAGGTGGAGCTGCTCGTCGCCACGGTCGTCGGCGAGGTGGGCCAGGTGGTGACCCTGGCGCCGCCGGAACACCTCTTCGGAAGGCTTTTCGGCGTCGAACTGCCCGCCCTGAAGGGCATCGAGGTGCATTCCGCGTGGCAGGACCCCGTCACGCCGCCGACGTGGCGCCCCGGCGTGCCGTCGCTCTTCGTGTGCCTGCCCGCGAGCTGGGTGGCGCTGCGCAGCCTCGCGCCGCGTATCGCCGAACTGCCGCGCGCCGTGGCCCTGCACAGCGCCGGGCCGACGACGCCGCACACCCGGCAACTGGTCGGCGCGCTGCGCGGGCACCCCTTCCGGGCCGTCGAGCTGTTCGGCTCGACCGAGACCGGCGCGGTGGCCTCCCGGGAGGTCGCCGCGGACGCAGGGGACGAGGAGCCCTGGCGGCTGCTGCCCGATGTGCACGCCGAACTGCCCGCCGAGCCGTCCGCAGAGTCGACTGAGCGCAGGCTCACGGTGAGCTCGCCCCGGCTGGCACGGCGCGACGGAGAGGACGCGCCGCCCGCCTCATGGCAGATGGGCGACCTCGTACGGCCCGCGGGGGAGCGGCAGTTCAGCTTCGTCGGCCGCACCTCGCGGCTGATCAAGGTGAACGGGCTCCGCTGCGACCTGGGCCGCGTGGAGCAGACCGTCGCCGCGGCGCTGCCGGGCCTCGACGCCGTGTGCCTGCCGGTGCGCGACGCCGTACGCGGGGAGCACTACGAGCTGGTCTGTGCCGACCCGGCCGGAGGGCTCGACGCGACGTCGCTGTGGCCGCTGCTGCGACGCGCCCTGGGCGGCACCCCGCTGCCCCGGTCGCTGCGACGCGTGGCCCGCATACCCCGAAGCGCCACGGGCAAGCCGCTCACGCATCTGCTGACGGCCCCCGCCGCCACGGCAGCGACGGCGGGTGAGTGACGGATGACGACGGAACTCACCGAGGCGCCGCGTGAACTTCCCTGCCCGGTCGGGGAGTTGCTCGTCCACACGGCGCCCGGCGGCAAGCTGGTGCTCACCCGCGAAGAGGAACAGCGCATGCGGGCATCCGCCTCGGCGCTCGCCCGCATCGCAAAGGACCGCCCGGTCTACGGACTCACCCGCGGCTTCGGCCCGTTGGCCGAGTACGCAGCCGACGAGGACCCCCGCGAGCAGGGGCTCGGACTGCTGGACCACCTCACCGCCGGACAGGGAGCACCGCTGCCGCGCGACGTCGTACGCACCATGGTCTGGCTGCGGCTGCGCGGGATGACCCAGGGGCACTCGGCGGTCGACGTAGAGGTGTGGCAGACCCTCGCCGAGCAGTGGGACCACGGGCTCACGCCCGTGGTCCCGCAGGAGGGCAGCCTCAGCGCGAGCGGCGACCTGGTGCCGCTCGCCCACGCCGCGCAGGCCGCGGCCGGACGCGGCGAGGCGTGGCTCGAACTCGGCGGCGAGCAGCGGCGTGTGCCCGCGGCAGAGGCACTTGCCGCCAACGGCCTGCCCGCGGTGCGCTGGGACGCGCGTTCCGCGCTGGCCTTCGCGAACGGTTCGGGTGCCTCACTGGCGCGGGCCCTGCACAACCACGTGCGGCTGGCCGCCCTGGCGCGTGCCCTCGCCTCGGCCACCGGGCGCGCCGCGGCGCTGCTGGGCTGCAACACGGAGGCGTATGCGGACGCCCTCTCGGCGGTGCGGGGACACCACGGGCAGCGGGTCGCCGCCGCGCTGGTGCGCGAGGAGATGCACCGCACGGCCGCCGGCAGTGCCGGGCAGGAGGGTGCCGGCACCGCGCCGCGCAGGCTCCAGGAGCCGTACTCGCTGCGCTGCGCGCCCCAGGTCGTCGGCGCCGTGCTCGACCAACTCGCCGCGCAGGGACGGATACTGGCCGCCGAGGCGGAGGGCTGCACCGACAATCCGGTGCTCGTCGACGACGACGTGCTGCACGGCGGCAACTTCCACGCCGCGCCGGTGGGCCTGGCCAGCGAGCAGCACGCCCTGTGCGTGCACCAGCTCGCCTACCTCGCCGAGCGGCAGCTCGCGCTCGTGCTCGACCCGCAGCACAACGGCGGGCAACCGCCGCTGCTGGCGGAACGGCCCGGCAGGGACAGTGGGTTCGCCGGCGTCCAGATCGCGGCGACCGCCCATCTGGGCGCCCTGCGGCAGCGCGGCTATCCGGCGTCCTTCACGCCGGTGCCGACGAATCTCGGCAACCAGGACCACGTACCGCTCGCCCTCAACAGCGCCAATGCGGTGGCTGAGATGACGGAACGGGCGTGGTGGATCGTCTCCTCCCTGTTCCTCGCCGTCACCCGGCTCGCCCACCTGACCCGGGGCGGCACAGGCGCCGGTGGACACGGCGACGCGAGGGGCGGGGACGGCGATGGCGGGGACTCGCTGTGGGCCGAACTCGCCCGCGACTGGCCCCCGTTGACGCGCGACCGGCCGCTCGCCGGCGAGGTCGCCGCCATGGCCGGCCGCATCGAGGCCCACTACTCCCGCGCCGGGGAGCGACACGGCGCGAACGACGAGGATCAGGAGTACACCCGGTGCCCAGCGTGACACTCGGAACCCGGCTTGCCGCCGCGCAGCAGCCGCAATGGGAGGACGAGGAGGAACTCGTCCTGGCCGTGAAGGAGTTGGCGACCAGGCCCGCTCTGGTGAGCGCGGGCGACTGCCACGAGCTGCGCCACCGGCTGGCGGCGGCGGCCCGTGGAGAGGAGTTCGTCGTACAGGGCGGCGACTGCGCCGAGCGGTTCGCCTCCTCCGCGCCCGGCGAGGTGCGGGCGAAGGCGCAGCAGCTCCGGCGGCTCGGCGCCCTCGTGCGCGAGCTGTCCGGGCTGGAGAGCGTCCTGATCGGCAGGCTCGCCGGGCAGTACGCCAAGCCGAGGTCGAACCCGACGGAGACGGTCGGTGAGCACGTACTGCCCGTCTACCGCGGTGACGCGGTCAACTCGCCGGAACCGCTGCCCGAGGCGCGACGGCCCGACCCCGCCCGGCTTGTGCGCGCCTATGACCACGCCTCCGCGGTACACGGGACGCTCGGAACACCCCGAGCGCCCGAAGGAACTCGCGGCCCGGCACCGCACGGTCCGGAGCGGACCGGCGAGACGGAGCGGGCCCGCAGCGCGCAGCAGCGCGAGGCGGTCTTCACCAGCCACGAGGCGCTGCTGCTGGACTTCGAGGAGTCGTTGGTGCGTCCGGACGGGGTCGTCGGCGGCTCCTACGGCTCGTCCGCACACATGCTGTGGATAGGTGAGCGCACCCGCCAACTGGACGGTGCACACGTGCACTTCGCGGAGCAGGTGAACAACCCGGTGGGCGTGAAGCTAGGCCCGTCGGCCGACCCGGCGGACGTGCGCGCACTGTGCAAGCGGTTCGACCGGTACGGCCCGCCCGGCCGGCTGACGCTGATCAGCCGCATGGGGCGCGGAGCCGTCGCGGAGCGGCTTCCCCGGCTGATCGAGGCGGCGGCTCCCTTCGCGGGCCGCGTGGTGTGGCTGTGCGACCCGATGCACGGGAACACACTGCCGCACGTGTCGGGGCGCAAGAGCCGCGTACTGACCGACGTCCGCGAGGAGGTGCGCGGCTTCTTCGCCGCACTGCGCGAGTACGGCGCGTACCCGGGCGGCCTGCACCTGGAGACGACGCCCGAGCCCGTGACCGAGTGCGTGGGCGAACGCGACGACCTCGAACGTGCCGACGCCCTGACCCGCTACACCTCCGCCTGCGATCCGCGTCTCAACGCCGAACAGGCCGATGAACTGGTGGCGTTCGCCGCCCGGCTGCTGTGACCGCCGAACGCACGGACCCGCGTACACCGACCGCCCAGACAGCCTTGCCGGCAACGCCCGGCAGCCGACGGAGAGAGAAGCACGTGACAGCCCCGAGCGCACCGGACGACAGGCCCCACATCGTGGTGATCACCCGCTGGCGGGAGCACTACGCACAGTACGAGCGCTACCTCGACCACGACACCCACGCCGTCACCTACGTCGCCAGTGGCATCGCACTCGGCTCCGTACCGCCGGCCGCCAGGGAGGTGGCCCCCGTACGGCGCACCGACGACCTCGAGGAGGTTCGTGCGGCCGTGCACGCTCTGGCCGGCAGGCACGGGCGGCCGGCCGGGATCGTCGCCCTGAAGGAGGACGACCTGCTGGTGGCGGCGCAGCTGCGGGCCGACCTGGGATGTCCCGGCCAACTCCCCGGGGACCTGCTGCGGTTCCGCGACAAGTACCTGATGGCCTCCGCGATCGCCGACGCCGGGCTGCCGGTGCCGGCGTGTGCGCCCGCGCCCCGACCGGAGGCCGTCGCCGGCTTCGCGGAACGCCACGGCTGGCCGGTGGTGCTCAAGCCGCGCACGGGCAGTTCCAGCGCCGGGGTCACCGTGCTGGACGGGCCGGACCAGCTCGCGGCCACATCCTGGTCGGAGCCGTCGCTGGTGCAGGTGTGCAACCCGCATCCGATCTACCACGTGGACGGTGTCTTCACGGGCGAGGAACTGTCCACCTGGCGTGCCTCCCGCTACGTGAACTCCTGCCTCGGCTTCCGCGAAGGGCTGTTCCTCGGGTCCGTGGAGGAGGACGACGCGGAACTGCTGGCCGTCATCGGTACGTACACGCGGCGGTTCCTCGCGGCGCTCACCGACCGGCCCACGCCGTTCCACCTGGAGGTGTTCGTGGACCGGGCGCGGCTGCGGTGCGAGTTCCTGGAGGTGGGCGCGCGCGTCGGCGGTGCGGAGATCCCCTTCATCTGGCGGGAGTTGCACGGCTACGACCTGATGGAGGCCGCCTTCCGCATCCAGCTCGGCGAACCCGCGCCGCCGGCCCTGCCCGCGGCCCCCGGCGGACCCGGCGCAGGCGACGGCCACGGTCCGGAGCGCGGCGGCTGGCTGCTGATCCCCGCACCGGCGGAGAAGCCGTGCCGCATCACCGAGGTGACGCCCATGACCGGCCGGGAGCCCGGACCGTACAGCGAGTCCCTGCTGAGCGTCGGGGAGGTGCTGCCCGCGGCCGACGCCTACTACGAGCACGTCGGCGGCCGGTTCCGCTTCCGCGGCCGCGACAGCGGTGAGGTCGAGAAGGCCCTCGCCGCCACGGCCGAGGCGTTCCGGGTGACCGCGGAGCCGGTGCGGGACGAGGACCTCGTCGCGGCCGGATCCCCGTGAACGCCACGACGACAATCGGTTCCGGACGGGACCGGAACGAACACACGACACGGCGGAACACGCCCGGTCCGGCCGACCGGACCGGGCGGCACACAGCAGGAAAGGGGACGAGATGTCACGAGTGGTGATCGTCAGCGGTGGAGGGACGGGCATCGGACGTGCCGTGGCCCGCAGGTTCGCCGCGGACGGCGACAGGGTGCTGCTCGTCGGACGCCGGGCCAGGATGCTCGGCGGCGCGGCCGAGGCGCTCGCAGCCGAGGACGGCGTGAGCGGCGAGATCCGGACCTTCGCCGCCGACCTCTCCGACCCGGCGGAGGCCGAACGCGTGCGTGCCGAGGTCGACCGGCTCTACGGACGCGTCGACGTGCTGGTCAACAACGCCGGCGGCAATGTGGAGATCGGCGCGCCCGACGACGCTCCCGGCGGACTGGCCGGGGTCGCACGGCACTGGACGGGCAACTTCAACTGCAACGTGCTCACCTGCGTTCTTCTCACCGAGGCGCTCAGGGACCTCCTGCAGCAGCCGGCCCGCCGGGTCGTGCTGATCAGCTCCATCGCCGCATACCGGGGCTCGGGCTCCGGTTCGTACGCCGCGTCCAAGGCGGCCCTGCACCCCTACGCCTACGACCTGGCGGGGCAGTTGGGCGGGCACGGAGCCACCGTGAACGTGGTGGCGCCCGGCTACATCGAGGACACCGAGTTCTTCGGCGACCTGATGTCGGACGAGCGGCGCAAGATGCTCGTCGCACAGACCGACAACGGCCGCGCCGGCACGCCCGCGGACATCGCCGACACCGTGCACTGGCTCTCCTCGCCCGGCGCGGGCCACGTCACCGGACAGGTCGTCCAGGTCAACGGCGGTGCGCAGCACGGCGCTTGACGTCCGTCACGTCCACGTCCCCCGAATCATCCCCCCGCAGAGCACCCGAGGCCGGTGATCCACCGGCACAGCACAGCGGCGGCTGCCGCGCCCAGACAGGAGAGAGAAGCCATGCCGGAAAAGGGCTATGTGGCCATCGTCGACGCCTACAGCTTCACCAGGCGGCTCGCCCCGGAGTTCGTGAAGGCCGGATACGGGTGCGTGCGCGTGCAGAGCACCCCCGAGGTGCCGGCAGTCTACGGCTCCTCGTTCAGCCTCGACGACTACGCCGGGAACATCGTCCACCAGGGCGACCTCGACGAGACGGTCAAGGCGCTCGCGGACTACGGGCCCGTCGCCGTCGTGCCCGGCGGCGAGTTCGGCGTCGAGTTCACCGACCTGCTCAGCGAGGAGATGGGTCTGGCCACCAACGGCACCGCACTCAGCTCCGCACGCCGCGACAAGTACACGATGATCGAGACGATCAAGGCGGCCGGTGTGCCCGGAGCCGAGCAGCTCCGCATCACGGGTGAGGACGAACTGCGGCGCTGGCACGAGAAGCTGGGCGGCCGCGTGGTGGTCAAGCCGGTCCGCAGCACCGCGGGCGACGGCATCCACTTCTGCGACACGCCGCAGGAGTCCGTCGACGCCTACCGCGGGCTGAAGTCGGCCAGCAACGTCTTCTCGCAGAGCAACGAGGGCATCGTCGCCCAGGAGTACCTCGTCGGCGGCGAGTTCGTCGTCAACACCGTCAGCCGCGAGGGACGGCACCACGTGTGCGACATGTGGAAGACGACGCGGCTGACGGCGAACGGCGTGCTCGACCTGTGCGACGCCGTCCACCTCATCGCTTCCGGCAGCGACGAAGGACGCACCCTCGCCGCGTACGCACGGCGGGTCCTGGACGCCCTCGGCATCCGCAACGGGCCCGCTCACCTTGAGGTGAAGCTGACGCCGGACGGGCCGCGGCTCGTCGAGGTCGGCGCGCGCATCGCCGGCGGTGACATCCCGCACTACGCCCGCATGGGCATCGGCGAGTCCCAGATCGACTGGACCGTCGACGCCTACGTCAACCCGGAACGCTTCGACGCGCGGCAGCACGAGGAGTACCGCATCCGGCACCACTTCGCGTCCGTCGCGATGATCTCCTCGGTGCGGGGCACGCTGCGCCGCTACCCGCACCTGGAGACGCTGGAGAAGCTGGAGAGCCTGCACGAGATCCGGACCCTCGTCAGCCCCGGCTCCGCCATCGAGCCGACGGTCGACGACCTCACCTACCCGATGATTGTCAACCTCCGGCACGAGGTCGAGGAGGTCGTCACGCGCGACTTCGGCACCCTCCGCTACCTCGACGGCGAGGGCTTCTACGAACTCGACTGAAAACGACGGCTGTTCGGGCACGCGCGCACCCGTTCGTGCCCCAACAGCCGGCCGGCTCTCCGCGGCGGCGTACGCGGGGTCCCGGCGGAACGGAAAACACCGGCCACAACGGAGGCCGCCCCCAGAGTCCAGTCCACACAGCCCAGCCCACACAGCCCGGTCCACAGAGCCGAACATCATCGGCGCCGAGAAGCAGGAGCAGCGATGCGAACGCCTGAAAGTGCAGTGGCGGACTTCGTCGGCCGCAGACAGCCCGGCGCGACGGGCGACGCGGACGCGCCGTCCGTGCCCCGCGTGCTGGCCCTGCCGCTCGCGGAACGGGACGCGCTGCTGCGCAAGGGCGAGTTGTCCGCGGCCGAGCTCTACGGCGCGGCTGCCTCCTGGGAGCCCGTCGCGGACCAGCGGTACCGGGCCTGTGCCCAACTGCGTGTCACCACCGGGGAGTCGGTGGACGGACCCGGCGGTGGCGGAGAGGACCGAGGCGACGCGGACGTGAGCGGCAGGGGCGGCGGCACCCTGCGGGTCGGCGTCAAGGACACCGTCGACGTGCGCGGCTTCGCCACGCGGCTCGGGCTGCGCCACTACCGGCACCACCCGCGGGAGTCGGCGACGGTGGTGGCCGGGCTCCGCCGCGCCGAGGTCAACGCGAAGGTCGTCACCACGGAGTTGAACATCGGCGTGGGCTCGGGCTGCGGCAACCCCTACTTCCCGCAATTCGATCCGGCCGGATCCAGCACCGGCTCGGCGGTGGCCGTCGCGGCGAACGTCTGCGACGTCGCGCTGGGCACCGATGTCCTCGGCTCCGTGCGCTGGCCGGCGGGGCGCTGCGGCGTCGTCGGCCTGCGTACGACCCACGACCCGGCGAAGCTCGCGGGCATCTTCCCGCTCAGCCCGTGCATGGACGCGCCGGGCTGGGTCGCCCGCACGGCCGACGATCTCGCCTTCGCCTGGCGGCACTTGGGCCTCGGCGATGCTCCCCGGCTCTCGGCACCGAGCCTGCGGGTGGGGGTGCCGGAAGAGCTGTACCGGCCGGGCGTCGTCGACCCGGAGATCGCCCGGGCACTCGACACGGTGAGCACGGCGCTCACCTCGCGCGGACACCGCGTCGCGTCGCGCGCCCTGGGAGACCTGTGGAACTGCCGTGCGGCGGCATGGGAGTTGTGCGCCCGTGAGGCATGGGACGGCCACCAGGTCTGGCGTGACCGGCTCGTCGACGAACTGATGCCGTCGACCTGGCGGGCGCTGGAGACGGGCGCCAAGGTGACCGACGAGCGGCTCGCTGAGATCCGCGGCAGCATGGCCCAACTGAGGGCGGGCGTTGTGGAGTTGTTCGCCGCCCAGTCCGTGGACGTGTGGCTGATGCCGCTCGACCCGGGCGTGCCGCGGCCCCGCGGCGCCGTGGCGGCGGCCTCCACGATCCCCGACGCCGGCGACCCCGCCTTCGAGCGCGAGGTGGGCTTCACACCCGTCGCCAGCTTCGCCGGTCTGCCCGCGGTCACCATGCCCGTCGGCCGGGACCCGGAGCACGGCGCGCCCCTGGCCGTGCAGCTCGTCGGCCGCCCGGGAGACGACGGTTCACTCATCCGCCTCGCCCAGCAGCTCACCACGGCACTGGAACCCCTGGAGCTGCGCCCGGCCTGAGAACTGACAGACAGAGCAGGGCAGTTGGGCGACGACAGGCGACCGAGGAGGCGACCGATGAAGAGCGACGGCCGGCAGCCGGACGGTGAGGAGAGACGTGCGGAGGATGACCGGAAATCGGCAGCCGAGCAGGCCGGCACCGGACAAGACTGACCAGCGGCCCGGATTCGGGTACGCCGCGGGCCGAACAGCCCTGTCGCGCGGCGACCTGACACGGACCGGCCGGGCACGGTACGACCACGTGCACGGGAGCCGGCGAGGACGCCGGAGAGCGAAGAACCCGCCCGACGTCGGACCGGAGGGGGAGGGCACCCCCGAACCACGAGACGTCGGCCGAACCGGAATCGATGGGACGAACATGACCACTGCGGCGCCACACGCCACGCCGGCCGGCTCGAGCAGCCCGCCCCGGCGCAGCTTCCTGCTGCTCTACCTGGCGGTCTTCGGGGGCTACACGGGCCAGCAGATCCTCACGCCCGTACTTCCGCCGCTGGCACGTGAACTCTCCCTCAGCGAGTTCCAGTTCGGCATCGTGATGAGCGCCTCCGCCGCCATGGTCGCGCTCGTCAGCCCCTGGTGGGGCCGACGCAGCGACACGCACGGGCGCAAACCGCTGCTCGTGGTCTCGCTGTTCGGCGCCGCCGCGGGCCTGCTCGCGTTCGCCGTGTCCGCGCACTTCGGGCTGCTCGGCGCGATCAGCGCCGCCCTCACCTTCGCCCTGCTGCTGGCGACCCGCGGCATCGTCTTCGGCGGCGCGCTGGCAGCCCTGCCGGTGGCGGCGCAGTCCTACGTCGCCGACGTCACCCCGGACGAGCAGGCCCGTGTGAAGGGCATGGCGCGCGTGGGTGCGGCCATCGGCCTCGCGCTGGTCCTCGGGCCCGGACTGGGCGGCGTACTGGCCGAGTTCGGGCTGGTCGCCGCTCTCTACCTCGCGCCGGGTCTGATCCTGCTGCCCGCCTTCGCCGTATGGGCGGGACTGCCGAAGGACGCGCGCTCCGAGGGCCCGAAGAAGAAGGCGCCGCGGCTGAGCTGGCGGGACGAGCGGGTGTGGCCCTTCCTGCTGGCGGGCGTCGGCGTCTATCTCTCCGTGAGCATGCTGCAGATGAGCCTGGGCTTCCTGCTCCAGGACCGGCTCGGGCTGACGACCGGGGAGACCGCCGAGTGGTCCGGGTACGTGCTGCTCGCCGGCGGGCTCCCCATGCTGCTGGTGCAGGGTGTCGTCATCCCGTTCCTCGAGTGGCGGCCCCTGCGGCTGCTGCGCGTGGGAGTGCCGCTGACCGGAATGGCCTTCGTGGTCATGGTCTTCGCCGACAGCCTGCCGGTCTTCTTCGCGGCGACCGTGCTCTCCGGCCTGGGCCACAGTCTGGCCATCCCGGGCTACAACTCCGTGCTGAGCCTGCGGGTCGGTGCCGACGAACAGGGCGGTGTGGCGGGGCTGATCTCCGCGACGAACGGCTTCACCCTCGTCCTCGGTCCGCTCGCCGCGACGGCGCTGTACCAGACGGGCGTCTCGCTGCCGTTCGTCTGCGGTGCGGCGGCGCTCGGTCTGCTCGCCGCGTTCCTCGTCCTCTCTCCGAAGGTGCGCGACGTGCCGTCGCCGTCACCGGCCGGGGAGACCGCAGCCGAAGAGTCCCCGGAGCATGCCGCGGCTCCCGACGGCGCGGGGGAGGAGCGCAGCGACGTGGGATGACCCGCCGGCGCACGAGCCCCGGCCGGCCCGTCCCCACCTCCTGAGCACGTCCGTACCACCGGGGTCCGTGAACCCTCCGGACCCCCGGATTCCCTGAACGGCCGCCCGCCGAGCGGAAGTCACACTCCCCCGGCGCCAGGCCGTCCGTTCGCCCTGCCATCACACATAGGGGGAGACCCATGTCCGCACCACCCTTGGACCACCGCCCGCCCGCTGGCATACCCAGTCCGACGGGGGAATCCGGGCTCCGCCGGGAACTGGGCTTCTGGAGCCTCACCGGCGTCGCCTTCGGCGGCATGATCGGTTCCGGCTGGCTGTTCGGCGCCTACTACGCGGCCCAGGGCGCGGGCCCCGCGGCGCTGTTCTCCTGGCCGCTCGCCGGCGGCGCCCTGATCCTCGTCGGCATGGTCCTGGCGCAGCTCGGCGCCACCCGGCCACAGGCAGGCGGAATGGTGCGCTGGCCCATGCAGGCGGGCGGGCCCGTCGTGGGAGCGGTCATCAGCTGGGGCGTGATGCTGGCCGTCACCAGCGCGCTCGCCGCGGAGTCCTCCGCGATCGTCCAGTACGCCGAGCGCTATCTGCCCGGGATGTACACCGACGGCGCCCTGACGGCGCAGGGCACCCTGGTGACCGCCGCGCTGCTCGGGGTGCTGGTACTGCTCAACTGGTTCGGCGTCGCGCTCTTCGCGAAGGTCAACCTTCTGGTGACGGTGGTCAAGACGGCCGTACCGCTGCTCACCATCGTGGCGCTGTTCATGTCCGGCTTCCACACCGGCAACATCGAGGCGGGCGGCGGCTGGGCGCCCTACGGCTGGCCGGCGATGCTCAGCGTCGTCGCCACCGCGGGCATCATCTACTCCATGAACGGGTTCGGCGCGGCCGTCGAACTCTCCGGCGAGGCCCGCGATCCGCGCCGGGACCTGCCCCGCGCGGTCATCATGTCGATCACGCTCGTCGTCGCGCTCTACACGCTGCTGCAACTGGTCTTCCTGCTCGCCGTCCCGGAGGGGAGCCTCGTCGACGGGTGGCAGGGCATCAACCTCTCCTCCCCGTACGGACAGCTCGCACTCGCCCTGGACCTGGGGTGGCTGGCCACAGTGATCTACGCCGACGCCGTGATCTCCCCGGCGGGCGCCGTCTCCGTCTTCGTCGCATCCGGGGCGCGGGAGACCTACGCCGCGGCACGCAACGGTGTGCTGCCGCGCTCGGTGGCCGTCGTCCACCGGCCCTCGGGTGTGCCCCGGCGCGCGATGCTGGGCAACTTCGCCGTCAGCGTGCTCTTCCTCGTGCCCTTCCGCGGCTGGCAGGACCTGATCACCGTCGTCGGTGTGCTCTCCTTGCTGAGCTACTCCGCGTGCGCGGTCGCGGCAGGCACGTTCCGGGCGAGCGACGGGGAACGGGCCACCTGGACCCTGCCGGGGCTGCGCTGGATAGCGCCGGCGAGCTTCGTGGTCTCCACTGGGCTGATCCACTGGGCCGGCTGGGACCATCTGCGCATCGCCCTGCCGATGGCCGCCACGGGCGTGCTGATCTTCGTCGTACGGCATCGCCTGCGCGCCGGCCTCGGGCGTGAACTGGCCCTGGGCATGTGGCTGCTGGGCTATCTGGCCTCGCTCTACCTGGTCTCCTGGGCCGGCAGCTTCGGCGGCAACGAGCTGCTCACCGCCCCGTGGGACTCGGTCGTCGCCGCCGTGCTGGGCCTCGCCGTCTACCACTGGGGCGTCCGTTCGGGTGTCGCCCACCAGGCCCGCGGCGCGGAGCCGGAGGACGAGGGCAACGCGGACGGCGAGGCCCGCACGGAGAACCCTGCCGACGACGACGGCCGTACGGACGGCGACGGTCGTGCGGACCATGGGCGCCGCACGGGCCCGGCACCCGAACCGGCCGGATGACGACGCCGCCCGGCACCGGAGGGTGACACTTCCCTCGGCACAACTGCGTTGATCCCTTTGGCAGTTGTCGAAGGCCGAGCACCGTGCGTCCAGGTGACGGCCCGTCCGTCCTGGCAAGTGAGACCGGCTGGCCCGCGCGACAGCGGGCCGGCCCTGGAGAGTCAAGGGAGAGCCGTGATGTCCGAGCCCGTCCAGTCCCAGCAGCCCGACCGGCCGCCACGGGCCGGGAACGCGGAGCCCGAACACGATGTGGCCGGGCCCGTGGCATCGGAACGCCCCGGCCCGGAGGGCGGGGGAGGCGCTCCCGAACGGGGATACGTCGCGATCGTCGACACCTACCACCCGACGCGGCGGCTCATCCCCGAGTTCGCGAAGGCCGGCTACGCGTCCGTGCGCGTCCAGAGCGGCCCGGAGGTCCCGGAAGCGTTCCGCAGTGCGCTGAACCTGGACTACTACGCGGACAACATCGTGCACCACGGCGACCTGGAGGAGACCGTACGAGCGCTGGCCGCCTACCGGCCCGTCGCCGTCGTGCCCGGCGGAGAACACGGCGTGGAGTTCGCGGACCGGCTCAGCGAGCGGATGGGCCTGCCCTCGAACGGCACCGAACGCAGCGCGGCCCGCCGCGACAAGTACACGATGATCGAGACGGTCAAGGCGGCCGGAGTCGCCGGTGCCGCCCAACTGCTCGTCACCGACGAGGAGTCGCTCCGCCGCTGGCACGCAAGGCTCGGCCGCCGCGTGGTGGTCAAACCGCTCAGCAGCGGTGGTGGCGACGGAGTGTTCTTCTGCGACTCCCCCGAGCAGTCCGCCGAGGCGTACCGCGCACTGCTCGGCGCCGAGCACATCTACGGAGGGCGCAACGAGGGCGTCGTCGCCCAGGAGTATCTGCGCGGTGCCGAGTACATCGTCGACACCGTCAGCCGCGACGGCAGACACCGCGTGTGCGACATCTGGCGCACGACGCGACTGTCGGCCAACGGCGTTCTCGACCTGTGCGACTCGATCCGCTCCGTGGCGCGTTCCTCGCAGGAGGGCCAAGTGCTGGGCGAGTACGCCGAGTCGGTGCTCGACGCCCTGGGAATCCGGCACGGCCCCGGGCATCTGGAGGTCAAACTGACGCCGGAGGGTCCGCGGCTGATCGAGATGGGCGCGCGCATCGCCGGCGGCGAGATCCCCCACTACGCCGAGCTGGCCCTCGGCGAGTCCCAGCTCGGCTGGACGGCCCTGGCCTACACCGACCCCGACCGCTTCCACGCCGAGTGCGGGAGGGAGTACCGCGTCCAGCAGCACTTCGCCTCCGTCGCCATGATCTCGCCGGTGGAGGGCACGCTGCGGCGCTACCGGCACCTGGATCGGCTGGAGCAGCTGGAAAGCCTCTACGACGTGCGCCCCCTCGTCGCCCCCGGCTCGCCGATCCGGCGCACCGTCAACGACCTGACCTATCCGCTCATCGTCAACCTGCGCCACGAGGTCCAGGAGACGGTGCTGCGCGACGCGGGCACCGTCCGCTACCTCGACGGCGAGAGCTTCTACGAACTCGCGTGAGCGGGGCGGGCGGGCGGTCGGCGGGGATCGGTGACCGTCCTGGCAAAGGCACAGTAGGGACCGGGCGTTGCGAAGCGCTGGTGAGTCGCCGGTATCAGATGAGGGCGCAGGCTGAACTGACGCGTGCTCAGCCCAGTGAACGGGGCTGTCCAGGACGGCTCCGCGACGGGCCCCCTCGGGGCAGCGTGGGCACCCTGCGTGCCAGGCTGGTCATTCCTCCGCGTCGCGCACCACGAGTGCGATCTGCACCCGGTTCTCGGCCGCCAGCTTGGCGAGCAGGTTGCCTGTGTGCGCCTTGACGGTTGCGACGCTGATGTGCAGCCGCTCGGCAATCTCCGGGTTCCCGAGCCCGTCCGCGATGGCCCGAGCGGTATCGAGTTCTCGTTCGGTCAGTAGGGACAGCCGTTTCCGCGCGGCTTCGCGGGACGAGTTGCGAGCCGCAGAGGACTGTGGCCCGGTGGCCGCGGCGATCACTCGTGCCGTGGCCGCTGGGGACAGCACGGGGTTCCCCTCCGCGACTGTCCGCACCGCGTCGGCAATCCGCGACGGCGGGGTGTCCTTCAGGACGAACCCGAGTGCTCCGGCGCGCAGTGCGCCGAGCACCAGATCGTCGGAGTCGAATGTGGTCAGCATGAGCACCCGCGGCGGCGCCGCCCGGGTGAGGAGTTCCCGGGTCGTGCTGAGACCGTCACGGCCGGGCATCCGCACGTCCATCAGTACGACGTCCGGTCGCTGCTCGTCCACCACAGTGATCGCGGCGTCCCCGTCGGCCGCCTCCGCGACGATGGTCAGGTCCGGTTCGCCGTTGATGACGAGTCGCAGCGCCATCCGCACCAGCTCATCGTCGTCGACGATGACGACACGCACGGGCTCCCGCTCGCTGTCCACTCAAACGCTCTTTTCGTGGCTGTGGTTCGGCCAGGGTAGTTGCGCGGTGAGGAGGTATCCGCTGTCGGGTGTGGGGTGGTGGTTGAGTTTTCCGCCGGCGACGGTAATTCGTTCGGCGAGGCCGAGCAGGCCGAATCCTGACGCCGGCGGTTGAGTGGTTCTTGCGGTGGCTGGGGAATTGCGGACGCTGATGTGCAGTTCGTCGCCCGCTCTTCCTTCGAGGGCGATGTGTACGTGTGCTCCTGGGGCGTGTTTCGCGGCGTTGGTCAGTCCTTCCTGGACGATCCGGTAGCAGGTCAGTCCGGCGATGTCGGATGGTTTTCCCGTCATGGTGGTGGCGAGCGTGACGTCCAGTCCGGATGTGCGGGCGTCGGCAATCAGTTGGGGGATCCGGTCGAGGGAGGGCTGCGGCGGTTCCGGGCGCCCGGGGTCGGCCCGGAGCACACCGAGGACGTCCCGCAGTTCTTCCAGCGCTTGGTGGGAGCCGTCGGCGATGCCGCGGAGCAGTACGCGGTTCTCCTCAGCTGTGAGGTCGCCGCGGTGGTCCAGCACTCCGGCTTGCATGGCGACCAGGGAGATCCGGTGTGCGAGCACGTCGTGCATCTCGCGGGCGATCCGGTTCCGTTCCAGGGCCCGCGCCTGCGCCGCTCGTGCGATCTGTTCCCGTTCCGCGCTCTCCGCCCGGTCTCGCAGGGACCGTACTTCGACGCGCCGCGCCCCGGTGGCAATGCCCACGGCCACCGCGATGCCCGCGCTCAGTGCCGGCAACGCGAGCTGGAACCACAACGAGCCGGGCGGGCTCTCGACCGGGTAGAACCCGACGGCGAACTGTGATGCGGTCACGAAAGCCAGGCCGACGACACCGATCTCCACCGGACGGCGGCGAGCGGAGATCGAGACCAGCGCCAGAAACGCAGCGCCGGTGGCGAGTGCCGACGCGGTCGAGGCGATCGCGACCGTCATGGCCACAGTGAGCGGGAACCGCCGCCGCCACAGAAGCGCCGTCAGGCAGCCCAAAGCCACCAGCGGATCACCGGTGAGGAACCAGGAGTCCGTTTCGGTCCCCTGCTCCCGCGACAGCAGCACACCGGTGGAGAGCCAGACCGGTAGGCCCACTGCCGCAGCAGCCACCACCCGCCAGGTCTGCTGCCACCCCCCGAGCCGTGGCGCCATGTCCATGTTCACCCGGACATTGTCGCAACACGGTGCGGCCGGGTGATCAGACCCGGGGCTGATGTGCCCTTGGACCAGAGTCGAATCACCGCCTCGCCATGGGTCGAAGACGGTTCGGGACGCCGGGCGGATGTGCCGGCCGCGCCGAACCGAAAGACTCGTCCACGTGCCGAGACAACCGGACACGAGACGGAGAAACGCGATGCGCAAGGGCGGCTGTATGGGCCCTTGAGGCGACCGGCATGGTGATCACAGCCCTGTCCGCCCGAGCGGTGATCCGCGGATTGTTCAACCAGGACTCCGAGCCTCTGTGCGGCATCTTCACATGGGTCTCCGGCGGGCTTACCGGCCAGATGATTCTCCTGGGATTCATCGCGTTCTTCGGAGCGGTGTTTGGTGGCTGGGCGCACACCCGCCAGAAACCGGCCATCGAGCGGGCCGCTGATCCCGGGCGAATCCACGGCCGAGGAGCGGCCTCACGACATCCGGGGCCACGGGTGCGCTCCTACGGCATGTGCGCCGACGCGCCCCGGAGAGAGGACTTCGCCGTGCGCGCGCTCAGCCTGGCCAACCCCGGCCTCTACAACCCCGGCCTCTACAACCCCGCCCAGACCGACGCTCCGGTCCGCGTGAACGGCCGGCGGCGGGGCCGTCCCGAACCCGCCCGTTCCGGCGCCCCCGTGCGCCCCTTCAGGAGGACATCAGATGCGCAGAACCCTGTCCCTCGCCCTCGCCGCCACCGCGGTGGCCGCGACCGTGTTTCCGGGAGTGTGGGTGGCGACGCCGGACACGGCGGTGGCGACGCCGGACGCCGTGCGGTGGGGCTCGTGCTCGGAGAAGGCCGACTCACCCCGCAAGGCCGCCTCATCTCGTCTGGAGTGTTCGACACTCAAGGTCCCCCTGGACTACCGGAATCCGGACGGCCGTCAGATCGAGATCGCAATATCCCGGCTGGCGAGCAAGAAACCGTCGCAGCGCCGCGGCGTGCTGCTGACCAATCCGGGCGGCCCCGGCATCTCAGGACTCGGCTACCCGGCCGCTCTCGCCGCCTCACAACTGCCGCAGAAAGTGCAGGACTCCTACGACGTGATCGGCTTCGACCCGCGTGGCGTCGGCCGCAGCACGCCGGTTACCTGCGATCTGACGCCGGAACAGCAGAAACGCGGCAACCTTCCGCCGTACGCGCACACCGCGGGCGATGTCGCGCTGGAGGCGAAGAACGCGCGGACCATCGCCAAGCAGTGCGACACCTCGCGGAGCGCATGGATGCTGCCACACACCACCACCGCGAACACCGCGCGCGACATGGACCGGATCCGGGCGGCGCTGGGCGAGCCGAAGCTTTCGTACCTCGGCGGGTCCTACGGCAGCTACCTCGGGGCGGTGTACACGACGCTGTTCCCGAAGCGCAGCGACCGGATCGTGCTCGACAGCAACCTGGGCCCCGGCGGTTACGACGTCACGGCCATGCGGTCGCTCGCCCGTGGAATGGAGGATCGTTTCCCGGACTTCGCGGCGTTCGCCGCCGCGCACCCCGAATACGGTCTGGGCACCACACCGGAGCAGGTGACTGCGAAGTTCTTCGACCTCGCGAAGCGGCTGGAGGTGAAACCGGTCCGGGGCATCGACGCGACATTGTTCCGCGGGATCACCTTCGACCGCCTCTACAGCGATGCGGATATGCCTCTGGTGGCCGAGATGTGGCAGGCGCTCGACAAGGACCGGCCGTTGCCGCCCAACACGCCGCCGGTGATGGAAAACATGGAGAACTTCATGTCTGCCCGCTTCTTCGTGCTCTGTGGTGATTCACGCTGGCCGGAGACGATCCGGGAGTATCAGCGAAATGTCGCGGCCGACCGGCAGAAGTACCCGATGCTGGGCGGATCCTCGGCCGGCATCGGACCGTGCGCGTTCTGGCCGGACAAGCGGGTCGAGCCGCCGGTGCGCATCGGCGACCGGGGCCCGTCGAACGTGCTCATGGTGCAGAACGAGCGCGACCCGGGGACGCCGCTGGCCGGCGCCCAGGAGCTGCGGCGGGCGTTCGGGAAGCGGGCCACGATGGTGACGGCCGACCAGGGCGGGCACGGTGTCTATCCGTTCGGCCCCAACACGTGCGCGAAAGACGCGGTGACGGCGTTCCTGACCACCGGGCAGCGGCCGGCGCAGGATCTTGCCTGCCCGGCGGAACCGACCGAGTAGCGGGAGGGGCTGAGGCATGTTCCAGGCATTGCGGCAGCGTCGGGCTGTGAGGCGGGTCAAGCCCGGGGACGGGCGAGCGCTGAAGCCTTTCCGCTGGTGGCAGATGCTTTCCCGCGCACTGTTCCATCTTCGGCTGATGAACGACGACGGCCGACGGACGGTCTACGCCGTCGACGTAAAGCATCAGAAGCAGTCGGATGGCTACGTCAAAGCCCACCTGTACCTCGATGGCAGGCATCACGCCGAGTCCAGAGTCCCTGCCGTCTTCCCCGTCCAGGGCGGCACCGTCGAAGTAAGGGCGAGCACCTTCGGGCTCAAGCGCTGCCACTACGTCACCGTCGAGGGCGCCGAGCACCAACTCACCCCGGACCCCGCCTCCGCCGAGGGGCGCCGCGCGCGCCTCGATCGCGCGCACCCCGCCCTGAGCCGCTGGATCGGTTTCCTCACGTCGATCGTGCTCGCCATCGGCCTGGCTCTCCTGATCCTTCAGCTCGCCGAACAGGTCACCAGGGCGCCGGAGGGCGTCGCCCAGTACGTCGGGACCTTCACCTCGCCCATTGATCTACCGGCATGGGGCAACATCATCATCGGGCTCGGTACTGTGGCGGCCAGCACGGAGCGGGCGCTCCGGCTGCGCTACAACTGGCTGCTCGACGGCGGGGCGGGCTGACCCCGCGCCTTCGGACCGGTCGCTGTGAGAGTCATTCCGTCGCTCGCGGTCGCGGGCGGGGAGACCGGCCACAACATGTCGAACAGGAAGCGTCTCACTCCGGAGCACGCGGGGGACTGATGCAGGGTCTGGTGCTCTTGGTGGAGGAGCGCTGGTCATGCAGCCACAGCGCGTCGGCGGGCTCAAGAATCGAGCACGGCGGCGACGGCCTCGATCTCGACGAGTTGGTCCTGGTAGCCGAGCACGGTGACGCCCATCAAGGTGCTGGGGACGTCATGGTCAGCGAACGAGTCCCGGACTACCTCCCAGGCAGCCACGAGGTCCTCCTGCTGGGCCGATGCGACGAGGACCCTGGTGCTGATGACGTCCTGGAGCGACGCACCCGAGGCAGCAAGAGCGGCCTGCATGTTCTCGATGGCCTTCACCGCCTGACCCGCGTAGTCCCCGATCGCCGCAGTGGAGCCGTCATCGTTCAGCGGGCACGCGCCGGCGAGGAAGATCAGGCGTGACTCGGCTGGCGCCGTGGCCGCGTAGGCATACTCGGCGACGTCGGACAGAGAGGCGGAGCGGATCAAAGTGATGGCACGAGGCATGGTCGGTGGGTCCTCTCCCCTCGGGCATTGAGCAGGACGGACATCGTGCCAGCGCCTCGTTGGTTCTCGCCTTCCCCTTTTCCGCCGCTCCCACGGCAGCGCCGTCAGTTCTCCTCGACAACACAAGGCCGAGTGATCACCAACTGACTCCGGAACCCATCGACGAATGCTGTTCCCAGAGCTCGACAAAGCCAGATGAGGAATCGGCTCATGACGCGCTGATCGAATAGTGAGAGGCGTTGGACGCACGCTGGCCTGCATTCGCGGTCCCCGGGGCGCGCACTCGAGCTCTTGTTGAGGGTGCGTCAGGGATGATGCCTCGGGAGTGAATTCCCTGATCCACTCCCCGCTCACTCCCCAGAGACCACCGACAACGAGTCAGGGCCGGTCTCCCGTGAGGGAAACCGGCCCTGACCTGGAATTTCTCTGTCGGGGTGGCGGGATTTGAACCCACGACCTCTTCGTCCCGAACGAAGCGCGCTGCCAAGCTGCGCCACACCCCGAAGCAACGCGCACCACTCTAGCCCAGCCGGACGCTGAGGCGAAATCCGGTTTACGTGCTACGAGCGCCCCGAACAGGCCCGACCGGGGTCGTCGTGACCGGTACGTGGCGGTCGCGCTGCCGGCCGCCCCCACGCCCCGGCGGGCGACACGCGAGCCCCCCGGCCCCTGGGTCGCGGCCCCTTCAGTCGCGCGCCGTCAGCGTCAGCAACGTCGCCTCCGGCGGGCACGCGAACCGCACCGGCGTGTATCGGTTGGCGCCGCAGCCCGCCGAGACGTGGAGGTACGAGCGGTTGCCGCCGGCGACGTGGGTCGAGAGGCCCTTGACGCGGTCCGTGTCCAGGTCGCAGTTGGTCACGAGGGCGCCGTAGAACGGGACGCACAGCTGCCCCCCGTGGGTGTGCCCGGCGAGGATCAGCGGGTAGCCGTCCGCGGTGAAGGCGTCCAGGGAGCGCAGATACGGGGCGTGGACGAGCGCGAGCGAGAAGTCCGCGTCCTGCTCGGGGCCGCCGATGACGGCGTTGTAGCGGTCGCGCTTGATGTGCGGGTCGTCCAGCCCGGTGAGGGCGATCTCCTGGCCGCCGTCCAGCTTGAGCCGGCCACGGGTGTTGCTGAGGCCGACCCACCCCGCCGCGTCGAAGGCGTCGCGCATGCCCTCCCACGGGTTGTGGACGGCGCCGACGGCCGGGGCGTTCCCGTTGAGGCCGTGGCGTCCGCTGGCCTTCTCCAGCAGGTAGCGCGCGGGGTTGCGAAGCTTCGGGCCGTAGTAGTCGTTGGAGCCGAACACGTACGCGCCGGGGAACTCCATGAGCGGGCCCAGCGCGTCCAGGACCTCGGGCACGGCCTCCGGGTCCGAGAGGTTGTCGCCCGTGTTGATCACGAAGTCGGGGTGCAGGCCGGCGAGCGACCGCAGCCAGCGCTGCTTCTTGCTCTGCCCGCTGACCATGTGGATGTCTGCGATATGCAGGACGCGCAGTGACGGCATGCCCTGCGGCAGCACGGGGACGGTCACCCGCCGCAGCCGGAACGAGCGGGGTTCGACGAGCGCCGCGTAGCCCACGCAGGCCGCGCCGAGTGCCGTCAGGGTGAGGGGGAGTCCGTATCGCGCGCGCATCGGACCATGGTCGCAGAACTCTCGTTCCCCTCGCACTCCGTGCCCGTGCGCGCACCCGATGCCCAACGCCGGTGACTGCGGCCGCCGACGGCACGTCCGTACGTGCTGCCGCGGGCGCCGCAAGGGCGGGTGCCCCCGCGCCGTGTGCGAGATGATGGGCGCCGGATTCTCAGGAGGACACGAAAACGCTATGACTACGCTCAAGTCCCGGCTGCAGAACGACCTGACGGCAGCGATCAAGGAGCGCAACGAGCTGCGCTCGGCGACCCTCCGCATGACCCTCGCCGCGATCACCAAGGAGGAGGTCGCCGGGAAGTCCGCACGCGCGCTGTCGGACGACGAGGTCCAGAAGGTGATCACGCGCGAGGCGAAGAAGCGTCGCGAGGCGGCGGAGGCGTTCGCCGACGGCGGCCGCGGAGAGCAGGCCGACCGGGAGCGCGCCGAGGGCGAGGTGCTCGCCGACTACCTGCCGAAGCAGCTGACGGACGAGGAGCTGGACGCACTGGTCGGCGAGGCCGTCGCGGAGGCGCAGGCCGCGGGGGCTGAGGGCCCGCGCGCGATGGGCGCCGTCATGAAGATCGTCAACCCGAAGGTGCAGGGACGTGCCGAGGGCGGCCGCGTGGCGGCGGCGGTCAAGAAGCGGCTGGCGTAAGGCTGACTCCGGCCTCGTCACCGCTGCCTGCCCGGACGCAGTCGAGCCGGGCGGCCCGTACCCGTCCGACGGACAGGTGACGGACGCGCGAAGGGTGGTGCTCCCCTGGAGCGCCCCCTAGCGTGCAGGCCAGTGCAGGGTGCGTGGTGAGGAGCCGCCTCCGGATGCGCGGGGACCCCAGGCCACCGGGCCCGGGTGCCCGTCGAGCCCCAGGCCCGCACCCCGACCCCGTCGTCACGGTCAGCGCGCCGCCGACCCCCGGCTAGAAGCCGCCGGTCCCGCCGAAGCGCCCGCCGCTGCCACCGCTGCGCCCCCCGAACGGGTTGCCGCCGCCGTTGGCCCCGCCTGCGTCGGCACCGCCGGGGCCTCCGTTCGCGCCGCCGTTCTGGCCGGTCGTGGCTCCGGAGTCGGCACCGCCGTTGCCTCCGCCGCCGATGAAGTCCGGCGGCAGCGTGATGTCCGGCCACGGCGAATCGTCGTCGGGCGGCTTGGGCTTGTCGCGGCCCTTGCCCTTGTCGTCGTCGATCGGAATCAGGTTGAAGCGCGGGGCCGGCTTGCCCTCCAGGGCGCCCGCCATGGCGTCGCGCCAGATGGGGCCCGGCACTTCGCCGCCGAAGACCTTGTCGTAGTAGTTCCCGCCGATCGAGATGTTCGTCATCTGTGTCTTGTGCGCCGGGTCCCCGACCCACACCGCACCGGACATGTTCGGCGTGTAGCCCACGAACCAGGCCGCATAGCGCTGATCCGTGGTGCCGGTCTTCCCCGCGCTGTCCCGCCCGCTCAGTCCGGCCTTCTTGCCCGTACCGTCCTCGACGACGCCCCTCAGCAGCGAGTTGACGGTGTCGGCGGTGCGCTGGCTCATCGCGCGCTCGCACTCGGTCTTCGGCACCGGCAGTTTCCTGCCGCGCGCGTCGGTGATCGACTCCACCGCCACGGGAGTGCAGTGCTCTCCACGGTTGGCGAAGGTGGCGTACCCCGCTGCCATCGTCAGCGGTGACATCTCCTGCGTCCCGAGGGTGATGGAGGGGACCTGGTCGATCTCCTTGCCGTCGGCCCGCTCGATGCCCATCTTCCCGGCCATCTCCGTGACGGGGCAGACGCCGGTTTCGCTGATGAGGGAGACGAAGTAGGTGTTCACCGACTTGGCGGTGGCCTCCTTCATCTCGTACGGACCCACTTCGCTCTTGTTCTCGTTCTCGACGGGGGCGCTGCCGTTCCACTGGCCTCCGCACGTCTGCACCGGCGAGGGGTACTGCATCTTGTACGGCGAGGGGTACTTCTTGTACACGCTCATACCGCGCTCGAGCGCGGCCGCCGCGATGACCGGCTTGAAGGTCGAGCCGGGCTGGTAACCGGCGCCACCGCCCATGTCGTTGTCCACGGACAGGTTGATCTGGGTCTCGTTCTCACCGAAGCCGTACGGCCGGGACTGACCCATCGCCAGGATCTTGCCGGTGCCCGGCTCGACTATGGAGGAGGCGGTCGCGACCTTGTCCGACTTGTTCACGTGGTCCTTGACCGAGGCTTCGACGGACTTCTGCGCCTTCGGGTCGAGCGTGGTCCTGATCGTCAGGCCGCCACGGTTCCACCGCTTGGCGCGTGCCTTGTCCGTCTTGCCGAAGGCCGGGTCCTTCAGGACCACTTCGCGTACGTAGTCGCAGAAGAAGCCGGCACCGTGCGAGGCGGTGATGCAGCCGTTGCGGGGCTTGCTCATCTCGAGGCCGAGCGGCTTGTCCTTCGCCTCGCGCGCCTCTTCGGCGGAGATGCGGCCGAGGGCCTCCATGCGCGAAATCACGGTGTCACGCCGCTTCTTGGCAGCGTCCTCGTTCTGCACCGGGTCGTACCGGGCCGGGGACTGCACGAGCCCGGCCAGCAGGGCCGACTCGTGAACGTCGAGGTCCTTGGCCGACTTGGAGAAGTAGCGCTGCGCGGCGGCCTCGACCCCGTAGGCCTGCTGCCCGAAGAAGGTGATGTTGAGGTAGTTCTCGAGGATCTTCTTCTTGCCGAGGCTCTCCTCGACCTGGATCGCGTACTTGAGTTCCTTGATCTTCCGGCCGACCGTCTGCTGGGTGGCCTGGGCGACCTTGTCGGGGTCGTCGCCGGCCTCCTCCACGAAGACGTTCTTCACGTACTGCTGCGTGAGCGACGAGGCGCCTTCCTCGACCTCGCCGTTGCGCGCGTTGCGGTTGAGTGCGCGCAGGATGCCCTTCAGGTCGACGGCACCGTGCTTGTAGAAGCGTGCGTCCTCGATCGCGACGATCGCCTTGCGCATGGAAGGTGAGATGTCGGAGAGGCCGACGACGGTGCGGTCACGCGAGTAGATCTTGGCGATCTCACCGCCCTCCGAATCGAGGACCGTTGTGCGCTGACTCAGCGGCGGACGCTTGAGGTTCGCGGGGAGCTCGTCGAAGCCCTGGACCGTGTTCTTGGTGACGAGCCCGAGGCTGCCGACCGCCGGCAGCGCCAGCCCTGCGAGCACCGCGCCCGCCAGCACGCTGACGCCGAGGAACTTGGCGCCCTGCTGGAACGCGGACTCACCACCGCCGGCACTCTTCATCACCATGGCGGTCAGCCTACGTTCTCAATTGCCGGACAGGGGACCCTCAGTTCACCTAAGCTGGCGTACGCATCGAACCTCACACCGTCACTGTGGCTTCGTTCCTCTGCGGCCTATCCACTCACTCCTGTGAGTGATGAGGCTTGTCCGGAAGAGCGCCAAGTGTCGTGATGTGCCCGGCAAGTTCCTCCCCGCCGTACCGCCGTGAACTCCTGTGTTGTCCCGAAGGCCCAACTTTGAGCCCAAGTGGCTGTCAAGTCGCCCCGACTTGAGCTCAAGTTGAGTCCAGGTTGTTACCGGCTCACTCCGGTGGGTTACTTGTTGCGCACGCATAGTCCGTTCGGGCCATTCAAGATTGGGCCCGCTGGGGGTGTTGCACCCTGCCTGCCTTCCGTAACGTCTCGAACTGGCAACGGCGAATATGCCGCTTGCCGCCGTGGGGGAGCCTCGATTCGGGAGAGGACGGCGCCGGCTATGGGCTGGGTAACCGACTGGAGTGCGCAGGCAGCCTGCCGCACTACCGATCCGGATGAACTGTTCGTGCAAGGTGCGGCTCAGAACCGCGCCAAGGCCGTTTGCACAGGGTGCCCCGTGCGCACCGAGTGTCTGGCGGACGCTCTGGACAACCGCGTTGAGTTCGGTGTCTGGGGCGGGATGACCGAGAGGGAGCGGAGGGCGTTGCTGCGCCGCCGGCCCCTGGTCACTTCTTGGCGCCGGCTGCTCGAGACGGCACGCATGGAGTACGAGCGTGACACGGGCGGAGTTCTGCCTCTGGACCTCGAGGAGGCGAAGGACTACGCCGTCAACGCGGTGAAGGACTACGCGGCGGCGGGGTGAGTCACGCCTCACGGGTGATCCGGTACGTAACGGCGTAACGGCGTAACGGCGGCACTGCCGCTGGCCGTAAGGCAGTTGAGCGGTGCCGACGCACCGCCGTGCCATGCGCGTACCGCGGGGGTCACTCGCACCACACGCTTCCCGCGGGCTCCCACTCCTGCTGCCCGACGTGCCGCGACGCACCGCTCGTACCGCTCGGGTCGATGAACTCCCGGGCGGGAGGTGCGGCGCGCGGCTCTGTGCTGCCTGCTGAGCTGAACGCCGGGCGTTATGCCGTCTCTGCACGCCTGTACACCGCCATGCCTGAACAAGGCCATGCCCGTTCGATGTGCGCAGCGCACCGCGCGGGTACGTCGCGGCGATACGGCAAGTACGGGCATTCCGCGTATCGCTGCTGCGTGTGAGTGCAGGGCACGGTTCTCTTGCGGGCTCTGTGACCCACGCGACGGAAGTGCGTTCCCGCGGCCTCGTTGACCGCCTCACGCCTCACGGACGCCGGAAGAGAACCGGCACCCGCGGCAGGTGAGCACGGATCGGGGATCAAGCACGGTTCGGGGATCAAGCACGGTTCGGGGGATCAGGCCGCAGGCGGTCGGCCCGGCGCGTCCAGAAGTTGCGGCCCGTTGGCGAGCAGCTCACCGATCGTGCGCAGCCCGGCCAGGTCGTGCACGTCGCCGGCCAGCGCCTCCACTTCGGCCACCGGCACCTCTGGGTGGAGCGCGGCGAAGCGGTCGCGCGTGCGCCGCTCGCGGCTCAGCAGGCGCATGCGTTCGGCATGCAACCTCAGCAGCGCGGCGGCAAGTTGCTCCGTCTGACCGAAATGCCCGTCCCGTCCCGTCGACTCCTCTGCGGATTCGGGCCGCAGGGTGGAGTCCGGGACGGCATCCTCTCCGGTTTCCAGGTGCTCGTCCGCGACGGTGGCGTCCGACGAGCCACGCCCGGGGGAATGGGCGCTGTGTCCCCTTCCCTTCCCGTGCCCTCGATCGACAATGCCGCCGTCTTCAAGATTTTCCGCGAGGGCCAGCGCCCGCTCCGCGCCGATCACCGAGGCACCGCTGGCGTGCACGCGGTTGAGCACGAGCCCGGCCAGCGGCATCTGCTCCTCGGCCAGGCGCTCCACGAAGTACGCGGCCTCGCGCAGCGCGTCCCGCTCCGGGGCCGCCACCACGAGGAACGCGGTTCCGGGCGCCTGAAGCAGCTTGTAGGTGGCGTCCGCACGTGTACGGAAGCCGCCGAACATGGTGTCCATCGCGGCCACGAACGTCTGCACGTCACGCAACAGCCCCGTACCGAGAAGCTTGTTGAGCGCCCCGGTGAACATCGACAGCCCGGCCATGCCCAGATTGACGACCTTCATCCCGGCCCGCCCGCCCGCCTTCGCCGGCGCCATGAGCATCCTGATGAACCGGCCGTCCAGGAACGAGCCCAGCCGCTTCGGCGCGTCCAGGAAGTCCAGCGCGGAGCGCGACGGCGGAGTGTCCACGATGATGAGGTCCCACTGTTCCCCTCGGCCCTCCGGGCCTGGGGAGGCCCCCACGGAGCGCAGCTGGCCCAGCTTCTCCATCGCCATGTACTCCTGCGTCCCCGCGAAGCCCGCCGACAGCGACTCGTAGAACGGGTTGTCCATGATGGCGCGTGCGCGCTCGGGCTCCGCGTGTGCCTCGACGATCTCGTCGAAGGTCCGCTTCATGTCCAGCATCATGGCGTGCAGCTCGCCGCCGGCCGTCTCGTCGACGCCCGGAACGGGACGCGGGGTGTTGTCCAGTTCGGTGAGCCCCATGGACTGTGCGAGCCGCCGTGCGGGGTCGATGGTGAGGACGACGGTCTTCCGGCCGCGCTCCGCCGCACGGACGCCCAGTGCTGCGGCGGTCGTCGTCTTGCCGACGCCGCCCGATCCGCAGCAGACGATGATCCGTGTCTCCGGGTCGTCGATCAACGGGTCGACGCGCAGCGCCACTTCGGAGGCCAGCGGATTGCCGGCGTGTGCGGTGTGCTCGCCGCCGCCCTTACGCGTCCCGGTGTCCGTCCTGCCTTCGGTCATGACGTCTCCTGGCGTGGTGGCAACTGGTCGCGCAGGTCCGCCGCGAGCTGGTAGAGCCCGGCGAGTTCGACGCCTTCGGGCAGCAGCCCGAGTTCGTAGACGGGCATATCCAGCTTCGCCAGTGCGGAGCGCTGCTCCTGCTCCAGCGCGACGCGTTGCGCGTGCTCGTGTGCCTGTTCGATGAGCGGCTCGACGAGCCGGTCGGCGCGGGCGAGGCCCGCACGCGCCAGGGCGTCGGCCAGTTCACCGCCGGGACTGCGGTCGGCGTTCTGCAGCAGTTCCTCGTCCAGCAGATGCGGCCGCACCATGTTCACCAGCGCCGCCCCGACGGGCAGACCGGCCTCGCGGAGCTCCGCGACCCCGTCGACGGTCTCCTGGACGGGCATCTCCTCCAGCAGCGTCACCAAGTGCACAGCCGTCTCCGGGGACTTGAGCACGCGCATCACGGCCTGGGCCTGGTTGTGCACGGGGCCGACCTTGGCCAGCCCCGCGACCTCCTCGTTCACACCGAGGAAGCGGGTGATGCGGCCGGTCGGCGGCGCGTCCATCACCACTGCGTCGTACACACGTCGTTCGTGCTTGTCCCGGCGGCGTACGGCCTCGCACGCCTTACCCGTCAGCAGTACGTCCCGCAGGCCGGGCGCGATGGTGGTCGCGAAGTCGATCGCGCCCAGCTTCTTCAGCGCCCGTCCGGCGCTGCCCAGCTTGTAGAACATCTGGAGGTAGTCCAGCAGCGCCCGTTCGGGGTCGATGGCGAGCGCGTGGACCTCGCCGCCGTCGTGCGCGACAGCGATCTTCCGCTCGTCGTAGGGAAGCGGCTCCGTCTCGAAGAGTTGAGCGATGCCCTGCCGTCCCTCGACCTCGACGAGGAGCGTGCGCCTCCCTCCGGCGGCCAGGGCCAACGCGAGTGCCGCGGCGACCGTCGTCTTGCCGGTGCCGCCCTTGCCTGTGACAACATGCAGCCTGCTCACTCCCGGGAGCCTAACCAGCATTGCGACGGACTACCCTCTGCCCCATGACGAAGTGGGAATACTCGACAGTGCCGCTGCTCGTGCACGCGACCAAGCAGATCCTGGACACCTGGGGAGAGGACGGCTGGGAACTCGTCCAGGTCGTCCCGGGCCCGACCGGTTCCGAGCAACTGGTGGCATATCTCAAGCGGGAGAAGCAGTGAGCAGCGTCGAATCCCGGCTCGCGGAGCTCGGCATCACGCTGCCCGAAGTCGCCACCCCCGCCGGGGCGTACGTTCCCGCTGTGCGCAGCGGACGGTACGTCTACACGGCCGGCCAGGTTCCGTTCGTCGACGGCAAGCTGCCGTTGACGGGCAAGGTCGGCGGAGAGGTCACCCCGGAGGAGGCCAAGGACCTGGCGCGTACGTGCGCGCTGAACGCCCTGGCGGCCGTCGCCTCGGTGGCGGGCGGACTCGAGCGGGTCGTACGGGTCGTGAAGGTCACCGGGTTCGTCGCCTCCGCCCCGGACTTCACCGCTCAGCCCTCCGTGATCAACGGTGCGAGCGAGCTGCTCGGCGAGGTCTTCGGCGACAAGGGTGTCCACGCGCGCAGCGCGGTCGGTGTCGCCGTACTGCCGATGGACGCGCCGGTCGAGGTCGAGGTCCAGGTCGAGCTGGCCGACTGGCCGGGGTGAACGCACAGGTGCGGTGACGGAGTTCACGAAGCCCTGACCTGTGCCTTCGCAGGCAGCAGCGCCACCACCCGGCGACGCGGGGCGAGGTGACCCGTAGCATCCGTCCATGTCGTCATCCACGAACGGTCAGTGGTACCCACGGGACTGGCCGGAGCGCATCCGCGCCCTGGCCGCGGGCGAGATCACGCCCGTGGCTCCGCGCCTGGCCGCCACGGTCATGCTGCTGCGTGACGGCGGCGGGGCGGCGGAGGGTCCCGAGGTGCACATGCTGCGCAGGAGTACGTCCATGGCCTTCGCCGGAGGCGCGTACGCCTATCCCGGCGGCGGCGTCGATCCGCGCGACGAGCACTGGGGCGGCGGCGACCGCAGGCCGGGCGAGGGCTGGGCCGGGCCCTCCCGCAAGGAGTGGGCCATGCGGTTCGGCACGGACGAGGCCACCGCCCAGGCCATCGTCTGCGCGGCGGTCCGCGAGACCTTCGAGGAAGCGGGCGTGCTGCTCGCGGGCCCGGACGCGTCCAGCGTCGTCGACGACACGACCGGCGAGGACTGGGAGCGGGACCGGAGGGCGCTCGCCGAGCACGAGCTGTCCTTCGCCGACTTCATGGCGCGCCGCGGGCTGGTGCTCCGCAGCGATCTGCTCGGCGCCTGGGCCCGCTGGATCACACCGGAGTTCGAAAAGCGCCGCTACGACACGTGGTTCTTCGTCGCCGCGCTGCCCGAGGGCCAGCGCACGCGCAACGCCTCCACCGAGGCGGACCGCTCCGTGTGGATCCGTCCCGACGAGGCCGCGGCGGGCTACGACGGCGGCGAACTGCTGATGATGCCGCCGACGATCGCCATGCTGCGGCAGCTGGCGCCCTACCAGACGGCGGCCGCGGCGCTGAACGAGAGCGCACATCGCGATCTGTCCCCGGTGCTGGCGAAGGCGCGCATGGAGGGCGGGCACGTGGTGCTCAGCTGGCCGGGGCACGACGAGTTCACCAAGCGGGTCGAGGTGCCCGCCCCGGAGGGCGACGACGGGGGCGCGGCAGGAGCCGGCGACGGCACCGCGGACACCCGAGGCGCCGGAGGGGACGGCCCCACATGACGGATGCCGCCTCCCTGCCGGGTCAGCCGCGCGGCGGTGTGCTCAGCGGTCAGGCCACCGCGCGCGCCCACTGCGTCCTCGCGCCCAATCCGTCCGCCATGACGCTGGACGGCACCAACACCTGGATCGTCGCCGAACCGGACTCCGATTCCGCCGTCGTCATCGACCCCGGACCGCTCGACGAGGGCCACCTGCGCCACGTGATCGACACCGCGGAGAGCCTGGGCAAGCGCGTCGGCCTGACGGTGCTCACCCACGGCCACCCCGATCACGCGGAGGGCGCGGCACGCTTCGCCGAGCTGTCCGGCACATCCGTACGGGCCCTCGATCCCGCGCTGCGCCTGGGGGACGAGGGCCTGGCCGCCGGTGACGTCGTGAGCACGGGCGGGCTGGAGATGCGCGTCGTGCCCACGCCCGGGCACACTGCGGACTCGCTCTGCTTCCACCTGCCCGCCGAGGGGGCGGTACTGACGGGCGACACGGTGCTCGGCCGCGGCACGACCGTCGTCGCGCATCCCGACGGGCGGCTCGGCGACTATCTGGACTCCCTGCGCCGCCTGCGATCGCTGACCGCCGACGACGGAGTCTCGACGGTGCTGCCGGGGCACGGACCGGTGCTGGAGGACGCACAAGGCGTCATCGACTTCTATCTCGCGCACCGCGCCGATCGTCTTGCCCAGGTCGAGACCGCCGTCGGCGAGGGCTATCGCACGCCCTCGGAGGTCGTCGGGCACGTGTACGCCGACGTCGACCGTTCGCTGTGGCCGGCCGCCGAGCTGTCCGTACGCGCACAGCTCGCCTACCTTCGGGAACGGGGCGCGGCATAGCCGGGGGTCCGGCCGGTGCGGGAGGCCGACGGCACCAGCGGCATGCGTAAGGGGCGCCCTCCGGAGAGGACGCCCCTTACGCGTTGTTCCAGCGGTCCAGCGGTTCAGCGACTCCGCTTGGCCAGCCGCTCGATGTCGAGCAGGATCACCGCACGGGCCTCCAGCCGCAGCCAGCCGCGGCCCGCGAAGTCGGCGAGCGCCTTGTTCACGGTCTCGCGGGACGCGCCGACGAGCTGCGCCAGCTCCTCCTGCGTGAGGTCGTGCACGACGTGGATGCCCTCTTCCGACTGCACGCCGAAGCGGCGCGAAAGATCGAGCAGCTGCTTCGCGACGCGGCCGGGGACGTCGGAGAAGACCAGGTCGGACATCGAGTCGTTGGTGCGGCGCAGCCTGCGGGCGATGGCCCGCAGCAGCGCGGAGGCCACCTCGGGACGTACGTTCAGCCAGGGCTGGAGATCGCCGTGGCCCAGGCCGAGCAGCTTCACCTCGGTCAGGGCCGAGGCCGTCGCCGTACGCGGACCGGGGTCGAAGAGGGAGAGCTCGCCGATGAGCTCGCCGGGGCCCAGCACGGCCAGCATGTTCTCCCGGCCGTCAGGGGAGGTCCGGTGGAGCTTGACCTTCCCTTCGGTCACTACATAGAGACGGTCGCCCGGGTCGCCCTCGTGGAAGAGGGCCTCACTTCGCGCGAGCGTGGTCTCCGACATGGAGGCGCGCAGCTCAGCGGCTTGCTCCTCATCGAGCGCCGCGAAGAGCGGGGCGCGCCGCAGAACGTCGTCCACGAGTTCTCTCCTTGTCGACCTAGCCCAATGGGGTCCCCAGGGGCCTCACAAGGCTCCCACGGGCCGAGGGGCGGCGTCTCCCCAGGCCCCAGGGCGGCCTCAGGTCCGTGAGGGCGAGGGGACATCGAACCCAATGATGCCGGACGGTGAAACAGTGCGATCAATCACAAGTTTGACTCACGTCCCCCGCGTTCCCGAAGGCAGGGGGCCGATCGGGCCGGGAATTGCCTTCGTGCGGGGCGGATGTCAGCGGGCCCCTCTACGCTGGCCGGGTGTCAGTTACCCCCGTGATGCCCCGGTGAGCGCACGCAGAGCGGGGCCGTGCGGGTGACCGCGATGGGAGATTCCGCTGTGGGCGAACAGGAGCCCCTCAACAGGGCAAGCCGGACAAAGGGGTCCGATGCTGCCCCGGCCGCCGATGCGGCGGTGGCCGCGGGGAACACCGGCGAGCCCGCGAAGAAGGCTGCCGCCGGTAAGCCTGTGAAGAAGGCCGCGGCCGGCAAGGCGGCGGCCGGAAAAGCCGCGTCCGCGAAGACCGCCTCGAAGAAGGCCACTGCACAGAAGACGTCGGCGAAGAAGGCCGGCCCCGCCCCGAAGAAGGCGTCCGGGAAGCCCGAGTCCCACCTCGCCAAGGTCCGCCGTGCCCGTCGCATCAACCGTGAGCTGGCCGAGGTGTACTACTACGCGCACCCCGAACTCGACTTCGAGAACCCCTTCCAGCTGCTGGTCGCCACGGTCCTCTCCGCCCAGACGACGGACCTGCGGGTCAACCAGACGACGCCCGCGGTCTTCGCCGCCTACCCCACTCCCGAGGACATGGCGGCAGCCGACCCGGAGAAGCTGGAGGAGCTGCTGCGTCCCACCGGGTTCTTCCGTGCCAAGGCCAAGTCGGTGCTCGGCCTCTCGGCGGCTATCCGCGACAGGTTCGACGGTGAGGTGCCGGGCAACATAAAGGACCTGGTGTCGCTGCCCGGCGTCGGGCGCAAGACCGCGTTCGTCGTGCTGGGCAATGCCTTCGGCGTCCCCGGCCTGACGGTCGACACCCACTTCGGCCGTCTCGTCCGCCGCTGGAAGCTCACCGAGCAGACGGACGCGGAGAAGGTCGAGGCCGAGATCGCCGAGATCATCCCGAAGAGCGAGTGGACGATGTTCTCGCACCGGACGATCTTCCACGGCCGTCGCATCTGCCACTCCCGCAAACCGGCCTGCGGTGCCTGCCCCATCGCGGAGCTGTGCCCGTCGTACGGGGAGGGCGAGCTCGACCCGGAGAAGGCGAAGAAGCTGCTGAAGTACGAGATGGGCGGACTGCCGGGCCAGCGCCTGAAGCCACCGGCCGACTACCCGGGGCGTCCCGCTCCCCCGCTCGGTGCCAACGGCAGCAACGGGATCGGCGCCGCCGGGGCCGCCCGGTGACCCGTCCACCGACCAGTTCACGTCCGACCGCTGCCTGCGACGACTCTCCCGCCGGCCCTCGGATCCACTTCAGCGACCGTGGTCTGCCGGGCTGGCTCGCGCCGGTCGCCACGATGGCGGCCTCGGTCGAGCCTCGCCAGCTGAGCCGCTTCCTGCCGCCCGCCGACGGAGCGGGCCGGCCTTCGGCGGTGCTCGTGCTGTTCGGTGAGGGAGCCGAGGGGCCTGAACTGCTGCTCATGGAGCGTTCGTCCAGCCTCCGCTCGCACGCCGGCCAGCCCTCCTTCCCCGGCGGTGCCATCGACCCGGAGGACGGCGACCCGGATGGTGAGGGGCGGCTGCGGGCCGCGCTGCGGGAGGCCGAGGAGGAGACGGGCCTCGATCCGTCAGGCGTGCAGATCTTCGCGACGCTGCCGGCGCTCTACATCCCGGTGAGCGGGTTCGTCGTCACACCCGTCCTCGCATGGTGGCGGCGACCCACGCCCGTCGCGGCGATGGATCCGGCCGAGACGGCACGGGTCTTCACCGTCCCTGTCTCCGAGCTGACCGATCCGGACAACCGCGCGATGGCTGTCCACCCCTCCGGATACACGGGCCCGGCGTTCAGCGTGGGGCCCGCCCTGGTGTGGGGCTTCACGGCGGGGGTGATCGACCGGCTGCTGCACTACTCGGGCTGGGAGAAGCCCTGGGACCGCGAACGGCGAGTCCCGATCGACCGCAGCGCATGACTCAGGAGCGCGCCGGCCGTCCCGTCGGCCGCCTCACCAGGGCCGCGGCGCGCGTTCGTACCGACCGCGGCGGACCTCCCCCTCCATCCTCATGAGACGGTGGCTCCCGTGAACGCGCTGGACTTTGTGCTCCTGCTTGCAGCCATCTGGTTCGCCGTCATCGGTTATCGGCAGGGTTTCGTCGTCGGAATCCTGTCCGTGGCCGGTTTTCTGGGCGGCGGACTCTTCGCGATCCTCGTGCTGCCACCGCTGTGGAACGGACTGACGGACGGCACTCCGCCCGGGGCGGTCGGTGTGATCGCGGCGGTCGTCATCGTCATCGTCTGCGCGTCGGTGGGCCAGGCGTTCACCACCCACCTCGGCAACAAGCTGCGGCAGCACATCACCTGGTCGCCCGCACGAGCCGTGGACGCGACGGGCGGCGCGCTCGTCAACGTGCTGGCGATGCTGCTCGTGGCGTGGTTCATCGGCTCCGCGCTGGCCGGCACGTCGCTGCCGACGGTCAGCAAGGAGGTGCGCAACTCCAGCGTGCTGCTGGGGGTTTCGCGCGTGCTGCCGCCGCAGGCCGACAGCTGGTTCAACGACTTCTCCTCGACGCTCGCGCAGAACGGGCTCCCGCAGGTCTTCTCACCCTTCTCCAACGAGCCGATCCGGGCCGTGCCCGCGCCCGATCCGAAGCTGGCGAAGAGCCCCGTCGCGGCAGAGGCAAGGCGCAGCATCGCAAAGGTCGTGGGCAGCGCGACGCGGTGCGGAAAGGTGCTGGAGGGCACGGGCTTCGTCTTCGGCCGCCACCGGGTGATGACGAACGCCCACGTGGTGGGCGGCGTCAAGGAGCCGACGGTGCAGATGGGCGGCGTGGGCCGCATCCATGACGCGCGGATCGTCCTCTACGACCCGAAGCGTGACATCGCCGTCCTGGACGTTCCGACGCTCGAAGCCCCCGCGCTCGAGTTCGCACCCAAGGACGCGGACCGGGGAGACGGCGCCATCGTCGCGGGCTTCCCGGAGAACGGCGGCTTCGATGTTCGCTCGGCGCGCGTACGGGACCGGGTCGACGCGGACGGCCCGGACATCTACCACCGGGACAGGGTCCGCCGCGACATCTACTCCCTGTACACGACGATCCGCCAGGGCAACTCGGGCGGTCCGCTGCTCACACCGCAAGGCAAGGTCTACGGCGTCATCTTCGCCAAGTCGCTCGACAACTCCCGTACGGGGTACGCCCTCACGGCGGACGAGGTCCGCAGCGACGCTCGGCGCGGCCGGGCCGCGGAACGGCAGGCCGACAGCCAGGGTTGCGCGATGTGAGTGCGTGCCGGTGCGCAGCCTGCGCCGACGCGCGATACAGGACGTGCGGCGGGGGCGGGAGGGTGAACGACTTCAGCCGCGCGAGTGCCGCAACCTTGCTCCGACCCAGCGTGCTCTTCGGCTGAGCAGACTGGGAATTCCGGGCTCGGTGCCTTCGCCGAGTCTCTCGGATCGTAAGCGCCACATGCGTTGCCCGGGGATCAGTCCCCTCCGCTCGCTGCGGCCACCTGCCTGGTCACGGTAGTCGTGTGTCCAGCCCATA
This sequence comes from Streptomyces sp. TAA486, assembly GCF_000426165.1. Classification (NCBI taxonomy): domain Bacteria; kingdom Bacillati; phylum Actinomycetota; class Actinomycetes; order Kitasatosporales; family Streptomycetaceae; genus Streptomyces; species Streptomyces sp. TAA486. The sequence goes on along the minus strand of NZ_KE384504.1, from coordinate 73,873 downwards.
CATCGAACTCTGCCCCGTACCGTGGCGCGTAACCGTCTGACGGTCCATCAAACGCCTATGCACGCGGCACGTGTTGCCCGTGTTGACGGCGTATGCGGGCGATGCGCTCAGCGGTCGGGCTCGGGGTCCTTGAGCCAGCCGATGAGTTCCGCGGAGAAGCCCGCAGGGTCCTCCTCGTGCGGCCAGTGGCCGATGCCGTCGAACAGCCGCCAGCGGTACGGCGCTTCGACGTACTGCCCCGATCCGGCCGAGCTGCGCGTGCGCAGCACAGGATCCAGCGAGCCGTGCATCTGCATCGTCGGCACCCGCACGGGCCGCTTCATGCGGCGGTTGAACTGGAAGCCGTCCGGCCGCGCCATCGACCGCACCAGCCAGCGGTAGGGCTCGACAGAGCAGTGCGCGGTGGACGGCACGCACATCGCCTGCTCGTACCGTGCGACCGCCTCGTTCGCGTCAGGCTGCTCCAGGAGGCGCGGTCCGGCCCAGTCACGTACCAGCTTGCCGACCAACTCGCCGCCGTTGGCGGTGAGTTGGCGCTCGGGGACGAACGGTCGCTGGAAGCCCCACACATAGGAGCCGGCCGCGGTCTGACGCATGTCCTTCAGCATGGCCGCCCGCCAGCGCCGCGGGTGCGGCATCGAGGAGACGGCGAGACGCCGTATGAGCTTGGGCCGCATCACGGCGGCGGTCCAGGCGAGATAGCCGCCCAAGTCGTGCCCCACGAGCGCCGCGTCGGCCTCGCCGAGCGACCGGATGACACCGGTGACGTCGAGGGCCAGGTTGGCCGGGTCGTAGCCGCGGGGCGTCCGGTCGCTGCCGCCCACACCGCGCAGATCCATCGCAACGGCACGGAATCCGGCGTCGGCCAGCGCCGTCAGCTGGTGCCGCCACGTCCACCAGTACTGCGGGAAGCCGTGCAGCAGCAGTACGAGAGGTCCGTCACCCATCTCAGCGATGTGGAAGCGGGCTCCGTTCGCGGCCACATCCCGGTGCGTCCAGGGGCCTTCGGGACGGATCAGGTTCGCTGGACCTGCTGGATGGGTCATGCCGCCGAGCCTGTCACACTCTGGGCGGCGTCCATGCCGCGCTCGTCCGCGGGGACGCGAAGCGGGAGACCGTCCGGCGTGCGGGCACCACCTCCCGGTCGCGTGGCCTCACGCGACCGAGGTGCTCTTCGGCTGCTTCTCCGGCCGCCTGCCGTTCTGTTCGGGAGCGGTCTGCTCTGCGGCGACGGCCCGCGTGCGCGGATGCGGCTTGGCGCGCGAGAGCACCGAGGCCGTCTCCTTCGCGGAGGCGATCGACTTCTCCGGGGGCTTGATCCGCTTGAACTTCCGCAGCGCAAGCAGCAGAAGGATGAGCGCGACGACGATGTACGCGCCCCCCACGATCAGGAACGACCAGGCCAGTCCGAGGCCCAGATTGTGGATCCCGTAGGCCGCGGCGAAGCTCAGGACGGGCAGCGAGAAGAGCAGCAGCACCCCGGCGACCGTTGCCGCGCCGCCGCCCACGATGCCCCGCTTCACGTCCTGCCTGATCTCGGCCTTGGCCAGCGCGATCTCGTCGTGCACCAGTCCGGACAGCTCGGCGGTGGCAGCCGCCACCAACTGGCCGAGACTGCGGCCGTCGTCGGCAGAACTCATCGTGTCTCCCTCTCCGTCTCTGCGTCGGTCCCGGACGGAGGCCCGGTCATCGGCCTTCGACCGTCCCGCCCCGTCCGTCCGATCATGCCGGACCATCGTGCGGCACGTGTGCCCAGGAGGCCACTACGACAAGCTCCGTCGGAGGTCCCGGTGTTGACGAAGCGTACGTCCGGCGGCGATCCGTGGGTGAGAACAGGGGAGAACAGGGGGAGGGGCACCCGGCGGTGCCGGATGCCCCTCCTCAAGGACCTGACGTCTCCCGTACGTCCTTGATACCGCTGTACGCCGGTCAGTCCTCGCTCGCCGCGCTCGGCAGCTTGTCCTGGATGAGCTCCATGACGGAGGAGTCGGTCAGTGTGCTGACGTCTCCGAGCGCACGGTTCTCCGCGACGTCCCGCAGCAGCCGCCGCATGATCTTGCCGGAGCGGGTCTTGGGCAGCTCCGCGACCGGCAGGATCTTCTTCGGCTTGGCGATCGGGCCGAGTTGCTTGGCCACGTGCGCACGCAGCTCCTCCACCAGGCCGTCGTCCTCGGCGTTGGCCGAGCCGCGCAGGATGACGAACGCGCAGATCGCCTGGGTCGTCTGCGGGTCCGTCGCGCCGACGACCGCCGCCTCGGCGACCTTCGGGTGCGAGACGAGCGACGACTCGACCTCGGTCGTCGAGATGTTGTGCCCGGAGACGAGCATCACGTCATCGACGCGGCCGAGCAGCCAGATGTCTCCGTCGTCGTCCTTCTTGGCACCGTCGCCGGCGAAGTACATGTTCTGGAAGCGCGACCAGTAGGTGTCGAGGAAGCGCTGGTCGTCGCCCCAGATCGTGCGCAGCATCGACGGCCAGGGCTCCGTGAGCACCATGTAGCCGCCGCCGCCGTCAGGCACCTCGTTGGCCTCGTCGTCCACGACCGTCGCGGCGATTCCCGGCAGCGGCCTCTGCGCCGAGCCCGGCTTGGTCTCGGTGACGCCGGGCAGCGGGCTGACCATGACGCCGCCGGTCTCCGTCTGCCACCAGGTGTCGACGATGGGCGTGCGGTCGCCGCCGATGTGGTGGCGGTACCAGATCCACGCCTCCGGGTTGATCGGTTCGCCGACGGAGCCGAGGATCCGCAGCGACGACAGGTCGAACTTGGCCGGGATGTCGTCTCCCCACTTCATGCAGGCGCGGATCGCTGTCGGGGCGGTGTAGAGGAGGGATACGCCGTACTTCTGGACGATCTCCCACCAGCGGCCCTTGTGCGGGCTGTCCGGGGTGCCCTCGTAGAGCACCTCGGTGGCACCGTTCGCCAGCGGCCCGTACACGATGTAGGAGTGGCCGGTGACCCAGCCGACGTCCGCCGTGCACCAGTACACGTCCCGGTCCGGCTTGAGGTCGAAGACGGCGTGGTGGGTGTACGCGACCTGCGTCAGGTAGCCGCCGGTGGTGTGCAGGATGCCCTTCGGCTTACCGGTGGTGCCCGAGGTGTAGAGGATGAAGAGCGGGTGCTCGGCGTCGAAGTTCTCCGGCGTGTGCTGGTCGCTCTGGCGGTCGACGACGTCGTGCCACCACACGTCGCGCCCGTCGTTCCAGTCGATGTCGTCCTGTCCGGTGCGCCTGACCACCAGCACGTTGCGGACCTTTTCGGTACCGGGCCGGGTGAGCGCCTCGTCGACGGCGGGCTTGAGCGCGCTGGCTCCGCCCTTGCGGTAGCCGCCGTCGGCGGTGATGACGACGCGGGCGTCGGCGTCCTCGATGCGGGTGGCCAGCGCGTCGGCGGAGAAGCCGCCGAAGACCACCGAGTGCGGGGCGCCGATGCGGGCGCACGCCAGCATCGCGACGACGGTCTCCGGGATCATCGGCAGGTAGACGGCGACGCGGTCGCCCGCCTGCACGCCCAGTTCCGTCAGCGCGTTCGCGGCCTTGGAGACCTCGCGCTGGAGGTCGGCGTAGGTGAGGCTGCGGGAGTCGCCGGGCTCGCCCTCGAAGTGCAGGGCGACCCTGTCGCCGTTGCCCGCTTCGACGTGCCGGTCCACGCAGTTGTACGCGACGTTGAGCTTGCCGTCCTTGAACCACTTGGCGAACGGCGGGTTGGACCAGTCGAGGGTCTCGGTCGGCTCAGTACCCCAGCTCAGGCGGCGTGCCTGCTCGGCCCAGAAGCCCAGCCGGTCAGCCCTCGCCTGCTCGTACGCCGCTACGGTGACGTTGGCCTGAGCAGCCAGATCGGCGGGCGGCGGGAACCTCCGCTCTTCCTTGAGCAGATTGGCCAGGCTTTCGTTGCTCACGACATCTCCCTTTCCCAGGGTGTCTGTTGTGTCCCGGCCCAAGGTCCGGATCGTGCCGGGACCTTGGACTCCGGGCCTAGCTCATCAGCCGTCGCGCCCTTGTGACAAGAGCTTGCGGCGAAATTGGTTTAGACCTGTCATGGACGCGCTCGCCCGTCACTGAGGCCCGCCCTGGCGCGTGTGATGCCGCACGTGAAGACCCGGTGCCGCTGCTTCGGTGAGTGCGACTCACTATGCGCCCGACGGGTGAAGAAATCACTCCATGGCTTCACCCGAGTTGCCCGCTCTGTCCGAGATGCGAGTTTTGAGTCACGTACCGGAGTTGATCCGTTACGGAGCGACATCGACATGGGTGAGGTGATCCGATGACAGCCACGCGACGGTGGCTCGTGGGTATATCGGCGGGAATGGCGCTCACTGCAGTGATGAGCGGCTGTGCCGGTGACACCACACGCAGCCCGGAAGGCCAAGGCCGCTCGGCCCCCGAGGAGAAGCCCGAGCTGCAGGCCCGCGTCATCGGGGACGGTTCGACCTCCATAACCGGCCGGCAGCCCAACCAGCCGGTCCCCAGCAAGCTCCGCAAGGGCAAGAAGCCGCCGCAGTTCGTGGTCTTCTCCTGGGACGGAGCAGGCGAGGACGGCAAGAAGCTCTTCTCGCGGTTCCGCAAGGCGGGCAAGCGCTACGGCGCATCGCAGTCGTTCTTCCTCAGCGGCATATACGCCCTCCCCGAGGCCAAGTCCCGCCGCTACTCGCCCCCCGGCCACTCCGTAGGAGCCTCCGACATCGGCTACCTCAAGGACGAGAACATACGGGCCACCCTTCGCGAGGTGCGAAAGGCATGGCTCCAGGGGAACGAGATAGGCACCCACTTCAACGGCCACTTCTGCGGCCCCGCGGGTGTCGGCAGCTGGTCCGCGGACCAGTGGAAGAGCGAGATACGCCAGGCCAAGTGGTTCGTGAAGAACTGGAAGACGACCACTGGCTTCAAGCGCGAGGACCCTCTTCCCTTCGACTACGACAGGGAACTCATAGGCGGACGCGCCCCCTGCCTCCAGGGCCAGGAGAACCTCCTCCGGGCGGCCCGGCAGATGGGCTTCCGCTACGACTCCAGTGGCAACGGGACCCAGGTCTGGCCCGGCAAGAAGGGCGGCCTCTGGGACGTACCGCTGCAGGAAGTCCCCATGCCCGGGAGGAAGTTCCAGACCCTCTCCATGGACTACAACTTCCTGGCGAACCAGTCGGGAACCGTCCATGGACCGTCCGAGAAGCACGCGGCCTACGGCCGTCAGATGCGTGACGGCCTGATGAAGGGCTTCGAGCGCGCCTACAAGGGCAACCGCGCACCGATGATCATCGGCAATCACTTCGAGAACTGGAACGGCGGCGTCTACATGGACGCTGTCGAGGACGTCATGAAGTCGGTCTGTCAGAAGCGCCAGGTGCGCTGCGTCTCGTTCAGACAGCTCGTCAACTGGCTCGACAAGCAGGACCCCAAGGTGCTGGCCAAGCTCCGCACCCTCGGGGTCGGCGAGCGGCCCAAGGGCGGCTGGGACTCCTACCTCAAGAAGCACACGCGGACCACGAAGCTGCTCTCCGACTGACGGGAGCACGCCTCGCGCTCCCGCGCGGCGGGCACGGCCGTGGACGGCGGTTCCTCAACCTCCGTCCGCGGCCTGCCCGTTAGGGCGGTCGCTCAGACGGGTTGAGGCACCGGCTGCTCGCCGAGCACGAAGTCGGGGTCCACCTGGGCGGCCAGGTCCGCGCCCGTCTTCTCGTTGCCCCAGCTCTCGGCGTTGCGCAGATGGAAGTGGATCATCTGCCGTGTGTAGCGTTGCCGGTCGCGCTTCTCATATGCGCCCTCCGCGGCCTCCTGCAGCACCCCCAGCGCCCGGCGGTTGGACGGCTCCAGGTCGGCCAGCGAACGGGGCCGGCCCTTCTCCATCGCGCGGACCCAGTCGGAGTGCCCGAAGGAGACCAGCAGGTCGTCGCCGGCCTCCTCGCGAAGGAAGTCCAGATCGTCCTCGCCGTGCACCTTGTTGCCCACGACGCGCAGCTGGATGCCGAAGTCCCGCGCGTACTCCTTGTACTGGCGATAAACCGAGACGCCTTTCCGGGTGGGCTCGGCGACGAGGAAGGTCATGTCGAAGCGCGTGAACATTCCGGACGCGAAGGAGTCGCTGCCCGCGGTCATGTCGACGACCACGAACTCGTCGCGCCCGTCGACGAGATGGTTGAGGAAGAGCTCGACCGCCCCGGTCTTGGAGTGATAGCAGGCGACACCCAGATCGGCCTCGGTGAACGGCCCCGTGGCCAGCAGCCGAACCTCGCCGCCGTCGAGGGCGATGGTGCGTGCGCACGCGTCGTAGACGGGGTTGTCGTCGGTGATCCGCAGCAGGCGTGAGCCCCGGCCCGGCGGCGTCGTCTTGATCATCGTCTCGGACGAGGCGATACGCGTATTCGAGCCGCGCAGCCACTCCTTGATGAGCGGGAGCTGCGCACCCATCGAGGGGAGCGCGGCCGCTTCGGCCTCGTCCATCCCCAGCGCGGCGCCGAGGTGCTGATTGATGTCCGCATCGACAGCGACCACCGGGACGTGCGCGGCGGCCAGCTGACGGATGAACAGTGAGGACAGTGTCGTCTTGCCACTGCCGCCCTTGCCGACGAAAGCGATTTTCATGTACGAGAGCGTAGGGGGATCGGCCCGGGGGCCACGGGGACGGGGTGAGAAGGACCACTCGTTCGTGCGACGCGAGTTGCGGCACGGCCTGCGCGTAGGGTCATACGCATGAGTAGCTCCGCTGATCCCCTGGCTCCGCTGGGGGCGTTGCCCGGCGTCGCGGACGCCGTCGACTCCGTACGGAAGTCCGTGGACAGGATCTACGGGCACCGCGTGATGCGCCGCCGCAGCAGCGAGGTGAGCGCGGAGGCGGCACTGCGCGGGGCCCGTGCCTCTGCCGCGCTCGAGGGCGCCGACTGGCCCCTGGAGGAGCTGCGCCGGCGCACCGACTTCGGGGGCGAGGGCGAACCCCGCACGGTCGGTGCGGCGCTCCGCACGACCGCCGAGGCGGGGCAACTCCTCGACGTGTGGGGGCAGTCGCCCCTGCGGGTGCTGGCGCGGCTGCATCTCGTCGCCGCGGGAGGCGCCGGGGACGACGGGACGGTCGGCCGGCCGCGCCTCGCGGGCGAGCCGGTGAGCGGACCGGCGCTCGGGAAGGAGCCGCCGGACGCGGAGGAGGTGGCGGCCCGACTCGACGCGCTCGCGCGGATCGTCGTGGACGGCAGCGAGACGCCGGCGCTGGTGCTCGCCGCGGTCGTGCACGGGGAACTGGCCACGTTGCGGCCGTTCGTCTCCTTCAACGGGCCGGTGGCGCGCGCGGCCGAGCGCATCGTCCTCGTCGGGAGCGGGCTGGACCCCAAGTCGATCTGCCCGGCCGAGGTCGGCCAGGCCGAGCTGGGCCGCGAGGCGTACGAGCGTGCGCTGGCCGCGTACGCCGCCGGGACGCCCGAGGGCATGGCCGAATGGATCGGGCACTGCGGAAAGGCCCTCGAACTGGGCGTGCGCGAGACGACCGCGGTGTGCGAGGCGCTGCAGCGCGGGGCCGCGTAGCCCGCGCGTTCCGGCTCGGCAGACCCGCCCATCGGGGCGGGCGGGTCTGACGGCGGCGCGGAAGCGCGGAAGCGGGTCAGGGCTCACGCGCCGGGCCGCAAGGCCTCGGCCGCCGCACGAACACAGTTGCGGCGGCACCGCCGTGGACGGTGCCGCCGCTGGCACGGATACCGGGTTACCAGTGCGTGCTCTCATCCTTCCCGTCAGGCCGGGTGCTTCGCCCGTTTCCTGGCGGGTCCGCCCGATACGTGGGCTCAGCGTCGCGTGGGTACCCAATATTCATGCAAGGCGGTCCGTGGGGCCTTGTGCGTACCGGCGAACTCTCTGTCGCCGCTGGTCTCGCGGGCCGTCAATTCCTTTGTACTGCGCGCTGCGATGATGTGGAACCCCTGGCTTCCGAACTTTACCTTTGCCCTCAAAACTGCTCGAACCGGGCGCTCCTGCGCTGGCTCGTGTACCAGACCAGTCCGGCCGTCGCGACTGCCGCACCCACCGCTGCCGCGGCGATGGCCAGCGCCGGCCGCGACGGCAGGGAGAGGGTCGGGACGCGCTCCTTGAGACGGACCGGACGGGAGAAGGTCAGGACCGGCCAGTCACGCCCGGCGGCCTCCTTGCGCAGCGCGCGGTCGGGATTGACCGCGTAGGGATTGCCGACGGCTTCCAGCATGGGAATGTCGGTGATCGAGTCGCTGTACGCGTAGCACCGGCTCAGGTCGTATCCCTCGGACTCCGCGAGCGACGCGATCGCCTCCGCCTTGGCAGGGCCGTAGGCGTAGTACTCGATCTCGCCGGAGTAGCAGCCGTCCTCGACGACCATCCGGGTCGCCACCACGCGGTCCGCGCCGATCAACTCCCCGATCGGCTCGACGACTTCGGCACCCGAGGTCGAGACGATGACGACGTCACGGCCTGCGAGATGATGCTCCTCGATGAGGGAGGCCGCCTCGTCGTAGATGATCGGGTCGATGAGATCGTGGATCGTCTCGGCGACGATGTCCTTCACCTGCTCGACGTTCCAGCCACGGCACAGAGCGGAGAGATACTCCCGCATCCGCTCCATCTGATCGTGGTCGGCGCCTCCGAGGAGATATACGAACTGGGCATATGCGGTGCGGAGTACGGCACGGCGATTGATCAGGCCACCTTGGTAGAAGGATCTGCCGAAGGCGAGCGTGCTCGACTTCGCAATGACCGTCTTGTCCAGATCGAAGAACGCGGCTGTGCGGCGCATCGCTAGGTTTTCCACGAAGCCGAGCATAGGTGCCAACCATTCGGCGTAAGGTGGGGCGCGTGGGTTTGCCTGAGAAGGCCCTCGGGTACACCATGGAAGTCACGGATCGTTCGCGACCGTGCTAACCCGGCCCGACTCCTCCCCCCCCGAGTCGGCCCTGGGGACGACCCCCGCTCTCCCCCCCGGCGGGGGTCGTCGCATGTCCAAGGCCCTTTTCGCCTTTCATTGATCGTTCTCCCGTCTCTTGGTGATCTTTACGAGCCCGATCGCCGGACCCTCGGACTCGTAACTGAGTGTAACCGCCGAGCTCCCCTGTGGGAGTCGCCAGGATGGGTGACGGAGTTATTCACAACTCCCGGCAAGTCCACAGTTTTGGACCGTGATCACCAAGCTTTTCGCGTTCACCGCACAGTGATTCCGGACAGGGCCCGCAGGTGTTTGCGGGAGTGAGGCAGTGAACTGCGAAGGGGGTCCGGAACGTGGCCGAAACCATTCTGATTGTCACTGAGGACGAAGAACTCCTTGACGATCTCCTGAGGCTGTGTGCAGCTGCCGGGGCAGAAGCGGAAGTTGTGCACGGAGCTCCGCATGACCGGATGGCATGGGCGGAGTGGGGCGGCGCGAAGGCTTGGGAGAAGGCACCTCTGGTCCTTGTCGGCGACGACTGCGCGGGCGCTCGGGGGCTCAGCTCAGCCGCGGGGGGAGAGCTTTCCGGAATCCTGCGCAGGCCAGGAGTGCTCCTCGTCGGCAAGGACATGGACGACCCGGGTGTGTGGGAGCGCGGCGCGCGCATCGGAGCGGAAGGCGTGGTCATGCTGCCCGACGCCGAGAGCTGGCTGACGGGCCGTATCGCGGACGCGTCCGAGTGCGTGGGCAGGCCTGCCCTGACCGTCGGGGTCCTCGGCGGACGTGGTGGCGCCGGTGCGTCGACGCTCGCCTGTGCCCTGGCCGTCACGGCCGCGCGGGAGGGCCGGCGCACGATGCTCGTCGACGGCGACGCCCTCGGGGGTGGCCTCGATGTACTGCTCGGCGGAGAACGGACGGAGGGACTTCGATGGCCGGCGTTCGCGGAGTCCCGGGGGCGGGTCGGCGGCGGTGCGCTCGAGGAATCGCTGCCGAGGCTGCACGACTTGAGCGTGCTCAGCTGGGACCGGGGGGACTCCGTGCTGATCCCCGCGGACGCGATGAAGTCCGTGCTGTCCGCCGCGAGGCGGCGCGGTGGCGTGGTCGTCGTCGACCTGCCCCGTCGTGTGGACGAGACGGTGGCGGAGGCCCTGGCGCAGACGGACCTCGGACTGCTGCTGGTTCCGGCGGAGTTGCGTGCCGTGGCAGCGGCGCACCGGGTCGCCTCGCGTACGCAGATGGTGCTGCGTGACCTGAGGGCGGTCGTGCGCACGCCCGGCGGCCCCGGTGGCCCGCGCGGCTACGGGCCGGGCCTCGACGAGAGCGAGGTGGCCAGGCTTCTGCGCCTCCCGCTCGCGGGCGAACTGCCTTGGGAGCCCGGGTTGTTGGAGGCCGCGGAGCGGGGCGTGCCGCCCGGGGCGCGTACGAGTGGGGTGCTCGCCCGCTTCTGCCGGGAGTTCTGGGCGCAGGCGCTGAGCGGCGGAGTGAGCGGCGGGGGTGTCTCCGTATGAGCGCGAGGCGGGGGCCGGTGGGGACGAGCGTGCAGCGCGCCGGTGAATCCGCCGGGGCGGGCGTAGGCACTGCGGCGTCCGAGGCGGCCACGTCCCGGGCGGGGGAGCCGGCGCTGCTCGACGTGGTGCGGCGACGGCTGGCCGAGACGGGAGCGGAACCGACGCCGGCACGGGTGGCAGCGGCGCTGCGTTCTCACGGACGGCTGCTGGGAGACAGCGCGGTGCTGGGCGTCGTGGAGGCCCTGCGCTCGGAGATGGTGGGCACAGGCCCGCTGGAGCCACTGCTGGCGGAGCCGGACGTCACGGACGTGCTGGTCACCCGTCCCGACGAGGTATGGGTCGACCGGGGCAGAGGCTTGGAACGGACCGATGTGCGTTTTACCGACGCGGCATCAGTGCGGCGGCTGGCCCAGCGGCTCGCCACGTCCGCAGGGCGCCGTCTGGACGACGCCAGGCCGTGGGTGGATGCCCGGCTTCCGGACGGCACGCGGCTGCACGCGGTGCTTCCGCCGGTGGCGGTGGGGTCGACGTGTCTCTCGCTGAGGGTGGTGCGCCACAAGGCGTTCAGCCTCGGGGAGTTGGCGGCGGCGGGGACGGTGCCGCCGGGCGGGGAGAGGATCCTGCGCGCCGTGCTGGAGGCGAGGCTCTCGTTCCTGATCAGCGGGGGCACAGGCTCGGGCAAGACCACGCTGCTGAGTTCGCTGCTGGGGCTCGTGGGTCCGGATGAGCGGATCGTGCTCGCCGAGGACTCGGCTGAGCTTCGCCCCGACCATCCCCACGTCGTACGCCTGGAGGCGCGACCGCCGAACCAGGAGGGCGCCGGGCGGGTCGCGCTGGACGATCTGGTCCGGCAGGCGTTGCGCATGCGGCCGGACAGGCTGGTGGTCGGTGAGGTGCGCGGAGCCGAAGTGACGGATCTGCTGGCCGCGTTGAACACGGGCCATGAGGGCGGATGCGGGACGGTGCACGCGAATGCCGCGGGCGATGTCCCTGCCCGCCTGGAGGCTCTGGGTACGACGGCGGGTCTGGACAGGACCGCTCTGCACAGCCAGCTCGCCGCGGCACTCGACGTGCTGGTGCACCTGGTGCGCGACTCATCGGGAAACCGGCGCATCGCGGAGATCCATGTGCTGTCACGGAACAGGGAGGGCCTTGTCTCGACGGTCCCCGCACTGGTGTGGGACGAGAGCGGATTCCTGGAGGAGCGGGGTGCCGGCCGCTTGTGGGAGATGTGCGGGCGAGGTGGCAGACGTCGCGCGCGTGTAGGAGCCGGGCGATGGCAGAAGAGCCCATCCCCCTCCAACGCCCTCTCCGTGGGCCCAGGTATCGCGCATGAGGGGGGATCGAGGTGACAGGGGCCGTGGTGCACGGAGCGACGGTTGTCGAGACCGCGCCGGTCTATGCGGCGATGGTGTGTGCTGGGGCGGCTGCCTGGCTGATGGCCGGACGGGACGACGGGATGCGCCGGGCGAGGCTGATGCTGGCCGGGGCGGGCCGGGCATCGGAGGCCCGGCCCGGACGATCGCTCAGGCTCGGCGAATTCGCCGCGTTCTTACGCGGCCGGCTCGGAGCTCCGTCCGGTAGGGCGTGGTGGTGCGCGCTCGGCGGCGCGGTGCTCGCGCTGCTTGGTGAGTCCTGGCTTCCACTCGTGGCTGGGGCGGTCGCCGTTCCCGTCGTACGGAGACTGCTGCGTAAGCGTGAGCGAGGCAGGGCCGACGAGCGAAGGGCCGCTGCGGTGATGGAGCTCTGCGCGGCGGTCTCGGGCGAACTGCGGGCGGGCAGGCAGCCGGACCGGGCCCTGCTGTCGGCAGGAGGCATCGCGCTGCGGGAGCTGGGAGACGGCGGTGCGGCGGTGCTGGCGGCTGCGCGCTTCGGCGGCGATGTCCCTGGTTCGCTGCGGGAAGCCGCTCGAAGTCCCGGTGCGGAAGGGCTCCGAGGGGTCGCGGCGTGTTGGCAGGTCGCCGTCGAGGGAGGCGCGGGCCTGGCCACCGGCCTCGACAAGGTCGCCGACGCCCTGCGTGCCGAACGCGACCAACGCGAGGAGCTGCAGGCGCTGCTGGCAGGGCCCCGTTCCACGGCCGTCGTACTCGCGCTGCTCCCGGTCTTCGGTCTGCTGCTGGGCACAGCCATGGGTGCTGATCCCGCCCGGGTTCTGCTGCACAGCACGGCAGGGCTGATCTGTCTCGTCGTCGGAGGGCTTCTGGAGTGGGCGGGCATCGCCTGGGTCGCCCGGCTCGTACGCACGGCGGAAGGGCCAAGCAGGCCGCGAGGAGAGGAGTCGTCATGAACGAGGCGTACTTCGGCGTCCCCACGGAAGCGCGGACATGGTTGGTGCTGCTGCTGGGGAGCGGAGGGTGCCTGGCGGCTTCCATGCGGGAGTTGTGGCGTGCTCGCACGGTGCGGCACCGGACGCGAGAGCTGCTCGCAGCACCCGGCCTCGAACCACGCGGCAGGCTCCGGCGCTTCGTCGGCGAGGGAGCCCTGCGGCCCGCACGGACAGCCGGCCGGCGCGCTCTGAGGGAGGCCGGAGCAGCGCTGGGGGTCGCGGCCTTCGCGGTGGTCGTCATTGGCGGAGTCGCCGGATGGGTCCTCGCGGGAGCGGGCGCGTGCGGCGTGAGGTGGTGGATGCGCCGTCAGGAGGCCATCGCGGCCACGGCAGATGAGACAGCCGAAGCGAGCGCCGCAGCCGAACAGCTTCCCCTGGCAGCCGAATTGATGGCGGCCTGCCTGGCAGCAGGTTCGGGTCCGGCGCAGGCTGCCGACGCGGTCGGCCGCTCGCTGGGCGGACCGCTCGGCATACGCCTGATCCGCACGGCCGCCGAGCTGCGGCTCGGAGCCGAACCGGCAGCGGCGTGGGGGCACTTCGCGTCCCTGCCCGGCAGTGAGGGCTTCGTCCGCAGCATGGAACGGGCCGGTACAGCGGGAGTCCCGGCCGTGGCCCAAGTGTCCCGGCCGACCGAGAAACTCCGTGCACGCCGGGCCCGCCAGGCCTCGGCACGTGCCCGTAGGGCTGCGGTCCTCGTGACCGGGCCGCTGGGTCTGTGCTTCCTGCCGGCCTTCCTCGCGGTCGGTGTCGCGCCTGTCGTGATGGGCCTTGCGGGCTCGCTGCTCTGAGCGAGCCATTCCAGCGGCGGGCGCCTAGACGCGACGGGCCGATCAGCAAGGCGGGCCGACAGCGCCACAGCGAGGACAGCAGTAGAAGACATCAACGACAGCAGGGGGAACGATGTCCGGAAAGTTCCGTGAGGCCGCACGTGCCGCACGCTCCGGGTCCGTACGGCTGGCAGCCGCCATCCGCCGCCGAATGCGTGACACCGGCGGGCAGTTGAAGTCGGAAGCGGGGATGAGCACAGCGGAGTACGCGGTGGGGACCATCGCCGCGTGCGGCTTCGCCGCGGTGCTCTACAAGGTCGTGACGAGCGGTGCGGTCAGCTCCGAGCTGCAGCAGCTGGTCGAGCGGGCCCTTCATGCCCGCTTCTGAGGACGGCTATGTGACGGCCGAGACAGCGGTGGTCATTCCCGCCCTTGTGCTCCTCTTCGGAATGCTCCTGTGGGGCGTCATGGCCGCGGCGGCACACATCCAGTGCGTCGACGGTGCGAGGGCGGGCGCGCGGGCAGCGGCACGCGGTGAGACGGGGGAAGCGGTGCGATCGGCGGCGCTGTCGGCGGCCCCCCATGGAGCCGTGGTGAAGACAGCACGGGAGGGGCCGTTGGTGCGCGTCCGCGTGCACGCACGGACAGCCGGTCCGGGGCCGTTGACCCTCGGCCTCGATGCGGAGGCGGTGGCCATGTCCGAGGAGGGAACGGGGGTTGCGGGCCTTGAAGGAAAGTGACCGGGGATCCGCCACGGTGTGGGCGGCCCTGAGCGGGGTGGTGCTATGCGCCGCGGTCTCGGTGGTGCTGGGCCTCGGTCAAGCGGTCTCCGCCCGGCATCGTGCGGGCGGCGTCGCCGACCTGTCGGCCCTGGCCGCCGCGGATCGCGCCCTCGAAGGACGGGCGAGGGCCTGTGCCGCTGCCGCCGAGGTCGCCCGCGCCCAGGACGCTCAGCTCGTACGGTGCGCGGTCACCGGCGAAGTCGCGGACGTCTCCGCGCGGGTGCGGTTCGGCCCCTACGCCCCGACGGTGCGGGCCCGCGCCGGGCCTGCCGACACCGTGCTCGACGGGATCGCCATGGCAGGTGACGTCGGCAGCCGAGTCTCCGCTGCACGCGCCTCGCGACCGCCGGACTCAGGCGGCGGAGGTCAGCAGTTCCGTCAGGAGACGGACGGCGCCGCGCTTGTGCAGCGGGTCGTTGCCGTTGCCGCACTTGGGCGACTGGATGCAGGAGGGGCAACCTGCCTCGCACTCGCAGGCGGCGATGGCGTCCCGCGTGGCGGTCAGCCACTCGCGTGCCGTGCGGAAGGCCCGCTCGGCGAAGCCGGCGCCGCCGGGCTGCCCGTCGTAGACGAAGACGGTGGGCAGCAGGGTGTCCGGGTGCAGCGCGATGGAGACCCCGCCGATGTCCCAGCGGTCACACGTCGCGAAAAGAGGCAGCAGACCGATGGCTGCATGCTCGGCGGCGTGCAGTGCGCCCGGGAGCACCGAGGGATTGATCCTGGCCCTGTCCAACTGGTCCTCGGTGAGCGTCCACCAGACGGCGCGGGTGCGAAGAGTCCGCGGTGGAAGGTCGAGTTTGGTCTCGCCCATGACCTCGCCCGTGATGATGCGGCGGCGCAGATAGGAGACGACCTGATTGGTCACCTCCACCGTCCCGTAGCACAACCGGGCGTCGCCCCACGGGACTTCCTCGTCCGTCTCCAGCACGGCGACGGACGTGGTGTCCCTGGCCATCGTCGTCCAGGGAGGCGCTGCCTCCTCCACGAGGGCCGCGGAGTCCTCGAGGTCCAGCTGCCGGACGACGTAGGTGCGTCCCTGATGCAGGTGCACGGCCCCCTCGTGGACGGTGGCGTGGGCCGCGCCCGCGTCGACGGTGCCCAGAAGTCTGCCTGTGCCGTCCTCGACCACCTGCACGGGCGTGCCGCCCGAACCGCGGATGTCGGCGAGGTCGCAGGCGCGCTCCTTGAGCGTCCAGTACCAGGAGCCGCCGCGGCGGCGGAGGAGCTTGCGCTCCTCGAGCTGGCTCAGGAGTTCGGAGAAGCCGGGTCCGAAGAGTTCGGCGTCGGCCTCGGTGAGGGGGATCTCGGAGGCTGCCGCGCAGAGATGGGGAGCCAGGACGTAGGGGTTGTCAGGGTCGAGGACGGTCGATTCGACGGGTGTCCGGAAGAGCGAATCGGGGTGGTGCACGAGATAGGTGTCGAGGGGGTCGTCGCGGGCGACCAGGACAGCGAGGGCTCCCTCTCCCGTTCGTCCCGCACGGCCGGCCTGCTGCCACACGGACGCACGGGTCCCGGGATAGCCGGTGATCAGTACGGCGTCCAGACCGGAGACGTCGACGCCCAGTTCCAGGGCGTTCGTGGCGGCGAGGCCGAGGAGTTCGCCGCTGTGCAGGCTGCGTTCGAGGGCGCGGCGCTCCTCGGGGAGATATCCGCCCCGGTACGCAGCGACCCGGTCGCTCAGCGAGCGGTCCACGGAGGCGAGGCGGTCCTGAGCGATGAGCGAGATGAGTTCCGCCCCCCGCCGTGAGCGGACGAAGGCCACAGTGCGCACACCTTGAACGGCAAGGTCCGTGAGGAGCTCCGCGGACTCGGCCGTCGCGGTGCGTCTCACTGGGGCGCCGCGTTCACCTTCCATCTCGGTGAGGGGGGGCTCCCACAGGGCGAAGACCAACTCGCCACGCGGGGAGGTGTCTTCGGTCACTTCCGCCACAGGGACCCCGGTCAGCCGGGTCGCCGCTTCGCCCGGGTCGGCGGCCGTCGCGGAAGCGAGGAGGAACACGGGGTCGGATCCGTAGCGGGCGCACACCCGTCGCAGGCGCCGCAGAACCTGGGCGATGTGGGAGCCGAAGACCCCGCGGTAGGTGTGGCATTCGTCGATGACGACATAGCGCAGGGAGCGCAGGAAGGAGGCCCAGCGGGCGTGGGCCGGGAGTATTCCGCGGTGCAGCATGTCCGGGTTGGTGAGCACGTAGTTGGCGAAGACCCGCACCCACTCGCGCTCTTCGACGGGTGTGTCCCCGTCGAAGACGGCGGCGCGCACGGCCGTGCCGAGCGGTGCGGCTAGTTCGGTGACGGCGCGGCGCTGGTCGGCGGCGAGCGCCTTGGTGGGGGCCAGATACAGGGCGGTACTTCCGCGGCTCCCGGTCGGGCTCCGCCGCTGCCCCGTCCCGCCGTGGCGCGCTTCGCCCTCGGGTTCCGCCCCGCCGTCGGCCTGCGTCCCGTCCCGCAAGCGGCCCCCGGCCACCGCACCCTCGCCGGAGTCGCCCGCAAGTACGGCGGAGCTGCCCGAACCGCTCTCCGCACCGTCGAGGAGAGAGCTGAGCACAGGCATGAGATACGAGAGTGACTTGCCCGAGGCGGTGCCTGTGGCAATGATCACTGACTCCCCGCGCAGAGCGTGCCGGGCGGCCCGCGCCTGGTGCTCCCACAGCCGCTCGATCCCCGACTCCCTTACGGCGTCGGCCACTTCGGGCCGGATCTGCTCGGGCCAGGCGGCATGGCGGCCTGTTCGCGGGGGCAAGTGCTCCGTATGGGTGATACGCGCAGCCCGGCCGTCCCCGGCGGTGAGTCGGGCGAGCACCGTGCGGGGATCGCTTTCCGGGACGTTGCGGGAGGGCACAGCAGGTGAGCGTACGCTCGTGCCGGCCGGCTGGGCTCGGCCGGCCGTGGACTCCGGTGGTGTCACCTGCACGACGCACAAAGACAGCAAGGCGTCGTGCGTGCAGGCCGGTAAGTGATTGAATGCTTCTGCGGCTGCCGATCCGCCTGCTGTCCCGGCCTTTCCTCGGCCGGGATGTCTCAGTTGGTGGACGACTCGATAGCAAGGTGCTGGAGGATCCGTGGACCTGTCCCTGTCGACCCGGACCGTAGGCGATCGGACGATCGTCGAGGTCGGTGGCGAGATTGATGTATACACCGCGCCCAAGCTGCGCGAGCAGCTGGTCGAGCTTGTGAACGACGGGAGCTACCACCTCGTCGTGGACATGGAAGGCGTTGACTTCCTGGACTCCACCGGGCTGGGTGTGCTCGTCGGCGGGCTCAAGCGGGTGCGTGCTCACGAAGGCTCGCTGCGTCTGGTGTGCAACCAGGAGCGCATTCTCAAGATCTTCCGTATCACCGGTCTGACCAAGGTGTTCCCGATCCACGGCTCCGTGGACGAGGCCGTCGCGGCGACCGACTGACGTCCGCCCCAAGCGGACCGGATACCGGAACGACGTTGGAGGTGCCGGGCTCTTGGAGCCCGGTGCCCGGGAATGTGTTCAAGGAAAGTTCGAGGGGGATGGCATGGCCATCGTGGAACTCCGATTCAGCGCGCTGCCGGAGCATGTGCGTACGGCGAGGCTGGTGGCTGCCGCGGTCGCGCGGCGTGCGGGGGTCGACGAGGCTGTGCTCGACGAGGTCCGGCTCGCGGTCGGCGAGGCGTGTTCGCGCGCAGTCGGGCTGCATGTGCTCCACGGTGTCGAAAGCCCTGTGCGCGTGGCGCTCATCGAGGACGAGAAGAAGTTCTCCATCGAGGTCGGTGACGGGACCTCGACAGCGGGCACCGCACACGGCAACGCCGGCTCCGACGCTTCCACCCCGGCGTCCGCGGCTCCGGCCGACGACGAGGAGGCCGAGAGCGAGATGGGCCTCGCGGTGATCAGCGGTCTCGTCGACGACGTCGAGGTGACCGCGGACGGGAACGGCGGGCTGATCCGCATGAGTTGGCCGGTGGCGCCGGAGCCGGTGCTCCCCTGACCCGCCGCGGCCGTCGGTCGCCGCGGCCCCGCTCACGGCACCGACCGGAGAGCGAACCCGACGCCCCTGACGGCCACGCCACTCGGGCCGGTCGGCGACCCGCCACAGAACCGGCGGCCGGGGTGGATGGGTCGGTCCCAGGAACCCCGGAACAGCGGCCGGAAATCGCGGCGGCGGACGACTCCCCGGCAGCAGCCCCGGAGGGGAGTTCGCGATCTTCCCATCGCTCGGCCACACGCCCCCGTCGACGCGCTGACCAGGCATTTCGCTGCTCGCCCGGGGTCCACTGCCGAAGCGGTAGCAAGATGTTGCGGGATCTTCATCAAGCACTCTCAGATCACCGCACAGGCCACATGCGTCACATTCGCCCCAGCGCCGAGCGGCATCGGCCGAGGTCGCCGACCCGGTGCCTGGAGGTAATCCCTGAACTGTTTTGATGTGAAAAATGGGGCCTGCGAGGCTCTCGAAGCGATCATTTTTTACAGTGTCAACATTTTTGTAAAGCTACCTCGTGCGAGCGAATTCGCCACACGAACTCCATTTGATCTCCGCTGTTGGTGGGGCTTCGCCGAAACGGTGCACTGTTTTGTTCCGGAGCTGATCCCTACAATCCGTCCACATCTTTGCAAGCAGGAGCCGGCCACCGAACCGCGCGCCCCTGCGCCAAGCGTCAAGGAGGACGAATGGCGGGGCACCTCAGCCCATCCCAGAACCACCAGCACCTCGCTGATGCCATGTTGACCACTGGCAATCGCGGTCTCGTCATCGTGATCGCCCTGGTCGCCCTGGCAGCTCTCGGCGTCGCCGTCGTGCTGGTCCGTCAAGTACTCGCCGCGAGCGAGGGCACCGACAGCATGAAGAAGATCGCTGCTGCTGTGCAGGAAGGCGCGAATGCCTATCTTGCCCGCCAGTTGCGCACACTCGGCATTTTCGCCGTCGTCGTCTTCTTCCTGTTGTTCCTGTTGCCTGCCGATGACATGAGCCAGCGTGTAGGACGCTCGCTGTTTTTCCTGGTGGGTGCGGCATTCTCCGCGGCCACCGGCTATATCGGCATGTGGCTTGCAGTGCGCAGCAACGTACGAGTGGCCGCGGCCGCCCGTGAGGCGACCCCCGGTGAGGGCGAGCCCCCCGCGGACCTGACCAAGGTCTCGCACAAGGCCATGAAGATCGCCTTCCGCACGGGCGGCGTCGTCGGCATGTTCACGGTCGGGCTCGGTCTGCTGGGTGCGGCCTGCGTCGTGCTCGTCTACGCCGCGGACGCCCCCAAGGTGCTGGAGGGCTTCGGCCTCGGCGCCGCGCTCATCGCGATGTTCATGCGTGTCGGCGGCGGCATCTTCACCAAGGCCGCGGACGTCGGTGCCGACCTCGTCGGCAAGGTCGAGCAGGGCATCCCCGAGGACGACCCGCGCAACGCCGCGACCATCGCGGACAACGTCGGCGACAACGTCGGCGACTGCGCGGGCATGGCGGCGGACCTCTTCGAGTCCTACGCCGTGACGCTGGTCGCGGCGCTCATCCTGGGCACTGCCGTCTTCGGCAACGACGGGCTCACCTTCCCGCTGATCGTCCCGGCGATCGGCGTGATCACGGCCATGATCGGCGTGTTCGCGGTGGCACCGCGCACCAAGGACCGCAGCGGCATGACCGCCATCAACCGCGGGTTCTTCATCTCCGCGGTGATCTCCCTGGTTCTCGTCGCCATCGCGGCGTTCACGTATCTCCCCTCCAGCTACGCCGACCTGAAGGGCGTAGGGGGCAGCGATGCGCAGGAGATCCTCGGCCACAGCGGTGACCCGCGGGTCCTCGCGATCGTCGCCGTCGCCATCGGCATCGTTCTCGCAGCGGTGATCCAGCAGCTGACCGGCTACTTCACCGAGACCAACCGCAAGCCCGTGCGGGACATCGGCCGTACGTCGCTGACCGGCCCGGCCACCGTCATCCTGTCGGGCATGTCCATCGGTCTCGAGTCGGCCGTCTACACGGCTCTGCTGATCGGCCTGAGCGTCTACGGGGCCTTCCTCCTCGGAGGCGGCATCGTGATGCTGGCGCTCTTCGCCGTGGCCCTCGCGGGCACTGGTCTGCTGACCACGGTGGGCGTCATCGTCGCCATGGACACCTTCGGTCCGGTCTCCGACAACGCGCAGGGCATCGCCGAGATGTCCGGCGATGTCGAGGGCGCGGGCGCCCAGGTGCTCACCGACCTCGACGCGGTGGGCAACACCACCAAGGCGATCACCAAGGGCATCGCCATCGCCACGGCCGTACTGGCCGCGGCGGCGCTCTTCGGTTCGTACCGCACGGAGCTCGTCAGCGCGCTGAGCGAGGCCGGCGAGAGCAGCAGCAAGATGCTGCAGCTCCTCGACATCGCGCAGCCCAGCACGCTCGTGGGGCTGATGCTCGGCGCCGCGGTCGTCTTCCTCTTCTCGGGGCTGGCGATCAACGCGGTGTCGCGTTCCGCGGGTGCGGTGGTCTACGAGGTCCGGCGGCAGTTCCGCGAGAAGCCCGGGATCATGGACTACACCGAGAAGCCGGAGTACGGACGCGTCGTCGACATCTGCACGAAGGACGCCCTGCGGGAGCTGACGACGCCCGGTCTGCTGGCCGTGCTGTCGCCGATCCTGGTGGGCTTCACCTTCGGTGCCGGTGCTCTGGCTGCGTTCCTGGCCGGTGCGATCGGTGCGGGCACGCTGATGGCCGTCTTCCTGGCCAACTCGGGCGGTGCCTGGGACAACGCCAAGAAGCTCGTCGAGGATGGGCACCACGGCGGCAAGGGCAGCGAGGCCCACGAGGCCACCATCATCGGCGACACGGTCGGCGACCCGTTCAAGGACACCGCGGGCCCGGCCATCAACCCGCTGCTCAAGGTGATGAACCTCGTGGCGCTGCTCATCGCGCCCGCCGTGATCCAGTTCTCCCACGGGGACGACGCGAGCGTCGGCGTGCGCGCCGTCGTCGCACTCCTCTCCGCGGGAGTCATCGTCGGTGCCGTCTACATCTCCAAGCGCCGCGGTATCGCGATGAGCGATGCCGACGCGGGAAACGGGAGCGGTGACGCCGGCAACGAGACGGAGCGCACGGCAAAGCCGAGTGACCCGGTCACGGCCGGCTGAGGTCTGACAGGTCACAGTCGTTCAACAGACGGGCGGGCAGGGCGCGTTGTCGCTCTGCCCGCCCCACTGTTGTCTGTGGGGCACTACACACCGGTCGGTAAGGTGGTGCAAATGGCTGCAATGCCACACATATTTCTTCCCCGGCTCGCCGCCGCCGGTGCGCGGGCGTGTATGTTCCGGGCCGAACAGCCACGGAAGGGACCGATCCGGTGAACAAGAAACTTGCGGCCGCACTCTCCGGCGGTGCGGCGATCGCACTCGCGCTGACCGGTTGCAGCGACGACAGCGCGCAGGCCGACGCGTGGGCCAAGAAGGTCTGCGACGGCGTGCAGCCTCAGGTCAAGAAGATCCAGGAGGCCAACGCCTCGATCAATGAGGCGTCCAAGGAGAAGAACTCCTCGGAGGACGTGAAGAAGACCGACGCCGCAGCCTTCAAGAAGATCTCCGGCGCCTACAAGTCCCTCGCCTCCGCTGTGGACAACGCAGGCCCGCCGCCAGTCGACGACGGCGAGAAGCTGCACGCCGACGCGGTGGACGAGCTGCGCAACATCTCGTCGAAGTACGGCCAGTTGCAGAAGACGGTCGACGGTCTGGACACCAAGGACCAGTCGAAGTTCGCAGAAGGCCTGCAGGACGTGGCCACCCAGCTCGACACGCTCGGCAAGAGCGGCGACAAGGCGCTGAGCAAGCTCCAGTCCGGCGAGGTCGGCAAGGCCATGGCCAACCAGAAGGGCTGCAAGCGTTCAGGGAGCGCGCCCGGCGTGTAGTCCGGCGGGCCCTTCGGGGCCGTCCAGCTCGCGCCCGTACCGGGGGCGGCGGACACGTACGGGCCGGGGCGTCACAATGGGTGCGTGAGTACGAGCGAGCGCCTACCCGAAGCAGACCCAGATCGCACCGGCAGGCTGAGGGAGGCGTTGCGCGCCGCGAACTTCACCGCCGACGGTCTGCTGGACCTGCTCGGCGGTCCCGCGTATGCCGCCCTCGCACGGAGCGAGATGGTCCCGGCGCTGCGCGCCACTCGCGGGACGAGCCCCCTGGAGACGCTCGTCCGGCTGTTCCTGCTTCAGCAGAGCGTCCCCCGCGAGCGGGCGCGGGACGCCCTGCCTCTCGACGAGGTGCTGGAGGACGGCTGGCTGGTGCCGGCCTCTGAACCGGGCATCGGGGACGGCGAACTGGTGCGGGCGAGCGTTGACGTTCGGCCCTATGGCGGGCCCCAGGGCCAGGACTGGTGGATCGTCGCCGACCTCGGGTGCGCCGTCGGCGGTGCCTCGGGTGCCGGGACGACGGAGGGCACGCACGGCAGGGACGTCGTCCTCGGCGTGGGCGGTGCGTCGACGACTCTGGCCGGCATCACGATCCGCAAGCCGGTGGCCAGGGCCCTCGACATCGGAACCGGCTCCGGGCTCCAGGCCCTGCACGCGGCGCAGCACGCCACCCGCGTCACCGCGACCGACCTCAATCCGCGGGCCGTCACCATCGCCGGGCTCACGCTCACGCTCTCCGGAGCATCCGGCGTGGACCTGCGTGAGGGGACGCTCTTCGAGCCGGTCGCCGGCGACGAGCCGTACGACCTCATCGTCTCCAACCCGCCGTTCGTGATCTCCCCGGGAGCCCGGCTGACGTACCGGGACGGCGGCATGTCCGGCGACGGCCTGTGCCGGACCCTCGTGGAGAACGCGGGGGAGCGGCTGGCACCGGGCGGCTACTGCCAGCTGCTCGCCAACTGGGAGCATCCGCGGGGGCAGGACTGGCGCGAGCGCGTGCGCTCCTGGGTGCCCGCCGGCTGCGACGCGTGGATCGTGCAGCGGGAGGAGCAGGACGTCACGCAGTACGCGGAGCTCTGGCTGCGGGACGCCGGGGACCACCGCGCAGGAGAGGCCGAGTACGAGGCCCGGTACGGCGAATGGCTCGACGAGTTCGAACGCCGGGGCACCACAGCGGTCGGGCTCGGCTGGATCACGCTGAGGAAGAGCGGCGCGGAGGAGCCGGCGGTCGTGGTGGAGGAGTGGCCGCACCCCGTCGAACAGCCGCTGGGCGGCGAGGTGGTTCAGCATTTCGAGCGTCAGGACTTCCTGCGTGCGACCGACGACGCGGCACTCCTGGAGTGCCACTTCCAGCTGGCCGAGGGCGTCGTCCAGGAGCAGGTCGGCATGCCCGGGGCCGAGGACCCCGAGCACGTGGTGCTGCGCCAGCAGCGCGGGATGCGGCGGGCCACCAAGGTGGACACCGTCGGGGCGGGCTTCGCGGGCGTGTGCGACGGGTCGCTGCCTGCCTGGCGGATCCTGGACGCCATCGCGCAGCTGGTCGGGGAGGACCCTGTGGTGCTGCGCGACCGCACGCCGGGCGCGATCCGGCTGCTGGTGGAGCAGGGCTTCCTGCTGCCGGTGGAGGCCGGTGTCCAGGCGGGCTGACCGTCCTCGGACGACTGACCCTCCCCGTACGGCCGAGCCCCTGCAAGCCGGGCCGGCACCCCTGACCACGGGGACGACTCCGAGGTCGGCGCCCTCGAGCGGGGGAGGACGACGGGCCGCCGGCAGGCCCCGCAACGCACACTCCGCATAGTCAGCTGTGATCGTATTTTCGGCCTGATTTCGCTCATCAGGGGTGCTCCGGAGTTGTCCTCGGCAGGAGGATCGGGCGGTATCAGGCGGCAGGACCCACGGGTGTCGGGTTACCGTTCGAGTTGCGTTGCGGAGTTTTCCCGTTTGACACAGAGCCGGGATGTACCGTCACACTCCGCAGCGACAGCGATGCCGTACGCCGACCGGAGAGAAGAGCGAGAAGTTGTCCCCCACCCGCGAGCCCGCAAACGGCGGGCGCCGACTCGTGATCGTCGAGTCGCCCGCCAAGGCCAAAACGATCAAGGGGTATCTCGGCCCTGGTTACGTGGTCGAGGCCAGCGTGGGGCACGTCCGCGACCTTCCCAACGGCGCCGCGGAGGTCCCGGCGAAGTACAAGGGCGAGTCCTGGGCGCGGCTCGGTGTGAACGTCAACCACGACTTCGAACCGCTCTACGTGGTGAACACGGACAAGAAGGAACAGGTCAAAAAGCTCAAGCAGCTTCTCGCCGAATCCGACGAACTCCTGCTCGCCACCGATGAGGACCGCGAGGGCGAGGCCATCGCATGGCACCTTCGCGAGGTCCTCAAGCCCAAGGTGCCGGTGCGGCGGATGGTCTTCCACGAGATCACCCAGGACGCCATCCAGGACGCGGTCCGCAATCCGCGCGATCTGAACCAGCGCCTGGTGGACGCGCAGGAGACGCGCCGCATCCTCGACCGTCTCTACGGCTACGAGGTCTCGCCCGTCCTGTGGAAGAAGGTCATGCCGCGGCTCTCGGCGGGCCGCGTGCAGTCGGTGGCGACCCGGCTGGTCGTCGAGCGTGAGCGCGAGCGCATGGCGTTCCGCTCCGCCGAGTACTGGGACCTGACCGCCACCTTCGCGACGGGGCAGGGCGAGGCCCGTCCCGGTGCCGGCGAGCCCGGCACGTTCGGCGCGAGACTCAACTCCGTCGACGGACGCCGCGTGGCCCAGGGCCGCGACTTCGGCGCCGACGGACAACTGAAGAACCCGGACCAGGTGCTTCACCTGGACGAGGCGAACGCCCGTGGGCTCGCCTCCGCCCTCGCGGAGACGCGCTTCTCGGTGCGCTCCGTCGAGTCCAAGCCGTACCGCCGCTCGCCGTACGCACCGTTCCGTACGACCACGCTTCAGCAGGAGGCCAGCCGCAAGCTCGGCTTCGGCGCGAAGCTGACGATGCAGGTGGCGCAGAAGCTGTACGAGAACGGCTTCATCACCTATATGCGTACGGACTCCACGACGCTCTCCGAGACCGCGGTGCGCGCGGCGCGTGCTCAGGTGACGCAGCTGTACGGCTCCGAGTACCTGCCGGAGAAGCCGCGCGTCTACACAGGCAAGGTCAAGAACGCGCAGGAGGCGCACGAGGCGATCCGCCCCTCCGGCGACCGCTTCCGCACCCCCGCCGAAACGGGCCTGACGGGCGAGCAGTTCAGGCTCTACGAGCTGATCTGGAAGCGCACCGTCGCCTCGCAGATGAAGGACGCCGTCGGCCAGTCGGTGACCGTGAGGGTCGGCGGACAGGCCGGTGACGGGCGGGACGCAGAGTTCACCGCGACCGGCAAGATCATCACGTTCCACGGCTTCCTCAAGGCGTACGTCGAGGGCTCCGACGACCCCAACGCCGAGCTGGACGACCGCGAACGCAGGCTGCCGCACGTCACCGAGGGCGACCCGCTCACCGCGGAGGAGCTGTCGGTCGACGGTCACGCGACCAAGCCGCCGGCGCGCTACACGGAGGCGACGCTCGTGAAGGAGCTGGAGGAGCGGGAGATCGGCCGCCCCTCCACGTACGCCTCGATCATCAGCACGATCCTCGACCGGCGCTACGTCTTCAAGAAGGGGACGGCCCTGGTGCCCTCCTTCCTGAGCTTCGCCGTGGTGGGGCTGCTGGAGAAGCACTTCGGCCGGCTCGTCGACTACGACTTCACGGCCAAGATGGAGGACGACCTGGACCGCATCGCCGCGGGCAGCGCCGCCTCCGTTCCGTGGCTGCGCCGCTTCTACTTCGGTGAGGACAGCGGCGCGGACGGTGCGCCGGGCTCCGCCGCCGACTCCGGCAACGGCGACGGCGACCACCTCGGCGGCCTGAAGGAACTCGTCTCCGACCTGGGCGCGATCGACGCCAAGGGCGTCTCGTCGTTCCCCGTCGGCGAGGGCATCACGCTGCGCGTGGGGCGCTACGGCCCGTACGTCGAGGGCCCGCCGCCCTCACCGGACGAGCCCGGCCAGCGCGCCGACGTCCCGGACGACCTGCCCCCGGACGAGCTGACGGTCGAGCTGGCCAAGGAACTGCTGGCCAAGCCCAGCGGCGACTTCGAACTGGGCACCGACCCGGGGACCGGCCGGCCGATCGTGGCCCGCGACGGGCGGTACGGCCCGTACGTGACGGAGGTGCTGCCCGAGGGCACGCCCAAGACCGGCAAGAACGCCGTCAAGCCGCGCACCGCGTCGCTGCTGAAGTCGATGTCGCTGGACACGATCACGCTCGACGACGCGCTCAAACTGCTGTCGCTGCCCCGTGTGGTGGGTGCCGACCCGGAGTCGGGCGAGGACATCACCGCGCAGAACGGCAGGTACGGCCCGTACATGAAGCGCGGCACCGACTCGCGCTCGCTGGAGACCGAGGAGCAGATCTTCACGATCACCCTCGACGAGGCCCTGGCGATCTACGCCCAGCCCAAGCAGCGCGGCCGCGCCGCCGCGAAGCCGCCGCTCAAGGAGCTGGGCACGGACCCGAACAGCGAGCGTCCCGTCGTCGTCAAGGACGGCCGCTTCGGCCCGTACGTGACGGACGGCGAGACGAACGCGACGCTGCGACGCGACGACGACCCGGAGACCATCACGCCGGAACGCGGGTTCGAACTGCTCGCGGACAAGCGCGCGAAGGGCCCGGCCAAGAAGGCCACGAAGAAGGCGACGAAGAAGAAGGCCACGGCCAAGAAGTCCGCCGAGAAGACGACGACGGCCAAGAGCACGGCTGCCAAGACGACCGCGAAGAAGACCGCGGCGAAGAAGACGGCAACCAAGAAGACAGCAACGAAGAAGGCGGCGTCGAAGACGGCCGCCTCCGGCCGGTCCGCCGACTCGGGCGGATCCGGCGCGTCCGAAGAGTAAGGCCCTGGTCCCGCCCGTTTGTTCGGGCTGGGACACATGGCTTCCACGGCTCCCTATACCCTGACCGCCATGACGCGAGCAGATCAGCCCATGGGCGTACCCCCCACCCCTGACGCCCCCGACGACGCACTCGCCGCGGAGTCCCGCGAGCGCGCCGTGGGCGCGCTGTTGCGATTCGGTCCTCTCAGGCGCCTGTGGAGCGCCCACTTGACCAGCGGGATCGGCGACGCACTCGCCCTCCTGGTGCTGGTGCTGCTCGCCCTGCAGGCGGCGACCGTACGGGCAGCGGGTGCCGAGGCGGTCTTCGGCGGCGGTTACCGGGGCCTGGCCCTCGTCATCACCGCCGTCTTCGGGGCCCGCCTGCTGGCCACGCTGCTCTTCGGGGCCGTGCTCCTCGGACCGGTGTCCGCGCTGCTGGCCCCCGGCAAGGGCGTGCTGGACCGGCGCTGGACCATGTTCACCGCCGACGCGCTGCGCGCCCTCGCGCTCATCGTCGCGCCCATGTGGATCGACTGGATGCCGGGCCAGGCCTTCGCGCTCGTCCTGATCACGGTGTTCGTGCTCGGTGTCGCCGAGCGCTTCTGGACCGTGGCCAAGGACAGCGCCGCCCCGGCCCTGCTGCCCGCGGCGCCACCCGAGGGCGCCGCCGTGCGGCCGCTCCCCGACCGCGGCGACGCGCTGCGGAGGCTGTGGCTGCGCAGCACCTTCATGGCGCTTCCCATAGCGGCCATCGGCCTCGTCGTCGTCACGCTCATCAGCAACGGGCTCGCCTCGCTCTTCGGCTGGTTCAACACCCACCAGGCCGCCCTCGGCTCCTACGTGGCGGCCGGGCTGTTCGCCGCCGCGCTCTCCGTCGTGTACTTCCTGGAGCTGCCCGACGGCGGGAACCCCCGCCCTCGCTCCCCGCTCGAGGGCCTCCGCCGCCCCAGGGGCGGCTCCGCCTCGGGTGACGGCAAGGGGCGCACGGGCGCCGTCCCGCTGCTGGTGCTCGCGGGTTCCGCGACGGCGTGGGCCATCGCGTCCGCCGTGGCGCTCGCCGCGCTCCACGCCGCCGACCTCGGCGGTGGCCCCATCAGCTTCGGGCTGCAGGTCTTCGCACTCGCCGGCGGTACGGCCGCCGGCATCCGGCTCGCACCCCGCACCCTTCCCCAGCTCTCCCGCAGGCGGCTGCTGGCCATCGCCATAGGTCTCGCCGGGCTCGCCCTGCTCGTCGCCGGTCTGGTGACGGACGCCACCACCGGCCTCGTGCTGATGGCCGTGGCGGGCCTGTCGTCGGGAGTGGCCGCGCAGGCGGGCCACGTCCTGCTCGACCAGGAGACCGAGGACGCACACCGTGCCCGCATGACGGAGCACCTCCAGGCCGTCGTCCGCATCGCCATCGGGCTCGGTGCCCTGGTCGCCCCCGTTGCGGCCGGGTTCATCGGCCCGCACCGCGTGGTCGCCGCCGACTTCGTCTTCGACCACGGCGGCGCGGCCTTCACCCTCATGCTGGTCGGCGCGCTGCTGCTGCCCGTCGCGGCGCTCGTGCTCGGACGTACCGACGACCGCCAGGGCGTCACACTGCGCCGCGACCTGCTCGACGCGCTCGGCGGCGGCCATCCCAAGGAGGCACCCGCCGGCAGCGGCTTCTTCATCGCCCTCGAGGGCGGGGACGGCTCCGGGAAGACCACGCAGGTCGAGACGCTGGCCGAGTGGATCAGGGCGAAGGGCCACGAGGTCGTCGTCACGAAGGAGCCGGGTGCGACGCCCGTCGGCAAGCGCCTGCGATCGATACTGCTCGACGTCTCCTCGGCCGGGCTCTCGCACCGCTCGGAGGCGCTGCTGTACGCGGCCGACCGCGCCGAGCACGTCGACACGGTCGTCCGTCCCGCGCTCGAACGCGGCGCCATCGTCATCTCCGACCGCTACATCGACTCCTCCGTCGCCTACCAGGGGGCGGGCCGCGACCTGTCGCCGACGGAGATCGCCCGCATCTCGCGCTGGGCCACGGCCGGGCTCGTGCCGCACCTGACGGTGCTGCTCGACATCACGCCTCAGGCCGCGCGCGAACGCTTCACCGAGGCGCCGGACCGGCTGGAGTCGGAACCGGCCGAGTTCCACGACAAGGTCCGCGCCGGCTTCCTCACGCTGGCCGCCGCGGACCCGGCCCGCTACCTCGTCGTCGACGGGGCACAGGAGCCCGAGGCGGTCACGACGGCCGTACGCCACCGCCTCGACCAGGTCCTGCCGCTCTCGGACGCCGAGATCCAGGCGCGGGAGGACGCCCGTAAGGCCGCCGAGGACGAGGCCCGCCGCAAGGCAGAGGAGGAGGCCGCGCGCAAGGCCGAGGAGGAGCGCCAGGAGCGCGCACGCCAGGAGCAGATGGACCGGCTGCGCGCCGAGGAGGAGGACCGCAAGAGGCGCTCCGCCGAGCTGGAGAGGCAGCAGGCGGAAGCCCGTCGCGCGGAGGAGGCCCGGCGGAGGGCCGAGGAGGCGCGTCGCATCGCCGAGGAGGAGCGGCAGCGCCGCGAGGCCGAGGAGCGCACCCGCGAGGAGGAGATCGCGCGTCAGCGCCGTCTCGCCGAGGAGGAGGCGCGGCTGCGCGCACAGGCCGAGGAGCGCCGCCAGGAGAAGCAGCGCCTCGCGGAGGAGGCGCTCCAGCGGGCAGAGCAGGCGCGCAACCGCAGGGGATCGAATCCGGACGGCTCCGACGGTGACACCGCCAGGCTGCCCCAGCCGGACGAGGAGCACGGCGACTCCGACGGAGAGCGCACGCACGTCATGCCTCAGACTCGCCAGGCCAACGGCTACCGGCAGGAAGCGCAGGACGACGAGACGGCGATGCTGCCGCGGGTGCCCGCAGAGGAGCGGGAGCGGACGCGCGAGGAGATCCCGCAGGTCGACCCGGAGACGGGCCGTGCCTCGCGTCCCCGCCCTGACTGGGCGGAGGAGACTCCGCTCGACGACGTGCCGTCCCTCGCGGACGAGTTGCTGGGTGGGGGCGAGGACGAGGACGACCGGGACCGCAGGCGGCGCCGCGGCAAGTGAACCGCCGCCCGGTCCGTGAGTCGGTGCGCGCTTCGGCGCGCAGGTCCTGACTGTCGGTGCCGTGGCCCACAATGGTCGGCGTATGCGGGACGCGTGACTCGACGAGTGACGTGTGCGTGCCTCGTGCGGCGAGAGCCGGTGCGGGCGCACGCGAGAGCGGTGAGAAAGGCGGCGGGCAGCAATGGCGGTGTGGGACGACGTCGTCGGCCAGGAGAAGGTGACGGACCAGCTGGGCGCCGCCGCCCGTGACGCCGACGTCTACGTCACCGCCGAGGCGGAGGGAAAGGGCAGCGCCGCCCTGTCCGGTTCCGCCATGACCCACGCATGGCTCTTCACCGGGCCCCCCGGATCCGGTCGCTCCACCGCGGCGCGGGCCTTCGCCGCCGCGCTCCAATGCGTAAGCCCCGACCGTGCGCTCGGCGGCGCACCCGGCTGCGGCTTCTGCGACGGCTGCCACACGGCGATGGTCGGCACACACGCCGACGTCGAGGTGATCCGCACCGACCTGCTCACCATCGGCGTCAAGGAGACCCGCGAACAGGTGCGCAGGGCGCAGATGTCACCCGCGGGGGGCCGCTGGCAGGTGATCGTCATGGAGGACGCCGACCGGCTCACCGAAGGCGCGGGCAATGTGCTCCTGAAGGCTGTCGAGGAACCCGCGCCCCGCACCGTATGGCTGCTCTGTGCACCCTCCACGGAGGACGTGCTGCCCACGATCCGCTCCCGCTGCCGCCATCTCGCCCTGCGCACACCGCCGGTGGACGCCGTCGCGGATCTGCTGATGCGGCGCGACGGTATCGAGCCGGACATGGCGGCGTACGCGGCGCGCGTCACCCAGGGCCACATCGGCCGGGCCCGCCGCCTCGCCACCGACGAACGCGCACGCAGGCGCAGAGCGGCCGTGCTGACCGTGCCGCAGCGGGTCGCGGACGTCGGCGGCGCGCTGCGTGCCGCGCAGGAACTGATCGACGCCGCGGCCGAGGACGCCAAGGAGGTCGCCGAGGAGCACGACGAGCGGGAGACCGAGGAGCTCCGGGCCGCGCTCGGCGCTTCCGAGGGCAAGGGCAGCCGACTCCCGCGTGGGACCGCCGGCGCGATGAAGGAACTCCAGGACAAGCAGAAGCGGCGCGCCACCCGCACCCAGCGCGATTCGCTCGACCTCGCGCTGAGCGACCTCACCGGCTTCTACCGCGACGTACTGGCACGGCAGTTGGGCTCCGGTGTGGCACTCGCCAACGAGGAGGCGGCGGACGTCGTGCAGCAACTCGCCGCATCGTCAGGCGCGGAGCAGACGCTGCGCCGCATCGAGGCCGTACTGGAGTGCCGCGACGCGCTCGACCGCAACGTCGCACCCCTGCTGGCGGTCGAGGCGATGGCGATGACGCTACGGGCCGGCTGACGGCGCGGCAGTGGTCTCCGGACGCCCTTTTCGGCACCGCCCGGGCGGCCCGACGGACCCCGCCCGTGGGCCGACTGCCGTGCCCCCTCACCCGTATGAGGAGCGGCACCTGGCGGGGGAACATCTGTGGTACTCGGTGCGGATACGCTCCCCCTGGGCCTTGCGGCCCGGGTGGTGCCCCCAACCTCAATTGCCGTGCCGCTCCCGCCGGCCCACCGGTCCGACGCGAACCCAGGGGATGGTCCATGCACACCAGCCGTCTGCCCAGCACCGCACTCGCCGTACTCGCGACCGCCGTACTGCTGACGATGTCCGGCTGTTCGTCCGGGTCCGGCGGATCGGGTGAACCCGAGGGAGCCCCCTCCTCCGCCAGCAGTGACCGCGCGGCCGGACGCAACGACGCCCAGCCCCTCAAGCCACTGCCCGCGGCGGTGCCCGGCAACCTGAAGCGGTACTACGAGCAGAAGCTCTCCTGGCGCGACTGCGGGGACGACGGCTTCCAGTGCGCCAACATGAAGGCCCCGCTCGACTACCAGCACCCGGACCCCGGCGAGGACGTGGAGCTCGCCGTCGCCCGAAAGAAGGCCTCCGGCAAGGGCAAGCCGATCGGCTCCCTGCTCGTCAACCCGGGCGGCCCCGGCGGCTCCGCGGTCGACTACGTGCAGCAGGCCGCGGCCGTCGGATATCCGCCGCCGGTGCGCCGCAGCTACGACCTCGTCGGCCTCGACCCGCGCGGAGTCGCCCGCAGCGAGCCCGTGCGGTGCCTGACCGACAAGCAGATGGACACCTTCACGCAGACCGACCAGACACCGGACGGCAAGGGGGAGACCGGGAAACTCGTCAGCGCCTACAAGAAGTTCGCCGCCGGCTGCGAGAAGCGTTCGGGCGAACTGCTCGGCCACCTGTCGACCATCGACGCGGCGCGCGACATGGACGTACTGCGCGCCCTGCTGGGCGACAAGAAGCTCAACTACGTCGGTGCCTCGTACGGCACCTACCTGGGAGCGTTCTACGCCGGGCTCTACCCGCAGCGCTCCGGCCGGCTCGTGCTCGACGGCGCCATGGACCCGTCGCTGAGCATGCTCAGGCTCAACCGCGACCAGACCGGCGGCTTCGAGACCGCGTTCAACGAGTTCGCGAAGGACTGCGTCGGCAGGTCCGACTGCCCGCTCGGCACGAAGGACACCAAGGACGCGGGCCGCAAGCTCAGCGCCTTCTTCAAGAAGACCGACGACCAGCCCGTGCGCACCGGGGAAGAGCGCCGGCTCACCGAGTCCCTGGCCACGACGGGCGTCATCCGCGCCATGTACGACGAGAGCACCTGGCCGCAGCTGCGCGCCGCTCTGAAGACGGCGATGGAGGGTGACGGCGCCGACCTGCGGGCCCTCGCCGACGAGTACTACGAGCGCGACCCCGACGGCCACTACGGCAACATCATGTACGCCAACGCGGCCGTGAACTGCCTCGACCTCCCGCCCGCCTTCTCCTCCCCGGCCGAGGTGAAGAAGATGCTGCCCTCGTTCGAGAAGACCTCGCCCGTCTTCGGACGTGGATTCGCGTGGGCGGCCCTCAACTGCGGCTACTGGTCCGAGAAGTCCACCGGCCGGCCCCACAACATCGACGCCAAGGGCGCCGACCCGATCCTGGTCATCGGCACGACCCGCGACCCGGCCACTCCCTACGCCTGGGCCCAGGGCCTCGCCGGCCAGCTCGACTCGGCCCGGCTCCTGACGTACAAGGGCGACGGGCACACCGCATATCTGCGCGGCGGGGCCTGCATCAATGACACGGTCGACAGGTACCTGCTCAAGGGCGAGGCGCCGAAGAAGAACAAGAAGTGCACGTAGGAGCCGTCCGCAGCGGCACTCGGAGCCCCCTCGGGGCGCCGCTACGGAGGCCGCGGGCCCGGCCGTTTACCCCGTACGGAGCACCCCCGCAGACTGTGTAGACTTGTTCGCGCTGCGCCTGCAGGACCGGCGCGGGCACCTGCCGCCTTAGCTCAGTTGGCCAGAGCGACGCACTCGTAATGCGTAGGTCGGGGGTTCGACTCCCCCAGGCGGCTCCGATGAACCCCAGCTCAGATAGGCTCTGAGCTGGGTTTTCTGTTCAGCGGATGCGACGGCGACGGCGCGCACGGGCCGTCCGGGTAGGCCCGGTCTCAGTTCTGGTCTCAGATGTGACCCGAGGAGCCGGAAAGAAGGCGTCTCCCATGCGCCGCATGGCCTCCTTGGAGAGCTCCGATCGTCCCTGCACGTACCGCCGTGTCTGGCTGATCTGGGTGTGCCGCAGAATCTCCATGATCGTCGGCATGTCCACGCCCAGCTCGTTCAGGATGGTGCCGGCGGTATGGCGGCTGCCGTCGTAGAGACGACGGTCGTCAATCCCCGCCTCAGCGAGCAGCTCCTTGAACTCCTCGTAGTCGGCGCGCGGATCGAGGGGGCGTCCGTCCGGTCGCGAGAACACAACATCGTGCTCCTGCCACAATTCGGCCGCCGCGATCCGCATCTCGTCTTGTTGTGCCTTGTGCTCGTGGAGGAACGGGACAAAGACGGGCGGGATCGGTACGGCGTTCTGGCTCTTCTTGGTCTTGGGGCGCGTGAAAACGAGACCACCCCCCATCCGCTGCGGGCAGGCGCTCGCGTGCTTCGTGCACGACTTCGGACACGGCTTTGGGCAACCACGCTTGTAGCCCTTGTGCGCAGTGCAGTTCGGCGGACACGACTCGAAGCGGTGGAGGCGGGCGCCGCAGACGTGCGGGTTGTCGCATCCGTGCTGCCATGTAAGGCGCTGTAGCTGCCACTTGGGGTGAAACAGCTCGGCTTCCAGGTCCACGTACGGCCAGCGCAAACCGAGCGTCTCGCCTTGCCGAAACCCCATGCCGACGCCGACGATCCACCGCATGAAGGTGGGTCGCTTGGCGGCTGCTTCGAGAAATGCTTTGGCCTCCTCTTTCGTGAAGGGGTTGGCCTCGTGCTCGTCGACGCTTGGCGGATCTACGAGAGTTGCCACGTTCTCGCCGATCAGCCGCCGTCGCCTGGCAATTTTCAGCGCGCGCGACAAGATGCGGTGCACCTTCACGACGTGCGAGGGAGCGCGCCCGGCAGCAAGCATTGCGCGGTACATCCGCTCTAGATGCTCCGGCGCCAGCTTGTCCAGCCGGTGTTTCCCAACGCCCGGGATGATGTCGTTGCGCGT
Source organism: Streptomyces sp. TAA486 (assembly GCF_000426165.1). NCBI lineage: Bacteria > Bacillati > Actinomycetota > Actinomycetes > Kitasatosporales > Streptomycetaceae > Streptomyces > Streptomyces sp. TAA486. The sequence continues at coordinate 39,247 of NZ_KE384504.1, read as the reverse complement.
CTTGGACCAGTAGTCGTCCAAGCTGCGAGGCTTGAGCGTCAGGCTCGCGATATCGGTCAGATACGTGGTCATCCACTGTTCCACGGTCGGCTTGCGCCCTGCTTTCGGGGCTCGCCCTTTGTCTCGCTGGTTCTCCAATTCTCGGACCTTGCGGAGTACCCCGGTCTCGGTCTTGGCGCGGCGGTGTCGGCGGTCGGGGCTGCCATCGTCCTTGACGCCCATCGTGACGCGGCCGTGCCACCATCCGTCACTGCCCAGGTAGATGGAGGACTCCATGTTCGGCTTGCGAGGACTCAAGTTCCCTCCAACGAAGAAGCGGGCCGGAGGATCTCCGGCCCGCTTCGGTTTCGTGACGTGTGGGTCAGCTCGCCTGCGATGTCAGGCTGGAGACGTACTGTTCAAGGTCATCGCGGCGGATGCGCCGCAGGCGGCCGAGCTTGATGTACTCCAAGGCGCCTGAGGCCATCAGCTCGTAGATGGTGGATCGCCCGATGGAGAGAGCCTTGGCGGCTTCTTCCGGGGTGTAGAGAAGCCGAGTGATGGGCGTGGGTGTCGTGCTCACTGGTCCTCCTGTCGCTGGGTGCTCGGGGAAGCGGCGGTGAGGTAGAGGCGTATGAGGCGGCTCGGGGGGCGGTTGGGGTAGGGGCGGCTGGTCTCGTGTACGTCGAGGGCTGCTGCGATGGCGTCGGCGGCGCGGCGGCATTCGTCTTCCGTGCCTTGGAGCCTGATGCGCATGTGTGGTGTCCCCTTCTGGGAAGTCCGCAACGTCCGCCACGCCGCAACATTGCTGGTTAGCGGCTTGGTTTTGTGGCGGATGGCTGCCTTGTGGCGGATAGGTGCCGCCACGCGCATGCATGGCGGCACCGTTGGATCTGTGTTGGTCAGGTCACGGCCCTGAGTGCGCGCGTGGCGGTTTCCGGGGGCGTGTGGCGGATGTCGGGAAGGGGATCCGCCACAGATTCACCGCCGTTGACCTGCGGTGTGGCGGATGTTGCGGCTGTTGCGGACTCTCCGGGGGGTGGGGGGCAGTACCGCTCCCATGCGTCCTGGAGATCTTCGGCGTAGTAGCCCTTGGGCGTGCCGGAAGCGGTACGGATACCGCGGGGTTTGATCGGCTTGTTCGCCGCTGTGACGTACTGCCCGAGCAGCCTCGCCAGAGTGCGGGAGGTGATCGGCTTGCTTGGGGGCTTCGGACACGGTAACTACGAAGCAGCGCTGTGGGCAGCGGCCTCTAGGGGCAGTATGCGAACGACGCCCAGCATGCACCCGGACAGTCTGGCGGGTGCACCGGTCGCCTCTTGGCCTCGTGCATCGGCTCGACAGGTCAGCGTTCTCTTCATCGGTCAACCGGGGGCTCATGGGTAGGACCGAGATGCCACTGGCCGCCCGTGGGTGCACCCCCTCCTCGGGCATCTGCTCCTCACCGGCGATAAGGCTTGATCGGAAGGGGTATGTCCGGTGCTGTCTCGGGGTATTCTCCGCGCACGATCCATTTGGTCACCAAAGGTTTCTGCTTTGGGAAATGCCTGGGGGCGCGTGTGAGTAGTGGGTTGGTGAGCCGTCACCGTCTCGGCGGTGGGAGCACTTCGCAATCAGCATCGCGTCTGCTGACAATCATGGATGCGTTGGGGACGCCGACGGATGGCGACGGTGTCGTCTCGGAGGCCGTCACGGTAGTGCGCTCCCTAACTCGCCTTGTGAAGATCGATTTCTGGTTGCGTAACCCCGACTACCTGGCCCATGAGCTGTTGACTGAAATAGAACATGGACGTCAGCCGCCGGAGGAAACCCTCGTCTTGGTCGCGAGTATGATCGGCGGAACTGCTCCATCACTGCACCGCTATCCAATGGCCAAGTATCTCTACGGGGCATACGAGCGCCCCGACAATGCATTGGCACTACTAGTTTCCAGGAAGCACATCAGGATGATGCGGGTCAACGAAAGCAGCGCCAATGCCCGGAGGGACTACTACCTCTTACCCCAGGGTCAAGCTGCTGCGACGGCCATGCGGCAAGAGGTTCGGCAGATGCAGTGGTATGTGCGTCAGGCACAGGCAATTGGGTTGATACCGGAAGCCGTCAGTGGCGGGCTCATGCGCCGACGACAGTACGAGCACCCAGGGTATGAAGCTGCGGTCAACGGCCGCCTGATCCCTGAGATCACCGAGGAAGTGACCAAGCGGGCGGAAGCCACGGCGGCCAGGTATGGCCTTCCTTGGCCTCCGATGTCGCCACAGAACACCGCAGATGGGGGGGCGTAGACATGACAGAGCAATGGGAGAGTGGCGTAGGTGCCGAGCCCATCGTGGGAGCGGACGAATGGATCGCAGAGATCGCCCGCCGCTCTAAGTGTGGGGAGGACGAAGTCCGCCAAGTATTGGCTGCTGAGTCGATTCGGCCTCCGGCGGGATGGACCACTGGTCGGCACTCCCTGGAGGTCCGAGGCGTGCACTTCGCGGGGATCAAACAACTGAGGGATGCACCGCCCGCCCCATTCTCCTTTGCCGAGTCGATCGGCCCAGGTGTCACTGGGTTCGGCACGCATGATGTGAATGACGCAGGAAAGTCGAGTCTGCTGCACATCATCCTATGGGCAATTCGAGGCCGAACCGAAATCCAAGATGATGTCAAGAAATGGCTGCGCTTAGTAGTTGTGGAGCTCGCTGTCGATGGAGAGCGCATGGCATCCGTCTTCTCGGTCCACAATAGGCGCCCCCGAGGCACGGTGTGGCTGCTTACCCGAGACGCGGAGCTGCCGTGGGAGGAATTGAGGCAGACCAGCGACAGAATCGTGCGGTCAGCCTTCGGGGCAAGCGGGGACGCCACGGTGGCTACACCGGAGTTGATCGAAGAAATCAACGCAACTCTCCGCCCACATGTGCAGCATGAACTCGCAGCCTTCTCTTCTGGCGGCGATATGGAGCGGATGATGGACGGGATCATGACGTCCCGCCTGGGTTTCGAGAGTATTCCGAGCTGGGTCACCCGACGCGAGAGCGACCGTATCGACGACTCCGACGGGACTATGGGCAGGCAGGGGTGGCCGACATGGAGTGGTGCCCTGCTAATCAGTGATCCGAGCATCAAGGTCGTGCTAGGTGAGGAGACGTTCGCAGCGTCGCGCCTGCTGCAGGTCTATCTCGGAAGTCCCTGGGCTCCAGTCGCCGCAACCGCGCAAGCTCATGCAAAGCAGTTGGAGAACCGCGTCTCGGTGCTGACCCGGCAGACCGAACAGATGCGCACCGCGCACAGCGGCAGCCTGGAGAGGCTTCACCAGGAGATCGAGGAGGTCGACGCCGCTCTGGCCGCAGTTCCGGCCGCTCTCGATCCCATCCAGCTCGGCAAGCTTGCATCTGACCTGCAGCATGCCTCGGCAAGGTACGCACAGGCCAACGCCGTGTGGCTGCAGCGTAGCGAAGCCTATGGGGCTACCTCCCGATTGTTGGAGTCCGCCGAAGCTGATGAGACCGCGCTCATAGAGGCAGTCCACACCCGGCGTTTTTGGCACGCGCTCAAGCCCACATGCTGCCCGCGGTGCGAAACAGACGTCACCCCTGATCGGTGGGCTGCCGAGAAAGCGGGGCATTGTTCACTGTGTGACAGCGATCTAGACCTGGAGCCGGACAAGGAACCGATCGGCGTGCCGGCTGCTCACGAGAGCCCGCAACAGCTCCTCGCCGCTGGTGAGTCGGGCAACTGGGAATCACTCGACGACCTCACCCAAACCCGCTTGACCATCCTGCAACTGAAGGACGCTCTCGCGCGGGAAGAAGTTGAGCTAGACCAAACCAAGGAGCAGCGGGACGCAGCCGCGGCCGCTCTAGAGGCGGCTCGTACGGAACTGGAGCACATCGACACGTCCGCGACTGAACGCCGCGCGGCACTCCAGCTGCGGCGCGCTGCGCTCAACGGACAGCTCAGCGAGCGCCGGGGCGCCAAGATCGCGCTGTTCAGTGAGCAGATCGATGCTTTGCGCGGGCGCTTGAAGGTTGTCACTGCTGCTGAGACTGTGTCAGCGAGCAGGCGTGGCGCTGACCAAAGCGAGCTACTGGCGAGGGTCAACGAGCAGCTGACCCGAATAGGCCAGCATCTGGGGGTAGCGCAGCTGACTCGTGCGGAGCTTGATGGTGGTTGCCGGATGGCTGTCACCAAGGGCGGTACGACTGTGCGGTTCGGCAAGGTCAACGTAGGGGAACGGCTGCGCTTGAAGATCGCAGTGGTGGCCGCGTTGCTCCGGGTCGGTCAGGAGGCTGGCGTCACCAGGCATCCCGGGCTGCTCATTCTGGATTCAGTTGGGCGCGAGGAGACCAATCCGGCGGACGTTGCCCGCATGCTCGAAGAGCTCATTCAGCTTGCTGATGAAATCCCCGGCCTGCAGGTCATCGTTACCAGTGCACACGGCGGCTATCTAACCGACGCGTTGGGCGCTGACCGAACCTATCTGGCGCAGCCGGGGCATACGCTCTGGTGAAGTCTGCCGTCGACAAGATCAGGGGGGAAAGTGAGCCACGTACTGGCGCATTTAGAGGCCCTGCGCGAGGTTGACTCCGACCTCACCCTGGACGCCTTGGGAGGTATGGAGGCGATCCTGGCCGACCGTGAAGAGCTCGTAGCTTCACACGAGATGCCGTTGCTCGTCCGAGTGCTGTTGCAGGAGTGGCCACAGCTTTCGGCCCCGGAGCAGGTTGCAGGTTTGATCGTTGAGAGCATCCCGCTTCAGCACGCGTTCGCGCTGGAGGACATTCTCGATGACGCTCTTTCCTGTCCCGAGGCTCTCCCCTTGCTGGCTGTCCCGCTCAGCCAGGCCCTGACGCGGCGAGCTGGCGGGTGCAACGCCGAAGCTGGCATTGCCTTGGAGGCCCTGACGCGCCTGGCCCTGGGAGGCTGGATCCGCTCACTTCGGGTGCGCAGCCAACTGGTTGAGCAAGCGGTCGACTTGGCCGAGGGCGCCGTGAGCACTGGCGCAGACCCTGTATTGATCCAGCGTGTTGTCCGCGCGCTTGGCGCTGTAGCCGAGATCTGGGACGACGCCGAAGTGCCCTCTGTGCTTGAGAGTCTGTTGACGCTCGAGGTTCACGAGGACGACATCGCGTTCGAACTAGCCATGCTGCACATACGGACTGGGCTTGCCGAGGACACCATGGACGGCGCTGTCCCACCGCTGCGGCGGGCGAGGGAGTTGCTGAGTCGGTGCGGTCGCTATGAGCATCGGTTAGACGCGCATATCTTCCGCACCGCGTTGGATGCCCTACTGTCTTTCATCGCTGGCAACACGATCTCCGGCCCGGCGGTGGACGAGCTTCACGCGATGGTCGTGGAATACAGGCTATTGGGAATGCGTGAGCGGCCTACTTGGCGTCAGCCAAGGGCGGACGCCACAGCTGCCTGGGTGCAACTCACGGACCGCCTCTACGCTCTTCGTGCCCTCCAGGAGCCGTGGTGGGATCCTCCGGCGCTCATCTCTGCCATCGCTCGGGCCTATAGCGCTCACCGCACCATCCACTTGCTGGTGCCGCCTGACGTTCCCTACGCCGAAGATCCGCCTGAGCCTGGCGGCGCCACAGCGCTACCGCACTTGCTGCAGCCCCGCCTTCTAGGTTCCCTCAGTGCGCAGGGGGACAGCTCTGCCTTCCTTGAGCGCTGGCTGTCCATCCATTGCGAGGACCCGAACACTAGTGAAGACACCCGCGACGCCGTTCGTGAGCTGCAGGGACTGCTGCATGCAGGAGGCGGGCCCGAGGGCCCAAAAGCCCTTGAAGTCGAGCTCGGTGCCGTCACCTCTGCCCTAGCACTACCAGCGCAGGTCCGAGACCGCCTGACAGTGCTACTGCGAAGCGAGCCGGACCTTGCCGATGATCTCAACAAGTCCAGTCTGGCCGTTCTGGCCGGGCGGGAGTCTGAGGTGAGCGAGTACGCCAACAGCACATTGCAGAAGCTGCGGGAGGACATCGACCGGATCACGGGCCTCAGCGGTGAAGCAGCGTTGCGTGTGGATGAGCTCCTACTCTTTCTCGTGCGCTACACCCGCTGGTCCATAGAAGCGGAGACCGGTGGTGCGCTGGGAGAGCCCTTCCTCCGTCCCTTCACGAAGGCAGAAGAAGCGCCAGAGGAAGTCGACATGGCCAAGGACCTCGCGAAACGCCTGTACACGTCGCTCAGTACCAGCCCACGCTGGGAAGTGAAGAACCTCGGCGCCGGCCGCACGGACATTGTGCTGTTCTACGGTGCCTTCCATCTGGTCATTGAGTGCAAGAGGGAACTGAAGAACGCATCCATGGAGTATCTCTCTGCCCGCTACAGTGTCCAACCGGCCGAATACGGTGCCACTGACATCCCGGTCGGGTTCCTTGTCGTCCTCGAACTCACCCCCAAAGCCCGCAAGGCACTGCTTCACCAATGTCTCAAGGTGACAGAAGTACCTTCGGCCGAACCCGGCGGCCGTCCCCATGCTGTAACTACGGTTCGTATCCAGGGAAACACCAGGTCACCCTCGTACTCCTCAACTCCCGCCGCCTACCGACAGCGCAACCGCGCCGCTCAGCCGTGAGAGCGGATGGGGCGCGTACCCGTCCGCCAAGGTGATCAACACGCACACACGGAGCAAGCGCGCGCTGGGGAGGCGGGTTGCTCGACCTCGGGAGTGCCGCAGTCTCAATTCTGGTCTCAATTGGTGCATGTCCCCGCAGCGTCCAGGTTGGTCCACGCTCGTCTGAGACGGAGGGTGACCTGACACGTCTCGCCGATCTCGGATACGGGTGCACACCGCCGGAAGGTAGTCAGACATCTCGTAATGCTTGGGCTTGCGCTTCGCTTTCGCTAGTGGAGTGTGAGGCGTCTGGCTGGCTAGTCTGAGTTGCCGTCAGGGATGCAGGAAGGACTTCGGGGGGGCGCTCGTGGGTGGGCAGGGATCGGGTCGTGAGCCGGCGGCGGTGTTCTTCAGTTACGCGCGTGCGGATCGGGAGCGCACGCTGCCTCTGGTGGCAGCGTTGCGTGCGGCGGGTGTGTCGGTGTTCGTTGACGAGCACGGGATTGATGAGTTCGAGGGCATCACGCAGGAGATCCGGCAGGCGCTCGCCGGGGCGCGGTTGTTCCTGGCGTACTACTCGATGACGTACCCGTTGCGGCCGGCGTGTCAGTGGGAGTTACTGACTGCATTCCGTGCCGCGGCTGCACTTGGCCGGCCGAGTGAGCGCATCCTCGTCGTGAACCCTGAGGAGTCGCATGCCCACATCCAGCCGGTGGAGTTGGCTGATCCCCGCTACCTCGACCCCGCCGATGGAGACGGGGCACGCCGGTTGGTGGACCTTGTCCGCGGGAGGCTGGTGCACTCAAGAACCCCATTCGGAGACGCCATTGAGAGTGTTCGGCCGGTATGGCGGCCGGTCGAGCACACTGGCTCGGAGCGCTTCGTCGGGCGGGTGGCGGAGTTCTGGAAGCTACACACCGCGCTACACGCCCATGAATACCCCGCCACGCAAGATGAGGCCGCTATCGGGCAGGTGTCCGTTGTGGGGCTCGGTGGCGTTGGTAAGACACTGCTGGTGGAGCAGTATGCCCGCCGTTTCGCCGCTTTCTACCCGGGTGGCGTCTATTGGTTCACGGCCGCAGCTAGTCACGTCCCGGAGACGACCATCGACGCCTCCAGCAGCCGCGGTGAGATGGCGGTCGATGTTGATGCTTTACAGACGGGGGTGCGGGCTGAGCACCATCGGCAGATTGCTAGGGCGCTCGCTCTCGACCCCACTCGGCACTCTGCGGACGCGATCCGCGAAGCCGCGCGGCGGCACATCGAACAGGCAGGGGGGCCCTGCCTCTGGATCATCGATGATCTTCCCGGGTACCTCACTCCCGCTGTGTTGCGTGAGCTGACTGCCCCTCACCCGCGTGCTCACACACTGGTGACCACGAGGTGGCGTGGTTATCAGCTGCCCACCATTGACGTCGACACTCTCCCTGCTGAAGAGGCGCAGCGCCTGCTCACTAGCGCCTGCAGGCCTGACGGAGCAACCGAGGAAGAGGCGGCTCGCACACTGGCCGCCCGACTTGGCCATCATGCTCTGGCCATCGATCTGGCCCGTGGCTGCATAGAGGATCAACCGGACCTCTCATACACCGATCTGATGGCGGAACTCGATGACACGCAACACGGCGACGCCTTCCAAGCCCTGGTCGACGACCTTCACCTTCAGGTTCCCACCGACCATACGGCCGACATCGCAGCTACTTTCATGCGAAGCGTGCGCCACCTCGACGAGGAGGCTCTCGCCCTCCTGCGCGCAGCCGCTCAGCTAGCCGTAGCCCCTATCCCCAGCCGACTTCTCGTCGCAATCACCGCTGCCCTCACCGGAAGCGACGCACGTGCATCTGCGCGTACCAGCCGCCGTGCCCTCAGCACCGCCCAACGTCGGTCCATCATCCGCAAAGCCGGTGGTCGGGCCAGCGGTTGGTTTCTCCACGCTCTTGTGAGCCGCAGCCTGACCCTGCAACCGGGCGCTTGCAGTGAGCTGCGCGCCGCTCGCGAGGCCGCTGTTGCAGGTACGGCCCAGCTGATGGAGGCCGTGCATGAGCGGTCTGGCTGGCTCGACGTGGCGGACCTTACCCCCCATGCCCGCACTCTTACTGAGACACTTGACAGCCTCGACTCCCTTGCATTGCTGGGGCATTTGGCCCGTTTCGACGGCGAAATCTGTCAGCCGGCCAGCGCGGCAGCCGCTTACGAGCGCCTGGTGCAGGCAGGTGAAGCCTGGCAAGGTCGGAACCACCTTGACACTTTCACTTCCCGCAACAACCTTGCTGCGGCTTATGTCTCGTCGGGGGATGCAGGGCAGGCGGTTTCGCTGTACGAGCAGATGTTGGCCGAGTGTGAGCACGTGCTGGGTCCGAACCATCAGGTCACGCTCACCTGCCGTAACAACCTTGCGGGCGCCTACGAGTCGGCAGGGGATATGGAGCGAGCCATCTCGCTGTGGAAGGCGTCGCTGGCTGATCGTGAGCGGCTGCAGGGTTTGGACCATCCGGATACGCTCGTCGCCCGCAACAACCTCGCCTACGCCTATTTGTCAGCGGGGAATCTATCGCTGGCAACTCCTCTGTTGGAGGTGACGTTGGCCGATAGTGAGCGGCTGAAGGGTTCGGACCATCCGCACACGCTCACCTGCCGGAGCAACCTTGCTAGCGCCTACGAGTCGGCGGGGGAGCTGGACCAGGCGATATCGCTGTACGAGGTGATCTTTTCCGACAGTGAGCGCGTCTTGGGTCCCGACCATCCGCAGACGCTCACTGCCCGCAACAACTTCGCCCACGTCTGCGCATTGGCGGGGCTGGTGAGGCAGGCGATTGCCCTGTGGGAGGTGACGCTGGCCGATGGTGAGCGGGTGCTGGGTTCGGACCATCCACTCACGCTCCTCTACAGGAACAACCTCGCAGGCATGTACGAGATGGCAGGGGATGTGGGACGGGCGGCTCCGCTGTACGAGGTGGCGTTGGCGGGTCGTGAGCGGGTGCTGGGTTCGGACCATCCGCAAACCCTGACGTCCCGCCACGGCCTTGGGAGCGCCAGCCTGTTGGGGGGAGATGTGGAGCGAGCCACATCGCTGTGGGAGGCGACGCGTGCCGATCGTGAGCGGGTGCTGGGCCCGGACCATCCGGACACGCTGTCGACGTGCGACCGCCTTGGCTACGCCTACTTGTTGAGGGGGAGGGGGAGGCAGGCGATTTCGCTGTGGGAGGCGACCTTGGCCGATCGTGAGCGGGTGCTGGGCCCGGACCATCCCGACACGCTGTCGACGCGCGACGCTCTCGCTGTCGCCAGCAAGATAGTGAAGGACGGGCCGAAGAGCTCCGGTGACCGGCCTACTCTGTAGAGCGAGAAGGGGTGTGCGGGCACGTGCCTGCCCCCAGGTGCTCGTGACACGAGTGGAGTGTGACACGCCTCGCTGGCTAGCCTGAGTTGTCGTCAGGGGTATTGCGCGCGAGGGGCTTCGGGGGGCGCTCGTGGATCGCGTTGGGCAGGTTTCATCGGTTCGTGAGCCGGCTGCGGTGTTCTTCAGCTATGCGCGCGCGGATCGGGAGCGCGCGCTGCCTCTTGTGGCAGCCTTGCGTGGGGCTGGTGTGCCGGTGTTCGTGGACGAGCACCAGATCGATGAGTTCGAGGGCATCACGAAGGGAATTCGGCAGGCTCTCGCCGGGGCGCGGTTGTTCTTGGCCTACTACTCAGCGAGGTATCCGTTGCGGCCTGCGTGTCAGTGGGAGTTGCTGACTGCGTTCCGTGCTGCGACGGCGCTCGGTCGGCCGAGTGAGCGGATCCTCGTTGTGAACCCTGAAGACTCCCCTGCACACATTCAGCCAGTGGAGTTGGCTGATCCTCGTTACGTTAATCCGGGAGACAGCGAAGGGCTGAGCCGACTGGTGCACCGTGTCCGCGAGCGGCTGATGGACTCAGGTGACCCGTTCGGAGATGCCGTTCACGGCGTTCGGCCGGTGTGGCGGCCCGTGGAGCACACCGGTTCGGAGCGTTTCGTCGGACGGGTGGCGGAGTTCTGGGAGCTACACACCGCGCTACACGCCCACGAATACCCGGCTACCCAAGACGAGGCCGGTGCCGGGCTAACGAGCATCGTTGGGCTAGGCGGCGTGGGCAAGACGCTGCTGGCTGAGCACTACGCTCGCCGTTTCGCCTCGTTCTACCCGGGTGGCGTCTATTGGTTCACGGCGGCCGCTAGCCACGTCCCCGAGACAACCACCGAGGCACCCAGCCGTCACGGCAGCACGGTGGTCGACATCGAAGCTCTGCATACCGAGGTGCGTGCCCAGCATTACCAGCAGGTCGCTGCGGCGCTCGGTCTCGACCCCACACAGATAGTCCCGGAAGAGATCCGCGAAGCTGCGCGGCGACACATCGAGCAGATCGGGTTGCCCTGCTTGTGGATCGTTGATGATCTTCCTGGATATCTCACTCCCGCTGTTCTGCGTGAGCTGTCGGTCCCGCACCCGCTCGGCCACACAGTGCTGACCACCCGCTGGCGCGGCTATCAGGTACCCACCATCGACGTGGACACTTTGGCCATGGATGAGGCGCACCGTCTACTCACCAGTGCGCGCCAGCCTGAGGGGGCGGTGGAGAAGAAGGCAGCGCAGACACTGGTGGCCCGACTGGGCCACCATGCGCTGGCGATTGATCTGGCTCGCGGCTGTCTAGAGGACCAACCCGACCTCACCTACACCGACCTGATTGCCGAGCTCGACGACACCCAGCGCGGCGATGCCTTCCAGGCTCTCATCGACGACCTCTTCCTTCAGGTCCCCACGGACCACACCGCCGACATCGCCGCTACTTTCACCCGAAGCCTGCGCCACCTCGACAAGGATGCTCTCACCCTCCTGCGCGCCGCCGCTCAGCTTGCCGCAGCCCCAATCCCCACACGCCTTCTCACTGCGATCACCGCAACCCTCACCGGCAGCGGCCATCTCGCTGCCCGGCGCAGCAACCGCCGCGCTCTCAGTGCGGCCCAACGCCGTTCCCTCATCCGCAAGGGCGGAGGTGACGCCGGCGAGTGGTTCCTTCATGCCTTGGTAAGCCGCAGCTTGACCCTGCACCCCGAAGCTCTGGGCGATGTGCCCGCCATTCGGGAGGCGGCCGTTGCGGCCACCGACCAGCTGATGCAGGACGTGCATGGGTCTCCTAGCCGACTTGACCTCGCCGACCTCATCCCACACGCGCGAACCCTCACAGAGACCCTTGACACTTCCGCTTCTCTCAAACTGCTCGACTGCTTGGGCCGTTTCGACCTTGAAACGGGCCAACCCGCCAGTGCTGCATCCGCGTACGAACGCCTGGCGCAAGCCTGCGAAGCCCGGCTAGGCCCGGATCATCCGGGCACGCTGAAGTCCCGCGGCAACCTTGCCACCGCATACGAAGAGGCGGGAGATGTGGAGCAGGCGATCCCCCTGCACGAGGAGGTTCTGGCGGACTCTGAGCGGGTGCTGGGCCCAGACCATCCGGACACGCTCACCTCCCGCAACTTCCTTGCTGTCGCCTATAGCGCGGCGGGAAACGTGGAGCGGGCGATCGCCCTGTTGGAGAGGGTTGTGGAGGTTGGTCAGCGCGTGCTGGGTTCGGATCATTCGATCATGCGGGCCTCCCGCAATAACCTCGCCGCCGCTTACCGAGAGGCGGGGGATGTGAGGAGGGCGATCGCCCTGTACGAGGAGGTTCTGGCGGATAGTGAGCGGGTGCTGGGCTCAGACCATCCCAACACGCTGAAGTCCCGAAACAACCTTGCCGTCGCTTATGGAGAGGCGGGGGATGTGAGGAGGGCGATCGCCCTGTACGAGGAGGTTCTGGCGGATAGTGAGCGGGTGCTGGGCCTGGATCATCCCGGCACCCTGGCCTCCCGCCACAACCTCGCCGCTGCCCATTACATGGCGGAGGATGTGGGACGGGCGATCCCCCTATGCGAGGAGGTTCTGGCGGTTGCTGAGAGGGTGCTGAGTTCGGACCACCCCAACACACTGACAGCTCGCAGCAACCTCGCCGCGGCTTATGGAAAGGCGGGCGATGCGAGGAGGGCGATCCCCCTGTACGAGCAGATTCTGGCGGACCGTGAGCGCGTGTTTGGCCCAGATCATCCGGACACGCTCACCTCCCGCAGTAACCTTGCCGTCGCTTATGGAGAGGCGGGGGATGTGGAGCAGGCGATCGCCGTCTTGAAGGAAGTCCTGGCGGATAGTGAGCGGGTGCTGGGCCAGGATCATCCCGGCACCCTGGCCTCCCGCAACAACCTCGCCGTGGGCTATTACAAGGTGGGGGATGTGGAGCGGGCGATCCCCCTGTTGGAGGAGGTGCTGGCGGACTGTGAGCGGGTGTTGGGCCAGGATCATCCCGACACGCTTGCCTCCCGCAGCGTCCTTGCTGACGCCCATGACTTGGCCGGGGATGTGCGGAGGAGTTCTGGTGACGAACCTACTCGGTAGCGTAACCAGGGTTTTCGAGTCTCTCGAATTGGTGTGGAGGTGGGGACAGTGCGGGTACCGAAGAGCGTGGAAGTGAAGTTGAATCTGCGGCTTCTGGAGATCTCGGGTACATGGGAGCCCAACGACGTCGAGCGACGGGCAGCGTGGGAACTGTACGTGGAGTTGGTCACCCGAGTCTCGGTCGTGCCTCTGCGTGCTGATGAGGGATTGCTCCGCGAGGCGCTGAGCAGTCTCTATTCGCTGTTCGCCACCACACGCGAGGTGCTGCGCAAGTACGGCCCAGAGGTGGCCGAGCCCAAGAGGGACGGTCAGTACAACTTCGGGTATCTGGCCGTTGCCATGCTCAACTATGGAATCCGCCCCGTGCTGGCAAACTGGCACCCTGCCCTGGAGGACTGGGAGATCCAGCGCCCAACTGATCGCTCACGCCGCGAGCACGAGCAGTCGTGGCCCCTGGTCGATGAACTGCGTACCGGGCTGCGCGATACCCGATCTGCCCTGACTGCCTACGCTGATCTCCTCGCCAGTGCTTGTGGAGTCCCCAACCTGTTGGAAGCGGTCCCGAGCGACGGCTGACCCGGCCTCGGGTCTCAGTTCTGGTCTCGATAGACCTTCGTTCCGTGTGTGTACAGACGCGTTTGTCGATGTCCGCAATGACCGCTGGCCTGCGGACCATCCCTATATCAGGATCACCCTGGACAGTGTTGGAACAAGATCGGACACCTCGTAATGCGTAGGTCGGGGGTTCGACTCCCCCAGGCGGCTCGCAGGTCAGAGGCCCCTTCCGGCGACGGGAGGGGCCTTTTTGATCTTGGTTGCTGATTTGGCTGCTCACTCGAAGGCCCGGCCACGGCGTTCCGCGAGCCGTGAGGGGCATTCTGATGGCCGATCAGAGAAGCGGACTTCGGTCACGCAACGTAGTCTGCACGCCTCTTCCGTGCAGAGGTGGATGGCTTCGTGATCAGGCGTAGGAGCCGAAGACTTCTGGCGCTGCAGGTCACCCTGGTGTCCGGACTGTGCCCGGAGGCGGCGTGGGTCCTTTCTCTGATTTTCACGGCCGGGAATCATTCCCCCATTGAGGAGGCTGCCGGCGCACGCAGTGCCGGCCGGCCGATCCGCGACCGACGCACCGGTGGTTCAGCGTCCTTCCGCCCCACAGCAGCGGCCACCATCAGCCTCTCGGTGTCACAGCATCATCCGGAGTGATCACGTAGCCATCCACCTCCTGCACGGAAGATGGGATTCTCCGCATGTACAGAGCATTCAGACGAGGCGGCCTGAGCGCCGCAGTCGGCCTGGCACTCGGGCTGGCACTTCTGCCCGCAGAACAGGCACACGCGTCGACCTTCGTGCCCTGCAACAACATTGCCGCCCTCAAAGACGCCATCACGCAGGCGAACATGACCGGGGAACAGGTCGTCCTCGCCTCCGGCTGCACCTACGACCTCACCGAGATCGACAACGCCGACAATGGGCTCCCCGTCATCACCGGCAACGTCCGCATCGTCTCCACCGGTGCCACCATCCGCCGCTCAGCTGCCGCCACCGAATTCTTCCGCATCTTCCGAGTCAACGCGGGCGGCAGCCTCAGCCTGACCCGCATCAGCATCACCGGCGGGGAACCCTCGCTGGGCGACGACAGCGGCGGCGGCATCCGCAACAGCGGTGGCACGCTCTCCATGACCGGTGGCACCGTCAGCGGCAATGGCGTCGAAGGCCGTGGTGGCGGCATCTTCAACGACGAGGGCGCGGTCACCCTGACCCAGACCACAGTCGAGGACAACGGGGCCGGCCGTGGAGGTGGCCTCTTCAACTTCCAGGGCGCGCTCACCCTGACGCAGAGCAGAGTCGAGGACAACGACGTCACATCGGACGGGGGCGGCATTGCCAACAGTGGCCAGCTCGGTCAGCCCGGTCGGCTCACCCTGAACCAGACCAGGGTCGAGGACAACGACGCTGACGACTTCGGGGGCGGCCTCCTCAACGAGAACGGCAGCACCATGACCATGGCGGGGGGAGTCCTGCGCGACAACACCGCCGACCTCGACGGCGGCGGCCTCGAGAACGGCCCGGAGAGCAGTGCCTCCTTCAGCGGCACCACCATCACCGGAAACACCAGTGGAGGTCTCGGCGGCGGCATCTACAGCTTCGGCGACTCCACGCTGCGCCTCACCAGCAGTGTCGTCAGCAACAATCAGGCCATTTCGGGCGGCGGCATCTACGACCTGCAGAGCACGACAACTCTCGTCGGCACGCGAGTCACCGCCAACCTCGCCACCGCAGGTCCCGGAAACGGCGGCGGCATCTTCGACGACGGCGGTGAGGTACTCCTCACCGGTAGCAGGGTCACCAGTAACATCCCCGACAACTGCGCACCCCCCGGCAACATTCCGGGCTGCACCGGCTGACCACCAAGATCCGCCCACGGTCGAGCAGGAGACACAAGCTTCTGCTCGACCGTGAACGTGTACCGCCGACAACGAACGGCCGGCATCCGGCTGCTGCCGGTCCCCCTGGCACCTGACCTTGCCTGGCATACGCCAACAAGGACGCCAACAGCGACAGACAACGGCGCACTTCGCCGCACTCGTGTGCCGCCATCAACAGGGCCGGACACGGGCGGTCAGCAGCGAAGGTGGATGGATGAGTCATCGAGGTCCGAAGTGAGGTGAGCCCATGACGCCTCAATGCCTTCGCGTCGGCCTTCGTGCCGCCGACGCCCCCGCACGCACGCCGAGCAGCTCTTCGTCACCTTTTGACGCACGCACCGCCCCGTGATCGCGAAGGCCCTCGGCTACTGCGACGTGACCACCACGAACGTGGCCGCAGGGGCCGGCGCCTCCTGGGCCCGGTATCCCCCGGCGAGCACACTCGGTGACAGCACGTTCCGTTCAGCGGACAAGCCACCGACGTGCTTGCTCCATACGCTCCTCGTTGTCCGCGCGGTCCGCGACGCCGGTCAGATCGTCGCGCAAGATCCGCCCGGCGTAGAACAAGGTGTTGATGGCGTACCGGAAGTCCAGCAGCGGCAGCAAAGCTTGGCCGACTTCGTCAGGGGAGAGCGCCCCGTGCTCAAGGTATGCCCGGATCAGGGGACGGGCAGCGTCCGGGCCGCCGGCGTCCATCACAACCGTGGCCAAGTCGTACATCCGGGCCCAAGGACTGGAGGCGCCCCAGTCGATGAGACCGCACAGGCCGGTGTCAGGATCGAGCCGGAAGTGCTCGGGAGCCGGGTCGCCGTGAACGGGGCCCCACGTCAGCGTCTCCGGACGGAGCCGGCGCAGCCGCGTGACAACCCTTTCGACCGCGGGCCGGATCCACGGACGTGCATGAAGGACGGCGGTGTCTTCGATTCCGGCCAGCAGGTCGAAGCGCGACCACGCCTGGTCCTCGGTGACGGACTCGGTGCCGAGCACCTGGTGGGCGCGGGCGAGGGTGACGCCCATGAGCACCATGTCGCCCTCGTTGCGACCGTCCAACTCCCTTCCCGGAACCCGTCGCAACAGCGCCAACTCGTGGCCGACGGTACCGACCGTCCGTCGGCCGTCCTTCGACGTCACCGGCGCACCGCAAGGGATGCCGGACTCCTCGACACGCGAGGCCAGGTCCAGTCCGTAGCGGAACTGCTCTGCGGGGGGCCCGTCAGGGACGGCCTTCGCCACCCACTCGTCACCGTGGCTCTTCACGTGCCAGGTCGCGGAGTTCATGCCCCCCATGAGAGGAGTGACCTCGGCGTTGTCGAGGTCCCAGTGGAGGAACAGGGCGGCAGTGATCGTTTCACTGCGGGGTACTGCGGGGTGCTTGGTGCCCGATGAGGAGGGCGAGGTGACGTCCGAGTCAGTGCGGTGACCCGCCGCAGGACATGGTGATGGGGTGGTGTGGTGCGTCATGGGTGAGCGTCTCCAGGAACAACGAAGGAACCGCCCGATACGGCGGCTGATTCGACCTCGTGGACGGCGCGGCAATGCGCCGCTGGAGACTCACCTCACGTGCCGGACACTACCGGCATGGTCGACGCATCGACCAGGGAGTATCGGTCCAGGGCTCCAATCCGGCGGAGAGGAACCATCACCCCTGACCACGCCCGGTGATCACCTGCAAGACGTTCCAGCATCCGCTGGTGGGTCCGGTCGTCCGTCACCTGCGACGCCCTCGCCATCACCGACCGCGACCAGCAGGTCGTGATCTACGCCACCGACCCCGGCTCGCCCTCCGAGGAGGCGCTCCGGCTGCTGTGGGTCATCGGCACGCAGCGCATGGACCTCACGCGCTGAGTGGCCGGCGCCTTCGCGGCCGACGGATCGAAGGGTGGTGTCACCGAGCCCTGTCACTTCAGGCGGCGGATGCTGTGGTCCTCGACGTAGGCCGACAGGCCGCTGAGGCCGAACTCCCGCCCGATCCCGCTCTGTTTGACGCCGCCGAAGGGCATTCGCAGGTCCAGGGATTCCGACGAGTGGCTGTTGACGAACGTGCAGCCGGCCTCGATGCGGCGGGCCAGGGCGAGCCCCTCCCCGGGCAGAGAGCGGCGGGCCGGAGTGTGCGCAGCGGGGCCGCGGGGCCGGCAGAGTTCTCGGCCGACGGCTCGTGGCGCGGCACGAGCGGCCTCAGGCCCGGAGAGCGGGCAGTTGACGGGGGTTACACCGTCGGGGGAGCCGGCGCTCCATGCTCTCGCGACCGGGCGTGCAGGGCCCTTCGGCTGCGGTGTTCCCGCCTCGTGATGAAGGGAGCAGGCCGGGAATCCCGTGCCGGACCGGACAGCCGGTAACAGGAAGTGAACAAGTCTGGCGGGTTGACGGGCCACAAGTTCCTTCTGTGATTCGGGAGTTGCCTCTCGCGCCGGAAACGTGCCGATGCGGTCGAGGCCGTGGCCGGTCCGCGCAGGACCGTGCCCGTCACCGACGCACCGCCGGCAGGGTGGGCGACGGGGAACCCTCGCCGCCCTTGAGGGGCGGAGTGCCCCGAGACATGCAGGTGAATCGAGACGGTTGGTCAGCCTGTCCGATCTCGGGCGCCGGATGGTGGTCGTCCGTCCAGCGGTCGCAGTGCACCAGGAACAGACGAGTCCCCCTCGTCTCTCTGGGCCTACTGTAGATCGCCTTGGTGACATCGTCCTGGTCCGACGAAGCGATTTTGCGCCAACGAAGTACGCCTTCCCGAGGTGGGGTTGGCCTACAGAAGGGTGCAATACGCCCTGAACACAGCCGCGTTGCCGCCGCACGGCTCCTGTCGGGGCGTGCGTATCGCGTCCGGCTGACCGGCGTGCCGCAGGAATGCGAGCAGGAAGCGAAGCCGTTCCCGGCCGGCGGTCAGCCCCAGCAACCGGCTGCGCCGCGGCAGTAGTCCCGGGCACAGCCCTTCACTGCGCGATGTGAGTCAGCCCGTACCAGCCCCGCACCGACCTGCCGCGGCACGTCGGTACGGGGGCTGGTGTTCGTACGGTCCACGTCCTTCGAACCGCATGGACGTCCGCCTCGCCCTCACCCCAGGCGCTGCCAGGCGCGCTTGAGCCGTCGCGCCTCCTCCAGCCGCCGCTCGTACGTGGCACCCGCCACGACCAGGAGCAGCCCGGCGAGCGCGGGCATCAGCCAGCGCGGCAGCAGCCAGGCGACCTGGGCCACGTACGGGGCGAGTTCGTGTGCGCCGACCGCGGCGAGGGTGGCCCCGCCGAGCAGCAGCGGCGCCTGCGTGCGCCACCGGGCGCCCGCGAGGGTGGTGCCCAGCGCGCCCGTGCCCAGCAGCAGCGGGCGCAGCCAGTGCGGGTCGCTCAGCACCATGACCAGGCTCGGCACGAAGGTGAAGGTGAGCCCGCCGCCGTACGCCCACCACGACGACACCCGGGTCGGCGCCGCCGCGTCGCCGCTGCCCGAACGGCGCCTGCGCAGCCATCCGACGAGCAGCAGGGCGGCGGAGACGGGCAGTGTGTATGCCTCCGGGGTGGTGACGTCGGAGGCGAACAGCCGTACCCACGTGGCGAGTACGAGCAGAGCCGCCGACGCATGGCCCGCGCCGGGACGCCGGTCGGCGCGGAGGGCGACGCCCGCGGCGGAGACGGCGCAGAGGGCGAGGGCGAGCCACAGCGTGCCGGGGTGCGGGGCGCACAGCAGGAGCGCGACCAACGCCGTTGCGTATCCCGTGCATTCGACGGCGAGCGAGATCGCCTTCCGTGCCGCGGGCGCTGTCGCATCCGCACCGCCGCGCAGCAAGGCCGCCGCCGGCACGGTGCCCACCGCGACCGCGAGCACTGCGAACGCGGCCTGGTGCGCAGGGAAGTGCAGGGCCGCGGCGAGCGCGCCGGCCAGCCCGGCCGCGAACGCCACGGCCGACGCCGCGAGAGTGGCCCGGCGTTCAGGGCCGCCCTTCGGGGACCAGGCCGCGGCCGCCGCGGACGCCACGCACAACACAGCCAACACCGTGAGGGTGGCGGTCTGTTGAGCGAGCGCCCAGCCGGTCGCGGTGCCGGCCAGGACAAGGCCGGACAGCAGTGCGGTGACGCCGGTCGTGGCGTCCGCCACGGTGGCCGCGGCGGCGAGCAGGCCGATGGCCAGCGCGGCGACGACGGTCACGGTCGCCCCGTACGGCAGACCGAGTGCCAGCGGCACCGTTGCGCCGACGGTGGCGCACAGTACGGGCAGCACGGGCCGAACCGGCACCGGGGGCACCACCCAGCGGAGGCCGCGAGACGATCCGGCGGCCGATGGTCGGCTCAACGCGCCGTCAGCACCGGACTGTTGACCGTCGCCTGCCTTGCGGCCGAGCCCGCCGGCGAGCAGCGGCACCGACAGCGCCAGCAGCAGGAGGATCGGCAGCGTGGCGGCAGAGCCGGTCCATTCGTGGTGACTGCCGACGGCCTGCCGGACCGTGCCGAGCGGCGGCCCCTCCCACACTCGCGTCACGAAGTACAACGGCCCGAACACTGCCTCCGCCATCGGCACCAGCACCCACACCAGCGCGACGCACTGCACGACGGCGGCCGCCACCACGAGTCCGGCCGACTGCGGTGCGCTCCGCCCCCGCACCACGCGAAGGATGAGCACGGCGCCCAACAGGCCCATCGCGCACAGCAGATACACCAGCATCCGCCAGTCCGGGTCCGCCGTGTCCCCGGCCCCTGCCAGGGCCCACGCCACGCCCCCCAGCGCCGTGATCAGCACCAGCCCGGCGACCGTACCCAGCGGACCCGACAACCGACGGGCCGGCTGCCGCTGCCCCGCATACAGCAGCACCGTCGCGGCCACTGCCTGCAAGGCACTCCAACGTGCGGCCCCGGCAACGCCGTTGGTCTCCTGCGACAGCGTCACGCCCATCATCAGTGCGCCCACGGGCACCGCCGCCACGGCGGCCGTCAGCCGTACCGGTCGGGCGGTGGCTCGGCTGCCCATGCCGTCCCGCTGCCGCGACACCGCCAGTGCCACGTCCGCCGCGAAGGTGAGCAGCAGCGCCGCGGCGAGCGCGTACACCGACCGGTCCGAAGTCCCGTCCAGGGTCAACGCCCAGAGTGGCAGCGGAAGTTGGGCGACTACGACGGCGAAGGGCAGCGGCAGCCGCAGCCCGGGTGCCGGCAGCGCCAGCCCGTAGACGCCCCACAGCGGGGCGATCAACGCGGCGCTGGCAGCCGTGAAGCCGAGGCCCTCCGCATAGGGGAAAGCGACCTCGTGCAGGGCGTACGCGTCCAGCGCCAACAGCGCCAGACCGAAAGCGGCGACGGACTCGGCGGTGGCCACCAGCTTGCGGCGCAACAGGAACAGCGGCACGGCGAGTGTGGCGAGGGTCAGCCCACCGAGCACCAGTGCACGCCCGCCGACGCCCATGCCGCCCCAGCTGAGCAGCGCGAAGGCGAGCGCGGCGACGGTGAGCAGCAGACCGCCGAGCACGAGCAGGACGTTACGTGCGGTGTACGAGGAGGTCTCCGCCCGGCCCGCGGCCCACGACCGGGGCACGGGTCCGTGCGCCGGCAAGGACTTGAAGGCACCGCCCGGGGCTCCGCCCTGGGCCGATGTGCCTTGCCCAGCACCCTGCGCAGCCCCTTGTGCCGCGGCCCGCAGCCCGGCCAGCAGGGTCTGCCGCCGCCCGTGAAGTGCGGTGCGCCGCTGTTCCAGACCGATCAACTCCGCATCGATCCGCCGCACCTCGTCGTGCTCCTCGCCGGTCAACGGCAGGGCGCAGTACGGGCACTTGGCGGGCCCTTCCGCATGCCCCTCTCTCTGCTCCGCCTGCCCCAGCGGTCCAAGGCAGTAAGGGCAGTGCGCGAGCGGCTGGTTGTACTCCATGCCGGGCAGCGTGACGCCGCCCCGGCACCTGCGGATATCCGTCGGGATACTCAGATCGGCCTGAGGGCTTGGCCGATGCCGGACAGGCTTCGTCAGAAGGTCCCGCCGACGGCAGCGAGACATCGTGCCGTCCACGCGGTGTGGCGCCGTCGAAGCTCCCCGCCGGTGAGGTCGGTGCGGCCGAGACCGGCGTAGTTGGGGACCCAGGTCTCCACGGTGCGGTGGGAACGGGCGAGCGTGTAGAGGTCCCACAGCGCCACATCGGGCAGTGGGGCGCCGGCCGCGTCCTGGTAGGCGGCACAGAACGTGTCGGCGGTCGTGGTGTCGGGGCCGTGCAGCAGGGCGAGGTCCAGCCGGCACCAGCCGACGTCGAACCCGCGCGGCGCCAGGCCCGCACCATCCCAGTCGATCACGCCGGTCAGCGCGCCGTCCTGCCACAGCACGTTTCCCGACCAGTAGTCGAAGTGGGCCAGCACCCGCGGTTGGGCAGCGAGCCGTTCGAGCTGACCGTCCAGCGCCGCGGCGGCCGGTCCGGTGCTGCTGCGGGTGGCGGTCATGCCGTCCCGGAACCCGGTGAGCCGGGCGTGGGGGAGTGCGTGCAGGCGGGCGAGGGCGTGCCCGAGCGCGGCCGCGGCGGCGTCCGGATCGGCCGGGGTGATGTCGGCCCGCCCCGGCAGACGCGTGATGAGGACGGCCGGCAGCCCGCACCGTTCGCCGTGCGGATCGACACCCAGCAGGCGCGGGGCGAAACCGCCCAGGCCGTCGAGCGCCGTCAGGACCTTCTCCTCGCGGGCGGCGGAGTCGTCGCCGGGCGGGAAGCGCCGCAGCACGGCCTGCCGTTCAGGATCGGCGGCCTGCAGCAGGTGAGTGGAGGCGTGGCTGCCACCGCCCAAGGCGCGAACGGCGCGCACGCCGGCACCCGTTCCGGAGCCGAGGAACCCGGCGGCCCAAGCGAGCGCCTCGGGCGGCGGATCGCCGGAGGGCTGGGCGTCGTCGTACGACGGGTACGGCGGGGAAGACGTCACGCGAGCCAGCACAGCACGCGGCAACGGACCGCAGCCAGCGGTTTCCTGGCCGGGGGCTGCGATCGGCACGGCAGTGAGGCCGAGTGGGTCCTCGCCGCTGTGGCCGACGAGCACGTCGGCTCGCCTCCCCGGGGCATCGGCAACGGCCATGTCCCTGCGGCCCGGCGAGTCGCCGCGCTCGTCGCGTACGTCGCCAGTGACGAGGCCGGTCACATCACGGACACGGACACGGAACGTCGACGGCGGTCACGCGGCCTGATCCGGCCGGCACACACGACGGCGGCCGACGGGACGCGGGTGCCTGCCGGTCGCGGTCGTCCGGCGGGGGAGCTGTTGCTCGGGCTGCCCGAGGGCGCCTCGTGGCGGGCCGGTGGTGGCGCGCCGGAAGAACGTACAACTCGGTTCGCATCGCTGACGTTTGCTGCCGGCAGACCGGGGCACACGGGCCGACAGTGCTTCGGCAAGAAGGCACATCCGCGGGAGCGGGACTCCGTCTCGCCCTCGGACCCATGAAGTGGTCCGGCCCGCCTGTGTCCTTCTCCTGCGGTGTCCGCTTGGACGCAGTACCGGAGGGAAGAGGACACAAGCACGATGTCAGCCGTAGAGATGCGCACGAAGGGTGCCCGTCACCCGCACCACGACGCCCCCGACACCGCGGCGGACTTCCGCCGCATCGTCGTGCTCCCCGAGGGGCCGGAGAAGGAAGAGCTCAAGCAGCGGGTCGTCGAGGCGTGGATGCCGATGGCGGAGCGTCTCGCACAGCGGTTCCGCAACCGCGGAGAGAACCTGGAGGACCTGCAGCAGGTCGCCTCGCTGGGTCTGGTGAAGGCCGTCGACCGCTTCGATCCCGACCGCGGCAAGGCCTTCGAGAGTTTCGCGATCCCGACCATCGTCGGTGAGATCAAGCGGCACTTCCGTGACCACATGTGGGGGCTGCATGTGCCGCGGCGCGTACAGGAGTTGCGCAACCGCGTCCGCACCAGCCGCCGCGAGCTGAGCCTGACGACGGGTGAGGGCAGCCCGACCGTCGCGCAGATCGCCGAGCACGCCCGGATGTCCGAGGAGGACGTGCTGGTGGGCATGGAGGCGCTGGAGAGCTACAGCACCCTCTCTCTGGACGCCGAGCTGCCGGGCGCCGACGACGGATACTCCCTCGCCGACACTCTCGGCCGCACCGAACCCGGCTTCGACCACGTCATCTACCGCGAGTCCGTCAAGCCGCGGCTGAAGCGGCTGCCGGAGCGGGAGCAGCGCATCCTCTACATGCGCTTCTTCTGCGACATGACACAGACGAAGATCGCTGACGAACTCGGCTGCTCGCAGATGCACGTCTCCCGGCTCATCAGCCGCACCTGCCGGCGGATCCGGGAGGAGGTCGAAGCCGAACCCGGAAGCGGGAGCGAACGGGAACTCGCCGCAGCCTGAGGCTGCTCCTCCCGGGCGACCGCGGGGTGCCGTGCGGCACTCAGGCGGTCGCCTCCCACGCCGATGACGCCTGGCCGCCTGCCCATGTTGACGTGGCGCAGGCGGCCGGGCATTGCCGAAGCAGCGCGGCGCCGACTTGAGTTCCCGCTCCACCGACCCTCTGTCCGGGACGGGACCAGGTATCGGTGAAGGCTGCCCTCCCGTGCGCCTGGCCCGTGCGCCTGGCCCGTGCGATCGGCCCGCCGTGGACGTCGCGCAGAGGAAGCCGCGTGCCGCCGCGGTGCGGGGCCGCGGACGCTCCATTGGGCCGAATGGCGAGCCCGTCGGAGCCGTGCGATCGTCGAATCCGGTTCCGACCGCCAGCCTCGCGGCCCCCGCTCTCCGCGCCGCGAGAGCCGGGCAACGACGTCGACGCCGTCGTTGCCGCAGTTCTCCGCGGAAGGAGATGCCATGGCCAGGAAACTGATCGTCTGCTGTGACGGCACATGGAACTTCGCCGACCAGCCCCGCACGACGAACGTCACCAAGGTCGCCCTGGCAGCTCGAACGGAAGCTGACGGGGCGGCGCAGCGCGTGTACTACGGCAGCGGCGTCGGCCTGCGCCCGTGGCAGCGGTGGCGCGGCGGCGCGTTCGGCATGGGGTTGTCCAGCAACGTTCAGGACGCTTACCGCTTCCTCGTCGACACCTACGAGCCTGGTGACGAGCTGTTCCTCTTCGGCTTCAGCCGCGGCGCATTCACCGCCCGCAGCCTGGCCGGCCTGGTGCGCAACTCCGGCATCCTGCGCCGGGAGAGCGCCCACCGGGTCAAGGAGGCGTGGGCTCTGTACCGCGACCGGGCCGAGAAGCCGACCAGCACTGCCTCCAAGCTGTTCCGCGGCGCGCACGCACACGAGACGGGGATCCACTTCATCGGGGTGTGGGACACGGTCGGTGCCCTCGGCATCCCGACCGGTGCCCCGTTCAACCGGCGGTGGGCGTTCCACGACACCGAGCTCAGCAGCTGGATCAAGGGAGCCTTCCACGCGCTGGCCGTCGACGAACAGCGCGCGCCGTTCACCCCGACGCTGTGGCACCAGCAGCCCGGAGCCGCCAAGAGCGGCCAGGAACTGAAACAGGTGTGGTTCAGCGGAGTGCACTGCGACGTCGGCGGTGGTTACGAGAAGACGGGGCTGTCCGACATTGCGCTGCTGTGGATGGTGCAGCAGGCCCGCCGGTACGGGCTGGAGTTCAAGAAGGAAGCGTTCGGCGAACTCGAGCCCGACAGCATGGGCGAACTGCACGACTCGCTCACCGGCCTCAACCGACTCATGGGGCAGCTGCACCGCCCCGTCGGACGAGCGGCGAACGGATGCGAGTACCTCTCGAACACCGCCACGGAGCGCTACAGCAACGACGCGGACTACCGTCCGCCCGAGCTCCAGGGACGCACGCAAGGCAAGATCCCCGTCGAGCAGGTGCCGCTGACCTTCTCCGAGGGGGCGACCCGTGACACCGGGAAGAGGCGGGCGGCGTAAGTGCGGGACCGCACGCGCCCACTTTCACGCCATCCCGGTCCGACGACCGCCGTCGGACCGGGATCTTGCCTTTTCTGCCGTGAAGTCTGATGTGAGGCAAGTATTGCCTCTGGGTGTATGGAAAAGCGGATCGAATTCCGCGACGTTGGCATCAGCGGCCCGCACTACCCGCTTTGCTCGACCCCAGGTTCACGGCAGCGTTCCACGGCTGCGCCCGCGCTCATGGTCACCGACAGGCCACGACCGAACCGGCGGGGTCGTGAGGCGCGTGTGAGGCGGGACCGCTGAGACCAGCCGCGAGAGCCGAGCGAGGAGACGCCATGACGCGGATCGGCATCACCGGGCACCGGAACATTCCTGAGTCGGCACTGTCCGAGATCGTGCACCGCCTTGCGGCCGAGTTGAAGGCGCCGGCGGACGAGGCACTGAGCTGTCTCGCCGATGGAGCCGACCAGCTCTTCGGCCAGATTGCCCTGGAGATGCGCATCCCCCTCACGGCCGTGCTTCCCGCAGACGACTACGAGGACCACCTGGGCGGCGACGAAGCCGTGAACCGCTACCGGACGCTCCTCGGCGCATGCGCGCACACGGTTCACATGCCCTACCGCACCTGCAGCCCGGAGGCTTACGAGGCGGCCGGCCGGTGGATCGTCGACAGGGTCGATCACCTCATCGCGGTATGGGACGGCCGGCCTTCGCGCGGCCGTGGGGGCACGGCGCAGATCGTTGCGCATGCGCGTGATGCAAACGTTTCGGTCACCGTGATCTGGCCGCCGGGTACCGTCCGCACCTGACGACGCGGTGCGGCGCTACGAGCCGCCGAACTGGGCCAGCCAGTCGGTGTGCTGCGGCGACACCAGTCGCTCCACTTCCGCCACGGACTGCGCCCACTGCTCCTCGCCGCGTTCCCCTTCCTCCGGCGGAAGCTCCTGCATGGTGATCTCGACCAGGCTGAGCTCCTGCCAGATCAGCCGGTGGGCATACGTGAGTGGTTGCTGCCGCCGCATCTCGCTCCAGGCGACAGCGGCCGCCGCGCATGCGGAGCACATCCCGGTCAGGTCATCACCTATGAAACCGACCGCCCTGACCAGCGTGGCCGCGAAGGCAAGGAACGTCAGCATGGCGATGATTCCCGACCACACAGCGGCCGAGCGCTGCGAGCGTTCGGACTTGCCGCCGTACCAGGCGAGTTGCTCCTGCACGCGGTCCCGCAGATAGATGTCACGGCGGGTCACGAAAGACTTGCCCCGCACCGCGCGCATCACTTCCGTTATCTGCCCTTCCCCGGTCGGCTGCGCCCCACAGCGTGCGGCGTCCCAGCCGGCTTTGCGTAACTCACGCATCCCGTCCTCGAGGCGCGTGGCGAACAGCGCTTCCGGGTTCGGGGCGCCGGCCCCGAACTCTCCACCTCTCGCCATGTAGAGCCAGCACAGTCTCTTGACCATCTCCGCCGCAGCGCGGTGCGCGTGGTAGTGCACGCGGGCTCGTCTCCGGCTCGCGTGCACGCCGAACCCCAGCGCCAGCGCGTACGCGACCGCAGCCAGCCAGGCCCCGGCGGCCCATCCGGCCCAATGCCCCGCCGCGGAGACGAACGTCGCCAGAAGCAGGAGGGAGAGCTGTAATCGGACCGTCTTCATCGCCTCGTCCTGGCGGCTCACCGCGAGGCGATCGTTGACGAGGAACAGCGGCGCGAGGTCCCGTGCGCCTATGGTCGTCCGTGGCGCTATATGACTCATGAGCGTCCCCCCGATTTCCCTCGGCTTCCGGGTGAAGTGGCCGTCCCCGGCGGCTGCGCGATGGCGGGTCAGGCCTTAGGATGCGGATCAACGAGTCCTTCCTTCAGCACAAAACAACGGGGCAGCGCCATGAAGCCATGTGTGGTCACGAACACCGCCGCCGCTGCGACCAAGCGGCCGGTGGCTCTCGCCGTGATTGACCCACGCACCACCGCTGCCCGTAGGGCCACCGGTCGGCTGCTGCAGGCTTCCGGATTGACGCCCGTCAAGTTGCCCACCTTCAACTCGGCCGTCTGAGCGGCTTCTTGAGATCGTCTGCGGGTCGACGGCCACACTGGGGCTCGCCGGTCCGGAGCGGTGCGTCACTGCTGCTCGGAAAGACTCCTGATACTTCCCAGGTGTTTGGTTCTTAAACTTTTCCCTTGGCTCGTCCTAGGGTGAGCGCGTGTCAGCTGCGCTCCGTCAATTAGTGCTCAAGATCCACAGCAGGTGTGACCTCGCCTGCGATCACTGCTACATCTATGAGCACGGTGACTCCACCTGGGCCTCCCTGCCGAGGGTCCTGTCCGAGGAGACCGCGGACCAGGTGGCGCGGCGCTTTGCCGAGTACGCGAAAGCGCAGCAGCTTGAGGAAGTGCTGGTCATCCTCCACGGTGGTGAGCCGCTCCTCGCCGGCCCCAAGCGCATTCGCGGCATCTGTGAACGCCTGGTCACCCACCTTTCACCGGTGACATCGCTCGACCTGCGGATTCACACCAACGCCGTCCAGCTGAATCGCGCCCACCTAGGGCTCTTCAACGAGTTCGGCGTCAAGATCGGGGTCTCCCTCGACGGCGACCGCGCTGCGAACGACCGGCACCGCAGGGACCGCCGGGGCCGGAGCAGCTACGACCGGGTACTGCGTTCCTTGGATCTACTGAGGGAGACCGAGTTCCGCCACCTGTACCTGGGTCTGCTGTGCACTGTGGACCTGGCCAATGATCCGTACTCGGTGCACGACGCCCTGACCTCCCTCGACCCTCCCCGGATCGACTATCTGCTCCCGCACGCGACCTGGGACCGGCCCCCGGACGGGTCCGGGGTGAGTACCGGGCAAGGGCAAACGCCCTATGCCGACTGGCTGTTGGCTGCCTTCGACCGGTGGGACGAGCAGGGACAGTCCCTACCCGTCCGTTTCTTCGAGTCCGTCCTGTCCACCTTGCGGGGCGGCCCGAGTCTCACCGAATCACTGGGCCTCGCGCCTACCGACCTGGCCGTGGTGGAGACCGACGGCAGCTTCGAGCAGGCCGATTCGCTGAAGACGGCCTACGACGGTGCTGCTGCCACCGGATACGACGTCTTCCGGCACGGCTTCGAGACGCTGGCTGCCCACCCCGGTGTGCGGGCCCGCCAGTCGGGCATCGAAGGGCTTGCGGACGCGTGCCGCACCTGCCCGGTGGTGGCCTCCTGCGGTGGTGGTTTGTATGCGCACCGCTACAGCACCGAGAACGGCTTCGACAATCCATCGGTCTACTGCGCGGACCTCAAGGCGTTCATCGAGGGTGTGGCCCAGCGCATCACCAGGTGGGAGCTGTCGCCGGTGGTGCACAGCGACGATGAACTCGCCTATGAGCAGTCGTTGTTGAACCGAACGCTGCTCGCCGGACTCGAGCGCGAAGAGTCGGTGTGGGAGGCGTTCACCACGCTCGACGACTCACCGGCAGCAGCGGAACTGGACGCCCTGCTCGGCTACCCCTACGTCCGTGCCTCTCTTCTCGCTGCTGCGGCAGGCCGAGGCAGCGGCCCTGAGCGGCTCGGTGCGACAGCCGTGGCCGCGGCCTTGCGCTCTCGCTCGGAGGTGCGAGTGGCGTGGCAGGGTCAAGGCCGGCAATTACACCTGCCGTCACTCGGCACCCTGTCCGTCGAGGAGACCCGGCGGGGGAGCGAGCGCTCGATGGCGCCGGACGAGGGCCGGATCGAGGTGGTCACCCACGCGGACGGTTGCACGCTCGACCTCTGGTACGTGTCGTCAGGTGTGAAGGTGACCGTCGAGCTCTCTGCGGACGAGGAGACGTGGCGTCCGCTGCCCGTGCTCGATGAGGGCGTGCTTCTCGACGATGCTGATCCCTATCGCGGCTGCTTCGCGGTCCCGGAGGCGGGACCACTCGACACGGTGCCGGAGCGGGAGGGATTCGCCCGGCTCTGGCGGGAGGCGCGGAGCATCCTCGACTCGCGCGTGCCGGGGCAGACCAGCCGCATCACCGCAGTGACCCCGCTCCTGCCGGGTGCGGGGGTGCACCTTGGACGGCACGGGGAAGGCGCCCTCGGCGTCGGAATCGACACCGGTCCGGAGGAGTTGGCACTCGGAATATTCCTCGCCTGCCGCAGGGCGCGGCTGCGCGCTCTCAGCGAGTGCACGGACCTCTCGCTCGTCGGAAGCCCGGCCAAGAACCTCTTGGACGAGGCCGACCGGTTGACCGGCGAAGCCGCATTCGCGGGGTCCTCAGGTGACCGTGACCGTGCCCGGGCAGCCGCACGCACGGCGCTCGACGCGATCGAGCCCGGCCATCTCACCGGCAGCGGGCACGTGGTCGCCGAAAGCGTGGAGGCCGAACTCCGTGAGCTGCACGGTGATTGAACACAGCACCCCCCGCACAGTTCAGGAACTTGCCGCTTTCCTCACCGAGTTGGGGATCAAACTTGGATCCACTCTGCTCGTTCACGCCTCCCTGGGGGGCAGCGGCTTGGCCCCGGCCGTTGTTCACAGCGCCCTCGATGAAGTCCTCGGGCCCGAGGGCACGTTGGTCGTCCCCACCTTCACGCCGGAGAACTCGGATACATCGGACGCCTACCTCAAGCGGACCGCCCATATGTCGCACGCCGAACGCGAGGCCGACCGGGCGGCGATGGCGCCGTACGACCCGTGGCGGACGCCATGCCCCACCGTAGGGGCCCTTTCGGAGTACGTGCGCTGCGCACCAGGGGCCCACCGCAGCGCACATCCGCAGACGTCGTTCGCGGCGATCGGACCGCGGGCCGCCTCACTGGTCGAGGGGCACGACCCGCACTGCCACCTGGGAGAGAGGTCGCCGCTCGGGAAGCTGTACGCGGTGGACTCACAAGTGCTGCTGCTGCGAACGGGATTCGGGGAGTGCAGCGCGTTCCACCTCGCCGAGTACCGGGCGTGGCCCGACCCCCCGATGCGCACCTACCGCTGTGTCGTAGGGGAGGCCGACGGGAAATGGATCGACTACCAGGACGTCGTCCTGGACGACAGCGACTTCGCGGCCGTCGGATCGCGAATGCCCGAGCGCCTCATCACCCGTCGTGTGCTGCACGGCAGGGCCGTCTCACTGTTCGCACTTTGCGACGCGGTTGACCACGCGTGCAGGGACTTGGCTGAGCACCGACCGCGAATGTCTTGAATTGGGCGGCACGTGCCCGGAGACCATCGGGCACATTAGGTATCCGATCGGGGCCAGGGGGGTGCATGGAGTCAGCGGGTCACGAGACGCGACGCATGCCGCAACAATCGGGGGAGGGCCCGTACTTCTTCCTTAGCTACGCGCATACACCGGCCGACCCCGACGGGCCGAACCCTGATCACTGGGTCCACGTCCTCTTCAAGGATCTGTGCCGGGACATTCTGCAGTTGACGACACTGCCGGGTGCCGCGCACGCCGGGTTCATGGACCGGCAGTTACGCACGGGTGACGGCTGGCCGGACAAGCTGAGCGAGAATCTCGCCGGCTGCCGCGTGTTCGTTCCGCTGTACGCCCCCCGGTACTTCAGCAGCATGGAGTGCGGGCGCGAGTGGTACGCGTTCAACGAACGGGTGCTCCGTGCGCGGCGGACCGGGCAGGGCGATTTCTCGGCCATCGTGCCCGCCTTATGGACGCCTGTCCCGCTCGACGACCTGCCGGAGCCGGCGAGGCACATCCACGTCGACCACGCCGAGTACGGCACGGAGTACGCACGGGACGGTTTCTACGGGCTGATCAAGGTCAAGCGTCTGCACGACGCCTACGAGGAGGCCGTCTTCCGGCTTGCGCGCCGCATCGTCGACGTGGCGCTCACGTCCACCCCACCGCCGTGCGAACCCCTCGACTACGAATCCACCCCGAGCGCCTTCAAACCGCACGGCACCGGCACCCGCTCCATCCACGTCACCGTCGCTGCGCCCACCCGCTACACGGTGCCTGAGCGCCGTACGCCCGAGCCGTACGGGACGACGGCGCAGGACTGGGGTCCGTACCACCACGAGACCACGCGCCCGCTCACAAGAGTCGTCAGCGAGCAAATCCGTTCGCTCGATTACCAGTTGACCGTCTCCGACTTCGACGAGCACACCCTGGCCGACGCACCGGCGGGCGCGGACCGGCCGCACATCCTCCTGCTCGACTTCTGGGCGCTCAGCGACGAAGGGCGGCGACAGCGCCTCGCCGCATACGACGCGGCCGTACAGCCATGGACCAGCATGCTCGTGCCGCGCTGCCGTGGCGACGAGCAGAGCCAAGGCGAGGTCGGCGAGCGCCTGTTCAGACGTGTCGCCGACACCCTGCCCACCCTCACCGAGCGGGGCCGGCTCTCCGGTTGCCGTACCGCCGTCGACGGAGTGCCGACGCTCGACGCCTTCAGTCACGTACTGCCGAAGGTCGTCGCCGAGACCACCAACCGCTTCTTCAGCCACGCCAAGGCCAACCCTCCGGCCGGGGAGCGCCTGCCGCGCCCCCGCCTCACCGGTCCCTCGCTGTGGGAGCCGGAGACAGAGACGCCCCAACCACCACCTGCGCCTGGAGGATCCGCATGACCGCAACTCGCGACGGCCGGATCATCACCTTCTACTCGTACAAAGGCGGCACCGGGCGGACCATGGCGATGGCCAACACCGCCTGGATACTTGCCGCGAACGGGAAGCGGGTCCTCGCCGTGGACTGGGACCTGGAGGCGCCGGGCCTGCACCGCTTCTTTCACCCCTTCCTGGACCCGAACGTGCTCGGCGCGACCAGCGGCGTCATCGACATCATCACCGAGTACTGCTGGCAGGCCACCACCAAAGGGCCACGCAACGGGCCCTGGCACCAGGAGTACGCACGCGTCGAACCGCACGTCGTCTCCCTCTCGCCCGAGCGGCTCGGCTGGCGGTTCCCGTCCCGGGCGACCCTCGACTTCCTCTCGGCGGGCCGTCAGAACCGTGAGTATTCCGCGAGCGTGTCATCGTTCGAGTGGGACAACTTCTACGAGCGGCTCGGCGGTGGCCTGTTCCTCGACGCGCTGCGCGCCGACATGAAGGCTCACTACGACTACATCCTCATCGACTCCCGCACCGGGCTGTCGGACAACGCAGACATATGCACCATCCACATGCCCGACCTGCTCGTCGACTGCTTCACGCTTTCCGATCAGGCCCTGGACGGTGCCGCCGCGATAGCCCGCAGCGTCGAGTCCGGGTACCGGGGCCGTCCCATTCGCGTCCTGCCGGTGCCGATGCGTATCGATGAGGGGGAGAAGGAGAAGGTCGACGCTGGACGCGCGCTCGCCCGTCTGAAGTTCGACGGTCTGCCCAGAGGGCTGACCGGGGAAGAACTCACCGCCTACTGGGGCGCCGTCGAGATCCCCTACCGGCCGTACTACGCGTACGAGGAGACCCTCGCCACCGTCGGCGACGAACCGGGCGTCGCGAACTCGCTCCTTTCCTCCTTCGAGCGCTTGACCGCGGTCCTCACCGACGAAGAGGTGACCTCGCTTCCACCGGTGGCCGAGCAGGTGCGGCTGCGGTGCCGGGACGCCTTCCTGCGGCGCCGCCCGCACACGCCCACCACCGAAGTCACGCTCGTGTACGTGGCCGAGAACCGGATGTGGGCCGATTGGATCGAAGCAGTACTGACCCGTGCGGGATGCCAGGTCACGCAGCGGGACCTCTCGTATGAGACGACCGAGGACGCACCGACCACCACGGCCGTCGATGCCCGGACCCTGGTGCTGCTTTCACCCTCGTTCCTCAAGTCCCGCTGGGCGGAGGCCACATGGCGTGCCCTGACGCGGGAGGCCGACGCCGGCGGACCGGACCATCAGCTGTACCCGCTGCGCATCGAGGACGCACGGCTTCCTGCCGCGTACCTGGACCACAATCCCGTCGATCTGAACCGTGTCGATGAGCAGCAGTGCATCGCTGCGCTGCTGCGGTGCGTCGGCCACGTGCCGCAGGCTCTCGAAGGAGCGGGCACCGGGGCTCGCTTCCCCGGCAAGGTCCCAGGAATCTGGAACGCGCCGTTGCGCAACACCACATTCACCGGACGTGACGAGGTCCTCGATCAGCTCCGCGACCAGCTCGCAGGCGGGGTGTCCGCCGTACTGCCGCAGCCGCAGGCGCTCTACGGCCTCGGAGGAGTCGGCAAGACGCAGGTCGCCATCGAGTACGTGCACCGGTTCCTCGCCGACTATGACTTGGTGTGGTGGATATCCGCCGAGGAGACGGAGCAGGTCGTCGCCTCGCTCGCCGAACTCGCCGCACGGCTCGGAGCCCCTGCCGATGACATGGCCCTCGCATGCTCGGAGGCCATCCGCCTCCTCAGCCGCGGCACCCCGACCGACCAGTGGCTGCTGGTCTTCGACAACGCCGACGACCCGGCTCAGCTCACCCGCTTCTTCCCTTCCGAAGGCAGCGGCCACATCCTCGTCACCTCGCGCAACCAGGCCTGGGCACAGCAGGGAGCATCCCTTCCCGTCGATGTGTTCCTGCGCGAGGAGAGCGTCGAGCACCTCACCCGGCGTGCCCCCGCGCTGAGTCCCGCCGAGGCCGAGCAGGTGGCCGGAGCACTCGGCGATCTGCCACTCGCCGTCGAGCAGGCCGCGGCGTGGCTGGCCGAGACCGCCACCCCGGTCGACGAGTACCTCGAACAGCTCGCGGCTCAGACCGTCGAGGTCCTCGCCCTCATGAACAGGGCACCCGGCTACCCGGAGTCGGTTGCCGCGACCTGGAACGTCTCCATCGCACGCCTCAAGGAGCGTTCACCGGCCTCCGTGCGTCTGCTGCAGTTGTGCGCGTTCCTGGCGCCGGAACCCATCTCCAACCAGCTGCTCTACAGCCGGGAGATGATCGAGGCGCTCAAGCCCTACGACCCTGCGTTGCAGGAGAAACTCGTCCTGGGGCGCATCATCCGGGAGATCGGGAGATTCGCCCTGGCGAAGATCGACCAGATGGGCAACAGCATCCAGGTGCATCGCCTCGTCCAGGCCATCATCCGTTCGCAGCTCACGGAGGAGGAACAGCGCGAGGCACGGCACGTCGTGCACACCGTCCTGTCCGGCATCAGGCCCGACGAGGACGAACCCATCGACGATCCGGGCACCTGGCCCCGGTTCGACCTGATCTGGCCCCACCTGGGTGCCAGCGACGCCCGGCACTGCAAGGAGTCCGAGACACGCAGGCTCCTCATCGACCGCGTCCGGTACCTGTGGAAGCGCGGCGACTTCCCCAGCGCCCGCCTGCTCGCGGAGGATCTCCTCGAGGACTGGCGCGGGCTGCTCGGCGAAGACGACGTGCAGTACCTCTATCTGCGGGGGCAGCTCGCCAACATCCAACGCTCCCAAGGGCGTTACGTCGAAGCCCGGGAGATCGACACCGACCTGCTCAACCGGCAGAAAGCCGTCCTCGGTGAGAGCCACCCGCACGCTTACGTGACCACTTCCAGCCTCGCCAGCGACCTCGCTGCGCTCGGTGCCTACCAGTCGGCTGTCGAGCTCGCTCGCGAGGCGCACGACGGGTTCAGCCAGATCTTCCACGACTCCCACCCACGCACCCTGTCCGCCGCCAACAACCTGGCGCTGGCCCTGCGGATGGTCGGCCGCTTCGGCGAAGCGCGCGCGCTCGACCAGGACGTCCTGGACCGGCGTATGGAAGTCCTCGGCCCGGACCATCCGTACACCCTCGCCTCTGCCAACGCCCTCGGCCGGGACCTGCGGGAAGTCGGCCGTTACGGCGAGTCCACGGCGCTGCTCTCCCGGACGTACGAATCGCACAAGCGGATACTTGGGAAGTCCTTCCCCGGCACCCTCGCCTGCGCCAAATCGCTCGCGGTGTCGCTGCGTCGCGACGGGAAGTTCGAGGACGCGCGGCGCCTGACCCAGGCCACACAGGCCCAGTACCGCGCCCAGTACACCGCGCCCACGCCCGACAGCCTGGCCTGCGACCTCAACCTGGCCGCCGACCTCTTCGCCGCGGACGAACGCGAGGCGGCGCGCCGCGTCGCCGAGGAGGCACTGGCCGAGTACATGAAGGTGCCTGGTGAGAAGCACCCGTACACCCAGGCCGCCCTCAACAACCTCGGAGTCTTCCACTGGGGGTGCGGTGACGCGGAAGAGGCGGCCCAGGTGCTGCGACGGGCGCGTGAGCGGATGACCGAGGTGCTCGGAGCGCAGCATCCTCACACACTGTTCTGCGGCGTGAACTACGCCAACGCACTTGCCGACGCAGGAGACTTGGAGGCGACGCTGGCCATCGAGGCGGCCGCTGTGGCTGCGCTTCGGAGCGGACTGGGCCCGCATCATCCGGAAACTCTCGGCATCATCACCAATCATGGGCTCACGCTGGCCGCTCTCGGCCGCACGGGTGAGGCACACAGCATGCGTGAGGAAGCGCTCACCGAACTGCGGATGCTGCTGGGCGAGGACAACGGCATCCTGCGTGTGGCTTCGGAACAGCGGCGCATCTACAGGGACTTGGAGCCGCTGGCCGTGTAAGGCCGGCGCTGCCGGACGCGGCCGCATACGTACGTCGCGCCGGTGCGGGGCGGGACGGACGCCTCCTGTCGGTGCCAGGCTGCCGTGGTCTCATGCCCGCGCGCTGTCCACCACCCAGCGCAGCACTGCGGGAAGAGCCTGAAGCGCGGCGAAGTGTGCGGCAGCCGGGTCGAGGACCGCGTGCGCGCGGGGGATCCGGGCTGCCAGCCATGCCGAGTGCGATGCGGGGGAGAACACGTCCCGGCGCCCGTGCCACAGCAGCACAGGCGTCTTGACCTCTGCCGGGTCGAAGCCCCATGGGCGGCACAGTGCCAATGCGTCATCGATCCAGCCATAGGCGGAGTGCCGCACTGCCTCCCCGTAGGTACGAAGCAGCATCGACCTGAGTCCTGTGTCCGACAGGACGCGCAGGTCGTCGTCGGTCAATTCCGCTCGCAGCGCCTCGATGAGGCGGGCCGGGTCGGTGCGGATAGCTTCTGAGCGCGGAATGATCCGCTGTGCGAAACCCTCCGGGTCCGCGACCGCCGTGCGGAAGTCGTCGACGTTCGACTCCGCCATTCCCGCGAACCAGTCGAGACCCTCGGCGTCCACGGGGGCAAGACCGACGAGAGCCGCTACCCGCGTCACCCGCTCCGGGAACAGAGCCGCGCAGGCGAGGGCGTGCGGGGCACCCGCAGACCGGCCTACGACCGCGAACCGGTCGAGCCCCAATGTGTCCGCGACCGCCACCACATCGCGCGGGCCGTCGGAGACACGGCGCCCGGGCTGCCGGTCTGAACCGCCGTAGCCAGGACGGTCATAGGAGATCAGCCGGGTACGCCGTTGGTAGAGGACCAGGTCGCGTGGCCGCGGCCCCATGCGGCTACCGGGCATGCCGTGCAGCAGGAAAACCGGCTGCCCGTGCGGATCCCCCGCCCATTCGACCCGGAGCGCTCGCCCGTCCTCAGCTCGCACCCACTCACGCACGATGCCCTCCCCCGAATATGGCCCTCGGTGCGTCCACGGGTGGACCTACCCGGGGATGACGGCGGAGTACCGGCAAGTCTTGGCCACGTCCCATGTGGGGTGGCGCATCAGTGGGTTGTGCGCGCACACAGAGGCTGGCGGCGGGTCGACGACGTGCCTACGCTGAGCCTTCTTGAGCCGCGGCCACCAGGGGAGTTGGCGCATGACTGAGGGCTTCAGCGCGGTACCGGAGTCGGAGCCGGAGTCGAAGACGGGCGACGCCGGCGCGCATTCGCCGCTGGAGATCGCCCGGCTGCTCGAACGGGGGCGCCTCGACGGGGACATCGGCACCATGGCACGCGTGCCGCGCTCCCACGCGGAAGTCTCCGCGGCGGTGGTGGACTTCGCCCGCGTCGCCGACGAACGGGGCCGGGACGTCGCGGCGTTGCTGACGGTGTTGTCCCCTCTGCTGGGGTCCACCAACGACAACGGCACCTCCGTGGAGGGCAGTACGGCGGCGGAGCTCAAGGACTTCGCCGACTCCTCCGCGTACGTCGCGCCCGAAGGGGGGCTGACCGCCGTGCCGTACTACGAGGACGTCAAGTTCCTGGAGCACTGCGACCCGAGGCTCATCGAGCGCAACGCCGCCGAGTACCAGCGCATGCGCCTTCTGCTCGCCTCCGTCGGGCCCTCCGTCGAAAGGGCGGAGTCCGTGGAATGGAGCAGCGATGCCGATGCCGGCCACGAGGGCCGGTTGAAGGACGTGAAGGGCCTGGTACAGGGGCTGTTGGACGGCTACGAAGCGGCGTCGAAGGCGCTGCTGACGTACGCCCGGGCTGTCGAGGACGCCAGACGGAAGCTGCGACTCGGGCGCGAAGCCCAGGACCGGCTCACCGGGCTGATCTCCAGAGGGGCGGTCCCGATCACACGTACCGCGCAGGAAACCGAGCCGATGCGCCGCTGGGAGGACCTGCGGTCCTCGACGAGCCTGCTCGACTGGTTCGCCGAACTGGGCGTGGACCGCGCGGAGATCGTGGACGAGGCCGACCGCCACTACGAGCAGGCCGCCGAGGCGTTCGGCGCCGCACTCCACGCCGAACAGGGCCCGCGCGGCGAATGCGTGGCCGCGCTGCGGCGTGCCAAGGAGCTGATCCCCGGCTTCCGCACAGGACGCATGGACGCGGCGGCCCTGCTCTCCGAGGTGAACGTCCTGTCGTCCGAGGAGGTCGAGGCAGCGGGCACCGGGCTGGCACGGCTGCCCGGCAGCGCCCCGGGAAAGGGGAGCGTGCCGACGATCGGCGACGAGAGGGTGTCGCCGCTGCTCCGGGATCTGCGGAGCCACCGCAATGGCGTGCCGGACGTCGACAGCCTCTGGCTGACCGATGCGTTGGGCAGCAGGAAGGAGTGGATCGAGGCCAACAAGGCCGCCATCAAGGCGGCGGCGCGGGCGTACGGTCTGCCTCCCGACATGGTGGCGGGCATCGCCTGGGTCGAGGTCGGCGGCAAGCCCTACGTCGCCGACGACGTGGCCCAGTGGCTGCGGCACACCGCCGAGTCGGACTGGAGCCCGGTCACTCCCGGCTACCTCCCCGGACCGCTCGCCGGCGACCGTGACAACACCTCCTACGGGC
This sequence comes from Streptomyces sp. TAA486, assembly GCF_000426165.1. Classification (NCBI taxonomy): domain Bacteria; kingdom Bacillati; phylum Actinomycetota; class Actinomycetes; order Kitasatosporales; family Streptomycetaceae; genus Streptomyces; species Streptomyces sp. TAA486. The sequence continues at coordinate 1,010 of NZ_KE384504.1, read as the reverse complement.
CGATGGCCGTGCAGGTCCGCCGTGCAGCGGAGACGCTGGGGTACGACCCGGCCAACCTCACCGAGGACCAACGGGACGAGCTGACAACCTCGTTGAAGGATCCGAGCGAGAACCTGCTGATCTCCGCGAAGCACATGGCGGACCTCAAGGCCCACACTTCCTTCGACGTGCCGGCCGAGGAGATGACACCGGGGCAGTACCGTGAGCTGGCCGCCCGCTACAACGGCGGTCCCTACTGGGAGAGTTCCGACGCGCAGAGCTACGCCGACGAGTTCGAGGAGAACCGCGAGCAGGCGAAGCAGGCGCTGAAGTGACCTGAGCGCCAGGGCCGGCGCTGGGAGCGTGCGCGCGCCGTCGCGTCGACGATCGGCATGCTTGTGCCGGATGGGATCGCGGCATCGTCGCAGCGGGCCCGTCCGTCCTCACCGCGTGACCAGGGTGATCTCGGTGGCCTTGACGCTGGTCCACACCGAAGTCCCGTCGACCACTTCGAGTTCGGCCGCGGCCTGCGGGGTGATCTCGGCGACGAGGTCAGGGACGTGGTCCGAGGCGACGACGACGCGGAGGCGGCTTCCGACGGCGGTGATCTCCCGGACTGTTCCGGGCCAGTTGTTGCGTGGGCTGCCGGCGGGACGTTCGCGGTGCAACGAGACGGCCTCGGGGGCGTGGCGTGGGGCTGCCCGCGGACGAGTGCCACCGGGCAGCCCCCGAGATTTGTCGCCCGGGTCAGGGCTTCTGAAAGCCGGCGTCGCGCAGGAGCTTCTGCGCCTCCGGGGTGCTGAGCCATTTCACGAAGGCGTTGGCCGCCTTCGGGTTCTTCGACGACTTCAGGGCGGCGGCCGGGTAGGAGGCGACGGCGTTCTCGTCGTCGGGAATCCTGACGGCGTCGACCTTGCCGGGAGCGGTCGCGGCGTCGGTCCTGTAGACGATGCCCGCGTCCGCTTCGCCGAGTTCGACCTTGCTCAGTACGGCCCGGACGTTGGCTTCCTGGGAGACGGGCTTCAAGCCGA